>JAPKMW010000079.1 GCA_026645575.1 Caldilineaceae bacterium
GGTAGTGTATCTAGTTTGGTTGAAATTTGGAGGGGGATGGCCCACCGGGTAAAGTAAAGGTGACGAAACCAAACTTTAGCGGAAAGGGACATCCCAATGGGAAGCATAGCGGGAGAAAAGCGCCGTGTCAATATCGAAGGCGTGTTTGCGGAAGCAATGGCGGAGGCGGAAGCGGCAGTGGTGAAGGCGTTGGAGCGGGGGGTAGAGGAGAAACTGAGAGAGAGTATCGATGAGTTGCTGGGGCGGGAGGCGTATGCAAGACGGTCTGCGGTAGGGCAGTGGGTGGAAATCGCCGGGGCATGTCAGCGGTGTAAGAGTCGGCGGAGCTATCGGTTTAGTCGGAACGGGGGGCGGGAGCGGACGCTGGAAAGTAAATGGGGGGTGTTGGCGATCTGGCAACAACGGTTGGTCTGTGAATGTGGGGGGAGTGTGCGCCTAGAGATGGAAGGGTGGCTGCGACCCTACCAACGCATCGGGGAGGATGTGACCGCCCAAATTGAGCGGTGGGGCGCCTTACGGCTCAGCCTGCGGGAGATGCAGGGGGAAGCAGCGGCGCTGCATATGTCGCCGTTGGCCTTGCGCACCTTGAATCGCCGTTTACAACAGGTGCAGGCTGCTGCCGCTGCGGGCGAGGCGTGGTGCGTGCCACCGGTGGTGCAAGTGGATGCGATTTGGGTGACGCAACTGGTGCCCAATGGCCGCTCTCGCGTCGATAGCAAAGGGCGACGGCGTGCCTGTAAAAGCCGGGTCAAACGCCCTATCTTCATCGCCCTGGGCGTGTGGCCCGAGACCGACCGGGCCGAGGTGTTGGCTTGGCGCTTGGCCGCAAGCGAAGACGAAAGCAATTGGCTGCTCTTTCTCAGCGAACTCGAAGCCCGTGGTGTGCGGGGTGACAATGGGCTGGAACTGCTCATTCATGATGGCGGCAGTGGCTTGTGCGCCGCCTTACGCACCGTCTCCTTTGCCGCCAGTGAACAGCGCTGTCTCTTCCACAAGCTCCGCAACCTCTACCATGCCATTCGCATCACCGAAGAAGGTCTCAATGCACAAGCCCGCCGACAACGCCGCAAAGCCATTTTTCGTGACTTTCATCACATCTGGCAGGCCAAACACCTCCCCACCGTCCTCCTCCGCTATCTTGCCGTCGTGCGCCGTTACCGCACCACCCAACCCGACGCCGTGCGCTGCCTCCGCAACGACTTCCGCTCTACCGTCACCTTTTTTCAGATCCGCCAGCGTCATCCCCGCTGGGACCCTACCCATCTCCGCACCACCAGTCGCTTGGAGCGCTTTAATCGCACCCTCCGCCGACGCATCAGGGCCGCTTCCGCCTATCATTCCGCTTCCGCTCTCTCCTTTATGCTCGCTCAAGAGGTTGACGCTTTTCATGCCCAACAACCACCCGCCACAATTTCAACCAACTAAGATACACTACCATTTGTGGTTTGGATATTTTTTCACTTCAACGTATGATAGTAGTAGCTGAATTCTACCCCCGCTTCTTCAAGCGACTAATAGATAAACTAAATAGACTCCGCCCCTACCCTATAGGCGACTTTTATTCGTTCTCTCTATAAGTTCGCTCCTAGCCGGACCATGACCAGCGACCCATCTGCCGGTCAGGACCGGTTAGGAGGGGGAGTCTAGGTTGGTATAGTATCAGTAGACCGCAACGCTATCCAGCCTGACTCTGGACTCTGGACTCTGGACTTAGGACTGCGGACTACTGAGTATTTCTTTTTGACGAATTCATTCTGACGAAGAAGCCAAAATAAACTATCGGAGACGAAATCATGAGCGAAACAGTAGGCTATGTCGGGCTGGGCATCATGGGCATGGGGATGGCCCGCAATTTGTTAAAAGCGGGTTTTCCCCTCTCGGTCTGGAATCGCACGGCGAGCAAGGCGGAGACGTTAGCAGCGGAAGGCGCCACGGCCCGCGCCACTCCCGCCGAGGTCGCCGCCAATAGTGACATCATTGTCATTTGCGTGAGCGACACCCCAGATGTCGAGGCGGTGCTGTTGGGCGACAATGGCATTATTCATGGCGCCAAGGCCGGTTCGTTGGTCATTGATTGCAGCACCATCAGCCCGCAGGCCACCCAAGCGATGGCCGAGAAGCTGGCGGCCAAAGGGATCAAGATGTTGGACGCCCCGGTCAGCGGTGGCAGCGAAGGCGCAGCCAAAGGCACCTTGAGCATTATGGTCGGCGGCGCGGCGGAGGATTTTGAACGGGCCAGGCCGGTCTTTCAGGCGATGGGCAAGACGATTACCCATGTGGGTGGCACGGGCGCCGGGCAGACGGTGAAGCTGGTTAATCAGGTGCTGGTGGTTGGCAACTGTCTTGCCATGTGTGAAGCGCTGTTGTTGGCGCAGGCCGGTGGCGTTGATCTGAAGAAGACCTATGACGCCATTAGCCAGGGGGCGGCCGGTAGTTGGATGTTTACCAACCGCGCGCCGCAGATCATCAACCGCGACTGGCGGCCCGGTTTTATGGTTTCGCTTCAGCAAAAAGATTTGCGGTTGGTCTTGGACGCCGCCGATCAACTGGGCGTGCCGCTCCCCGGCACCAGCCTGATCTTCAACCTCTACCGCACGATTGAGAATCAACTTGGGCATGAAGGCAACCATGCCTTGGTCAAGGCGCTGGAACATCTCTCCGGTATTGAAGTCGGGGGTCAGACAGGCGGATGATGCGTGTGATGGAAGAATTGCCGACAGCGCGTTCAGTGTGGTGGCGCAGCCACGGACAAAAGGTGGTCGCCCTCTTCATCTGGGCATTGTTGCTCGGCGGCTATACGCTCTACTACCAACGCCAAGGGTTGACCGTTGAAAGCTCGCTACAACAGTTGCTGGCCCTCTTTGCCACGCCCTACGGACCGCTGCTCTACCTGGCAAGCTTTCTGATCCGCCCGCTGCTCTTCTTTTCCGTGGGCATTCTCTGCATCATGGGGGGCATGATCTTTGGCGGCGGGGCCACCAGTAACCTGCTCTTGGCGCTGAGTTACACGGTGATCGGCGTCTTGGCCTCGGCGCTCATCAGCTTTGGCATTGGACGTTTTTTCGGCAATGGTCTCCTTCATCAGGTGGATACAGAGACCGACCATCTAGTGCAACGCTACGCCAACCGCTTGCGCCGCAACGGGTTTCTGACCGTGTTGACCATGCGCTTGATCCTGCTGCCTTTTGACGTTGTGAACTATCTGGCGGCCTTGGTAGCGGTGGATTGGAAAGCGTTTACGTTGGGAACAGCGATTGGCGCGCTCCCCAGCACCATCGCCTTTGTCACCTTTGGCGCCGCCATTGACTTGAGCCAGATTGCCGCCGGCAAAATGCCCACGTTGGATAGTAAGCTGATCCTCCTGGCCGTTGCCCTTTTTGCGATGAGTGTACTGCTTTCTCGTTGGTATAAAGGCCATCACGCAGCATGATGACCAATGTGAATGAATTGTGGGTAAAAGAAAACCGGCCTGCGCCAACAGGCCGGTTCAGGTAGTAGTAGAGATTGTTGGACGGCAACTCTACTAGCTTCAGTATAGCAAAGCTTTTGGCCTTTGTCTATGTCGAAAACATTACAATTTTTTAAGAAAGCCCAAAGGACGTGACAATAATCGCGCCGCCAGTCTTTGCTAGATGCCGGTGCTACGAAAAAATGCTACAGCGAGTTGTCACAGCAAGCCGCCCTCTCCACTGCGTCCCACCCCTGCTTCTGATTATTCTCTCATCTAATTCATATCTTTGGTTAACAATCGCGTGGTAGAATAAACATAGAAACGAATGCAGTGAGACAGTGGAGAAAAGTATGTCATTTTTAAAACCAAAAGCGCTACGCTTTGTGGCGCTCTGCCTGGTGATCCTGTTGGCCTTTGGCGCCGGCACAATGGTCGGCGGCGCCAAAGCTGTTGCCCAGAGCGACGGTGAGACACCGACCGAGTTTGAAGTGTTCTGGCAAGCCTGGTCAATCATTCAGAACCATTTTATTGACCGTGATGTGCTGAACACCAAGGGCCTGACCTACGGCGCCATCAATGGGCTAGTACAAGCGCTGGGCGATGAAGGACACACCACCTTTTTGACCCCCAGCGAACTGGAACATCAACAAACCGCCATGGCCGGCAGCTTTAGCGGCATCGGCGCGCAGTTGGGTGTCAAGGATGGGTTGCCGGTGATCGTGGCGCCGATTGACAACTCGCCGGCGTCAGAAGCAGGCATTCGCGCCGGGGATATTATCCTGGGCGTGGATGGCGAAGATGTGACCAGCCTTTCACTCAATGAGATCGTTGACCGGGTTCGCGGTCCGTCCGGTACGGAAGTGGTGTTGACGCTGCTGCGCGAAGGTGAGGATTCCAGCATTGAACTGAGCCTAGTGCGCCGCGAGATCAAAGTGGCGGCAGTTTCATGGACAATGGTGCCCGGCACGGAAACGGCGTTGGTGCGTTTGAATCAATTTAGCGCCACGGCCAAGAGCGAACTGGTGGCCGCACTGAAAGCAGCCGAGGCGGCGGGCGCCGAAAGTCTGGTCTTTGATGTGCGCAACAACCCCGGCGGTCTGTTACAACAGGCGATCAGCGTGACCAGTCAATTCTTGAAGAGCGGGAATGTTTTGCAACAAGAAGATGCGCGTGGCAACCGACAGCCCTTCCGCGTCGAACGGGGCGGTGTAGCGACCGACATTCCCATGGTCGTGTTGATCAACCCCGGCTCGGCCAGTTCGGCAGAAATTCTCGCCGGCGCCATCCAGGATCACAAGCGCGGCCAGTTGATCGGCGAAACCACCTTTGGCACCGGCACCGTCTTGCAGACCTTCACCCTGGATGACGGCTCGGCCCTCCTCCTTGGCACCAGCCAATGGTTGACCGCCGATGGGCGTCTGATCCGCAAGCAAGGCATTACCCCTGACCTGGAAGTGAAACTGCCTGCCGATGGCGAATTTCTTACCCCAGCGCTCGTCAAAGAATTGACAGCCGAAGCGCTAGCAAAGAGTGGCGATGCGCAGTTGCTGGCCGGGTTGAAAGCGCTGGGCGCCCTGCCGGCGATAGGGGGACAGGCGCAGCAATAACCATTGCAAAAAAATGAGCCGGTGCACGAGCGCCGGCTCATTTTTTTTAGGAAAGCGCAGCAACTTGGGTAAGTACAATGCCTTGCCCGCACGAGTGCGTGAGATAATCATCAGCCGCCAGGATCAAGATTGGCCGGCGCCGCCAGCCATCGTAAGCAGTAAAGGAGCATAGCCCGGCAAGCTCTGTTGCACCCGTGGCGCTGGGGTCAATGTCTGCAATAACAGATCCCGAATGTGTTGGTTAATAAAGTAGGGGGCTAGCTGATCGATGGCTAAATACTTGGCCCCTGCCACCGACCGTATACAATGGCGCGCCCTGCATTGACAGATAAAGGGCTTTGCCATCTCCCATTCGGTAGAGGGGTAGAAAAACGTTAATGGCTCTCCCTTCTCCATTGCGCGCGCCGCAACAATTTCGAAGGTGCTTGTATCCACAATTACCGTTGGATCACAGGAGTGATGCAAAAAAGCAAGAATGCCCAATTCCTCAATATGCTTGTCTACACCAACCTGAATCGATGAATCCGTGGGGGTGTTGGTGATTTGGTACTGACTAATCGTTTGAATGAGCTGACCAGGGGCATAGGAACGTGACGTCACTAGCCGAACAGCAGAGGTGATTGGCTTGGTTTCCATAGGTATCATGATATATCCTCTTGTTGATAATTCCTCGAAAGGCCATTGAATGCCGTGCCACTCCGAACAAAGGCGCCATGAAGACGCGATGTCGGAAGGCATCGCCGATATTGCACATTGACCAGTTGCAAGAAAACAGTGTTTACGATAAAATTATCCACCATTTACTAGCAGGAATGGCTTCTGGTTTGAAAATTGGCAGAGTCTGGTGAATGCGCCTACACTGTGAATTTTGGACCTATCTTCATTGGGAACAGCGCTTCGGCAGCGTTTTTACCGGAACAGTCCGCCGCCGAATTGATTGAAGCCTATGCGCTGACCGGGGGGATGCCAGCCTACCTGGCCCACTTACGCCCGCAGCGCTCGTGGTGGACCAACCTCAGCCAGACCGTTTTCGATCCGGCAAACATTCTCTACCATGATGGCTTAACCCTGTTACACGAAGAGTTGCGCGACCCACGGCACTATGTGGCGGTCTTACGCGCCATCGCCAATGGTGCGCACACGCTGACCACCATTGCGCGCGAAGCGGGGCTGGAACGGAGTAGTTTGCCCAGCTATTTAGCAACGCTGGCGGGCGCAGGCTATGTCGAACGGCGCGTACCGATCGGCATTACACGCAGCAACCGGCAGCAAAGAGGGACGTGGCATATCGCCGATCCCTATATTCGCTTTTGGGGTCGCTATATTTTGCCCTATACCGGCGCCATTGAGAAAGGCCAGGGCAGCGGGTTGGTCGAGCAGGTCTTACGCCCCACCTGGGAGCAATTTGTGGCGATCACCTGGGAAGAGCTGGCGCGGGAGAGCGTCCACACCCTGGCCCACCAGCGCACCCCTGGCTTCTGGCCCGAAGCGGTTGGCTCCTGGTGGGACGCACAAAATCAGATCGATGTGGTCGCCGTCAGTTACCAACAGCGGATTGCCTGGTTGGGGGAAGCGCGCTGGCGCACTCAACCGATGGGCATGGCGGACCTGGAGACCTTGCAGCAGAAAGGGCGGCAGTGGCAAGGGGCGGAGCGGGACTGGCGCATCTACTACACGCTCTTCAGCCGCGGCGGTTTTACCCAACCCCTGCGCGACCGCGCCAACGCCGACCCGGAACTCCTGTTGTTTGAGCCGACGACGGTCATCACTGCTGCGCCCTAGAAGGCTGGCCGGCGAATGGTAACGATTCAGCCATAGGGGCCTATGGCTGAATCGTCATCCGGAAACTATACCAGGGCGCAACGTTACTTCGTCACGAAGGGCAGGAAAATGCTTTGGGTACCGGTGGTTGTGGTCGTCAATTCGGTGACGGACACGCGGGGAGTGGCATGGTCTCCCACGGCCGGCGGGATAGGGGTGGCAAGCTGGCGCTGCTGTTCCTGCACCAGATGAGATAGCGCTTGCACGTCGGGTTGGGTTTCTGGTTGATCGTTCATGGGTTGGTACTCCTTGATTTTTTGCTGTTTGTTGATTAAAAACCTTCTGTCATAGGCTGGACAGGCAACGGCGGCAGCGACTTTGTGCCCTGCAACTGTTGGCCCCAGCGGATCAACTGGCGTCCAATCCAGATGGTGACAGGGTGCGGTTGGGATGCGACCAGGGATTGGGTCAAACGCTGTTGCTCGGCGTTGGTCAATAACAAGTCGCGATGGGCTTCGCTGCGGGTGACGATCTCGTCATAATTCAACATAACGCCTCCTTTGGGCTGGTGGAACAGGAATCTTGGCTTCGTTTACTTTGGCTGTCCCCAGCATACCAGGCAAACGTTAAAGCAACGTCAGTGGGTGGCGCCGTTACTTGGCAAAATGTGCGGAGATCGTTAGTGCATCGTTAAAGCAGTCAATCCTGGCTTGCCTTGCCCGTTGCCGTGACCGGCGCCGTAGCGCCGGTCACGGCAACAACTATTGCATCACCAGCGGCAGGAAAAGTGTTTTGGCCTGCGCCGCCTGCTCCTCATCGGCAACGGTTGTCAACTCGCCACTCCCGAAGGGTGTAACTTCATTCGTCATCGCTTGGTCGTTGTTAGCGACGGCAGAATAGCTAGCGGGGCGTGGGGTGCGCGTCCATCTTGGCGCTGGCGTTGGTGTACTGGTTGGCGGGGCAGGCGTCGGTGTGTTGGTCGGCGCCGGCGTGGATGTACTGGTCGGCGGGACAGGCGTTGGTGTGTTGGTAGATGTGGCAGGTAGCGGCATAGTAGTGGGTAAGGGGAGCGGCTCCAGCTCAAAAGCGCCAATGTCGTAGGCCGCGCCTTGTGGACGCTCCACCCCGCGCTGGTCGGTAGCGGGGCCGCTAGGAACTGCGTCGACGGCCGGGCTGTCAATCACTAGCGCGTGGGTGAAGATGCGACCGCCGTTGGTGGCCAGCGTGGTTTCGAGAATGCTGCTCAGTGCGGTTCGTCTAGTGCCATCACTCGTGGCCGTAATGTCGCTGCTACTAGGGGTAAATTGATAGAATGCTTCACTATTACTCTCACCACTGTGACCGAACAGATTGTCGTTGCTGCTGACAATGGTTGCCAGATTATAGATTTCAGCTCCAGGATATGAGCTTTGATTCCCAGCAATTAAATTGCGCTCCAGAATCACTGTACCCAAGTTGTAGTTGAAGATGCCGCCGTAGCGATCGGCGCGATTGCCGCTGACGGTGCTGTTGCTGAGACTCAGCGTGCCTGAGTTGTTGTAGATGCCGCCTGCAATTGAGCCAATGCTGCCTACCACCGAGGCGATGTTGCCGCTGACGGTGCTGTTGCTGAGGGTCAGTGTACCACAGTTGTTGTAGATGCCGCCTGCAACTATAGCATTGTTGCCGCTGACGGTGCTGTTGCTGAGGGTCAGTGTACCACAGTTGTTGTAGATGCCGCCGCCAAACCCGGCTGTGTTGTTGTTGACGATGCTGTTGTTTAAGCGCACCTTGCCAAAGTTGTTGTAGATGCCACCAGCAAACGCTTGGCTTGCATAAATATCACCACCGGTAATGGTCGTGGCGTTGAGGGTGAGGTCGCCGTTGGTTTCCACAGTCAGAATACGAAAGAAGGGAGCATCAGTGTCGCGGGCGATGATGTAGCCCCGTCCTTCAATAGTGATGGCACTGGTGATGACCGGCAGGCCGTTGTTCCCGTTGTTCACTGCGGTTAGAAACACATTGCTCAGGAGTTCAATTGTGTCTGCACCAGCGTTGCCCGCCGCACAGCGGCCCGCAGGACTACCCGTGTTGGCTGCTGTAATGGCATCGACAAGGTTGCAATCCGTGCCGTTGAATCGCGCATTGACCGTGGGACTGGTCGTCGGGGTGGGGTCAGAGAGGGGCATCGCATTGGCCAGGGGGGCGTGGTTCAGCGATAGAATCAACGCTGCCCCAACCAGGCAGAGCGCCAGGGTCCACAACAGGTTGCGCCACAGGGGACGCACGGACGTGCGTGACGGGGTGGCGGTGACGGGGGCTTGGCGCAGGAAACGGGATTTTTCGTGATCGTTCATGAGTAGTTGCTCCTTGTTGTTAGCTCTTTTGTGTATTCATTGCTAAACAGTTGCGGGTAGTGATTGAATGATAACTGGCGCAGGGCAGACCTCCGGGAGGTGGGCAAACGAACGCCGATTGCCCCAAACTCATCTGCCCACCTCCCGGAGGTCTGCCTAATTGTCGTCTAACCACCACTTAGTTGTGCAAGCGCATATTCGGAAAGTGGTCACGCTCAGGTGGAGATAATGGTATAGCCGGTGTGGGTGACGGTTTCCACCTGTACTAGATCAGCGCTCTGCTGCAATAGCTGTTGATAGACGCCGCTCGCGTGACCGTCCAGGGCGTCCGCTTCACTGGCATAGATGCTGAAAACCAGCAGCGTACCACTCGCCGGGTTGACGAGGACATAGAGATCAACCAGCGCGGGAAGCTGGTTGATGGCGGGTTCAATGGTTTCGCACCAGCGTTGGCGAAAGGCAGCGACGCAGTGCGCTTTGATCTGGACAGGGTCGTTATTGACAATGCTCACCGTCGCCATTACCACCCCAGCAACGGTGGGGCAAAGGTAAGTTGGAAGGTGATACTATCCTCCGCTGCTACACTGTTGCCCACTGGTTGGGTGCTGACCGTAAAGGCGCTGTCGCCACTCACCGCCACCAGTGGGACACCGCTGAGGCTGAGGGCCGCTGTGCCGCTGTTACGGATCGTGAAGGTGCGCATCAGCGTCACGATGCCACCAGCATTGTAAATGCCGCAACCGCTATTGCCTCTGCTGCCGTTGATGCCAGAGTGGCCGCTGTTGCCGAAGTGACCCATGCCGCCGTTGCCGTTGACGCCGGGGCTGCCGCGGTTACCGGCGGTGCCGCCAGCGCCGCCGTTGCTGGTTGCGGAGTTGCCGGTAAGAGTGCTAGTGATCACCGTCAACGTGCCATGATCGTTGTAGATGCCGCCGCCGCCAATGCCGCTGCTGAAGCTGTCGCCGCTCATGGTTACAGAGTTGCCGGAGAGAGTACTGTTGCTCACCGTTAACGTGCCATGATCATTGTAGATGCCGCCGCTTTTGAAGTATCGGTCGTTGCCGCCGGTCAAGGTGGTTTGGGTCACGGTGAGTGTGCCGCTGCTGGCTACATAGAAGAGGCGAAAGGCTACTGCCCCGCTGGCGCGGCTGATTGTATAACCACCCCCCTGAATGGTAATCGGACTGGTAATCATCGGTAGACCGGTGCTGCCAGTGCCGTTGCCGTTATTGTTACTGACACTCAAACTTACATCGTTCGCTAGCGTGATGGTGTCGGCTCCGCGGCCCGCCAAGCTGCCGCCGCTGGCCGTGTCGCTGTTAGCGGCATGGATGGCGTCGATCAGGGTACAGGTCGTGCCATCCACCGGGATAGTTGCCGCGGCGGCTGCTGAACGGGTACTCAGGCAGAACCAACAGGTCAACAGTGCCAGCAGCGGCAAGATCGTCGGCGTGTGGCGCACCAGACGCCGGTTGGAGAAGGGAGAAGGCTGAAAAGGCAAGGCGGGCGTTTGCTTGTCGTTTCGCCACTGCCGCCCCCACTTGACCAGTTGCTACCCAGCCCAGGCTAGGAGCGGGTGCCGTTGCCCCGCAGCCAGGGATTGGGCCAAGCACTGTTGGCTGGCAGTGGCCAGTAGCATATTCCGGTGTTCGTCGGCTTGGAATGCCATGTCGTGATAGTTCAACATAACGCCTCCTTTATGGCGAATAGAATTGGATGCTCTGCTCAGGCCAGCACAGACGGCGTTGCCGGCGTTGGAACTACGCTGGGTTGACCTTGTCGTGTCTGACTCCACCTGATCAACTGTTGCCCAACCCAACCAATGATGCGGTAAGAGCGCTTGAGCGAAAGGGATTGCACCAGCCGTCGTTGTTCGGCCTCAGCGCAATACTCAGCCTGTCGTTCGTAGGTGAGAAACTCGATTTGGTGATAGTGCAACATCGTGCCTCCTGTGGGTTTCTTGTCGCAACCAAATTGGTTGCTGTGATTTACGGTTTGTCCTGCTCCTGCTTGCTATGACCCCAGTTTAGCAAGGCGCCGTGAACGCAACGTAAAAAGCCCCGCCGCTAGGCGGGGCAAAATCGTAAAAGGCGCACGAAGATCGTTAGAGCAACGTGAAAGCGCGCACAATGCGGGATGATTCTTTAAAATTGAAGGCGCAGGTAGCCTCTGTCATCGAATGGAGAAAACAATCAAGAGGTGTGAACTCTTCAGGCAGCCTTTAAAATCGTGGCAACCATCGTCCGCCAATCGCTGGCTGCGCCACTCGCTTGTCCAACCATCGGCTGGGGTATTGATAGCGTGGTCTGCACTTGCGCCAGAAGTTGGGTCGCGCGTGCTTTGGTGGCCTGGGTGCTGGCTGGATGCTGACAAGCCAACGCCAGCCAGTCAGCAATTTGGTCTGGGTTGGCAGCACCGGTTTGCCAACGCACCATAGACAACCCGACCAGTAGATCGCAGATCAACGGTGGCGCTTCGATTTGGGCTGCCAGGGTCAATGCCTGTTGGTAGTTTGCTGCGGCTGCTGGATAGGCGGACGAGGCGGCGTCGGCTGCGGCCAAGCCACCGAGTGCGGCAGCCACCAGATCTGTGCGGCGCGGGAGTTGTTGCGCCGCCGTGTAGCTTGTTTGGAAGTTTGTTCTGGCTTGCTCGCCTTCGCCCAACGCAAGGGCGACATAGCCCGCTGCCGTCAGCGCCATTACAACCGCTGAGCGGCAACCGATGCGTTCGGCAATGCGCAGACTTTCTTGTAGATACGCTTTCGCCTCAGCATAACGTTCTCCATCGCAAGCAACTAGCCCCAAATTGTGTAAGACCATCGTTAGAGAACGTTCATTGCCGGTTTCAACACAATGATGGAAACAGACCAGGCCAATGGCGTGCGCTTCGTCAACCTGACCACGCGCCCGATATAGTTCCCCTAGCGCCAGGTGCGTTGCAAGCAGTCCGTCTGGCAAACCAACATCCTGGCTAATTTGCTGGCTTTCCTGCAGGCAAGTCGCCGCCTGGTCATATTCGCCCAAAGCCAACGCGGTGTGCGCACACGCAAGCAGACAGTTGGTCAGCAACAGGGGATCACCCAGCGTGCGCAACGTAGCGAGGCTCTCGCTGTAATGCGTGGCGAAGCGCCTGAATTGTGGGGCTGGTAGAGCCAGTGGCCCCAAGAGCAAAGCGCAGTACGCTTGTCCCCACGGGTCGCCACACTCCTGCGCATGGGTGAACCCTTGCGTAAGATGGCCGTGCGCCAAGTCAGGCTCGTCCATCAGCAGGTGAAGCGAGCCGGCAGCCAGTTGCGCATAGGCCATCACCCTGTGCATCCGTTCATGACTCGCCTGCGCAAAGCGGGCAAGGCTTTCCTGAACGACGGTTAATGCCTCCGCATAGCGCCCCAGTTGGATCTGGAACCAGGCTTGCCAGTTCAACACTTGCCCAAAGATCAAGTTGGATTGGCTCGTTGCCAGATCACTCGTTGCCAGATCACTCGTTGCCAGAGCCGATATGGCGACCAAAGGACGCAAGGCTGTGGCTGCCGCCGCAAAGAGCGCTTCGCCTTCTTGATGGCGCCCTTGCAGATAATAAAAAGACCAGAGACTTTCCTGTACTTTCTCAAGCGTCGGCAGGTGATGCCGCGCGATGGCGCGCTGCCACATGGCCTGGATATGGTGGATTTCGAGCCGGATGACCGCCATTGCCTGGGGCAAGTCGGCGGTTTTTAGCGCCGGCTCACACGCCTGCAAGAAGTTGGCATAATACTCGCTATGCCGGTTGCGCACGTCTTCGCCATTGCCCGGCAGTGCATCCAGCTTTTGGCTGGCAAATTGCCGCAGAGAAGCGGGCATCATAGAGCGCCCCACGCCATCCTGTTGGAATAAGGCGCGATCATGCAGACTTACCAGATCGGTCAAGCGCGCTTTGGTGACAGCCAAAAAGGCCGCGCGCGTGAAGGAACCAGGAAACACCGTGGCCCCGGCCAGCGCCGCCTGTTCCATCGGCGGTAAGCGTTGCCACACACATTCGTAGACAGCTTGTAGGCTGGCATGTTGTCCGGCAGGGGCGGCCTTCTCCAACGCCGTCAACTGCAAGCGGATCGCCTGTTCGATCGCTGCACAGGATAGGTGCGGCGTCAAACTCGCTACCATTTCAATTGCCAGCGGCAATCCTGCCACCAATTGACAGATGCGAATGACGGAACGCAACGTCTCCCCCGCCAGCGCAAAGGTGGGGAAGATGCGCCCTGCCCGTTCACGAAAAAGCCGGATGCTACTGTACGCAACGGCCTGCGGATCATCATCGCGCGCTGGGGTTGGCAGGCCAGTCAAGGGCAAGACAACTTCGATTTCCAAACGCAACTCGGTCTGTGCGGTGACGAACAGCGAGAGATGGGGCGCGGCCTGTAAGAGCGATGTGAGCAAAGCCGCCGCTTCAGGGAGTGGATCAAAATGATCCAATACCAGCAGGACGTGGCGCGGTCGCAAATAATTGACCAATTGTTGGCGTGGCGTCGTCCGCCCGGTCGGCGTCACTGGCAGCGCCAGGAGGATGGCATTGACCAGGCTCTCTACCTCATCAGGCCGCTCCCGCGTCACACCGGCCAATGGGACAAACCAGACGCCGTCTGGGAATGGCACTGGCTGGCTTTGGGCGTCTGCTTCCGTTTGCGTTCCGTTGGCTGGCAAGGTGGCAAGCAATGGTTGCACCTCGAGCATGGCCTGAGCAACAGCCAGCGCCAGTTGGGTTTTGCCCATACCGCCCGGCCCTGCCAGGGTGATCAGGCGATGCGCCGGATTGCTCACGATCTGGCAGATATGCGTAATCTGCGCTTCTCGCCCAATCAGCGGCGTGCGGTGCGTGGGCAGGTTGTGGGGCGGAGTGGCGGTGCGCGCGAGTGCCGGCAGGGGAAGTTGGGCGTAAAGCGGTGATAGCGGCGGCGGCTCCTGCCCCTCGCCACGCTTGGCCCCACTATCAAATTGACCAGTGCGGATCTGCTCGTATAGCGCCATCGTCTCCGCTTCTGGCGCAGCACCCAGCTCTTCTGCCAGAATTTGCCGACAGCGTTCATAATGCTCAAGCGCCGCCTGGCGCTGACCAGCCCAGGCCAACAGCCGCAGCTTTTGACGGTGCGCTTCCTCGCGCCACGGCTCCAGCGTCAACCACTGATTGGTATAGCGCAAACCGGCAGCCGTCGCCCGCCGGGACACAAAGTGGGTGACAAGCTGTTGCAACGATTGCGTCGCCACTTGATGCAACCGTTCCCGCATCACGACCGCCCACTGTTCAAAAGGCTCGGCCTCTTCGACATAGAAACCGGCGAGAAAATCCCCCGTATAGCGGTCAACCGCCGCCCGGTGCACGTCGATGGCGTTCCGCTCACTGCTCTCTTGTTCAAAGCGGAGAACATCGATCTGGCAGGGCAAAGCTTGGTTGAGTGCGATAGTGGAACGGCTGATTTCTAAATAATCGGGCAGGGCATTGCGCAGATGGTGGAGCGCCTGGCGCAAATTTGCCAATGCATCCGCCTCGCGCTTATCCGGCCAAAGCAGTCCCGCCAGCGCCAAACGCGTTTGCGGGCGACCGCTCAACGCCTGGTAAAAGAGCAATGCCTGGCTTTTGGCAGGGAGTCCGGCGATCGTTTGACCATTCAGCAGAATCTGAGGACTACCGAGCAACCTGAGTTCTAACATGGAGGCTCCGCTAACGTCTACTAGCGTTATTCGATGGATAACGGATAACTGTTCAGTTGACTCTGATGTCTATTTGCAATTATAATCAATTATAATAAAGTGATGGAGCAGGCGCAATGTAGCATATAACCCGAATCCACTTGTTACATAAAAATCACCCAAAAACAGTATGCAGTCACATGCCAAAATCCTGATTGTCGATAACGAACCCTTCAATGTGGATTATCTGGAACAGGTGTTGGCCGACCTGGGGTATGCCACCTTTAGTGCCACCAGCGGGCCAGAGGCGTTGGTGCAAGCGGCCACCGATCCTCCGGACCTCGTATTGTTGGACATCATGATGCCCGCGATGAATGGCTTTCAGGTATTGGAACAACTCAAAGCCCACCCCACCTGGCGCAATATTCCTGTGATCATCATTTCGGCGTTGAGTGATATGAGCAGCGTGGTCAAGGGTCTTATGTTGGGCGCTGAGGATTATCTGCCCAAGCCGTTTAATCTGACCTTGTTGCGAGCGCGCTTGAGCAGTTCGCTGGAAAAGAAACGGCTGCACGACCAGGAAGCACTTTATCTACGCAGCCTTGCGCAGGTGGCAGAAACAGGTCGTCAAAGCCAGACGGCTTTCTTGCCAGCCCTGTTGCCGCAGCCGCCCGGTTGGACGCTGACCGCCCGCTTATTGCCGGGACCAACCGCCGCTGGCGCTTTTTATGACGCCTTTCCTGTGGCGGGCGGCGAACGGATTGGCCTGGTGATCGGCACAGTGAATGATCAAGGGGGCGCTGCGGCTTTGTTTATGCCGCTTTTTCGCAGTCTCTTGCGCATGATTGCCAGCCAGGATGACTTACTGCCCACTGCGACGCGCACGACCCAGGCGCTTGATGAGACAGCTACGTTGATAACGACTGTGCAGTTGACTAATGAGTACATCGCCCGCACCCATTGCGCAGCAAACCTGTTTGCCCCACTATTTTTTGCCCTGCTCGATCCACACACGGGCGCGTTGCGCTATCTCAACGCGGGACACGAACCGCCCTTGATCTTGGACCCGACCGGCGTGAAGGCGCGTTTGCAAGCGACTGGCCCGGTGGTGGGGCGTTGGTCGGGCAGCGTGTTCCAAGTAGCGACAGCGCACCTGGAACCTGGCGATACGCTATTCGCCTTTACGACAAGCTCAACCAATGCGTTCCCTGCCAATCGTGAGCCACTGCGCCTGGCCCAGTGGTTACAGGGAGTGGGGCAAGGGATCTCGAAGTCGCGCGCGCTGCTGGACCACATCGAAACCAGCTTGCGCACCCAGCGGGCAGGCGGGGCGCTGGAGGCTGAGTTTATCCTCTTTGGGGTCGGTCGCGACTAAACATCTAAGGAAAAATCAACATGGTTGAGTTTCTCAAAACGCTATCATTCTTTGCCACATTTTCTCCTGCCGACCTGGCGCGACTCGCCCAGGAAAGTGGGGTGGTGCAAGAGGCGGCTGGCGCGCAGCTCTTGGCGGAAGGTCAGCCTGGCGAGTTTGCCTATCTGCTGCAGAAAGGTGAAGTGGAAGCCTACACGACAACCGCCACGGGTGAACGCCAGGTGACCGTCTACGGCCCCGGCGAGTTGCTTGGCGCGCTGGCGTTATTGGACGAGGGGACTCACCAAGCCAGCGTTGCAGCGCGCACGGATGTTGTCCTGCTCCGGCTTACGTGTGCGCAATTCGAGCAACTTCTGCACAATTCAACCTTTGCTCGGTTCATGCTGCGCAAGGCAATGGGGGCTGGACGTGAGGCTATGACCGCCTTGCGCCAAAGCGAGAGCGAACGGGAACAAGCCCAGGCCGCCAACCGGCAGCGCGATGCCGAACTCTCCATCCTCAACACCATCAGTGCTGCCCTGGCCCAGCAATTGGATTTTCACGCCATCGTTGATTTGATGGGCAGCAAAATTCAAGAAATTTTCCAGGCCGATACCTCGTATGTCTTTCTCAATGATCGACCCGCCAAACTGATTCATCGCACCTATTATGTCGAACGGGGGCATCGCCATTATCTGCCACCCTATCAATATGGCGAAGGTCTTGCCTCGCAGGTGATTCAATCGCGTCAATCCTTGCGCTTTAACTCCACGGAACATCTCAAGTCGAATTATGCGCCGGGGATGTGGATCCCTTCGCCGAATGCTGGAGCCGATCTCAACGAATCCTACTTGGGCGCTCCGATCCCGACGGGCGATGAGGTGCTGGGGGTACTCAGCGTGCAAAGCTACCAGCGCCATGCCTACGATGAGAACGACTTACGCCTGCTGGCGACGCTGGCGGCCAACGTTGGGGTGGCACTGGAGAATGCCCGCCTTTTTGGCGAGACCAAGCGTCTGCTGGCGGAAACGCGGCAGCGACATAGTGAACTGGCCGTGGTCAACAGCATCAGCCAGGCGATTAACGCCCAGTTGGATCTGGATCGCTTGATCGAATTGGTGGGCGAACAGGTGCGCCAACTCTTTGCTGCCGACATTGCCTATATCGCCCTCCATGATCCGCAGACCGCCAAGATCTATTTTCCGTATGAATATGAAGTCGGTCGCCGGGGGCAGGGCTTCTCGATTCCGTTTGGGCAGGGTCTCACCTCGCAAATCATCCAGTCCGGACAACCACTGTTAATCAATAACGATCTCCCCGAATGGCGGGCGGAAAAGGGGATTGAGGCGATTGGCGTTGAGGCGCGCTCCTATCTCGGTGTGCCGATTGTCACCGGTCAACAGGTGATTGGCGTCATCAGTGTGCAAAGCACCACCCAAACCGGCATCTTCACCGAGACCGATCTACGCTTGTTGAACACGATTGCCGCCAATGTCGGCGTGGCGCTACAAAATGCGCAACTCTTTACCGCCGTGCAGCGCGAACGCCAATATTTTGCCGACCTGGTGCGCAACAGTCCTGTCGCCATTGTGACGATTGACAATGGCTATCAGATCACCTCGTGGAACCCGGCAGCGGAGACGCTCTTTGGCTATCGCGAAGCGGAGGCACTGGGTCGCAATATTGACGATCTGATTGCCCTCACTGCCACCATCCAGCAAGATGCCACGGCCAAATCGCAAGAGTTGGCGCAGACCAAACAAGGCAGTCGGATCGTGGCCCAGCGCACCCGCAAGGATGGCAGCATCGTCGATGTCGAAGGCCGCGGTGTCCCCGTCAGCGTAGATGGCAAGCAGTTGGGCTATATCTTGATCTATCACGACATCACCGAGTTGGAACAGGCCCGTCGCGCTGCCGAGGCCGCCAACCAGGCCAAAAGCAGCTTCCTGGCGAACATGAGCCACGAACTGCGCACCCCGCTCAATGCCATTATTGGCTTCACCGACATTGTCAGCCAAAAAGCCAAAGGTCTGTTGCCCAATAAGCAGCTTGAGAACCTGGACAAAGTTATGGTCAGCGCCGAGCATTTGCTCGCCTTGATCAACACGATTCTTGACATTGCCAAGATCGAAGCCGGCCGGATGGATGTGCAAGCCATGCACTTTGCCATCGAGAATCTGGTCACGCTCTGTACAACGATCACACAGCCCTTACTGAAACCAGAAGTCAAGTTGGTCAGCCGCAGCGTTCCGCCCTTACCCATCGTTTATTCCGATGAGGAGAAGGTCAAACAAATCCTCCTGAACCTGCTCAGCAATGCGGCCAAGTTTACCCACGCCGGCGAGATTGTGGTAAGCACCCAGGTCGTAACAAGCACTGACAGCATGACAAATGACAAGGGGACAGGGTGGCAGGGTGACAAGGTGACAAACAATCACGCCGTCACCCCGTCACCCCGTCCCCTTGTTCCCTTGTCACCCCCTCACCTTGTCATCACTGTCGCCGACACCGGCATCGGCATTCCTCCTGAAGCGCTGGAGCGTCTTTTTGGCGAATTCCAACAGGCAGATGACAGCACCACGCGTCAGTATGGCGGCAGCGGTTTAGGGCTGGCGATCAGCCGTAAGTTGGCGCGCTTGCTGGATGGCGATTTGACGGTGACCAGCACGTTGGGGGTTGGATCGACCTTTACGCTGACCCTGCCGTTGGCCTATCGTGTGCGGCAAATCATCGAGTCGCCAGCAGCAGATGTCCTTGAACCCAGGTTGCCGCCGTTGGCCGCCGATTTCGCGGCCCCGGTGGTCTTAGCCATTGACGATGACCCTAACGTGATTGAGTTATTGGGTCAACACCTGACCGAAGCCGGCTATCGGGTGGTAGGCGCCGGCAGTGGGTCAACGGGCATCCACCTGGCGAAAACGCTGGCGCCGTTTGCCATCACCCTGGACATCATGATGCCGCAGATGGATGGCTGGCAGGTACTCCACGAACTCAAGCACGACCCGGCTACGCGCGCCATCCCTGTGATCCTGTTAACCATTGTAGACAAGAAGCCGCTCGGCTACCAACTCGGGGCAACGGACTATCTGGTGAAGCCGTTTGACCGGCCTACGCTGTTGGCGGCGCTCAGTACCCTGCGGACACAACCAGGCTTACCGCAGCAGACGCCGATACGCCTGCTGGTCGTTGACAATGACGTTCAGATGCTCGACCTGGTAGGCCAATGGCTGAGCGATCCGGCCTATCAAGTGGATGTTGCCGTGGATGGTCAGGCCGCCATCGCGTCGATCACCCAGCACCCCCCCGATGTGATCCTGCTGGATCTCTTGTTGCCCCCGATCGATCGCTCGGCGGAAAATGGCGCGGAACTGTCGCCGTCATCCCACCCAAGTTGGCATACACCGTCCCGTTTGGATGGCTTTGGCGTGATCGAAACGCTTCGGCAAAATCCGGCCACGCGCGACCTGCCGATCATTGTGTTGACGGCGCAAACGCTCACCACGGCAGAGGTAGGCTGGCTGCAAGAACGCATGACTCAGGTGCTGCAAAAACAAGGACTGGCGGGTGAAACTTTAATCGCTGGGTTACGAGGAATCTTACACAGGCAGCACGCCAATGAACGGGAGGCGTGATGAAAAATTATGGAAAATATCATGAAAAAAATTCTAATCGTCGAAGATCTTGCTCTGAATCTTGATCTGCTGGTTCAACTATTGGAGGACGATTACGAATTAGTCGCCGCCGTTAACGGAGCCGAAGGCGTCGCCCTGGCTACCGAGACGCGCCCCGACCTGATTCTGATGGACATCTCTTTGCCGGTGTTGGATGGCTATGCCGCCACGCGCCAGATCAAGGCTAACCCTGCCTTGGCGCATATCCCTGTGATCGCACTCACGGCCCATGCCATGCCGGGTGATGCTGACAAAGCGCGCGCCGCTGGTTGTGATGCCTACCTGGCCAAACCGTTGAATAAGAAGTTGCTCTTTACGACATTGGCCCAATTTCTCGGCAATTGAACGTTGGCCTGTCACACGGAGAGAAGAAACGCCCATCCCGGAATCTTGCCCGCGTAAGGGTCAGAAGATTCCGGGATGGGCGGGAAGTTTTATCTATCATCGTGTTAAGCCGATACGCTCGCGAGGAGCATTACGGGAACCGCGCCCTCTTTAGGGCGACCTGTGACTGCCGCTTCAACACCCCCTTGATTTCACTGCTAGACGTCCCAACGACAGCGGAGCAGCACGCCCGGCGCAAGACGGGACTACCCTCAATGGAGCAGCACGCCCGGCGCAAGATGGAACTTACCTCAACAGAGCAGCACGCCCGGCGCAAGACGGAACTCACCTCAACGGAGCAGCACGCCCGACGCAAGACGGGACTAACTTCCGACAAACTGCCGCCATCTCCTTGCATGTGCGGTGCGGCGGCCAAGGCACTCCCCACGGACATTACGAACAGACTGCTGACCAACAAGCAAATAGCGATCCAGCGATTCATAAGAGTCTCCTTTTCCCTTTTCTAAGGGATGTAATGGGTAGATGCAGGGGCAACCATAGACCCCCACAAGACGAAACAGCGTACAGATGATGGCGCTGGCGCCTCTGGAACAGGGCGCCGTGTGCGCAACAGAAAAGCGTTAGTGCATGGCGGGGCAAGCTTGTGAATGGCTGCCCTGACTCGACTAAAAACCTTCGGCCACAGGCTGGACAGGCAACGGCGGCAATGGCTTTACACCCTGCAATTGTTGGCCCCAACGGATCAACCGGTGCCCGATCCAAGCACTGACGGGGTGCGGTTGGGACGGGGTCAGGGATTGGGTCAAGCGTTGTTGTGCGGCGTTGGTCAGCAACAAGTCGCGGTGGGCTGCGCTACGGGTGACGATCTCCTCATAATTCAACATAACGCCTCCTTTGGGCTGGCAGAACGGGAATCTTTTTTTACTGTGGCTGTCTCCAGCATACCAGGCGAACGTTAAAGCAACGTCAGTGAACAGCCCTGCCCACCGTCAAAATGCGTGCAAGATCGTTAGAGCAACGTTAAAGCTACCGCCAAGGAGTCTCCCATGTTGGAACTCAAGTTGCTAGGCACTCCGCAAATTCTGTTGAATGGCCGGCCGGTTAGCGGGCTGGCGGCGGTCAAGAGCCAGGCTTTACTTTTCTATCTGGCCGTCAATAGCCGCCCGCATTCGCGCCTGGCGTTGGCCGGTCTGCTCTGGCCCGACAAACGCGAGGTCGATGCTCTGGCGAATTTGCGCCAGGCGCTCTACCACCTGCGTAACGCCCTACCTGATTATCTGGAAATTAACCGCTTAACGGTGGCGCTCAACCCGGCGCGGCCCTGCCAGGTTGATGCCCTTCTCTTTGAAACGGAGGCCGCCGAAGCCAACCCACCGGCTGTACGCCAACGGGCAGTTGACCAGTATGCAGGGGAATTCCTCGCCGGTTTCCAGGTGGACGAGGCCGAACCCTTTACCACCTGGATGGTGGCGACTCGTGAACGGCTCCATTACCAGGCGACAGAGACCCGGCGTCAGTTGGCTGTCCACTTTGCCGAGCAACAACGGAGCGAGCCAACCGTAGTTGACTGGGGTGACGTGCCGGAATCAGGTCAATTTTTTGGGCGCGACGCCGAACTGCGGCAACTGCAAGCGTGGGTCACGACGGAAACTTGCCGGGTTGTGGCTGTATTGGGCATTGGTGGAGTGGGCAAGACGGCCCTGGCTGCCCGGTTGGTGCGCACAAGTGCCCACGGCTTTGATCGGGTCATCTGGCGTTCGCTGCTCAATGCCCCGCCGTTGGGCGAGTTGTTGAAGGAGTTGCTGCGCTAGGGCGCGCAGCAACCGATGGCCCACACCCCGGAGCGGCTGGATGAACAACTACGTCTGTTATTTGACTACTTGCGCCAACGACGTTGTCTGTCTTGCTATCAATGGCATTAACGTTCTTGCAAGCCGCCCTGACACATGCATCATTTCTGCACAGCCGCCCAGCCGACAGCCCCCACCCCCAACGCTGTCAACACCGCTGCCACCGGGAAAATGGCAAAGAGCGTTTGTTGGGTGATCAGCGCGCCCAACCCCGGACCAAGGATATTGGCAAAGAGCAAGGGCAGATAGGCAAAACACATGATCCGCCCGCGCATGGCCGGCGCAATCGCATCGGCTAGCACGGTGAAGGAGAGAGCAAAGACGCCTGTTGTCAAGCCGTTGAGGATCGCCCAAGCCACGCCAAAGCTCACCAACGTGTGCATCAACGCCGGCAGCGGCCAGAGGAACACCGACAGCGTCGCCGCGCCGATCAATACCCGCCAGCAGCCATAGCGATCGCCTAACGCCCCCAGCAGCGGGGCGACCAACATCGCCAACAGCCCGCCCCCGCCCACCACCAGCCCCACCGTAAAGCCCAGCCGCGCGCCGTGATAGTAGGTCGGCACGATCAACGGGATATAGGTGGTGGCCAACATCCAGCCGGTAAAGAGCAGAAAAAGCGCCGGAAAGAGGGTGCGCAGCCGGGGTGATTGCCCGATATGGCGCAACGATTCCAACGCCATCCGTCCGAGCGAATCTGTCACCGGCGTGGGGCGGTTGCCCTGGTAGCCCCAAAGCAGACCGGCAATACAGGCCAGGAGGACAAAGCCATCGAGCAGCAGCAAGGTGCGGAAACCCCAAGCGTCGATCACGGGACCACCCAGGATGGGGCCAAGAAAGGCGCCAATCGGGCCGGCGCCATTCATAATGGCAAAGGCCAGGCCCAGCCGGCGGGCCGGGGTGCGTTCGGCCAGCGCCGCCATCATCAACCCGGTGCTGCCCAGGGCAAAGCCGGTCGCAGCCCGCCCCAAGACGACCAACCAGGGCGAAGCGGCGATCAAGGTCAACCCTGCGCCGATCAGCAGCGCCACATAGGCGCGCACGATCAACGGCTTGTGACCATAGCGGTCGGCTAGCGCGCCCCAAAAGGGGACAAAAGGCACGCCCAGCAGACCCCCGAAGACCGCGATCCGCCCCAGCCAGAGCGGTATTTCCCCCGGCGTCACGCCGACCAGCGGCAGATAGAGTGGCGTAAAGGCCAGCAACTGTCCCCAGAAGGCCGACTCAAAAAAGCCGGCCACGGTAAAGAGGGTCAACAGCCAGAGCCAGGAGGTCGTAAACACCGACTGGGTAGCGGGAGAGAGCGCAGGCGAGGGGTGGTTGGTGAGGGCCGCACGATATGCCCACCAGCGTGCGAGAATATGTTGTCGAATTTTGTACACCATAAGGTTTGTTTCCTTGCTTGCTAAGAACATAGAATACGTGGCAAGATGGATTACATAAAAACGATTTCGTTGCCACAGCATAACCGGTCAGCGTTAAAGCAACGTCAATGGGAGGGCCATTCCTTGCGCCAAGACCGTCAAAAACCGTTAGAGCAACGTTAAAGCAGGCAAACAGGCGCTGAATCAACAGGGTGCGTAATCTTTGGTTCTGTTGCTATTTGGGCGACACACCCTTGACAGGTGTGCGACCGGCCAATTCTGAAATGGCAACAGAACCTAAACCCAAAAGATAAACTGAGTATGTAGAAGGCGGACTTTTGACAAAAGTTCGCCTTTTGCAATGAGTGTGCTATAATCTGGATATGACGCCATCAAAATCAACTCCATCATCATTTGGGCAGTGGCTGCGCCGCTTACGCAGCCAGCAGGATCTTACACAGGAGGCGTTGGCGGAGGCGGCCTACTGTTCGGTGCAAACCATTCGTTTTTTTGAAACGGGCAAACGGCGCCCTTCGCTGGAAATGGCAGAACGGCTGGCGGAAGTGTTGCAAGTGCCGGCGGCGCAACAGGAAGAGTTTTATCGCTTGGCGCGCCAACCATTGGAGAAAGCTGAGCGGGCCGACGAGGAGGAGCCTGCGCCCCCACCCCAACCGGCCACAATTCACAAACCGCTCCTACCACACACTGCGACGGCGCTGGTCGGGCGGGAAGGGGAGCGCAATATTTTGATTCGCCTCTTGCACCATGATCAGCACCGCTTGGTCACGTTGGTGGGGGCTGGCGGCATGGGCAAGACACGTCTGGCGCTGGAAACGGCCAACGCCCTGGCGCCGCACTTTGCCGACGGCGCCGCCTTTGTCACTCTGACGCCCGTGCAGACCGCCGCCCAATTGCCGGAAGCCGTGGCGGAAGTAGTCGGCGTTGATCTGAAAGGCGGTCGCACACCGGGGGCGCAGGTGCTGGCCTGGCTGGCAACGCGCCATCTTCTCCTCATCCTGGATAACTTTGAACATCTTCTGGAAGATGGCAGCCATTCGCTACCGCTACAAGGGGGCGAAACGGAGGGACAGAACGCCATCATCTGGCTCAAGACGCTGCTGGCCGGCGCCCCGAAAGTGCATGTACTGATCACCTCGCGCGAGCGTTTGCGCGTCAGCGGCGAACGCATCTTTGAACTGGGCGGACTTTCCCTGCCCGGCCCGACCGTCCCGCCGGAAGCGGCGGAAGCGGTAAAGCTCTTTGTTGAGCGCGCCCAACATGTCAGTGGTGATTTTGAGTTGGACGAAGCGAACAAAGCAGCAATTGTCCGTGTCTGTCAGTTGGTAGGGGGGATGCCGCTGGGGATTGAGCTGGCGGCGGCATGGGTGCGCGTCTTAAGCTGTGAAGAGATTGCCGACGAGATGGCGCGCAGCCTTGACTTTCTGGTGCGTGCCGACCGGGATGTGGCGCCGCGTCATCACAGTATGCGGGCCGTCTTCGATTCGTCGTGGCGGCTGCTGACGCCAGAGGAGCAGCGGGTGGCAGCGCGTCTATCCGTATTGCGCGGCAGCTTTGATCGCGCTGCTGCACAAGCGATTGCCGGCGCGAACTTACCCCAATTAGCCGCGCTGGTCGATAAATCGTTTGTGCGCGTCGGCGGCGCCGAAGCCGGCGGCGTAGCCGGCGCCCAACGCTATGATATTCATGAACTCCTGCGCCAATACCTCTTTGATCAATTGCTGGCGTCCGCTGAAGAGCAAGCGGTGAAACGCCGGCATGCTGAATTTTATACACGTCTGGCCGAGCGGATCGACCCGGATTTTCACGCCGACCACACCGCCCATTGGCGCCGCCAATTGCTCATGGAACAGAACAACCTGCGCACCGCCCTGACCTGGGGTGTGAGCGAAGGGCATGACCCGGCACTGGGATTGCGCCTGGCCGCAGCGTTGGGCAGCTTTTGGGAGACGGTCTGTAACTGGAAAGAGGGGCGACAGTGGTTGCAAAGTGCACTATTGCAAACGCAAGAATCCCATGCCGTGCGGGCGCGCGCTCTGGTCAAGCTTGGTGAGTTACATCGGCTCTTAGAAGAAGCGACGTTGGCTGAACAGCATATCAAAGCGGGATTGGCGCTCTGGCAGGCGCTGGCGGATCGTCCCAGCATTGCCTATACCCTCCTGCAACTAGGCAAGGTTGCCTCCACCCGTGGCGACTATGCGCAGGCGAAAATGCTGTTGGAGGAAAGCCTGGCGATCTACCGACAGTTGGATCATCACTGGGGGATTGCTTCCCTGCTCAATCAATTAGGCGGCATTGAGATTCATTTAGGGAACTACGAGCAGGCCAGTCAGTTATTGGATGAAGCGTGGCCGTTGGTGCAACCAATGGAGCAGCGGCCCACTATCGGCGTGGCGGCCAATCTTCTAGGACGGGCGCTCCTGGGACAGGGCCAGATCGAGCGGGCCATTACCCTGTTCCAACGGGCGCTCCAGATCTTTCAGCAGGAGGAATCTCAGGCAGGCATCGCCTGGTCGTTTATCAACCTGGCGTTGACCTATTTACAGATCGAGGATCTGCCCACTGCCAAGGGCTACTTTCAGGACTGTTTTCGCACCTATCGCCTGCTAGAGAGCAAAGGCGGGATGATGGCGGCATTGGAGGGGCTGGCAGCCATTGCTGCTAACCAAGGTGAGGCGATCAAAGCAGTGCAACTCCTGGCAATAGCAGCCCAATGGCGCCGGGAAAGTGGACAATCGCTCACCGAACATGAAATTGCCACCCAACAACGCGCGCGCCAGTTAACTGAAGCGGCTCTCGACCCAGCAACCTGGCAGGCGACCTGGCAGAGTGTGCAACATTGGTCGGTGGCGCAGGTGGCGAAAGTGGCGTTGGGATAGCTGATGATAGGTATGGTTTGCAGCCGCACGAACCCTGCTACATTCCAGATCCGTGCGGTTGCAAACCACACCTACCATTTACAATCGCACCAGCGCTCTTCCCAGTTGTGCGCGACTCTCCTCATTCACAAGCGCTGCAAAGGCCGCCGGCGCCTGTCGGCGTAATTCCTCCACCAAATCCGCTTGGGCTTGTTGATAGGCGAGCGTACCTGGTGTCTCTTTGGTTTCATCCACTAGCATCTGTGCAATGACGGCGTCATTGAGATCGCCCAGTAGCTCCTGCAACGCCTTTAATCGTGCAATCAGCTTCTCACATTCAGAACCGAGCAGATGGCGGACAAATTCCAGGTTATAGCGCAGGTGTTTACATTCAATCCGCAGGTTATGTAAAAATTCAGGCGCAACTACCGCCTCTGTTTGAAAGAGGGTTTCATAGGCGCGCACGGCGGTAAAGCCTTCCCATATTTGCATGGGAATGACATGGCGCACCTGTTGTGGAATGAGCGGGGCAAGGGTATGTTTGACAGGCGTAGTCGGCAGGGCGCAAAAGGCTTGGAACTCCGCCAACAAGTCGCTGTACTCACGGCTGTCGAGCCAAGTTACCAGCGCTTTATGCGCTTCTTGGCGCTGCGCCCGCCACACTTGCACCCATTTTTTCGGCGCCTGTACGGCTGTCTCGTCCATACGGGAGCGTCGTGCTTTGGCCAGGGTCACATCCAAATTGCGCACATGGCCAAGCAGCCGACCTGTTTTGCGGAGAAAGTGCAGATAGGGGCGAAGCTGTTTACGCGAAAAGAAGTGACCATATAACTTCGCCGCTGCCCGTGCACGTCGAATAGCGACGCGCATGTTATGGACATAGTCGCGCTCCTGACTATAGCGGACGCCAGCTTCGTTGAGGATCATCGTCATGAGTTGCTCCCGCCAGATCAGACGACAGGCATCGGCCACCAACATTTGGGGTTGTATCCCAACCTGATCAAGCGCACCAGGCGCTTGCCGACTTGCCGCTAATAGGCTTTCCTCTAAGCGCAGGAAGGGGGTAGGCGCGGCTTGTTCTTCCGCTGGCTGGGTCATTGTCAAAATGGGCTGCAACTTGGTATGCTTGGGCAGCACCGATGTCACTGTCTTCCGTAGCGTTTTGGGCCAGCGTTTGACGGTCAACGCCTCATCGTCACAAGGGATTGACGCTGTCATGGTCTCTCGCCGTCGGATCTGCTTGTTTACCTTGCCCGCTAAATCGGCGGCGGCATTTTTAACGGTCAGCCGCAGATGGCCGTCAGCTTCGTCCAAGCGTACCACAAAGCCGCTGCGCAACAGGTGATAAGCGGCACTATCGACATAGCGGGTGCGTTCGCCGCTACCTTCCGGCCAATCATTTGCCAAGATGGATGATTGGTCGCTATGCAGTACGCCGTTGGGAAAACCGTTATTGGGGAAACTGCTGTGAAGGTGGGCGGGTGCTGTTGATGATTGTGTAAAGTGTAGAGCATTGTTGATATTTTTCATGTACGATCCTAAATGAAATTACCCCATTGACCATAAGAATGGTCTCTTTGATTGGTATTGATGCGCACCATAGCAAGACACACAATGCCAACCAAAAACTAGCGCAAGAAATAACTCTCGTCGAGTGAATTGCACCGCCACAGTAGCAGTGATTCGCTTTGGTAATGTAACGTATCTTTTTTAACGTTTTGTTAATAATATGTTAACGTGATAGATTTGATAGCTTTTGAAAGAAATTTGAAAACAAATATTGCTAAATATAGCGGACGTTATTGCGTCTTATGACTTAAACAAAGGTAGGCATAAGTCTGTTGCCCGCTAACTTTTGTCTACTGGTATACGATCAACGTAGGATATATTTGCGGAACTAATAGACAAACCATAGAAAAGTTGCACATTCATACATGGAGAAACACCGAGCTACTTGTACTACTTTTATGGGTTTTATCTATAAGCAGTGCTATGCCTTTGCGACTCGCCACTCGCTGATATTGCGGCTTTCTTGGTCAAAGGCGATGCCAAGCAGGAGAATCGTCTTGCCCTGGTTGCGGAAGGGGAGATCATAATTGTTTTGCGCGAATCTGTTCAAGCGCAATCGGGGCTGGGGAAAGTTGTGGGTGGCCGTTCATAAAAGTCCCCTTGGAAGCTGCGCTCCATCCGCTTCACCGTCAAATAGCCGGTTTGGAAGAGCAACGAGATCACACTGATCTGGTTAACATCGGCGCTGTCGAGCAATTTGTCATTGGCACTGATCTCATCGAGCGTATACGCTGGGATTGTTTGTTGGCGCAGCAATTTGATGAGAAATGAAGGTGTGGCGGTGGAAAACCAGGGATTGGCAAAGCGCTGTTGCGAAAAGAACACAAGTGTTGAAAAAGGTACACAATTTTGTTTTGTAGTCATCCCCCTTTACCGTAATTCCTGCCTCTACGGCCAATTCGTCCATGTGTTTGGAGAGGGCTTGCACCAGTGATTTCTCGCGGTAATTGAGCGCAATGTGGTTGCGTTCGCGTAAGCGGGTAAACTCTTGTTCGCCGATCGGTAAGCTTTGCATGGCCGTAGTCTACCATCCCTTTGGTCTGCCGGGTAGTTACTGCACTTTCGTCCCCACATGAATCGCCACGGCGCCCAACATGCGCTCCATGTAGACGACATTGCGTAACCCGCCCTGCTCCATCAAGTGCTGCAGCACCCGTGGCTCCGGGAAATCGACGGTACTGTGGGGCAGGTAGCTATATGCCTGGCGATCCCCGCTGATGATTCCGCCCAGGATCGGCACAAAGCGAAAGAAGTAGAGACTAAAGAACGGTCCCAAGACCGAGTTGGTCGGCGGCGTAATTTCCAGGCAAACGACGCGCCCCCCCGGTTTGGTCACCCGCGCCTGTTCGCGGAAAGCGGCGGCGCGATCCACCACATTGCGGATCATAAAGCCGCTGACCACGGCGTCAAAGGTGTTGTCAGGAAAGGGCAGGGCAAAGGTGTCGCCCTGGGTAAAGGGCAACACCCGCCCTGGTAGTTTACCCACCCCCGCTGCCATCATTTCGTAGGTAAAGTCACTGCCATACGCCTGAACGCCGGGAAAGCGACGCATGGCTTCATAGGCAATGTCGCCAGTGCCAGTACCGACATCCAGCAATTTACCGTGCGGCGGCAACTGACAATAGTCGAGCAATTCGCGCCGCCAGCGCTGATCCTGTCCCATGCTCATCAGACGGTTCATCAGATCATAGGTCGCAGCGATGCGCGCAAACATGCGGTTGACAAAGCGCGGTTTTTCATCCAGCGAAGGGAGAGCAGGTGATGGTGAAGTTGTCATAACGTAACATTCTCTGTTTGTAGCCAATGTTGAATCTGTTGGGCAACGGCAGCGCCCCATTGTTGATAGAGACGCGGCCCCGGATGAAATTTGTCGCTCGCCAACCAGGTTGGATCAAACGTGCGATTTAAGTTGATATGTTCACAATCCGGCTGGGTCTGCACCCACATTGCGAGGGCTTGGTCAAAGTGGCGAACTTGGCCCCCAATATACCAACGTAGCGGTTGGGGTAAGGCCGGAAACCGATGGACAGGGGGCAAGCCAGAGAAGATAATCCGGCGGACCTGCGCAACTGTGCGTAAGGTTTCCACCAACGCTTGTTGTTGTATCTGCCAAGCCGCTAATGGTTGCCCAGCCGTCACATCATTTACCCCTAAGGAGATGACGGCCACATCAAAGTGATCGTTCAAGGTCTTTTGCAGATGTTTAAGCGTGCCGGACGTGGTGGCCCCTGGTCGGGCGATCAGTTGCCATTGCACCTGATAGGCCTGGGCCAATGGTGCTACGACTTGCCCTAACAACGCTTCCACTTGGGTGGCGGCGCCAACACCGGCCGCTGCAGAATCACCCAAGACGACCAACCGCAACGGTGGCCCCTCGCCGCTGACGCCGGCGCGTGGCCCGGCAGCCTCCGGCAAAGCAAGGGCAATCTGTCGGATAGCACGTCCCTGTGCCAAAAGGACGGGCGCCAGCAAGAGCCGCGCAAGTTGATATGGGATCATGTTTTTGCTACTCATTACACAGGCTGTTGCTGGTCAAGCAAAGTTGAAAAAACTTGATGCATTGATTGTACACTGACTTCAGCGTTGCGCCTGTGCGATAGCATCCAGTGTAACGGCAGGGTTGTTGGTCAAGAGGGCATCGACGCCGCAGCGGAGATAGTAGCGGATGCGCGGCTCCGGCCTTGGATCAAGGGGGCAGACAATTTTACCCAATCGATGCGCCCACCAGACATAGAACGGGTTGAGATAGATCAACGGCCAGACCGGCCCTAGTAACTCCGCCTTGCCTGTCGGTAGGGCATTCCACATGGTGATATTGCCCGTGGGAATCGCCGGTTGTACTGCTTCGACACCACCCACATACTCGGCGTGAAACGAAATAATTGCACAGCGTTGCACCATGTCATACCGTTCCAGCAATGCGATTAGACGGGCAGCGTCTTCCGGTTGGGCAAAGCGCGGGTCTTTGAGTTCCAAGAGCAGTGGCGTTTGCGCGTTGGTGGCTTCAATCAATTCAACCAGCGAGAGGATGCGTGAACTCGTCAACTGACCGCCCGGCGCGCGGGTCTGGTAGCGCTTGAGTTCGGCCAGCGTATGGTTTTGCAACGCGCCTTGGCCTTCGGTCATGCGATCAACCGTGTGATCATGGAAAAGGACGATCTCATTGTCACGCGTAAAATGGAGGTCAGTCTCTAACACATCAGCGCCCTGCGCCAGCGCCAATTGAAACGACGGCAAGGTATTTTCCGGTTGCAGATCCGGCGTTCCGCGATGGGCGACAATCACGGGGCGTGTGCGTTGGTGACGAGTAGCGCGAAAGTGGGACCAGGTAAGTGTTGTCATACAACCCGCTCAAACTCGCCGCGTAAGATGCGGCTGACATCAAGAATTTGGGTAATTTGTTGGTACAACTCGGTAATTTCCGGATCATTGTCCACCTGCGCCATGACAACATCATGGTGGGCGCGATCGCGAAAGCGACTGGCGCTGATAAAGAGTTGCTCATCAGGGCCAAGCGCAATTTCATCATAGAGGGCCATACAACCATATTTGGCATCCAGGTTAACCGGCGCAAATGTCTCATCATCCAGCGCGCCATACCGGCGATAGATGATCGCCGCTGCGGTCTGAATGCGCAAGAATTCATCAATCTTGCTTTGCGGAACACGATAGATATAGATCGATGAGAACATAATGACCCCGACTAAGCCAAAAGAAGTTGTTCATGATGCCAGGAAACGCGCAATTGTTGCCCCCGAAAAGGTCGATCCGCTGATCCACGCTTGCCATACCCCACGCTCCAGCGCGCCGGCCAGGTCAACCGCTCCACCCCCCAGGCCGAGGCGCCTCGCATTGACGACCAGGGTGATTCATCATCCCAGCGCCAGAGCAGACCACCCGGCCCCATACCCGTATGCAGCGCCACTTCCAGCAGAAAGGGTTCATCGGCGGTCAGCGCCGGCCCTGTCCACAGATGCGGACTCCGCCCTGCTTGCGGCGACAGGAGAATACCCAACCGTTGTTCACAGCCGATCAGCCCAATCCAGAGCGGGGTAAACGCGGAACCTTGATTCCAAGCTGAGAGTAAGGTCTGGGGCGACCCATCTTCGTCAGCCGTGGCGTGACCCTGGAAACGCCAGGCAAACAGGTCGGCGGCTGGGGTTGATTGGTCAGTGGAGGTAAAGAGCGCTGCGCTTTCACCCGACGGTAACACTTGCCATTGATTCGAGGGCGGCAACCCGATCGGCCATTGGAGCCATTCCCGGCACGCTCCTTCCGTGTCCAGCACCTGATAGCGCAAGCCATCGGCATCGACTGCGGCTTGCACACAATGCAAATATTCACTCTCCGGCGGCATCCGATGCGCCGTGCCGGCCCCTGCGGTGAGGATCTGTAGCACCCCTTCATGCACCTGGACATCAAAGGCCAGAATATGGCTGCACCAATAAGCCAAAACGCCCTGTCGCACCAGAATGCGCCAGAAAGCTTGACCACAGCGCTTTTCCAGTTCACGCTGCTGCGCACCGGAAAACCCATTGACCGGAAAAACCGGATGATGACCAAAGACAAACTTATAACGGGCGTCGGCGTGGGCCGTCAATATTTGATCCAGCCAGCTTGTTTCGACATAGCCTTCGCCGCCCAACCCCGACCAGAGCGTGTTGACAAAGATCAGCAAGAGATCATCGCGTCGGACAAAATAGCTCAACCCTTCCTGCCCGGGCGGGCCATTCCGCGGCAAATGGGCCATGACTTCACGGAAGATGGCTTCGCTGGCCGGGTCATAGACCGTGTGGTTGCCGGTGGTGTGATAGAGCGGGATCGCCGCCCGATCCAGCCAGGCCATTTCGTGGGTGAACCAATGCTGCCATTGACGGCGCAGTTCAGCGTCATCGGTCGTTAGCCCAATAATCTCGTCGCCGGGAAAGGCGATGAATTGGGGCGGCGGTTGCAAGCGCGCCACAACGGCATTGACCGCGGCAAAGGTGCCTTCATGGAGCGCGCCTGGCACGCCGGAGCAACTATCGGCATAACAGACAAAGTAATGACCAACGCCGTTAGGGACGAGGGCGGGAATTGTCTGTGCAAGGTGGTTATTTGATTCCACGAAATCGATTAGCCTCTCGAATAAACTCCAGACGCGGCCATGTGGCGCGATCGGCCGGTAGATGAATGCGCATACCCAGATACGTTTTAAAATAATCTAAACCGCCGGCTAACCCACTGGCAACCAATTCTTGTTCTTTGGCAGGGTTGATCTGCATTTGCAACGAATCGTCCAGATAGATCAACGCTCGATCAAATGCGCGGTGATAAGTTGGGGAGAGGCAGATGCCGTTACTAACTTCATCGGTGCTGCCTTCCGCTCCTACTGGTAAAATATGGGCTGCATCAATCAAGCGCAATTGAATTCTGGTCACAGCACAGCGGCGATCATAAGCATGAACGACTTTACGGCGGAAACTGGAATCGCGCGCAAGTTTGGAAACTTCTCGAATAATTCGTTCTCGTTCCGGTGTGATCGCTGTAACCTCATCCTCCTGAATCGTCGTCAGGGAAGAGGCGCGCGTCAATAGGTCAACCATTTGTGCGTTGGCACCTTCTTGGTGAAGAAGCGCCGCATTCAAACAATAGGCCCAAAATTGGTCGGGACGAATGCCAATGGCAATTTCGTCGTTGCCTTTTGTGGTGAATGAAAAGCCGTATTGGAGCGCATCATTGAGGGCTGTAATCGGAATTTTGATCGATGGGGATCGGGTGGAAAATGATTGGTGCTTACGGAGATCGAAGCCGGCAAAACATTGTGTGTTGCCTTCATAACCAACTAACAGAGTCGGGCCATGTGGATTGTGGGCAAGAGGCGCCTGAACGCCGGTTAGTTGAATGCGATATTCGTTTTGAGGTCTTGTTGCACCACCGCCATGCGTTAATGTCCAGACGTAAATCCATACTTCAAAGGTGTTATGACCGTATTGAACGACAAAACGGCGCGGGTTGCCTTGCACGGACGAAAGCAGAATCGATGAGGCATCGCTTTCATCAAAGGCGTTGATTATTGCTTTTACAATTTGGGGCGCGCTTACCGCAGGCATAAAGGATCAAGGCTCTTATTAGTTATTCAAAAAGGCTTAACTGAGCATTGGTGACAAATTCAGGCTCATCTACTTTGCCGTTGCTATGAGCAACAGCTTCCGGTCGCTGTTGACCACCATTCGTATCAATCGGTTTGATGTCTTCATCGTTGCCATTACGCCAAAGCACCGATGAATTATAAATTTTGTAATATTCAGCATCAGCCGCAGTGTCATTGCTGCCAGTTTGGCTACTAAATCGGCCCTTGGCGCCTTCGATATACTCTTCAACTACTTCACAGCAAACCCAGTTTCGTTGCAAACGTTCGCTTACTTCGCCGGTGACGCAACTGCCGCCAAAGGAATCAAGCACAAAATCGCCCTTGTCAGTCAACATCCGAATAAAATATTCAGGCAATTTGGCTGGGAAGCGCGCCGGATGCGGTTTGATGTTGCGTTCACGGCAGTAGCGCAGATAGTACGAGTTACTTTCTGTATTCGGGATGGCAATCAAATTGGGTGGAATCGCCCCGCCGTTATCAACGCTGAATTTTTCGCTAATATCATGCCCACTGGGGCGTAACTTGGCTTCATACCCATTTTTCAGCAGATCGTGCATGGAATCCGAGTAGGGAACAAGAACGCGCCGATTGCTGGCTTTGGGCCACGGGGTTTTGGAGAGCCAGAAGACGCAATTAATACCATCCTTGACTCGAATTCGCCGTACATTGACCCATTCAGCAGGGGTCGGCAATTTAGCCGGGTTCCACCAGTAAAACTCCTGGGCCAGAAAGAAATGATACTGGCGACACAACATGAGCAGCAGTTCAAAGTGATATAAACTTCTGGTTGGCTGACTAGGAATCCATGAGCCGCCGATGTCGATAACCAGTGAGCCAGTCGGCTTTAAGATCCGGTAAAAGTGTTGCGCAAAGGGGCCAAACCATTCGAGATACTCGTGTTCTGCCACATTGCCATAATCTTTTTTGCGCAGCAAGGCAAACGGTGGACTGGTAAAGATCAAGACCACCGTTTCGTCGGCAACTTCTTGCGCCATATAATCAGCAGAATCACTGTGTATAATTTTGCCATAGGCGGTTGTGAATGTTTCCATCATGCTATTGTACCCAAAGCCGCTGAATTCGACAAACATTTGTGCTATAACAACGAACGCGTCGGCGGAAAACGCGTTCGTTGCTGCTATGGGTGTTACGGCCGCGCCGGGCTGCCATCCGGCCAGCGGGTTTGTGTCCACTCTTCGACAAAGTCCTGGCAGGGGTACTTGGCGGCCAGCTTTTCGTCGATGTCGATGCCCAAGCCCGGCTTGTCATTCGGGTACATGTATCCTTTGCGTACTTCGGGCAGGCCAGGGAAGATCTCGTAGAAGACTTCCGAGAAGCGACACCACTCTTGCACGCCAAAGTTAGGCGCCCAGAGATCGAGGTGCAAGTTGGCGGCATGGCCGACGGGCGAGGTGTCACCCGGCCCGTGCCAGGCGGTGCGCACGCCATACATGTTGGCAAAGAGCGCCACCGCCCGCGCCGGGGTAATGCCCCCCATCTGGCTGACATGCATCCGAATATAGTCAATCAATCGATTTTCGACTGGGTATTGCCATTCATGTGGGTTGTTGTAAAGCTCACCCATGGCTAGCGGCGTGGCGCACTGTTGGCGGATACGCTCGAACCAGACATTATCTTCCGGCGCCAGAGCGTCTTCCAGGAAGAAGAGTTTGAAGCGTTCGACATCCTTGGCAAATTGCACGGCGTCAATCGGCGCCAGCCGTTCGTGAATGTCGTGCAAAATTTCGACTTCATAACCGACCGTGTTGCGCACATGTTCAATTGCATCCAAAGCGGCGCGCATGTAGTGCTTTGGGTCATAGTAGGCGCCGGGGGGCGACCCTTCGGGGCGCCGATCCGATGCACCCCGGCCACCATAGCCGCCGGCCTGGACACGGATGTAATGATAGCCCTGCTCCATATACTTGCGCACGCTCTCTTCGATCTCTTTGGGGTCGCGGCCATCGGCGTGGGCATAACAGGCAGCGGCTTCGCGACACTTGCCCCCCAACAGTTCATAGACCGGCATATTGGCGAGCTTGCCCTTAATGTCCCATAGCGCCTGGTCGATGCCCGAAATGGCGTTGTTAAGAACCGGGCCATTGCGCCAGTAGCTATGAACCGCCGCCATGCGGTAAAACTCTTCAATGCGAGAGACATCGCGGCCAATGGCAAAGGGTTTCAGATGTTTCTCCAGAGCAGCGACAACCGCATGAAAACGCTGCGTAAAGGTCGCGCAGCCGACGCCATACAGCCCCGGCTCCGAGGTGATGACCTTGACGATGACCAGGCGCTGCGACGTGGGTTGCGTCGTGATCACCTGGACATCCTGAATGGTAATTGGTTTGGACATGAGTGGTTCCTGTTTGTGTTGCGTGTTGCGTGTTGCGTTGCCTGAGCTTGTCGAAGGCAATGCAACACGCAACACGATCATGAATGCTGAAGCGGGGAGAGCCTTACTTTATCACGCGCCTTCAAATAACTCAAACGGCATGTAAAACTCATGGGTCTTGGGGGTGCCGTGGCCGTCGATCCAAGTTGTGCCGATGCCACGATGGGAGATAGCCGCCGTGACAATGGCTTTATTAAAGGGGCTGACCGACGGCATCCCTAGGTATTCGTCCACCGGCATCCAGAGACATTCGGCAATTTCTGCTTCGTCGCGCACGATCTCGGTGCTGAGGGGGGAGAGGCGGCAAATAAAATAAATGTCCGATTTGCCGAAGCGGGCACCGTGCCAGTGTCGAAAACAGATGAGCGCTTCAAACTTGGCCTGTACCCCCGTCTCTTCGTAGACTTCGCGCACCACGGCGTCGGCCAGGTGTTCATCCTTGTCCACCAGACCGCCCGGCAGCTTATAGAACTTGGGACGATCCACGCGATGGTACTTTTCACTGACAACGAGCAATTCATTGCGGTCGTTGACCACCACACCGCCGACGCCGATGTAGTGGGAAGCATAAGGGGGCACAAAGGCGTCGGGTTGTAAGCGGTAGACTAGCGTGGACTGTTCCGCTGTGCTGTGATGGAAGAAAAAGCCCTGTTCCACCGCATAGGGAATAAAGGCCACTTTGGCCACCGGCACCTCCAACCAGACCAACTTCAGATCATCCTGGCGCCAAAGCGCCAGCGACGCTTGCCACGCATCTTGAAAGGCTTCGAGCGTTGCGGGGAGCGCCGCCGGATTGATCATGACACCGCCAAAGTTGTTGACGGTATGTTCGAGCGCACTCATCTTGGGTTCTCCATCTTCAAGAATATAGCACAATCGCTCAGGTTGGGTGCGGCACCCGACCTGAGCGATTGTGCTAAAATAAAAACAGCCACAGATCACGCAGGGCGAAGCTGTGGCTTGACAAGGACAGGAAAAACAGGAAAGACGTCAGAATTGCTATGCGGCCATACGCCCAGTTTTGTTCCAAATGTAGGTCGCCTTGGCCTTGGGCAGTTGGGTCAGGTCGGTGGGATTCTTCTTATCCACCGGTTGGAGACCGGCACGTTCAATAACCAGACGAGCCAGTTCCGGGTCATATACCCGATCTTCGCGCTCAATAGTCAACTCACCTGGCTCCTGATAGTAGACCTTGAGCGTTGTATCCTGATATTCGGCATCAGTCCGGCGCACGACTAGATCCACCCGTTGTAGATTTTCCCATGCCCAAACCTTGGTCGGCAAGAGGAAGCGAATTGGGTTGCGGATCACCAGGGCGTCTTCGCGCACTTCATAACTCTGGTAGACATCCAGCAAGCTACCATAGATAAAGAGCAACCCCCACAGCACAAATGTCCAGGCGGTAGCTTCAGCAAAAAAGGTATGGGTCAAATCCATGGAAAAGGCCAGGGTGCCTGTGACAAACATGGCTACACCGACAGCCATATTCCGATGGGTGCCGGTAAAAATAATTTTGGTCTTTTCGTTGACCGGTGTTTCGTTGGTTGTCTCAGTTTCACTTGAATGATCGGCCACTTGCTCAATGGCTTGGGCAATCGTTGTCATAGCTTACTCCTCACTAGATCACGCTATGGTAATTCTATCTCTTTTTAGTATAGCCCTGATCGACTGTAGACCCAAATTTGGGTTGTGCATATTTGCACAATGCAAGCGTGCCACGTGCTATGTGATTCGTACCTTTCAACAAGCGCAGCGGTCACGAATAGCGCATCACGCATCACGCATCATGTAACACTCAGCTTGTAGCCCCGCCCGCGCACGGTCGTTAAGAAATGGGGGGCGCCGGCGTCCTGTTCGATCTTTTGGCGCAGGCGGCTCACTAGCTTTTCAATGCGGGCGTCATCGACTTCGTCAATATACTCTTCGCCCCAGACCTGGCTGACAATCTGATATTTATCGATAATCTTGTCAGGATTTTGGAAGAGCAGCAACATGAGGCGATACTCAAGATTTGTCAGTGTCTCCACCGGCGCGCCATTGACCAGCACTTCCCCACTCGCCACATCCACCCAAAGGGCAGCGGTGTCGGGGCTAGTCTGGACGGTTTTGCGTTGCACATACTCTGAAAAGAGTCGTGCGAAGAATTGGGGCTTGCCTTCCACCTTAAAGAGCAGATGCTGCCGAAGCAATTGCGCCACCATAGCCGGATCACCTTCCTGTTCTGCCTTAAAGAGGCCCAACAATTCGACCTGTTCAGCGGCGGTGCATTTCTCCCATATTTTGGCGCATTCCCGTTGCAGATACTCATCGGCGCGCACCTGACGCGCCACTTGTCGGTATAATTGCCAACGTTCAACGGTGTCGCCAGTGGGGGGCGTTGTTTCCAGGCTCTCCGCCAACAGCCGGCAAACCCCCTCCAACAAACGGGGATGACCGCCGGCCCATTCATAGATAAAATCAATATCAGCGGATTGAAAGGCGACAACATGCACGGTGCTGTAGCTGTGAATGAAGCGCTCGACATCCGGTCGCGTCAGGGGCGCCAGATACCAGGTGTGATGGCTAAAAAGTTCACAAAATTCGCTGCAATGATCTTCACTGCGTTGTAAAGTTAACGGCTGCACGGTTGCGGTGACATAGGCCAACGTGGTTTTATAGCGATCCTTGAGCGCCCGCAGGTTGAGAAAAACACGCGCTGAAATTTGGGCGAAAGGTTCATCAAACTCGTCAAAGAGTAGAATCAACTTGCGCCGCGTCGATTGCAAGACGGCGGTAAGCCCCCGGTTAAAACTGAGCGGCACCTGAAACTCGCTGCTGGGCGCCACCAACATTTCATAGGCGCCCACCAGTTCCGGCAACGCCGCGACCTGGGGATTGCTCTCTTGCAAACAGCGTAAGACGACTTCATAAAAGCCGTGATCGCTCATCGCCAACATGCGATTGCAGTCGATGTAGATCGGCAAAAATTCATGTCCGGCTTCCCCCATCTCTTGGGTCCACACATCCGGCTGCGCCAGGATGCGTAAGAGCGCCGACTTGCCGATATTGCTAAAGCCAATCACCTCGACGCAATTCAGATTGTAGAGATTTTGGATAATATGTTGAATGTCTGGTCGACGCATGTAACTGCCTTCAACCAGGCGCAGTGTGTCGGGCATTGTTTTCTATTATTATTGGTTGACTTCAGTAATAACTTAGTGATACACTAACCTCAGTGGATCTTATCGACAAAACGGATAAAAGCGCCCGCAAGGGGACGCCCCTACCCTATAGGCGGAATCTATTTAGCTTATCTAGGAATGAGGATTAAATAAATCCGACAAAACTTGTCAGGTCTCTCAGACCTGACAAGCTTGAAGTTGCTGGGTTTATTTTGTCGCCATTCCGTAGGTAATCATACACCCGATAGACAGAAACGAACAATTGGCAGCACGGTTTTGCTAGTTTAAAAATGAGGTCAACCCAATGAGCGAGGTACAACGAATCTGCCCCCACTGTGGCGAGGCCGGCCCTTTAGCGGCGCGCTACTGCCCCCATTGTGGCGCTGATAGTCAAGCAGCCTTACCGGCCCCCCAGTCCACCTTCCCCCTGGCGCTGACCAAAGCCGCCTTGCCGATCTTAGCCGGCGCTGCCAGTCTGGCCCTGCGCGCTGCCTGGAAATTACTACAAAGTCGGATGACCGCCAATGTCACCGAACAGGCGGTCCAATCCTTGCGCACGGCCCGCAATGCCCACTCCCCAGCGCCCATGACACCCCCTGTTCAGCGGCCCCACCGCACCATCCGCATTCGCTCCGCTTGGTCTGTCACCGACGGCAATGGTGTGCGTCGCAGCGGCGTTAGCGAACACCAGATTGAGATTGATGATTAGCCCAGAGTCTGTAGTCCAGAGTTGTTCAGTCATTGACTACGGACTTTGGACTACGGACTTTGGACTACGGACTAATTTGCTCCGGTCGGGGCGCTAGGGTCATCTCTAGCGTCATGCTCTGCCCATCGCGCAAGACTTTGAGCGTTACGACATCACCGGGACTGGTGTAGTATTCCAGGTAGGCCAGAATATCGTCAAAGCTGCTGATCGGCTCGTCGTTGATCGCCAGAATGATGTCGCCACCGGTATTTTCTGGACAGATGCCTAAATACTTAGTCTGCGAAGCTCCCTTGCCGCCACGCAAACCCGCCCGTGCTGCTGGCGTTCCGCGGATCACATCGCTAATATAGGCGCCACGCAAATTTTTATCGATCTGTAAATCTTCGGCGCAAATGGGACTGAGAGTTTCCCCGCGCACGCCCATATAGCTATGCTGATAATTCCCCTCAGTGATCAACGCCGGCACCACCCGCTCGACAATGGCAATGGGAATGGCAAAGCCCACCCCGCTATTGGCGCGCACCTCGGAGCGAATTTGGGCATTGACGCCGATGACTTCACCCTGTTCATTGAGCAAGGGACCACCGGAATTGCCGGGATTAATGGCGGCGTCGGTTTGGATCGCCGCCGGAATATTAAAGTTATTGCTGGCCGTTAGGGAACGGTTGAGGGCGCTGACAATGCCACTGGTCATGGTGCCGACCAGACCAAACGGATTGCCGATGGCAACGACCCGATTGCCGACTGCAACGTTTTCCATTTCTCCGCGCCGCACCGGGTGCAAGGTGTACCCTTCGGGGTCGATCTGTAAGACGGCCAGATCGCTGCTCACATCAACGCCAATGATTTCGGCAACGGCCACACTGCCGTCGTTAAAGGTCACCTGTAATTGGCTACTACCTTCAACCACATGATGATTAGTGACAATGTGTCCATATTCATCCCAGACAAAGCCGGAGCCGCCGCCGGCCGGCAAGAGATCTTCGTCATTGAAGTTATGGTTGCCGAGTGCGTTTAAGTCGCTGCCTGAACTCAAGGCTGTAATGTTGACCACCGATGGGTTGACCAGGGCGTAAACATTTTTGAGAACAGCGCTTTCATAGTCGCCGCCTTCCGGGGTCGCAATCACCAACACCGGTTCCGGCGCCGGCGCCACCACGCGAATGGCTTGCACTGCCGGTGCGCTGGTAAGGTGCACGGTGTCAACCGTGTGCCGGGCTTCCCGGTTCCAAACAAAGACCCCGAAGATCAAGGCCAAAATACAGACCGCCCAGATAAAGGCGAAGCCAACGCCGACCACCATCACTATCTGCGCACCCAATCCCCGCTTTGGCGACTCTACCATACCGTAAACTCCTACTCTTTAGCGCAACCAACCCGTACTCCAATACGCCTACATTTGTGTCGCAGAACTTACAGCAAACGTCACACCCGTCGGGAGTCGCATAAATCCCCTCTATTTTACGTGCAGAAGCGTAATTATGAAAGTGTGCTATCCCCGAAAAACAATGTTCGAGCGCTACGCCGCACTCGCTACCTATAGCGCTTGGAAGCTCCCTGTGAATGTGATATACTGATTTGCCAGAACCTATATTACCGAGAACGTTCATGAATCGTCGTCAACTTGTTTTTATCATCATCCTCAATGGCTTGATCAGTTTGGTAGTTGCCTTGGCTGTAGTCTGGGCGGTGGAAGCGCGCCGGCCAGATTCGGAAGAGCTTGCCATCCTGCTAACGCCGAGTGCACCCATCGAAACCCTGGGAACGCCGGTGGCTGATCCAAACCGCAACACGAATCCACCAGCAGCAGCGCCGACCGCTGCCGAACAACCGGCAGAACCGACAGCCGCGCCCACGGCAACCCCTGATCCAGCCAACCAACAGATTTACACCATCCAGTCCGGTGACAGCCTTTCTGCAGTCGCTGGACGCTTTGGGACAACGGTTGACGCCATTATGCAAGCCAACGAGTTGACCGATCCCAATGTGATCTTTGTCGGCCAACGCTTGATTATTCCGGTTGCCAATGGCGGCAACCGTGCGCCGCCGGCGGATAGTAATGCCCCCGCCACCACTGCACCGTTGTCGAATGGACAAGGCATTCTGATCCGCATGGTGGATGGCCCCGGTACACTTGTGACCGAAGCGGTGCAACTTGTCAATGATAGTAATGAAGTGGTCAACTTGAATGGCTGGCGGTTGGAACGTGAAACTGGCCCAGCCTATACCTTTGTCAACCAGAACATCTTTCCCGGCAGCAATCTCTGGCTACATACCGGCAGTGGTGATGATACCACTGTTGCGCTCTACTGGGGGCAGAGCGAACCAGTCTGGCAGAGCGGGAGCGTTGCCCGTTTACTCAATGCGGAAGGCGCTTTGATGAATAGCTACACTGTGCCTTGAACGTTGTTCGCCGGTGACATGTTTCACCGAAACGGTCATTGCGTCCGTTTTCGGCAGCGTGCTGGAGAAATGTGTCCCTTGCCGGCGCTTGTTTAGCCGATTGATACGAGTGGTGAGAAAAAATTATGAGTAATGGCAATAGTTCAGGTGAAAATCGGGGCGATGCCGGCGGCAAAGGGGGCGGCAATCGCCGCCGCTACTTCCGCCGTCGCAAGCCGTCTACCACCAAAACCCAGGAAGCAGCCCAAAAACCGGCGCCCCGTAAAGCCGCCGAGCCTCCCCCCAAAGGGCGCCCCCGCAACAATGCGAAAAATGAGGGGGCCGGCAAAAATGAGCGGGACCGGGATCGGGATCGCCGGGGCGGACGCCGCCGGCGCCGCCGTTCCCGTAGCGAGCGACCGGAAGAAACGCCGGTTGTCCGCGAATCGACCCTGGCCGCCATTGATCAGGAATACAAGCCGCCCAAGTCGGTTTTTGTCTACACCTATGTGTTGCGACCAGGGGCGCCGTCGGGTTATGAATTTCGGGGCGAACACTTTTCGCGCGTCGGGCGCCGGTTGGAAGATTTTGAAATTGACCTCTCCCCAATCTTTCCGCCCGAAGGCAACGCCAGACCGGAACCCAGCCCACGCGTCACCCTCGAAATGGATGAAGATGACCTAGGAGAGTTTTCTGATGAAGTTGACGATCAGCAAGAAGGAGTCACACCATGACGCCCGTTGTAACCATTCGCAATCTCAAAGATCATGTTGGGGAGGAGATCAAACTTCAGGGCTGGCTCTACAACAAAACCGGCAAAGGCAAGCTGCAATTTTTGCAAGTGCGCGACGGCACTGGCATCTGCCAAGCGGTCCTTTTCCGCGGCAATGTCGATGACGAGACCTTTGAGAAGGCCAAAGAGTTGACTCAGGAGAGCAGCCTGACGCTGACCGGCGTTGTCAAAGCCGATCCGCGTGCCCCCGGCGTCCCCGGCGGCCATGAGATCGACGTGCGTAGCCTGGAGATCCGTCAGATTGCCGCTCCCTACCCCATTTCGCCCAAAGAGCATGGCGTCGAATTTCTTATGCAAAACCGCCATCTTTGGCTGCGTTCATCGCGCACATGGGCGGCCATGCGTGTGCGCGCTGTCATTATCAGTGCGATCCGCGAATGGTTGGACAGCAATGGTTTCCTGAATGTGGACACCCCCATCCTGACGCCCGCCGCCGCCGAAGGCACCACGACCCTCTTTTCGATTGATTATCATGGCGAGCCGGCCTACTTGGCGCAGACCGGTCAGCTTTACAACGAGGCCAACATCTTCGCCTTTGGCAAAGTCTATTGTCTTGGCCCCACCTTCCGCGCCGAAAAAAGCAAAACCCGCCGCCACCTCCAAGAGTTCTGGATGGTCGAACCGGAGATCGCCTTCTGCAACCTCGAACAGTTGATGGAAGTCGAAGAACAATTTGTCAGCCACATTGTCCAGCGTTGTCTGCGCGACTGCCAGCCGGAGTTGGCGATTCTGGAACGCGACATCACCCAGTTGCAGCGCGTCACGCCGCCTTTTCCACGCATCCACTATGATGAGGCTGTGGCGATGATCAACAAAGCTGCCGCAGCCGGTGAATTAGTGCCGGGCTACCCTGATCCTGTGCCGCCTATCGAATGGGGCGACGACTTTGGCAGCCCCCATGAAACCTATATTGCCGCCCAGTTTGAGAAGCCGGTCTTTGTCCACCACTACCCGACCCAGGTGAAAGCTTTCTACATGGAGCCGGAACTGGAACGCCCGGAGGTCTGTCGCAGCGTCGATCTGCTGGCGCCTGAAGGCTATGGTGAAATCATCGGCGGCAGCGAGCGTATGAGCGACCCCGAAAAGCTGATCGCCGCTATTCAACGCCACCGCCTGCCGCAAGAGGTCTACGAGTGGTATATTGACCTGCGCCGCTATGGCTCAGTCGTCCACAGCGGCTTTGGCCTGGGCGTCGAACGCACTGTTATGTGGGTCTGCGGCCTTGACCACGTGCGCGAAACCATCGCCTTCCCGCGCACGCTGACTAATTTGCGCCCGTGAAAAGAGATGGGGAGATTGAGAGATTCAGAGATTGTGGCGTTCTATCCTCAGTCATGGTCAAGAACTAGTGTGTCGATTTGTCACCCTGAAGGGGTCTCCGTGTGTCCTACAAGCAGACCCTTTCAGGGTGACAATTTTGAACTTATTTTGGTCGATGACCTAATCCCTGAATCTCTCAATCGCTTTATCTCTATCTTGCCACTATGATTTTCCTTCTCACGATTTTCTTCGCCCTGTTCCTAACCTACCGGTTGACGCCCTGGGTTGGTCGCCTCGGCGTGCGTTGGGGATTGGCCGACTATCCGGGCGGACGGCGGCGCCATCAGGGGATCATTCCGCGCACGGGGGGATTGGCGTTGGCGTTAGGCTTTTTGCTCACGGTGGCGTTAGTCTGGTTACTGCCGTTGCTCTTGCCGGTGACCGTCACACAATGGTTTCCGCCACGCAATGATGTATATGAAATGCGACGGTTGGCGGCGCTGTTAGGGGGCGGCATTGTTTGCATTGTGGCCGGTTTGCTCGATGACCGTTATGAACTGGGCAGCGGGCCGCAATATTTGGTGCAGATCCTCGTCGCGATTATTGCCATAAGCGGCTTGATCTTCATCAAACATGTCAACAACCCCTTTGGCCCCGGTCTCCTTTGGGGGGCTGATGGACTGCCCTGGTGGCTGGTCTGGCCGGTGACCATCTTCTGGTTTCTCTTTATGATGAACACGGTCAACTGGCTGGATGGGTTAAGCGGGCTGGTGGCCGGCGTGGCGGCCATCTTCTGTGTGATTCTGGCCTGTCACATGCTTTTTGTCGCCGACCCACCGCAGCAGAGTGTCGCTCTCCTGCCATTGGCGCTGCTAGGGACGACGCTGGGCTTTTTACCCTTTAATTTTGCGCCGGCGCGCATCTTTATGGGCAGCACCGGCGCCTACTTTCTTGGCTATACCCTGGCTGCCCTCGGTATCATTGGCGGGGCGCGGCTGGCGACGGTGATGTTGGTGTTGGGCTTGCCGGCGCTCGATCTGATCTGGCTGGTTATTACGCGCTGGCGACGGGGCGTCTCCCCCGGCCAGGGCGGGCGCGACCATCTCCACTTTCGTCTCTTCGATGCTGGCATTCGCGAGCGCGCCATTGTCATCGGCTACTGGCTTTTTTGCGCCCTCTTTGGGTTGATCACCCTCCTGCTAGACGGCGGCGCCCAGAAGGTGATCGCGTTGACGATGCTAGGGCTGGTTGGGCTTGGCGTGTTGCTTTGGGCCAGTCGCACCAGGGCGCTGGTAATAAATGAGATTGAGCGATTGAGCGATTGAGCGATACAGAGATTAATGTGTAAATCTCTGTATCGCTCAATCGCTTAATCTCCCGAAACAGTAAAAGTTTAACCAGGAATGACAGCTATGCGGATTTTAGCCATTGAAACCAGTTGTGATGAGACGGCGGCGGCGGTGATTGTCGATGGGCGACAGATTGCCAGTAATGTGGTGGCCACGCAGATTGAATTACATCGACGCTTTGGGGGCGTCTTTCCAGAGGTGGCGAGCCGGCAACATGTCTTGTCGATCCAGCCGGTGATCGAGGAGGCGTTGCAAAGCGCTGGCATCAATCATATCAGCAAGGTGGATGCCATTGCTGTCACCCACGGACCTGGGTTGGCCGGCAGTTTGTTGGTCGGCGTCAATATGGCGAAAGGGTTGGCCTTTGCCAGTGGCCGACCGTTGCTGCCGGTCAATCATCTGGAGGGCCATATCTATAGCAACTGGCTGGTGGCCCCTGGTCGCCCGAAGCCGGTACCCGATGACGCGTTTCCGGCGGTGATTCTGATCGTCTCCGGCGGCCATACTGAATTGATCTTGATGCAGGATCACGGCCAATACCGGCTGCTGGGCAGCACGCTGGATGACGCCGCTGGCGAAGCCTACGACAAAGTGGCGCGACTGCTCAACCTCGGTTTTCCGGGTGGGCCGGCGATTCAACGGGTTGCGCAACAGGGCAATGCCGAACGCTTTGCCCTGCCCCGACCGCTCCTGCATCACGAGGAGCATCGCTTTAATTTTAGTTTTTCCGGGCTGAAGACGGCTGTCTTGAATCTGGTGCGGCAGCTTCAACAGGATGGTGTTGACATTGCGGAAGCCACGGTTGTCGCGGATATTGCGGCCAGTTTTCAAAGCGCTGTCTCGGAAGTACTGGTTCATAAGACGCTGGCCGCAGCGCAAGCCTATGGAGCGCGGCAAATTTGTATCTGTGGCGGCGTCAGCGCCAATGCCCATCTGCGCGCCCTGGCCGAGGCTGAATGTCGGCGCACTGGGGTGGCGCTTTATATCCCACCACTCTTCCTCTGCACCGATAACGCCGCTATGATCGGCGCCGCCGCCTTCTACCGCTGGCGAAACGCACCGCTCACTAGTGAGCTTGCCCTTGATGTCTTTGCCAATCTCCCACTGCCGGAAACAGTAGGGTGACTGTTCATTGCGCTGGTAGCCAGTCACGGACTGGCTACCAGCGCAATAATCGCCTAATCGCCTGTCACCGGCGCTTGGGCCATTTGACGCGCCGGGTGATCGTTGCGGAAGTAACCCCAGAAGAGCAGCACGCCCAACAATGTTGCCCCGGAGCCGACAAGAAAGAGCGTTTGATAGCCCTGCGCCACAATGATATACCCGCCTACCAGCGCCATCAGGGCAAAACATAAGCCTGCCGTCATCTCGCTCAGGCCCGACATAAAGGAGCGTTGCTCGGGCCTGACCATGGCCATGATGAAGATCATGAAGGACGTATAGCGAATCGACGAACCGGCCTGTACGCCCATGTAGCCCAAGCCGGCGGCCCACCAGGTTGGAATAAACGCAACGGGCAAGAGGAAGAAGACCGCACTCAACGACGAAAAGGTCACCAGATGGCGATGACCCCAACGCGCCGAGAGCAACGGCATCATCAAGACAATCGGCACCGCCAGCAGCCGGCCAACCCCGGTGATCAGCCCGACTTGCGCGGTCGGTGCGCCCAGGCCATCGTCCATATAGACATTAAAAAAGGTGGCGAGCGTCGCCATGCCGGCAATCTGGAAGATGCGCACCAGCGAGATCACAAAGATCAACGTCAAAAAGGCCCGATCCATCGTCTCCCACTTGATTGGCTGAAAGCGTGGCACGCGAAAGATCGAGGGGTAGGTGCGCCGGGGCGGCAAGGGCGGGACGGTCGCACTGGCGACGGCCACCGCCTCAGGGTCCTGGATGCGTTGTAGAACGCCAATCCCAACCACTAACATGACGGCGGCCAGCAGCAGTGGATAGCGATAGGGAGTGGCGGCGTCCAGCGGCAGCCCCATTTGGCCGGCAAAGAAGCCCGGTAGGAGGCCGCCAATCAAGCTACCAGCAAAAGCTGCCGACGAGAGCATGGCCGATTGAATGGCAAAGGCGTGGCTGCGTTGCGTCTCCTGAGTCACCGCCATGAGAAAGGGCGCGGTGTTGACAAAGAGGATCGCAATGCTGCTATGAAAAATGATATAGAAGCCAAAGAGCCAATACGTTTGTCGTGCCGCCGGTAGCAATTCGCTCAACGCCAATGCAAAGGCGCTGACCATCATCACCACCAGGCCAATGATCATGGCGCGCCGGTTGCCCAGCCAGACGCCAAGCGACCCTGACGGCAAGCTGCTGAGGGCAAAGGCAAATAGGCCCGCCGAGTTGATCTGGCCAACAAACTCCGGCCCGTAACCCAACCGCAGTAAAAAGAGATTAAAGACCACCGAAAAGATGCCGCCATCAACAGTAAAGCCAATCAAGGCCATGACGGCAAAGTAGAGCCACACCCGCCGTTGGAAGCTGCGCAGGGTGGTCAGATAGGAAGAGAGCATAAAGGTTCCTGTTTGGTGAATGGCAGACTTGATTTTACGTAACTACTAAGCGCCTAGCCAGTCACGGACTGGCTAGGCGCTTAGTAGTTACCGGGTTTTCCGCCCGAAATGCCCCTTGCTTCAACTATGGGGATGTAAGGGCGCAGGCTGCGGGAACCCTTTGGGTGCAGCCTGGACGTTGTTCCAACTACAGCGGATTACGCTATTGACATTTAGCGTGACATTTAGCGTAAAGTGTGATACACTTGTTCTATGAGATTGACATTTAAGTACCGCCTTTTTCCAACCAATGCCCAACGGACAAGCCTAGATCGTGCGCTTGAGACATGCCGCCGCATCTATAGTGATACGCTGGCAATTCGCAAAGACACCTACGAACAAGCGGGTAAGTCGCTGGGCTTGTACGATACGAATAAGCTTTTGACGCAATGGAAAGCGGAAAAACCAGTGCTGAAAGAGGTTCATTCCCAAGTCTTGCAGAACGTGCAGGAGCGGGTTGATCTGGCTTTCAAGGCGTTCTTTCGTCGTGTCAAGGCTGGCGAAGAACCGGGCTACCCTCGCTTTAAGGGGTATGGCCGCTACGATTCGTTCACCTTTAAGCAATCGGGGTTCAAACTGGACGGTGATAGGTTGACGCTTTCCAAAGTCGGTGATGTTCGGGTCAAGTTGCACCGCCCAATCTGTGGCGACATCAAGACTTTGACCATTCAGTGCGATTCTGTTGGCAACTGGTATGCCTGTTTCTCCTGTGAATGTGAAGCCGGGACCCCTCTGGGCGCCTTGCCGACGAATCACAACGTCGTTGGTATCGACTTGGGATTGACCACCTTTGCCTATTTCAGCAACGGTGACAAGATTGAGCGTCAACGCTGGATGAAAAAGGACGCTGCCGACATTGCCCGTTTGCAACGCAAGAAAGAAAAGTTCACCAAAGGTAGTGCGGAACGGCGCAAGGTGGTTAAGGCTCTTTGCCATGCCTATGAACGTGCAGCGAATCGACGTAACAACTTTGCGCATCAGGAATCGCGCAAGCTGGTGAATGACTACCAGTTTATCGCTTTTGAAAAACTCGACATCAAGGAGATGCAAGTCAACGGCAACAAGACAATCAGCCGGGGCATTGCAGATGTAGCCTGGGGTCAATGCGTGCAGTTCGCCACCTACAAAGCTGAGAACGCTGGTAGGGGGATAGCACTGATTAACCCACGCGGCACTACGCAAACCTGCTCCGGTTGTGGTTCGATTGTTTCCAAAGACCTGTCTGTACGTATCCATGATTGTCCTCATTGCGGTCTAAAAGTAAGCAGAGATCATAATGCTGCTTTGAACATTCTTGCTCGTGGATTAGCGAGCATCAACGCCAGTTATCTGGATGAAGTTGTAGAAGCCCCCGGCTTTAGCCGTGGGGAGTAATCACATGGCACAGCTTATCACGAAGCGCGGGCTGGTTTCAAATCAGGTAGGAAGAGAATGGGCAACGATGCGGTCCATTAATGTGAGCGGCCGGCCTTGGTTGTCATGACCCAGATGGCGGAACGTGGCCCACTGTCCATGATGCCCGACCTGAAAGAGACAGGCGCCCAAAACATACGCATCGGCGCAAAGATGGTCATTGTACCAGACCAGCGAACGCCAATAGTGAGCTTCGCTCACCGGCGTCTCCTGGTTGAGCCAGCCGACATCGCCGCCGGTTGGCTGTTGATACATGCGCGCCAACCCCGCTTCGGTGATAATCCCTTGATGTCGCTCCCCATAGCGGGCGCGAATGCCGGCCAAACAGTGGCGGTAATCTCCGGCGCTCGTCGCCGTCCCCACGGCTGGATAGAGCGTTGGCCAGCCATACTCGTGAAAGCCGAGATAGCGGTAGCTCGCCAGCGTCTTGGGGAAGTGTTCGAGATAGTGGTCCGCTTGGGTAAAGTTGCCGGCGGCAAAATTGAAGGCCACCGCCTCCACGCCCGCTTCCTGCAACTGTTGACGAAAGGCGACTTGGAAACGATCATAGTTGTGTAAAAGACGCCGCATTGCCGCCGGTTCCGCCTGGAATTGCGCCGAGGCCGGACCTGGGACCGCTTCATTGAGGCTCATCCAGCCGTCGATCAGGAGTCGCCCACCGGCGCCGCGCCGGGTCGCCAGCCCGAAGTTATATTGCAGAATCTCTTCGGCCAGTTCGCGTCCCCGGCTGGCCGGATCAGCGCTCTCTAACAGTTGGCGTTGGGTATGGTGATCTTTGTAAAGACGCCCGATGATATAGGCATTCGGCGCACGAAAGCGGCGAATCTCTTCGAGGAGCATCGTATTGACCATGTCGGCATGGACGAGCAAGACCGGCGGCTGCACCCGCTGAATAGCGTCCCAAAGACCATGTTGATCCAACGATAGGTGGAGATAGAAGCCCAATTTGTTGCATGGCGCCGCTTGCCCAACGGTTTGGGGCGTCACCACCATATCCAACCAAAGTTGATCGCCAAACCACTGACCGGCGGCATTCCGCATCCGCCAGTAACTGCGGTAGGCGCCGGGTTGGTTGGGCGCTGCGCAAGTCAGCGCTAACGCCGCTTCGGCCCCCGGTTGTGTTGACGGCACGGCCACGGCGTGCGTTGTCCCCAGCCTGGCGCCCCCCTGGTAGACGAGTTGATAGCCAGGCCCCCAGGTCGTCGTCCCGCTGTTGCGCACTGTCCAGACTTGATTTACCGTCGCGCCGGGTTGAAAGCGGCTGCCGTCGGCCACACGATCCCGTAGATAGAGGGCGCCATCGCGGGTCGGGTGGGAAGGTGTTGTCAACAAGGCCAGGAGAAAGGGCATTGGATCAATAATATGATTGGGATACCCCGGCAGCGTTGCCCCGCGCCGTTTCAGGGTCAGATGGAGGTGATTGCCGGTGGCGTTCCCGGTGCTGTCGGCCAGCCCCAGCAGATCACCGGCGGCGACGACCTGCGCCGCTTCGACGGCGGCGCTTTGCAAGTGGGCATAGATCGTTTCGTAGCCGTCCGTATGTTGAACACGGACATGGATGCCGTAGTTATGGCCGTTATCGTCGGCCTGCACTGCTTTGACAACCCCCGGCGCAACACAGAAGATCTTGCTGCCGCTGACCGCCGCAATGTCCGCCCCTTCGTGCCCGGCCAGACCATAAGGCGCATAACGCAGCGGATTGGCGCCAAAAGGTTGGGTAATCAACCGTTGCTCCGTGGGCCAGGCTTCAAAGCGGAAAGCGGACGCCGCCGCTGGCGTTTTCGCCGTGCCCTCTCCGGGCGCACAGGCAACATGCGGCAATACCTCAAGATGATAAGTGGTCTGAATCGTCATAAATCTTCCCTCTACTTCCCACCGAGTCGAATGATGATGGAATTGCAGTAGACCGCAACGCTATCGAGCCTGACGTAGGACGCTGGACTTAGGACTGCGAACTACTGCAGTTGAGTTGATGGGCGCTTTCTCCAAGGGAAATAACGTTGACCTGTAGGCAAATTGCTCCACATAGGCGAGAAGTCCGATTTCTCGCCTATGTGGAGCAATTTGTTTGATACCTAGCCGCGGCGGGCTTGGGTAAGGGCGCTCGTTAAAAGGTGGGTCAGAACGGGATTTTCGTTGATGGGGAGTTGAGGCAATTGTTGTGCTAACTGATGAGCATAGTGCGCCAGTTCGGCTTGTTTGGCAATATGCAACCAGCCGGCTTGCGCACGCAAGCCGGCCGCCAGCGCCGCTGTCAATGGGCCGCTATCGGTGGATTGAGCAATTTGGGTCAAGAGGGCAGTAACGACTTCCTGCATTGGCAAGTGGTTTTGATAGGCCACGGGAAACAACGCCCAGTTGCGTAACTGCCAGGTCGCCATCACCGGGTGTTGAAATAGGGCAGCGGTGTAGCGCGTCAACGTGGCGCTATCCAATTTTTCGGGGGCGGCAGCTAAATTCCACAGATCCCGTAGCCAATCTTCCACCTGCGGCGCGGCAAATTGCCAGAGCCAATCATTGTAGAGCTTGTATTCACTCCGTGCTTCTGCCGTCTCTTGGGCGACCGGTGTGTGGGTCAAGGCGCGCTGCAACAACCAGCGGCCATAGTCAAAGGGCGCCTCCAACATGGTCGCCGTGTGACCGCTGTCCATCGTCACCGTCACAAGCTGGCCGATGGTTTGCTGTGGGGGCAACAGCGTTTTGTCCAACGTTTCGGCGCCAAAGAAGTGGGTCACGCCCAGCAACTCGTTCCAGGCAAAACCGAGCAAAACCCCCCGTTCCTCATTGCTTTGCAGACGGCGCAACAACCAGACGCTCTGGCCGCCATTCGGATCAGCCGGACTGAGCAGGGCGCGCCATTGATCCGTGGCCGGTGGTTGATAGGGTTTGCCACCAAAGCGCGCTTTGCGTAAGGCCCGTTCCGCCTGCTGCTTTAAAGCGTCGGTCAGCACAAATTGCAAGGTATGCAGGGCGCGCAAAGCCCCCGGCTCACTGACCAGCCCTTCCAGCCGACCCAATGCCTCTTGCGCCACCCGTGGTCGGCTATCCTGGGCAATCAGCCGTAGCAGATCAATACGTTCTGCCGGCGCCACCCGATCCAGCAACCCCATGACCATGGAGGCGATCTCTTCGCCATGTTCGGCCATTTGGGTCACATATTCGAGCAGAACATGTCGGTTGCGTTGGGCCTCGTCAAGCGCCTCGCGCAAACTTTGAAAGGCAATCTCCTGCGTGTCGGTCAGATCAGAAAGCAGGGCGCCGGGCAATTCAGTTCCCAGGTAGCGCTGGGCAATCGACGCAGCAGTCAGACGGGCTTGGGGCGCCAGCCGGCGATTGGCTGCCACACTGCGCAACGCAGGTAGCACCTCTTCCGCCGGCAGCAGTGCGGCCAGATGGCCCAGCCCGCCCCGGATCTGCCCATTGGGCGTGTCGAGATGCTTGACCAGCAGGGGCAAAATCAGATCATGGGGAAAGCCATGCGCAATGGTGCGCGCGGCTTGCGCCAATTCGACTTCATTATTCGTCTGCGCCAGATCGGCCACCGCCTGCTCAAGTTGACGGCGTTGTTGGAAGGTGTTAATAATTTTGTCGGTCATGACCGATAGTATAACATAAAGGGGCGTTTTGCACTGCACGGCATCCTACAAATTTTGCACTTTTCTGCTTGACAACCAGTCTGGCTTGTGCTACGCTAACCCCAACAAACGAATTAGCAAGAAGCGTTGATAGGGACAGGCCCTTCGGCCAAGTTGATGTACAGAGAGCCATCCGGTTGCTGCGAGGATGGTCATCAACACTGTGGTGGCGACCCCCTTGAGCGACCAGGGAACACCGGCGACAAGTCGTGCGGTTAGTAGTTGGTTCCGGTTTGTACCCGTTACCGTACAGCGGTTTAATCCAGTCGCGTTTTCGGCGTGACCGGACGAACCGGCAAAGGCTCAACCACCGGCTGCGTGTGTGAGCGAATGGTGGTGGCACCACGATGCGGCTTCTGGCCCTCGTCCTCCAATAATGGAGGATGGGGGCTTTTTTTATTGGTTTTGCCGTAGGGGCGTCCGCTTGCCGGCGCCCTGA
>JAPKMW010000080.1 GCA_026645575.1 Caldilineaceae bacterium
TCTTTAGACATAAAATTGCATTTTTACTCATGTGAACACAGAATTCTATTTCTAATTACTTTCTGGGTTTTACTTAGGCGCCTACGGATACCTATTTCTTGGAATATGCCTAATGGACCAAATTCTGTTATGATGAAGCTCATCAATTTTTCTAGTTAGCAACCCTAGAGATGTGACAACCGATGGTACTCACAAAATCCGCTTTTTTCGACAGTTTTTCGCCTTTCAAAAATGGCAACTTCCGCACTTATCTGCTGGGGCAGGGCATCTCCCTGATTGGCACCTTTATGCAACAGATGGCGCTCCAGTGGTTTATTTGGGATGTCACCCAAGACACTCGCTGGGTGGGCATTGTGGCCGCCGTCACCTTTGCCCCGGCCTTTTTTCTCATGCCCTTCACCGGTGCGATTGCCGACCGTATCGACCGGCGCAAATTGCTCATCACCACCCAGTGTATTGAAATGACACTGGCGCTCGCCTTGGCGCTGCTCATCTTTCTGGGTATGCATGTCATCTGGCCGATTTTGCTCTTTGCCTTGATTCTCGGCGTGACCGCGGCCTTTAACTTTCCAACCCAAGGCGCGTTTATTGGTGATCTTAGTGGCATGGGCGAGATTCGCAAGGCGATGATGCTCTATGCCTTTGCGATTGAAATTGGGCGTTTTCTCGGCCCAGCGTTGGCGGGATTAGTGGTGGCGCAATTCAATACGGCAACTGCTTTTCTGCTCAACGGCCTGAGCTTCCTGGCAGTGATTGTCAGCCTCTTCTTTGTGCGGGCGCAGCAGACGCGGCGACCCCCTAGCGGCAATCTGTTGCAAAACTTTGGCGAAGCGGTGCGCTATGTCCGCCAACAGCCGCGCATTGCCGATCTGCTGCTCTGTAGCCTTTCGGTGACGATGTTTATCTTCTCCAGCCTGCAACTGGCCGCACCAATTGCTGATCTGGTCTTGCATGGCGGGCCGGAGTTGGTGGGCTATTTGCTGGCGGCGTCGGGCGCCGGCGCGGTGGTGGGTGTACTCTTTGTCGCGCCGCTGCTGCAACGCACCGAACGGGCCGGCCTGGCCTTGAGTGGGGCGTTGCTTTGGTCAGGGCTGTGGCTGGTGCTGACTTCATTCTTCACCTGGGCGCCCTTGACCATTCTGGGGATCTTCTTTTGTAGCGTCAATATTCCAGTGGTGCTGGCCGGTGTAGGTGGGTTGGTGCAAATGTTGGCGCCTACTGACATGCGGGCGCGGCTGCTTAGCGTTTCCTCGATGCTCTCCACCGGTATCCAACCCATCGGCGCGCTGCTGGTCGGCTGGATGGGCCGCGTGTTGGGGCCGATGGGTACAGTACGTGTCAACGGGCTGCTGATGACCGTGATTGCGTTATCGCTGTTGCTCTTACATCGCGAATTTCGTAACTGGCGAGTGACGCGTACGGCAACACCATAGCGGCCAGCGCAGATCGTCCCCCTTTCGTCCGCGCATAGCCAGTTCGTGACTGGCGTACCCACAGCGCCAGCCACGAACTGGCTATGCGCGGGTCGGCTTTCAGACCAATAAATAGCCCTCATGTTTCAGCAACCACTCTTTGCGCCATAAGCCGCCGCCATAGCCGATCAGGGCGCCATTGCTGCCGATAATGCGATGACAGGGGGCAATAATGGATATGGGGTTTTGTCCATTGGCTGCGCCCACGGCGCGCACGGCTTTGGGGTTGCCCAGCGCATTGGCAATTGCCTGATAGGGAACCGTTTTGCCATAAGGCACCGTGAGCAACTGTTGCCAAACCCGCTGTTGAAACGCCGTTCCCACAAAGTGGAGTGGTAGCGTAAAGGTAGTGCGCGTGCCGGCGAAATATTCGGCAAGCTGTTCAATAACGGTTGTGAGTAAGGGGGATAAAGTCTCCGGCTGGCGTACTGTTTCGACAAAATAGAGTGAGACCAGCGCCTCTGCCGTCGCACCTATTTCCAGTAAGCCGATGGGTGATTGGGTATAGGCGTAGGCAAGCGGTATCATCAATGGTTGCTCTTTCATGGGTTCACCCTCTACCTTGTTGGTTAACCGTAAGTAAATTGCTGCGCTGGTTGTCCTATGGTATTCTATCATCCGCCTGCCGTGTGTTGAAATCATGTACACACCGAACGGGGCAAATTTAGCTTTTCTCTGTGTTGTTGATTGGATTGCCGACGTAGACCGGCAATAGCTCATCAGGAGAGTCTTCGGTTATGCAACAAAAATTTATTAGCATTATGATCCTGGTTCTTTGCGCTGCCCTCTGGTTCACCTGGGCGCCGGATCATGCAAACTCATCCATTGCCTGGGCCGCGCCCAGCGGGCAGCAGCCGGATGGGCAGCCTAACAGCCCCGATGTACCGGCCATTGTCGGCGGTATTGAAGCGCAACCGGGCGCCTGGCCCTGGGCGGCGGCGCTTGTAGCGGCTGGGGAAGCGGATGCATTCAAGGGGCAGTTTTGCGGTGGCGCCTTGATCGACCCGATCTGGGTCTTATCGGCTGCCCACTGTACCTTTAACGGCGATGGTTCTTTGACGCAGCCTGCCCAAGTCAATGTGGTGATTGGCCGCCATCGCCTTTCTGTCAATACTGGTCAGCGGCTTGCCGTTGTGAAAATTGTGCGCCATCCTGGTTATCAGCATGGTGTCAACTTTGATAATGATGTCGCCCTTTTCCAACTGGCTTCACCGGCGTCAGCCACACCCATCAAGTTTATTGATGCCCAAATGACCGCCCTTGATGCGCCCAATCGCCCAGTGACGGTCGTCGGTTGGGGCCGGATCACCAGCAGCGGCGCCGCTAGTGATGTGCTGCGGCAAGTCGAAATCCCTCTGGTCGATCTAACCACCTGTCGTCTCTCCTATGGCGTCTTTGACGGTGACATCACCGACAATATGCTCTGTGCCGGTCTGCAAGCCGGCGGCAAGGATTCCTGCCAAGGTGATAGCGGCGGGCCGCTCATGACTTTCGACAGTGGCAGCAATAGTTGGAAGCAAGTGGGGGTTGTCAGTTGGGGTGATGGTTGTGCGGCGCCCAATTACTATGGCGTCTACACCAAAATTGCCCGCTATGCTGACTGGGTGACGCAGCAGATCCCCCAATTAGCTACGCCCACCCCCACGCCAACCAACACCTCAACCCCAACGGCCACACCAACGCCAACCGTCACTGGTACGCGACCGGCGACCGCAACGCCTACCACAACCCCCACCCCGACCGCTACCCCAACTCGCCCGCCGGGGGTGGTCTTTATGCCGATTGCAGCGAATCAGACTTTCTCCGCGCTAAGTAATAGTAACTTTGAGGCAGGCGCCACAACGTGGAAAGAGTTCTCATTGCGCAATTCCAAGCTGGTTGTCAAGGCCGAAACGGCCAAAGTCGCAGCCCACAGCGGCGTTTGGATTAGTTATCTGGCTGGTTTGAACAAGGAAGTTTCCTTTGTTAACCAAAAAATCACCCTGCCGCGCCAGCAGGCCGCGGTGCAATTCTGGCATTGGATCGCGTCCAGTGATGAATGTGGCTACGATTTTGGCGGCGTCTTGATCAACAATGTCGTCGTTGATAAATTTGATCTTTGTACGACAACCGGCACCAAAGGTTGGAAGTTGCGCACCGTTAACGTCACTGCCTATGCCGGTCAAACCGTCGAACTACAGCTTCGCGCCGAGACCGATTCCTTGACCCCCAGCATCCTATTAGTTGATGACGTCACCTTGAGCGGAACCTTCCAGGCGGCTGAACTGCTCCCCCCTGCCGACCTCCTCGCCGATCCTCTGCTCAAAGTCGACGACACCGTCCACTCCGCCGAGCAATCAACGGAACCGGACGGCATTCGGCTCTGGACACCAGCGGAGCGATAAGGCAAGGAGACAAGGAGACAGGAGACCGGGAGAATTATGGGTTACGAATTACGAATTTTTGGGATCATTGCTCGTAACTCGTAACTCGTATCTTCTGTCTCTCACGGCTGAACCGCCAGCGGCAGGTAGGCGCGCTGGGCGGGTTGGTAAGTGGGTGGGTTGTCGACAAGGGTGATCAGGCGGGTGAAGGCGCCAAGGACATCGAAGGTGCTAAACCGGCAATGCCCATAGGCCGGCACGGTGATCACTTCATGCAGGGCGATGTTGTCGGCGGCGATGCTCTTGGCGCGGTAGAGCGTGGCCTGCCAGTAGGGGACAATCGGATCGCCGGTGGTGTGCAGGGTGATCAGCGGTTTGGTCAGATGACCGGTGGTTTCGTATGGAGCGAGCGCTGTCAGGGCGGCTTGGTCGGCGCTAAAGCGCGCCACTTGTTGGTTGAGTTGCGCCAGGTCGAGCGGCGGGTTGACCAGCCCCTGTCCATAGCGGCGCGCCTGGTTGTCAAAGGGCTGACCACCTAATTTGGTTGTGGCGTCATTGGTGGCAAAGACATTGTACCAGAGCAGATCAGCGATGCTCTGTTCTTTAGTCGCGTTGTCGTTGGCGTCGAAGGGGGTCTGGCTGACCGTCAAGAAGTGGGAAATGGCGACGGTGTTGGTAATCGCTGTTAGCGCCGGTTTGATAGTATTCGTATAGTAACCGGTATCCCAAGTTGTTAACAAGTCAGCGGGGATGGCGACCGGGGTGGGCGGCATAACCCCAGGAAGGAAATGATCAAAGAGGATGCGAAAATCGCCAAAGTAGTTCACCTGGTCGCGGAAGCTGCCATATGGCCCACACATCGCCAACCCGCCATCAAATAATTCCGGGTGGCGTTCGAGGGCGAGGGCGGTAATGGCGCCGCCTTCCGAAACCCCCACTAACATCACCTTACTCGGCGTCCCTTTGAGGGCTTTGAAGATCGCAACAGCATCGACCAAATCGGCGATGCCTTCCTGGATCGCCAGCCCATTGGTGCTATAACCGCTGGTGGCAAAGGCGTAGCCCTGATTGGTCACCAACTGATCAACGCTAAAGGCGCTGCCGGGCAAGCGCATCTGATCTTCGGGAATGCCGACCGGACGGGTGGGGGAGACGTAGCCGTGGGCATAGACAATCAGGCGATTATTCCACTGCGCCGGCATGCAGATGCGGTAGGCGGCGCCACTGCTTTGCAAACCATCTTCACAGGCCAGCGGGGCGGTGGCTTGGAGTGATTGCGGAAAAAAAAGACAAGAACAGAGGAGTAGCGCCAGCCAGCGCGCTCCCAGCATCACGTGCTTCTTTGTATCCTGTTGTTTCCCCGACATAGTTAATAAGACGCCTCGTTGCGCTGCAACTCGCGAATGGTTTTGTTATAGAGGCTGCGAAAGATCATAGGGGCGCCAGCCACCACAAAGGCGGTTGCCAATTTATACCAATACTCTTTGGGAATGATCAGCCGCAAAACGCTCAGCACAATGCCGGTGCCAATACAAACGGTGGCCCAAGTGTACTGGTCGGTAAATTTTTTGCCCATCGTTGTATTCAGGCCAATGGCATACAAAGACGAAATCAGCCCGATAATGGTATATGATTCCAAACTACGCATCGATAAATCCTTTGAGTTGTTTAGGATTAGGTCAGTCGGATTAACGAAGATTGACCTCCTCAGTATACGTAATTTGGCGTAAAATCCATAATTTTTTGTCGTGCTAATTGCAATCTTCTCTTTCATCTCTCTTCACCTTGGCGGTATAATTGGTTGTCTAGTCGGCTGGGCGGTTTGTTGCATTCGTTGGTTGAGACTTCAGCGTGAGCGCTCAGTCGAATGCTTGTCGAAACCAACGAATGCAACAAACTGCCGGCTGCTAGTGGGTTGAACCGCAAACTTGATACCTACAGTAACGTAAAACAGTGAAAACTGTTCCCCGAAAATAGGTGGTGTACTCTGGACGAATTGCGAGACCCTAAGTAATCGTCCAAAAACCAGTTCCGCTCGCTGCAAATCCATGACTCGCAATGGGCTAGGGCGAGTCATGGACCGCAGTGAGCAAATCTACAAGCTATGTTGGGATGATGGCTTAATTGTTAAGCGAAAGGGTGTGAACGTGTTTGATCCATTGCAGCCATTGCTCGCCCACAAACCAGTGGTGATTCTGGATGGCGCCCTGGCAACCGAATTGGAACGGCGTGGCGCTGATCTAAAAGATCCGCTCTGGTCAGCCAAGCTTTTGTTGGAGGAACCGGCGTTAATCCGCCAGCTTCACTACGATTACTTTGTTGCCGGTGCTGACATCGCCATCACGGCCAGCTATCAGGCCAGTTTTCCTGGCCTGGCGGCGCGTGGCCTAGACGCAGAACAGAGCGCCGACCTCATGCGCCTCAGTGTGCAGCTTGCCGCACAGGCGCGTGACGACTATCGCACCCACCATGCCGATGATGCAGCAGCGCAGCGGCCACTGTTGATTGCTGCCTCAGTTGGTCCCTACGGGGCTTATCTCCATGATGGTTCCGAATATCGGGGTGACTATGGGGTAACGGTAGAGCAATTGATGGCCTGGCATCGACCACGGTTGTCTGTCTTGGCAACTAGTGGCGCCGATCTGCTGGCTTGTGAGACCATCCCTAGTTTCGCTGAAGGGGAGGCGCTGGTGCGCTTGCTGGCGGAATTCCCTAATACGGCTGCCTGGCTCAGTTTCAGTTGTGCTGATGGGGAACATGTCTGTCACGGCGAACGCTTTGCCGATTGTGTGGCAATGGCCGCCGCCAGCCCGCAAATTGTGGCGATTGGCGTCAATTGCACCCCACCGCGCTACATTGAATCACTCTTACAGCAGGCTGCCACTGTCACCCCAAAACTGCTGCTTACTTACCCCAACAGCGGCGAACGCTGGGATGCTGCCGCTCAATGCTGGCTACCCGGCAGTGGCGTCGCCGACTTTGCTGCTGCCGCCCACCGCTGGTACAGCGCCGGCGCGCGCCTCATCGGCGGCTGCTGTCGCACCACCCCAGACGATATTGCTGCCCTAGCACGGTTGTGGACGTGACAGGGTGACAAGGTTACAGGGTGACAAAGCTGGCAATCTTTACATCTCGTGTCTCCAGTCTCGTGTCTCGTTTCACCCTTCACCTTGTCACCCCTTCACCTTGTCACCCCTTCACCGCCCCCGCTGTCAGCCCCTCGACTAGCCGCTGCTGGAAGACCAGCACCAGCACCACCAGCGGCACGGTGACAACGACGGCGGCGGCCATGATGTCGCCCCACGGAATTTCAAACTCCTGGGCGCCGGAGAAGAGGGCAATGGCCGGCGGGACGGTGCGCGCATTGGGGGTGAGGGTAAAGGTCAGCGCATAGAGAAATTCATTCCAGGCGGAAATAAAGGTCAATAGGCCGGTTGTTACAAGACCAGGGGCAGTCAAGGGCAGGAGGATTAAATAGAAGGTTTGGAAGGTGGTGGCGCCATCCACATAGGCGGCCTGCTCTAATTCCGCCGGTAGACTACGGAAAAAGTTGCTCAAGACCCAGACCGTAAAGGGCAAGGCAAAGGTCATGTAAGTCATGACCAGCGCCCACGGCGTGTTATAGATGCCCAGCCCGCGCACCATGGTAAAGAGCGCGCCCAAAATGGCAATGGCGGGAAACATGGTCATCGACAGCACTAGATAGAGCATGGCGCTGCGCCCGCGAAAGCGCATACGTCCCAACGCATAGGCGCCAAAGGAGCCAATGAGCAGCGAGAGCAAAACCGTCGTCCCAGCCACCAGCACCGAATTACCAAGCGCACGGATAAAGTCCGGGTTGCTAAAGACGGTGCGGTAGGAATTCAAGGTTGGGTTGGCCGGGAAGTAGCGTAGCGGTGTGGTAAAGAGCTGATTGGCCGGTGTGATCGAAGAGACTACCGCCCAGTAGAAGGGAAAGAGCGTATAAAAGATAATCAAGAGAATGAGCGCCCAGAAGAGAAGGTCGCGCACCACTTTGCCTACAGTTCTGCCTCGCATTAGCTCTGCTCCTCCCGGTAGATAAAGGACACGTAGAAGATCACAAAAATGCCGATGACCAAAAAGAGCGCGACACTGATGGTTGAACCGTAGCCCAAGCGCTGAAATTGAATTAAATGGCGCTGGTTAAAGGTTGCCATGCTTTCGGTGTTAAAGGCGCCGCCGGTCATAATCCAGATCAGATCAAAGACGCGCAAGGAATCGAGGGTGCGGAAGATCAAGGCGACCACAATCGCCGGTCGGAGCATGGGCAGCGTAATTGTCCAGAACTGCCGCCAACGATTGGCCCCATCCACTGATGCTGCTTCGTAAATATCGCCGGGAATCAATTGCAATCCAGCCAATAACAACAGCGCCATAAATGGGGTTGTCTTCCAGACATCAACGGCCACCAAGGCCCAGAGCGCTGTGTCGGCGCGGGCCACCCAGGCTATCTTCTGCGGCAGGAGTGGAATGACGCGGGTGAAGAGATCATTGATCACCCCAAAGACATCGTTATACATCCAGTTCCACATCTGTGAGGAGATGGCGGTGGGAATGGCCCACGGCACCAACATGGCCGTGCGCATCAGGCCGCGACCGGGAAATTTGCTGTTGACCACCAATGCAATCAACAACCCTAGCAGCAACTCAAAGCCGACGGAAACGACCGTAAAGCGCACCGTGTTCCAAACGGCGTCCCACCAGTTACTATCGCCCAGCAACCGGCTGTAGTTTGCCAACCCCACAAATTCCCAAGCGCGCGCACTGCCGAGCCTGGCATCAAAAAAGGTGACATAAATCGTCCGCACCAGCGGATAGAACGCCACGCCGATCACGACAATCAGTGTTGGGAGCAAAAAGAGCCAGGCTAATCGCTCCTGTCGCTTTGCTTGCGCACTTAAGCCACTCTTTTTGTTTGCCGGTTGTGCCATCGTCCTACTGATTCCTGTAGTTGCCAAAGCCAAGCTCCTTGATCTATCTGCCCGTCCCATAGGGACGCTTGAGTTTAGGTAAAATGGGAATACGAGATACAAAATTGTCGTTATACCCCGATCTTGCTCTAAACTCAGGCGTCCCTACGGGACGGGTGAATGGGGTGGATTTGCTGATAACAAAACTGATCTACTGCAACAGCGACTCTAACTGTGCGGCAATCGCTTCGACCGCCTCTTGACCCGTCTGTTGACCGGCGAGGACGCGGTTGACTTCGGTGAAGTAGATGGTCGAAACTTCATTGTACTGTTCGGCTGTCACCGTGCTGGGGCGAGCGACGGCGCCGCCAGAGAAGACATCAAAGAGTTGCTCAAAGAAAGGATTGGCGGCCAGTACCTCTTCATCTTGGTAGAGATCACCGATGGTGGGGAGGTAGCTGCCCTGGGTGGCGCGGATCTTCTGCGCTTCGCGACTGGTCATGCAGACGGCGAATTGGGCTGCCGCATCGACATCTTCGCTATAGTTGCTCACCGCCATCTGCCAGCCGCCCAGTGTATCGGCATTGCGGGCGTCAGCTCCCTCGCCACGGGGCAGCGGCGCCACGGCAAAATTACCGGCAATGGCGCTATCGGTTTGATTGCCCAGGCTATAGGCATAGGGCCAGTTGCGCATAAAAGCGGCGTTTCCGGCCTGCCAGATATTGCGGGCATCCTCTTCGCGATAGCCGGTGACGCCTTCAGGGCTGATATTGCCAACCCACCCGGCAGCCATATCAAAGGAAGCTGCGGCCTGCTCATTGTTAATGCTGACGGTGCCGTCGCCTTCGACAATCTCGCCGCCGCCCCAACTGACTTGCCATTCCAATGCGTTACAGGTCAAGCCTTCGTAAGCAGCTCCTTGCCAGACATAGCCCCAGAAGTCGGCCAAGCCCTCGCCGCGTTCACCTTCCTGAATGGTGGTGGCCCGTTCTTCCAACTCGGACCAAGTTTCCGGCGCCCCTTCAAAGCCATACTTTTCCATGAGATCGGTGCGGTAGTAAAGCAGACCGGCGTCGGTGAACCAGGGAATGCCAACGAGGGCGCCATCCACTGTATTGTTCTGGACAATGCGTTCAAAATAGGTGGACAGCTCCTCGGCTGGGATGTAAGGGGTGAGATCGACCAGATGTTCCGCCAGAATGCCGGGCCAGATCACATCGATCTGCATTACATCAATGTCCCCGGATTGGGCGCCGAAGAATTGCAGGTATTGCGCCAGCCGATCGGTTGCGCTTTCCGGTCCATTGAGTACCTGTACTTGTACGCCCGTCTGTTCGACGCAGTAGTCAATGGCGGCCTGGTCTGCTTCGCGGATGACATCACCAAGCATGGCCGTAATCGAGCCGGCGGCGCCCTGGCCGTCGGTTCCTCCAGCATCGCCCGCTGCTGTCGTTGCTGCCGGTGTCGCGTTCTGTCCAGTCGTTGCACCGGTTTGTGCGCCGGCACAGGCGCTTAGGAGCAAGACGCCGATCAACAGAAGGGCGAGTAAACCAACTTTGTTTCGTTTCATAGCTTCTCCTTTGAAAGTATGGATGAAAGAATCGTCGATTGGGCGCGGACACAGGCCCGCTATGACGGTTGTCAATGCCGTAATGGCTGTTGTACAGATACAAGCTTACTCTAACGAGGGTAAGCGAAAAGCGGTTGTGTCGTGGTATAGAAATCGGTTATAAACGAAGCTACAGCGTGATAAACGGGGCGAATATCACCGCGAATCATAGGATTAGCGAATCACATCAGGTAAATTCGCTAATCCTATGATTCGCGGTGATATGGTTGTCGCGCTGTTTGCCTATCCCGCTATTGTCTACCCTTTACTGCCGCGGCCGCAGCAACAACACCAGCACCGGCGCAACCAGAAACATCGTCACCCCTGCCTGGATGCCCCACCGTTCCGCCACCAACCCAATCAGCAACGGCGCAATGATTTCAATCGGTGCAAAGATTGCGTGCAGCGCACCAACTGTCCCTGAGCGACCGGGCAAGGCGGCAAGAGCCTGCGCTTGTGCAATGGTATACCACAGAATGGCCCCTGCACCGGTTAGCAGGAGGGCGATCAGGGCTACCCATACCGTGGTTGTCATGACAAGCCCGATCAGTCCACTCAGGCTGATCAGCGCTGCCACCGCCAGAAGCCGACTGGGATCGTGACTCTTCCCACTTCGCTCCAGCCAGGCCAGGCCGAGTAACCCGCCCACGGTTGGCGCCAGCAGGGCCAGGCTGATCATCTGGGGCGCTACGCCGATCTTGTCGGTCAGGAAAAGGCCGGCAAAGCCGAGAAACATCTCATCCAATAACGAAGGCAGGGTTGCCAGCAACAGCCAACGCATCAAGCGTGGCGTTTGAAAACCTGCGCGCAAATTGGTGCGAATTACCTGCCACATTGGCTCTTCGGCTGCGTCAGCAGGGGCTGCTTTAGCCTGGCGCGCTGTAAAGCGTTGTGCGCTGAGAAAGAGCGCCACCGCCAACCAGATCAGCGCACCACCGCCCATGAGCAGCCGCCAACTGCCTTGCAACGCAATCGTCCCCGCCACTAGCAGCGGCCCCAGCAGATCGCCAATAGTCGCCAGAAAGACCCAACGTGTCGTCGTCGCCAACGCAGCGTCCGGCGCCTGGTCGATTAGAATGTTGCCGCCGAGGCCAACTGCAGCGCCATTGGTTGCGCCCATGATGACAAAGGCCAACAACAACCAGGTAAAGGTTGGACTGCTGCTAGCCAAGGCAAACCCCAAGGCCAGACCAAGCAGCCCACCCATCACCAAGCGCGGCTTTGGCCAATGATCACTAACGGCATCAAGCGCCGGGTTGACAAACAGGCCAGTTAACTCGGCAATGGTAAAGATGAGACCCGCCTGGGCATAGCTGAAGTTCAACTCTTCCCGCGCCAACGGCAGCGTCAGGACGGGAATGCCTAAAACGAGTTCATCGATTAAAGGCAGACAAAAGAGGGTGGCGCGCAGGAGCGATGGGGTGGCCCACGTCTGGCGCCATTGTTCTAACCGGGCAAGTTGTACGCGTGACATCTCTGTTCCTTTCTGCAATCATCATGCGTGGTTGATTTGTAGCTATGATTGATCGAAAGGAAAGGTGGCGGACGCGCCAAAAGACTGAGGGGCCAGTGGCTATGAGCCGGACGCGCCTCGGCGCAAGATGAAGATCGATTTGCAGGTGTGAAGCTGACGGATCAACGTCAGTAGAAGGTGTTCTCGGTGTGGTGCATAGAGCCTCGGCAAAGATCTGTGCGACTAACGGCAGGTGAGTAACGGCGAGCCGCCTCACTTGTCTACCAGTATAGGACCTTTGTTGTTGCTCGTCAATTTTTTATGTAGCAATCCAAAAGTAATCAACACCCGTCTAAATCGATGATTTTGGTAGATCCTGTGGTTTTCCTAATCTCCTTTTGGGCTAGGGTGACATCCGACACGCATGATGGCGCTTGGTGTCGATAACAAAATACAGTACAATGGAGCTAGAGCAACCCCCTTTTTCACCACTCTTTAGCGATAACGAGGAATCTATGCAACACCAAGAACAGCGCCAGCGCACGCGTGACCTGCTCAATGCCAAGGGCATCCGTCGTGCGCTCTTTGCCAGTATTAACAGTGTGAAATGGCTGACCGGTTTTGCGCCGCCTGTCCAGTTGGGATCAAACTTTTTTATCGGCGCACCACCCTTTGTCTGGTACGAGGATGGCCATTACACCCTGGTCGCCGTCGATGGGCAGGCCGGTGGGGCAGCTCACTTGGCCGGCGCCACCGATTGTGATCTGTTGACTTATATGGGATATACCATCCACCAGCCGATTGTGGGCGGGGAACGACTACGTGATGTCTTTGCCCCACTCCTGCGCCGTAGCCAGGCCCAAGGGCCGGTTGGCGTCGAGTTACAAGACACAACGCTTCTGCTCCAACAACTCCTGGATGACACCCTCCCCACTCGCGCCCCATTGACTGCGATTGACGGCTGGTTGGTTCCGTTGCGTATGGTGAAGACTGCCGATGAAATTCGCAAATTGCGTGAAAACTTTGCCTTAACCGATGTCGGCCATGCTGCCGCACGGAAAGCCGTGCAAGCCGGCAAACGGGAGATCGATGTCTGGACGGAAATTCATGCCGCCATTCAGCAGCAGGTTGGTGGACGGATGCCGCTGGGCAATGACTGTGTCGTCGGCTACCGGGAGAATAACATCGGTGGCTGGCCGGAAGCGTTGGAAATTCGCGAACATGACAACGTGATCGTCGATCTCAGCACGCTGGCCTACGGCTACTGGAGCGACAGTTGCATGACCTACTACGCCGGTGAACCAACCGCTGAGCAGATCAAGCTCCATCAAACTTGCGCCGATGCCTTGCAATTTGGCATCTCCCTCGTGCGACCGGGAGTGCTGGCGAAAGACATTGACCAGCAGATTCGTCAATTTATGCAAAACGCCGGCTACCCGCCCTATCCCCACCATACCGGCCACGGCGTCGGCGTCACCGGCCATGAAGAGCCACGCATCGTTCCCTACAATGACATTCCGCTCGAAGCCGGCATGGTGATCATGCTGGAACCGGGCGCCTACTTCCCTGGTCGCTTCGGCGCCCGCCTAGAGGACGGCATGTTGATCACCGCCACCGGGGCGGAGGTGCTGACCACCCATGATAAGCGTCTGCCCTAAGGCAATTTCCTGGCATCTTCCTCGATTTTGCTTTACCCCGATTTTGCTTTATAGTAGAGAAGATTTCGCTGTTAGTTAACTGATAGCGAAATCCTTTTCCATTAGAAACAAATTCAAACCATTTCATCACTTGATAGGATTTCTGCTATGCGCGAAAATCGTTCGACCCTGGAAATGTTAGGGGCCTTGCTTGGCCTTGTGATCTTGATCGCGGTACTCTATGTCGCGGTTGGTTATTTCCGTCAAGGCGCGACGGAATTTGATGAGGCTGCACGCGTGGCCGGTCGCCCCGTAACACTTGCCGAAAGCTTGAGCGGTATTACCGAGACGACGGGGCTGACGGAAACGGTTGTCGTCACCGAGGCGGCTGTGGTAACAGAGACAGCCGCCACTACAGTTACCACCGCTACCACAGAAACGACGGCAACCGAACCAACGGTGGCGGACAGCGCCGCCATTACCGCTACGGCTGATGTGACCCCTACCACCCCCGTAACCGCCAGCACGGAGCTGACTGTCACCCAAGTTGCGACCACCACCATTGTCACTGCTACGACGACGTTGACAGGCAGTGAAGGCGTCACCACAACACCGGTTGTCACGACGACCACCGTTGTCACTAATGCTGGTGCTGTAACCGAAACCGGCACGATCACCGCCGCCAGCGACGTTACCACCACCGTCGCCGCAGCCCCGGCGCCGGCCGACGTTGCTGCTATTGTCACCAAAGGCACCTGTTTCGCCTGTCATGTCATCCCTGGCGTGCCAAACGCCGCCGGTCAGGTTGGCCCGAATCTGAGCGAGATCGGCGTCGTCGGCGCTACCCGGATCCCTGGCTACACCGCCGAACAGTACATCCGTGAATCATTGCTGCAACCCAATGACTTTATTGCGCCGGAATGCCCCACGGGTCCTTGTCTGCCCAACCTGATGGTGCAAAACCTAGGTGACACCCTAACCGAGGAAGAGATCGACACCCTTGTCGCCTACCTAGCCACCCTCGGCGTCGCCCAGTAACCTAACGCTTGGCGTCCCCGCTCGGCAATACAGCAGGGACGCCAAGCGTAATCTCCTTATTTCCTTATCACCCTGTCACCTTGTCATGTTATCCCCACCTAGCCACCTGACCAGGATCAACCCCCCCTACCTATCTAGGCCATATCCTCCCCTTCTGCTGGAAGGCAAAACCTTGCTTTCTGGATAAGATGAGAGCCATTCAGCGTGTATGTCCATGCTCCTGGTAGCAATGAACTACCGCTGGTTGACCAGACAATCGGGGTGGTTGCTGGGAAAAGGGATTAGTAAGGTTATTCACGAACGAAAGCAACCATTATGCGTCTTGCTGCGCCTGCACCGGTGCGTTGGGGTCACTTACCTGGCCTGTCAAAGTCAACCATTTGGTATCTGCTCGTCGCACTGCCCTTCCTGGCGATGCTTGCCTTTGCCACCTTCAAACCCATTCTCGTGCTGCCACGGATGGGATTGGGGCCAGGCTTCTTGATGACCGACCAGAATAGCGCACGGTTGACTAATGAAGATCTACGGGGACAGCTTGTCCTCTATAACTTCACCTATACCAACTGTGTTGCTCCCTGCCCTGAAACTGGAACGGTGATGCGGCTCGTGCAAGAACAATTGCCGCAAATGGGGACGCGTGGGCTGCCAGTGACATTGGTGACACTCTCCTTTGATCCCGAACGCGATAACGCCGCCCAGTTGCGTCGCTATGCTGAACGCTTTGGCGCCGACCCGGCCATCTGGCGGTTGGCGACCGGCGAAGCGATGACGCTCAAGTACACCATTGGCGGCGGTTTTGGCGTCTACTATCAGGCTAACCCCGCCGGTGACGCCAAAGGCGATTTTACCTTTGAGCCGATGTTTGTGCTGGTCGATGGCGCCGGCATTGTCCGCGCCAAATATCGCACCGCCACGCCTGATCTGACGATTCTGCAACGGGACATTGAATTGGTTGCCAAGGAAGTAGACGAGAGTACGGGAGCTGGCCGGCTGGTCTATGAAGCGGCGCATCTCTTTGTCTGTTATCCAAAGTAGTGACGGTCACGTTGATGTGACTGAATTTTGATGTGACTGATTGTTGGTTTGATTGATTGTTGATTTGATTCACTGCAGAAGGTTATGAACAGTTTGACTTCCGGCAAACGCACACCCGTCGATGCCATAAATGACAGTGCAATGGTTCGCCCGACGCCTTTTCTCAAGCGCTATCTGCTGATCGCGGTGGGCGTCTTTGCCTTTCTATTATTGGTCAACCAGGCGGTGCAATGGCTGCAACCCCACACCTTTCATGGCACTGTCTTACAAGCTGCCACCCCTGTAGCTGATTTCCAGTTGGCAACGACCGCTGGCAAATCTATGCGCCTAAGTGATTTTCGCGGCAAATTTGTACTCTTTTACTTTGGGTACACCTACTGTCCTGACGCTTGCCCGCTGACGTTAACTGACCTGGCCGATATGATGAAGTTTTTAGGTCCGATGGCCGAGGATGTGCAGGTGATCTTTGTTTCCCTCGACCCCGAACGCGATACGGTCGCCCAATTGGCCTCCTACCTGCCGCACTTTCATCCCAACTTTCTGGGCATGACCGGCGCCACTGAAGAAGTACTCCAAGCGGCGACTCAATTTGGTATTTTCTATGCCAAACGGGGCGAGGACGCCGGTTATACCATCGACCACACCAGCACCGTCGTGGTTGTGGACCCAGAAGGTCGTCCGCTAGAAGTCTTCCCCTATGGCACAACCGGTGAACAGATGGCAGACGACCTGCGCTATTTTTTGCGCTAAGTGATTGCAAACCGTGCTAATTGCTACGTGATTCGTGATATACCCATTACGAAACACGAATTACGAATTACGAATCATGCAGTATCAATTTTATCAGTGGAGAGGAGTTTCCTGTGAAAGAACCACAAGCGCCGCAAGGCACCTTAGCGCTCATGGCGCTCTTTGCCTTGCTTACCCTGGCCTTTTGGGCCAATGCCTATTTTATCGTGCTCTCTAGAGGAGTGACCCAATGAGTACACATGAGCAGACGGTTGGCGAGCAGAACAATCTGCCGGAGATTCACATTGACCGCTACGAAGGGTTGTGGATTCGCATCAGCCTGATCACCCTAGTGGTCTTTGCCGTGGCTGTGGCGATTTCCAGCTTTGCTTGGGGCATTCAACTGCCGGGCGCCTATCAGCGCATTGATCCCAAGACCCTTAACGATCCATCCAGCCCTTTTGCCAATCCTGGTATACGGGAACTGGCGCCGGGCAAATACGAAGCCTATATGACGGCCCAGGTTTGGAGCTTTACCCCCGCTGAAATCCGCCTGCCGGTTGGCGCCGAAGTGACTTTTTATGTCACTGCTCGTGATGTCCAACATGGCTTCAAGATTGCCGAGACCAACATCAACATGATGGTGTTGCCCGGCCAGGTTTCAACGCTAAAGGCGGTCTTTGAAAAACCAGGCACCTATAATCTGATCTGCCACGAATATTGTGGCGCCGGCGGGCCGACCATTGGTCACCACACCATGTATGCCCAGATCATTGTCGAAGGCGGCGAAGAAGCAACGGCTGCCAAGTAAATTACCCATGTGATGGCGAAGGAATAAGACAAAGGTGCAGACGTGTGAACAGTCACCCTGTCATCTTGTCACCCTGTCATCTTGTCACTTCTTGAGGAGAAAGTTATGTCAGTGCAAGCAATGCCCGCTGGCGGCATGTTACAGGCAGAACCAACACCGGTTCCCTTAACCGAAAAAGATTTGAAGGTCGTCGATAACCTCACGGGGTGGAACGTAGGCATCGGCATCGGCGCCCTGACCTTGGGGTTGTTCCTGGGCGTCTTACAAGGGTTGGAACATGCCGGTTTTGATTTTTACGCGCAGATCCAACCCGTAATCAAAAGCTACTATCATGGACTATCCATCCATGGCGTCCTCAATGCGTTGGTCTGGACTACCTTCTTTATTTGTGGCTTTTTTACCTTTGCCACCGTGCGCAGCCTAAATCGTCCCTTGCGCTACCCGTTGGTCAACCGTATTGCCCTCATTTTGATGACTGTCGGCCTTCTGATTGCTGCATACCCACTGCTCTCGAATATGGCGACCGTTCTCTATACCTTCTACCCGCCACTCATGGCGCACTGGACTTACTACCTGGGGCTGACGCTAATCGTTGTCGGTTCCTGGACAGTGGGCTGGGGTCTCTATTTTACCTACTGGGCCTGGCGCCGGGAAAATCCGGGCGTGCGCACTCCTTTTATTGCCCTGGCCGCGCTGATCACGATGGTGCTCTGGCAACTTTGCACACTGGGTGTCGCCGCCGAAATTCTGGGGATGCTCCTGCCCTGGTCGCTGGGCTTGATCGACGGCGTGGATCCGCTCTTGGGGCGCACCCTCTTCTGGTTCTTTGGCCATCCGCTGGTCTATTTCTGGCTGCTGCCCGCCTATGTCTCCTGGTATGCCATGTTGCCGGCGCAGACCAATGGCAAGATGTTCAGCGAACCGCTGGCGCGATTGGTCTTTTGGCTCTTCCTGCTCTTCTCGACGCCGGTCGGCTTTCATCATCAATACACTGATCCCGGCATTCCGACGGGTTGGAAATTCCTGCACACGGTGTTGACCTATGGTGTCGGCTTCCCTAGCATGTTAACTGCCTTTACGGTTGTCGCTTCGTTGGAACTGGGGGCGCGCGCCCGTGGCGGCAAAGGCTATTTCGGCTGGATCTTCCGTCTGAACTGGGGCGATGCTTCCTATGCGGCGCAAAACCTGGCGATGATCCTCTTTGTCTTTGGCGGCATCGGCGGCGTGATCAACGCCTCCTATAACCTGAACCTGGCGGTCCACAACACCACTTGGATCCCTGGTCACTTCCATTTGACGGTTGGCTCGGCCACGACCCTCACCTTCTTCGGCATCTGCTACTGGCTGATCCCAAAATTGACCGGACGCAAATTGCTCTCCAACGGCTTGGCCCTGGCGCAGGCATGGACCTGGTTCTTTGGGATGCTCTTCATGGGCAATGCCTACCATACCCTGGGCTTGCTCTTTAGCGCCCCGCGCCGCACCATGTTGGGCGCTGCGCCCTATGCCAGCGACGCCTGGAACCCGATGCTGATGGAATCGCTGTTGGGGGTTGGTTTGCTCTTTATCAGTGCGACGCTCTTCTTCCTGGTGATCTTCGGCACCGCGTTGAACCCCTTCAAACTGGACAAGCCGATTGAGATGCCCGTCGCCGAACCGCTCGACCCCAAGCCGGCGCCCGAATGGCTCGACAATTGGTGGCCCTGGATGGCCGGGACGATTGCCTTGATCATCCTCTCCTATGGCCCGATGCTCTATCAATTGGTGCGCGACGCAGAGATGATCATTCCCGGTATGCAGCCCTGGCCGCGCTAACGGTCGGCAGATTTTCAAGTGTGCGTTGCATAAGTTCTGTAGCTCGTGCAATGCACACTTTTTTACGCCTGGCACAGAACCACTACTGTTCATTCACAATCCTCAGTAAGCAGAACTTTTCTCTGATGACCAGAGAGAAGCGCTACCCCATTCTATCCAGAGCTTTACACCCAACTGTCCTAGGAACATCTCTCGCCGGCAAGCCGTCTAAGAGATGATACCTATCCGGCAAAGCTTTGTTCCATCCATACAGCAAGAGATGTGATAACCAAAGGGGGATAAAGCGAATGATGAAAACAATAGCTGCCACCTTGATATTCCTGGCATTGACAGCGTGCATCTCAGAGATCTCGCCTCCAATGAATGATAAACCGGCTGCACCTGAAGTGACAGTTCAGCCACAGGAGACAAGTCCCATGCGGCTACAACCACCGATCCTTGATGAAACCGTTAGTGCCGCGGTGTGCGATCTCGCCACTCGCCTCCGTATATCAGTCGATGAAATAACTGTGCTTGATGCCACAACCGTCATTTGGCCTGATTCGTCCTTGGGGTGTCCTGAGGCAAGCGCCATATATATGCAGATCTTACAGGAAGGCAGGCGCCTTCGTCTCCAGGTTGGGGAGCAGATTTATCACTATCACAGCAGTGCAACCCGCAAACCCTTCCTTTGTCAGAATCCGACAGAACCACTTTCAACGTCACCCAACGCGTCACCCACCCAAAATAGCCTTGGACGACCTCTTGACGCCCAAGCGATTGAAGACTTGGCGACGCGCCTCAAGCTTGACAAGGCAGAAATCGAAGTTGTCCGCATGGAAGAAGTCGACTGGCCCGATGGGAGTCTGGGCTGTCCAGAACCAGGGATGCGCTATAAGCAGGTTGTGGTGAATGGCACGTTCATACAACTACGTGCAGGTGGCCAGCTATACAATTATCATAGCGGCAACACCCGGCTACCCTTTTTGTGTACATCCAAAGACGAGGTCATACCTGAGGATTTAGGGCGCAAGTAGCAGGAGGCTCAACGGGAATTCAGGGAGTTGACACAGAACCGCACGTGTCAGCACGCGGCCACATGCTGACGCGTGCGGTTCCCATGTGATCTGGTTGAACCTAGCAGAACGCGCATCAGATCCAAGTGTAAACAAGTAACGAAAATAGAGGCGCTGATTTGGATACCGCGGATCGCATCGATAGCAATCAGCGTCATCGACATCAACGCCTCTATTTCCAGGGTTAGTTTAGAGAGATTCTCTACGGCCAAACTCTAACTGCTAGGCTGCACACCAGTAAACTATTCTGCCTTATTGACGAGCGGCAGGAAGAGTTTACTGGTCAGCGATTCCAGATCCTGGGCTGTGTCGTCGGCAGAATGCTGTGCTGTGTTGTCAACAGACTCAACAGCTTCAACGGCAGCCACGGCGTTTGGGTCGACCTCAACCAAGGTCAATCCGATTACACCATTCCCATTACTATGAGAAACAGCGCCAAGATAGGCGCTGCCCGTCGCCAGGCCACTCCAACTGACGCCAACTGTACCCGTTTCACCCAGAACCGCAGACGGCGGCGCAGACGTGAGGGTCAAGCTGCCGCCCGGTGTTGCGGAAATCACCCAACTGGAGAGGCTATAGTCGGAATCCCCGCCGGGAGCCTGCCAGCCATGTACATAGACTTGCCATTTGCCATCGGCAGGGAAAGCAATGTCAACTAGTTCATCGGTACCGCTGCTCGTGCTGGAGGCAATTTGCTCGCCATTGGGATCATAGACATAAACGTCCAGATCGGCATCGGCTTCCGTAGCACTGGGCGGTATGGCAAGGCGGAAGAAGGCGGCGCCAGAAAGGGTGAACTCATGAACGTTGGCGCCGTTGCTTGCTACATCGCTTGGGTCAAAGTTCTGATCTGGATCTTGCAGGACGTTGTCACTCGTTACAACGTCCGCCTCCAAGCCATGTGTAGCTGCGCTATAGGGGCCTGTATAGCCGAACTTGATTGGAAAGCTGGTGCTGCCGTCGGCGCCTGTTCCCGTGATGGCGTCCGGCGCCTCTAAGAGCGTTCCGCGCACAGCAATCGGGCTATAGGCTTCAAAGTCGTCACCGCGCCACGTGATCGAGCCAAAGCGCCACTCATCCACCGGTGCATTTTTGTTGACAAAGGTGATTTCGTAGGTGGCCGACTGACCTGGACGTAAGCGCAATTGTTTTGGCGAAACCGAAACCTGGTAGCCGGGAGGAGCGTTTACACTGGCCTTGTATTGCTCAGCGCCGCCGCTGCTCTGTACATTTGTCACTGTGCGAATGATCGTTTGCTTGCCCGGCAGGGCCGAAATGCCAATCGACGGCAGATTGAGATTGATCGCTTTGGTTGGGACACCTGCGGCAGCGAGCCCCGCACAAGTGGTGGTCGGATTGGTAAAAATTTCCGGCGCGGCGTCACACATAAAGCCTAAATACGAATTGAAATCGGCATGATAAGCCAACCCTGGCTGGAAAAGGGAGCCTTTATCCGTCCCTTTGGCGTTGACATGCCCGGCGCCCATGTCAAAGGGATCGGCAGGCGTCTTGCGGTCGTTGTCTAGCACTTTCTGGTAAGCGGTGGTCATGAGCGCGGATTTGGCCGTCGCCGGCGACCACTCAGGATGGGCTTGTTTCAAGAGCGCAAAGATACCGGCAATGTGCGGGCTGGACATGGACGTGCCGGCAATAGCCTGGAATAATTCGCTGGGGTAGGCGCCCAGGTCAGGTGTAGGCGAATTGGCGGCCAGAATCTGCAAACCGGGGGCGGTGATATCGGGCTTAATGATATCGGGCGCCACCGGGTTAGGCCCGCGTGACGAGAAGAGGGTCATCGAGGGCGCAACGTCCCATTTACCAACCTTGCCGCCAACAATGCGTGCGGTGGGGTTGCTGTTGCTGGCAATGTAGTTTTTAATGGCCAGCCCCGGTGTATTGTCAATATGAACCGTCGGCACCCAATGGGTGTCGCTAAACAAATTATTGTCATCAGTGTTTTCGTAGAGGATCATGCCCTTGCCGCCCGCTTGGAGAACGGCCAGACTTTTGTCGACACGACCCACTACGCCACGGCGGCAGAGCACAATTTTGCCTGCCACCACCGCCGGATCAAGCTTGCCGGGGGTGCAGAGGTCATCGCCCCCAGCCGCGGCATCCACCAGCGGCAGTTCACGTGTGCTGTTGGTGATCGAGGCGCCGGTAAACGACCAGCCAGCGCTGGAAGAGACCGTACCCTGGAAGAAGCGTGACTGCGTACTCGCCCCCACAGTCGTAACCCATGGCACTGATGCCGGGCTGCCAATCGTTTCCGGGCCAGGCCCGCTATTGCCGGCCGAGGTGGCGACAAAGACGCCGGCATCGGCGGCAAAGAGATAGGCGATATCGTCGGGACCCGTCAGGCTTGCGCCACCGCCGACTGAGTAGTTGATCACATCCACGCCATCGGCCACCGCTTGATCAATGGCGGCGGCCAGATCGGAGCCAAAGCCACCTTGATTGCCCAAGCCTTTATAGGCAATAATTCTGGCGCGCGGGGCAATGCCCGAAATGGTTCCGCGGGGCTTGCCATATAAGAACGCTTTGACATTGGCGTTCCCGGCAGCGGTCGAAGCGGTATGAGTGCCGTGACCATCATCATCGCGGGCCGAGTTGTACTCATCGGGATCGGCCCCGATCAGCGTACGATAGGTGTTGAGCATCTGGCGCGCGCCAATCAGCTTGTTGTTGCAGGTAAAGGGCGCATCATAGGGGTTGTGGACAATATTACCGAAGTTACAAGCCGGGTTCTCCGGCGTATCCTCCAGCACAACGGGCAGTTCCGGATAGGTGCCATCATCGGCAAAGCTCGGGTGCTCTGGCCAGATGCCGCTATCAATGACGCCCACGATTACTCCCTCGCCTGTATAGCCTTTGGCCCAGGCGGCTCCGGATGCGGTCAAGCCCAGAAAAGCGGGGCTGCTATCGGTCTGCGCATAGCGCATCTGATCCTTTAGCACCATCACCACATCCGACTGTTTAGCTAACTTGAGGGCCTGAGCTTGGGTAAGCTGGGCTGCAAACCCATTGAAGCCATAGACATAGTCATGTAGCTTTGCGGTCGGATCAGCGCCGATGGCCTGTAGCGCGGCATCATGCGTTGACGCCAAATAAGCGGCATAGCGTTGCACATCGGTGCTCTGGGCATTTAGTTTGGCGCCCGGTGCCGGCTTCGTGGCATTAAATTGCGCCAGGGCGCCATCGGCCCCGGCCGCCCCGACTGCCCCAGTGAACTCGATCACGGGGTCCAGCCGCATGATGGCGACATATACTTTATCGGCGACCGCTTGTAGGCTGGCGCTTTGCACGCCTGTGCCGACGGACGGCTCATCCAACTGGGCTTGAACCATGGGCGCCATCATGGTGAGTAACAGAACGACCACCAGTAGTGACGTTACGCTTCTTTTCATCTGTTGTCTCCTTTAGAGTGTAAGGGTTGAATAGAGTACAAAGCAAAAATCAATAGACCGCAACGTTCTTTGATCAGCCTCAGGACTTTGGACTATGGGCTGGCCACCAACAGAAGATCGCACCCAATGCCGGCGGATTGGAGACCGCTGCCCGTCTCATCGTCCTCATTGGTCTGCTCTGTGGCTGTAGTGCCGTTACGAATGAGCGACAAAAGTTTTCGCATAAACTTTTCTCCTTGTTCTAGATTGCAATGGGTGGCATTCGCCAGGAAGTCGCTATCATTCCGCCAGTTGGCTTGGAAAGATAGGGATCCCACTGGTAGAATGCCGCTGTAGCGTGGGCAGGAATTTAGGATAAAGCGTGATAGAATTTAGGTAGCCCCTGGCTGGTGTGGCGCCGGTCAGGAAGGCAGGTGATGATGCATTGGAATGATGGGTACTAGAATGCTATCAAGCAAAAGTATAACAGAGCTAAGACATAAAGTCTAGTTCTTTTGACTTACTTAATCTATAAATAATCGTAAGGTGTTATGAGTGAGGATGGCTTACAGCATGGCGGATTTCATTTTATTACCAGCCTGAAAAGAAAGGACGTCAATGTCAAAATTTACCGACCAGTTGCGGAATAGGTTCGTTGTAGGCCGAAAGCTGCGTGTCTTTCTGATTGGCCTGCGCACGGCGGTTGCCGGTGATCTCAGCGTCACGATCCAGATGATCCTTTCGTTGCTGGTGCTGACCGTCAGTATCTGGCTGCACGAATGGGTGGATGTGTTGTTGATCATCATTGTGACCGGCTATATGTTGAGCGCCGAAATTTTTAACACGGTCATTGAAACGCTCTGTGACTATTTGCAACCCAACCATGACGCACGTATCGGTGCAATCAAAGATATGGCTGCCGCAGCAACGGGCCTCAGCATTCTGGTGTGGACAATCACCTTGCTCTTTGAAGTAGGTCGCCTGCTGCTGCTCTGGCAGCAGCGTTGAGTGCGCACCTTGTCGGCAGCGGCAAGTGGCGTTCGGTTTGACCGAAGCGCTCCTATACACCTTTTCACGAATACCTGGCTCGCAACCAAAGGCTTGCTGAACTCGTAGTAGACATTGGCGGAAGCCATGGTGCGCTGTTAAGCGGTAGCGCACCAAACCCCCCATCAGGCCAGGATCAATCCTCGCTGGTTGATGGGGGCATGGATAGCTAGTAGCGCTTATCCTTACAGGAGAAAAGGAAAATGATGAAGGATGAAAGCAGACTCTCTCATCCTTCATCCGTACCGAATAAGGAGAATTTTCTATGTCAGCCATGATTCCGGAAAAGGAAGAAAGACCGATTGCGATTGCCAATGAACCGACCGGGGCGCCATCCACGCCCCAATCAACCGAGGAACACACCTGGCGCGAAGAAATTGAGATGGCCGGTAGCCAACTGGTGGAGCGGGTAAAGGAGTTGATCGCCGAAGGCAATGTGCGCAGCCTGATCATTCGCAACGCCGATGACAAAGTGATGTTGGAAATCCCCTTGACTGCCGGTGTGGCCGTGGGTGGCGTGATCACGCTGGTGTCGCCGGTGCTGGCGGCGCTGGGCGCCTTGGCGGCCTTGTTGGCCCATGTCAAAGTAGAAATTGTGCGCGATGAACCAAAGTAGTCGTTCAACCATGTAATGGTTGGCAAATGAGGAGTCGGCACGCCCACGTGCCGACCGCACACGCTTACGTGTGTCCTTTCTCGGCAGTAAACAGCCAGACCCATAAGCTGTTCTGCGCTTAGGTTGTAGGGCACAAAGCAGCGAGCTTGCATTATTGTTATATTGTCGTAAAGTAAGAAGGGATTTCTGCTGCAAGAAGTAGAAATCCCTTCTTTTTTGCGTAACTTTACCCTTGTTATTACCAACACTTCGGTGGAGCCGGTGATCATTACCGCGTTGACCGATAGCCAATCGGCCCAGGCCGATTTCAGCCAATGTCAGGCGTTGATCGGCCAAACCTTAGCCATCGACGAAGTGCGTTCCTGTCAATATACCGTAGTGCATACCGACGCCGGCGCCTACCCAAATCAGGCGAATGTCACCGTGCGCGACAATGAGAATAATACGGCGACGGGGCGCGATGTCGCTACCGTCACAGTCAATGACGCATTGCCGCTGGTAAGCTTGCGCAAAACCGCCGGTCCCACCCATCTGGATGAGCTTGGCGGCGCCTTTATCTTCACCCTCACGGTGACCAATAATTCGGTCGAACCAGTGACGATTGCCGAGCTAACCGACAGCCAACAAGCGCAGGCCGCCGACTTTAGTCAATGTACGGCGTTGGTAGGGCAACAACTGGCGCCTGGCGCCAGTCGTTCCTGTCAATATACCGTCACGCATACCAATGCCGGTATCTATGGCAATCAGGCGGCGGTGACGGTGTACGATGATGAGGAGAATCTGGCCAACGATGAAACCGCGACCACCGTTGCCGTCAACGACCTGCTGCCGCTCATTCGCGTCAGCAAGAGCGCCCAACCCGGCGCCGTCTTGGAAACTGGCGGTGATGTCCTCTTCCTGGTTGAGGTTTACAACGATGGCGTCGAACCGTTGCAGTTGACGGCGCTGGTTGACGATCACTTTGGCAATCTCGCTGGCGTCGGCAGTTGTGCTGTGCCACAGACCATAACGCCCAACGGCGTCTACCGTTGCACCTTCACCAAAACCATCAGCGGTCAGTTTGGCACAGATCATCGCAATACCGTGACCGCTACCGTTACCGATGATGACGGCAACACGACCACCGGCAGCGACGACGCCACCGTCACCTTGCTTGACGTGTATCCGAACCTGCAAGTCACCAAAGATGACAAGCTGCAGGTGGATGCCGACCGCGATGGCCGCGTCTCGCCGGGGGACACGCTGCGCTATATCATTACGGTGATCAACACCGGCAATGGTCCGGCCTATAATACGCTGCTGAACGATACGCCCGACCCACAAACCAGCTTAGTGAATGGTACAGTTGTCACCAGTAAAGGGACTATCCTGCTGGGCAATGGCGCTGGGGATACGGAAGTGGAAGTGGAAATTGGGGATGTTGCGCCCAATGGCGCCGAGCGGGTGCAGATCACCTTTGATGTCGTCATCAACCCACAGATTACCCTGCCGCTGGTGCGCAATCAAGCGGTGGTGACTAACATTGCCGGGCAGAACGAGCCGCCCACCGAAGAACCATCGGACGACCCGTCAACGCCCAAGATCGATGATGAAACCATTACCGAAGTCTTTGCACCGACGGCGGAAGAGGAGATCGATGAGCCGATCGGCTCGGCTATCCGCCGCCTCTTCCTGCCGCTCATTAACAAGCGGTAGAACGTAATTTGTGCTACGTGATAGGTGAATCGTGGCCTGAGCCTGTCGAAGGCCACGATTCACCTATCACGTCAAGCCCCGCCATTCATCACCGCCACAATCTCTGCGATGATCGAGACGGCAATCTCCTCTGGTCGGCGGGCGCCGATGTTGATGCCGATGGGGGCGTGAATATGGCTGATCTGTTCCTCCGTGACGCCCATTTCCTGCAACGCCGCCACCCGGCGGGCATGAGTTTTCTTCGACCCTAAGGCGCCCACATAGCGGGCCGGGCTGGTCAACGCCACGGCCAGCGCCGGGTTGTCGATCTTTTCATCATGGGTCAGGACAACGATGTAGGTTGACTCATCAATGCCGATTTCGTTCAACGCATCTGCCGGCCATTGAATGATCAACTCGTCGGCATGATTAAAGCGTTCAGGCGTGGCAAAGGCGGAACGGGCATCCAGCACAATGGTGTGGAAGCCCAAGCTCTTGCCAAACGTGACGAGCGGAATGGCAATATGCACCGCGCCGATCAGGATCAACTTGGGCAGCGGCGCCTGAATCTCTAGAAAAACATCCACCGCACCAGCCGCCGTAGCGACCGTAAAACGGGTTGTCTGCTGACTGATAAAGACCTCTTTCGCCCGTTCCACCACGGCGGCATTGAGATCCACCGCCCCTAAGTCGCCTTCCGTTATCCCATTAGGCCAAAGCAATAACTTCCGCCCAATCCCCGGCCCCGCCAACACCGTCGCCAGCCCAACCAATCGGCCCCGCTTGACAGCATCGGCAAAAGTAGTGTACAAATCAGCCATAGATCGTTATTCCTTTATGGGTGACAAGGTGAAGGGGTGACAGGGTGATGATCACCCCCTCACCCTGTCGCCCCTTCACCCTGTCATCTGTATGAATTTACTCAATTTGACTAACCATCATCCATTGATTGTACCAGGAGTGATCGACCTTGACAAAGTTAAGCCAGCCTCTCAAGATTGCCGCCGTTGTCACCGAATACCGCCGTTTTTCCCACGCTGATGTGATCATCACCAAATTTCTCAAAGGCTTGCCCACCGACCAGGGCTTGATCCCGGCTCGTATTCAGATTGCCAGCCTCTATGTGGACCAGTTTCCCGCCAGCGATCTGAGTCGTCATTATGCGGCCCGCTACAATATCCCCATCTACAGCAGCATCCGCCAGGCGCTGACCCTGGGCGGCGACACGCTGGCTGTTGATGGCGTCTTGCTCATCGGCGAACATGGCGACTATGCCTGGAATGAGAAGGAACAACATCTCTACCCGCGCAAATACTTTATGGAGCAGATCTGCGGCGTCTTTGCCACCAGTAAGCGCGCCGTGCCGGTCTTCAACGACAAACATCTCTCCTACAACTGGCATGACGCCAAATGGATGTACGATCGGGCCGCCCAGTTGGGCGCGCCCTTCATGGCCGGCTCTTCCCTGCCCGTCGGCTGGCGCAACCCCTGGCTGGAACACGAGCGAGAAACGCCGATCCAGGAAGCGCTGGTGGTCAGCTACGCCGGGTTGGACATCTATGGCTTTCATGCGCTGGAAACCTTGCAATGTATGATCGAACGGCGCGTCGGCGGCGAAAGTGGTGTGGCCGCCGTCACTTGTCTGGAAGGGGAGGCTGTTTGGCAGGCTGCCCGCGACGGGCGCTGGCCGCGCGACCTGGCCGAAGCCGCCGTCGCCGCCATCCCGGAAAAGCCCGATCTACCCTTTGAGGCGCTCTTTGGCAAAGCGGCGCTCTTTCTGCTGGAACACAACGACGGCTTCCGCAGCACCGTCCTTATGGCGCCGGAGCAGGCCGGCTTGCTGCAAAGCTTTGCCTACGCCGCCCGTATCGACAATGCCATCCATGCCTGCGAAGTCTATCTGCCCGAAGACCCCCACGCCCACTTTAGCTATCTGAGCCTCAACGCCGAAGAGATGTTTGTCACTGGCAAACCAAGCTATCCGGTCGAACGCACCTTGTTGACAACGGGGACGCTGGAAGCCATTCTTGATTCGCGCTATCAGGGGTATATCCGCCTGGCAACGCCGCATCTCAATATTCGCTATCAATCGTATGAAACCGTCCCCTGGCGCCCGACGGGGCCGCGACCGGTCGGCGCAGCGTTGCAACCGTTGCCGGCGTGACCCAAGCGCCAATCCGCCAGGGTTTTGCCCAAACCCTGGCGGCTGCCTGACCCCGGCTTGTGCGTCTGCTGTCGATCGATCAGCCACGGCGCCCGATCATAGCGAAGGGGGGCGGCGTCCAGTGTTGATTGGCGGTGACCAGACGCACGGGGCCATAGTCGCCCCAAAAGGGCGGGGCGGGGATCTGTTTGGCAGTGAGGAGGCGGGTAATGGCTTCCTGCGCGGTGACGGAAAGGTGCGCCAGCGATTGGTGGCGGGTGGTCGCGGTCTGCCAGCCGGTAATAATCGGCGTGATCCAATCGGCTTTATACTGTTGGTGGTGCAACCGGAGCCCAAGACGGGGCGCGATGCTGCGCACTTCTTTATGAGCAAGGGTTGTCAGGTGTTCGCGTAAAGAGTAAGTTGCCCAAAATTGCTGCTTTAGTCGATTGGCTCATGGTGGGGAATGATGGTCTCCGACCTCTGACGAGGATTCATCTACTCCTGACACATTCTCTTTTCAATTTTTCTCCTCATAATACTAAGTTTCCGACCTCTGACGAGGATTCATCTACTCCTGACCCGGGGAGTCCAGGTCTTGACACAGGTTGGCACCTCAAAGTTTCCGACCTCTGACGAGGATTCATCTACTCCTGACACCCACGCACGTCACAAACGAGCGCGGCAGCTACGCAAGTTTCCGACCTCTGACGAGGATTCATCTACTCCTGACCACGTGCAGGATTTCTCTGAGAAGTAGTACCCCTATTTGTTTCCGACCTCTGACGAGGATTCATCTACTCCTGACGGGGGGATCTGGGCGGCATTATCTTGCAAAAGGTAAGTTTCCGACCTCTGACGAGGATTCATCTACTCCTGACTTGCTCAAGCAGATTGCAGTGCCGTCCAACCAACCGTTTCCGACCTCTGACGAGGATTCATCTACTCCTGACTAGATGGATCTCGCAGTTGCTATGTGTCGTGCGCTTGGTTTCCGACCTCTGACGAGGATTCATCTACTCCTGACAGCAAAACGTACCACATTGGGAAAAATGCGCAATTTTGACCAATCTTGGACGAATTTGGGCTTTTTTTCGTACCACATCGGCGTTCTCGCTTGAAAAAAACGTACCACATCAGCTATACTGACAGAAGCGGCCAGGAAAGGGTCGTTTTTAGTATAGCAGGAAAATGACGGTTTGTCAATCACCTGGCAAGGGGAACATTGGACGGGACGATGGCAACATTGGCAGAGCTATTGCAGACGGCGCCGGCGCATACGCTACGTGCCATTGCCACAAGCTTAGGGGTGCGGCAACGCGGGCAGGCGCGCAAGGCTGAGTGGATGGCAGCGATTCTGGCGTATTGGCAGCCGCCTGTCACAGGCACGGCGCGCGCAGCAGCCCTGCCCCCGGCGGCTCAGGCAGCTTACCAGCAACTGCGCACCGCCGGGCAATTGCCGTCAACACTCTTTTGGCAAGAATATGGCCCGCTTCGCCTGCCCAGGGATGAAATGACATCGGCCGCGCCCTGGCAAGCGCCGCAAAGCATTAGTGAAGTTCTTTACTATCAGGGCTTGCTGTACCCGGTGGGCCATCGCCAGATTAACAAAGCGCCCTGGCTGACAACCCCGACCGATTTACCAATCAGCGAGCTGGCTGCGGGTAATAGCCCGCTGGCATTGCCCCTGACCGAAGCGACGTCATGGCAGCCTTGGTTTCTGCTACATGATGTTGCCCAATATCTCATCTACCGCCAACAACACCTGACAACAGCCTTGTTGCACGATCACTGGTTGCCCTTCCAGCATTTGCAAGCGCTGAACCGCCGGTTGTTGCGCCCGGCGCCACCACCGCTGCCCCGTTCGCACAAAGCAACACCCAGGCTGGCGCTGCTCACCTTTTTGGCCCAGGCGGCTGATTTGGTTGATGGCGCCGGTATCACCGCCGCCGGCTGGCACTGGTTGGCCGATGCCGCGCACAATCAATTGCGCGCCTTGTGGCGGGGGTGGGTGCAGGCGCCCATGGCCCTACGCGCCCGTCATGCCCAAGCGGACGCACACCTGCCGGCGCCGTGGCCCCAGCCCTTGCTCCAGTGGTTGGGTCAACAAGCGGCGGCCTTTTCCGCCCAAACGGCCGCTGCCCATCTATTGGGGGCGCAGCCGGCGCTGGCCGACTATTTTGTGGCGCACCTGACGGCGGTCAGTGATCTGGCCGAGCGATTGGCGCCCCTCTTTGCCTTTGATCTCTGCCAACTCGGCCTGTTACAGCCGGTCGCGGCCGCCGTCGCGCCTGCCGACCCACTGCCATCCCATGACACACAACGGCGCTATACCCTCAGTTCGCTTGGCGCCTGGCTTCTGCACCCGTCGTTATCAACACCGACCCTTGCCCCAGCCGTACGCGGCGCAGCAGCCGACGGAGGGTTGCCGCTTTCCCTTCCCGGTTTGCTAACGGTGCCGGTCGATCTGCCCTTCGCGTTGCAAGCACGATTGGCCGCCTATACCGATTATCAGCCTGAGCTGCCGGCTGATGTGGTGGAACGCACCACGCATCGGTATGAACTGACCGCGGCTACCGTTGCCCGCGCCGCAACGCAGGATCAGCCCCTGTCGGTGTTCGTCGCCACCCTGGTTGACCTCGGTTATAGGCTGGATGAACGCCAAATGGCTTGGCTCCACCAGGCCTATACGGACGGTCATGCCTTACAGCTTGTTTCTTTGCCGATCTTACGCAGTGACAGCACGGCGCGGCTGGCTGCCCTCCAACAGGATCAGCGGCTGGCTAGTCTCCTGGGTGAACGCTTGGGGCCGACCACGATAACCGTACAAACCACCCTGACGGAAGCCTACCGCAGCCTGACCAAAGCCGGTCATCTGGTCATAGCGCCGACCACAACTCTGGCGCCAGAGTCTCCCGATGATGCGGCTGACGTTGAAACAGCCATTTCATCACCAGCGCTGTTATGGTTGGCTGGGCGGCTCTATCAGGCTCTGGGCGAACATTTGCCGGCCCTCCCCCCATTGCCCAGTGTTGTGTTGGCGCAACTGTGCCAACAGATCGACCCGGCCACCCAAGCGGTGGTGCAGAGCCAGTTTCATGCGCTTCACGCCGCGTTACAGCAACTCCTCGATGGCTACCACCTGATGCCGCCCACCCTGCCGTCGCTTTTTGCCAATGACCTTGCCGCCCTTCGCCAACAATTCGAACAGGCCATTTCAGCCAAACAATTGGTGCAGATCCGCTATTATACTGCTGGTCGTAACCTAGTAACTGTGCGTCTGATCGAACCCTATTGGCTGGAAGAACGGCATGGCATCGCCTATCTGCGCGCCTACTGCCATAGCGCCGGCGCCGTTCTCACCTTTCGCCTGGATCGGATCGAGGCGTTAGTCCAAAGTCCGTAGTCCGTAGTCCGCAGTCCGTAGTCCTAAGTCAGGTAGTCCGACTCTGGACTCTGGACTCTGGACTACACGACAATATACGGTTCGTGGCGCTGGAGTTCTGCTTTGCCGAGCAGGGTGGTTTTGCGCAGGCAACTTTCACAGAGTGGGTAGAAGCGCACATCGTCCTGTTGGTCGTCGATGAGGTCGCGCAGGCGCGCCTTGAGCCGGTCGAGATCCGCGGGGCGCAACTCACATTCAAAGACGCTATATTGGGCGCGGCGGCCATAGCCCTCTAGCGTCTGCATCACCTTGGTGCGCCGTTTATCATCGGGAATGTCGTAGCTCACCACCACCCAGGTGCGCCGGTTGCGTGGCGCGCGGCCGATTGGGTCCATGATGTAACCCCTCCCTAGCCCTCCCCAGCTTGGGGAGGGAACCGTGACGGTACAATTGGCACTTCCCTGCACAGGGTGATCGGTTGATAGCACAATGGTTCCTCCCCCAGTTTGGGCTACCCCTTACCCACAAGTGATGCTGGTGTAGGGGCATGAGGGTGGGGGGCGTCCATGTCGATGGGTAAGACCAGTGGGTTCCCCCACCCTCGTGCCCGCCGATATGGGGACGGACACGAGGAGGAGCGGCGAACAGCCCTGTCACCGTCGCAGCGACGCTACACCGCCGCTCCTCCTCATGCCCCTACGATTTGTGGCTAAAGGGTAGCCAGGTTGGGGAGGAGCGGCGGGGGTTACGTAAAAATCTCGGCATTAAACGCTTCAATCGCCAGGGCCAAATCGCGCCAGGGCATCATCGCCTGGCCGGCCAGCCCATCGGCCAGGCGGTTCCATTCGCGTGGGGCCAGACAGTAGCGCACTTGCGGCAGGCGGCGGGCCAGGGCGCAGGCGCGCCAGTGCCAGGGGCGCAACTCGGCGCTGTTGACATTGAAGTAGCCGCGCATCTGGCCGATCACCACTTCGCTGTCGAGGATGCAGGTCAATTCGGTTGCCCTGTGCGCTACGCCAATCTCCAAACCCAGCAAGAGGCCGGCATACTCGGCTTCGCTGCTTGATCCGGTCGCCAGCCGCTGCCAGCGCCAGTCGATGATCTGCCCGCGGGCATTGCGCGCCACCGCCGCCGCCGTACAGACCGGCTCCTCGCGAAAATATTTGCGCCAGGCAACGCGCTGGGGTGCGTCTTCGCCCAGTTGCGCCACCCCGCCTACCCCACCATCACAAAAGACCCAAAGTTGTTTTGTTGCCAGTTGCATTGCAGCCTCCTTTACCCATACTATTTTGCCAACGAAGTGAACCCGTCCCGTAGGGACGACTGAGTTTAGGGTCAAGGAATAAGCTTCTTCCCATCCTAAACTCAAGCGTCCCTACGGGACGGGTTTGCGTCTAGGCGACCAACCCCTCATACTCTTTCCGTTCCCCTGTGACCACGCGGGCAAAGAGGCGCGCTTGTAATTCCAGGCAACGGCGCAGGGTATTTTCCTGGCCGCTGGGCCGGTGGAGTAGCGTATTGGCCATGCCCTTTTCATAGGCGGCGATCACCTTGGGCAGCAGCGCGGCGCCCAGCTCCACGGGGCGCTCTTCGTTGCCGGTGAAGGTAAAGTCAGCCGGGGTCAGGGCGCCGGTGCGCACGAGATCGAGTAAGCGGCGATCCACTGCCAGTGGGCGAAACTCTTCCATGAGATCCAGCGTCAGCGAAGGGCGTCCCGCTTCCAGCGCGTGAAAACAGCCCAGGTGCGGATTCAGCCCAACCATGCGCACAACCGCGGTCGTATCCTTTTGCAGCAGGGCATAGCCAAAGCTCAAGAGGGCGTTAAAGGGATCGGGGGCCGGGTGATATTTGCGCCCGTCAAAGCGCCAGCGCGGGTCGAGCAGGGCGCGCAGCGCGCCAAAGTAGGAAGCGCCGGCCCGGCCTTCGTAGCCGCGCAGCCCATCCGCATCGGTCGCACGGCTACTGGCCCGGCGCATCTCCTCAATGGCAGTGGCGGCTTTGGGCAAGCTGTCGATAGCGGCGGGGTTCAGCGTGCCGGGGGCGGGCGCTTGCCCAGTCAATTGGGCGGCCAACGCCTGCAAGGTGTTGCGTTGATTCTGCAACTTGGCCTGGACCAGCTTTTTCGCCACAGCCAGGGCGGCCCCCTCATTGCCAACGAGACGCATCTGCGCCTGATGAAGTTGGGCAAATTGATCCTCGCTCCCGCTCAGGCGCGCCACAAATTTGCCGTAAAGGGTCATAAAGACTAGATCAACGCGCTGTTCCATTAACAGCACGGCCGCCTGCGTCGTCACCTGGACATTGCCATAGACGACGATCTGTTGCAGATCGCGCACCGGCGCCTGGGCCAATAGGTGTTGTTTACGCGTCTCTTTCTGTTGTTGTGTCACCCGAATCTGTTCCACATGGCGGCGCACCACGGCGCCCTGCTCCCGTACATGTAATACGGTCATACGATCCCTCCTTCCGTTATCTTGTCGGTGCAGTTTCCGGGTCATCCGGAATTCAGGGGGGAATCAGCCAATCTTCCGGGAAGGTCATCTTTGTTGACCGGACGATCCTGTCAAACCTTCCCGGAAGATGGTTGGCAAGCTCCTGCGGGGGCCCATTGGGCGCGGTTGAGACCGGTTTCCATAACCCATACCTATCAAGCCAAGGGTTTGGGGGAACCCTAGAGGTTCACCTGTCATCCTGAAAGGATCTCTAGGTCGCAATACGCAGGAGATCCTTTCAGGATGACAGGCGAGTCTTTCTGGGTTTCCAGTGTCTTTTTCTTACCTTGATGCCGATGGGTTCCAAACCGCACCTACGTAACCTGATAACACTCCTCACGGATAAAGAAATAGCCCAGCCAGGAAAAGCCGGTGTCGAAGTGGCGCAGGCAGCTTTTCGCCTGGTTGAGTTGCAAGCCCCACTGGTGCAACGCATCATGGACGGCCACCAGCGCATGTTGCGCCTCCGCCTTGCGTTGACAACAGACAATGAGATCGTCGGCATAGCGCACCAGGGCCAACGCCTGCGCCGTCAAGATGAGATCGACCTGGTGTAGATAGATATTCGCCAGTAGCGGCGAGAGGACGCTCCCTTGGCTGGCGCCCGCCTTTTGCGGCAAGCCATCCGCTGTGTTAAAGATGTCCGCGGCCAGCCAGCGCTCAATGTAGCGCAGCAGCAGCGGATCGGCGACGCGTTGCGCCACCAATGGCAGCAGACGAGTACGATCGATGCTGTCAAAACAATCTTTGATGTCGGCATCGACCACCCAACGGCGGTTTTCGTTCCGCAGCGCTTGTACACGGGCAATGGCGTCCGCCACCCCCAGCCCCGGTCGAAAGCCCAGGCTACAGGGCAGAAAGATCGCTTCAAAGCTGGGGGCAATGATGTCGTAAACGACCCGTTGGGCCAGGCGGTCGCGCAGCGCCCAGAGCGCCAGAGGTCGCAAGCCGCCATTGGGCTTGGGCACCAGAATGCGCCGAATCGGGCGGGGGACATAGTCGCCGCTGATCAACTGTTGGCGCAGTTGGGTCAACTCGGCATCGAGATCCGCCTCAAACTTCTGAATCGTCATGCCATCAACGCCGGCGCCACCGCCAGTGCGCTTGACGGCCAGCCAGGCCCGGCGCAACGCCGCCGTCGGGAAAAGCTGGGCAGGGGGCGTTGCCGGAATAGGGCCGATGACCGGTGCGGTCGAGGCAGACCTGGCTTCTGCGGCGGCTTTGCCTTTGGTTGCTTGTGTCATACTTCCTCCGCTTGCAAATTATCGGTAGGTGCGATTTGCAACTCACAGGTATCAAGCTAAGGGTCCGTAAATTAATAAGTTGAAACGCTCTCCGCGAGTCCGTGACTCGCAACCGGCCTGGGCGAGTCACGGACTCGCGGAGAGCGGTGTATCAAGTTATATTTTTACGAACCCTAAGGGATTTTCACCGAAAAACAAGCGGGGATCGCCTGTCACCCTGGCAGGGTCTCTAGGGTATTGCGACCGGGAGATCCTTTCAGGATGACAATTGAGCCTCTAGGGTTTCCTCAAAACCCTTAGCTTGAGGGGTTGCAACCGTACCTACATCACACTCACCCGTTGGACAGCAACGATTTCACGCAGGGCGACCGGTTGATAATGACGGTCGGGGTGGGCGTCAAGCCAGTTTTTCAGGTCAGCATGGGATTCTGGTGTAGGAGCATTCAGGGGGTCTGCCGGTAAGATCAGCCATTGTTCGGCAGGTTGCTCGGCAGCTTGCGTGAGTGGCGGCCAAAGCGGGGCGGCGGCTTGAAACAGGTGATCAAGCCACTGGGCAAGCGCTGCCGGCGCCGGTGACGGCGCGCCCTTTTGTGGCCTGGACCAACGCCCCTTTTCTGGTGCGGTGGGTTGGCTTGGCAGGGGAAAGGTTGCCCGTAACCAGGCTTCGACCGACCACCCCTGTAACGCTGTGAACGCCGTGGCAAAGGGTTCGACCAGACTCTCGCCAATGGCTGCCACCGCGCCATCGACCCACGCCTCGGCGGCAATGGGTTGGAGGAGTGTTGTCAACGCCTGCATACCGGCCTGCCGGTTGACTGTATCGCGCCGAATTAGCTCTTGACGTAATGCTTCGACGCGTACGCGATCCCAAGGGGCGGGTAATGCTTGCAGACCGGCTGTGATTTGTTCATCCAGATAGGTGGCGAGCGCCGCCAGATGCGATTGTAGTTGTTGCTGCCAGCCCAGCGCCGCCGTCAGTTGCCAGAGCCAACGGGGCCACTGGCGCGGCCGGCGGCAGAAATGCCGGATACCCAGAAGTGAAAGACAAGCACATTCATTGAAATATGCCGTTTGGCGTCGTTGAGCAAGGTGGCAATCACACTGGCCACACCATAACTACCTCCGGCTGTGCGCGTGGATTTGCACGAGTTTTGCCGACGCTATACGCCTAGCCGTCAGGGTTCACGCCATAGACCGCTCTGCGCGAGTCCGTGACTCGCCCAACCCGGTTGCGGGTCACGGACTGGCGCAGAGCGGCACCTTCTTTTATGGACCCTGATCCACCCGTCGCACCTGCCCCAACCCAATCGTCGTTTTGACCCCCACGCCGCTGTAGAGGGCGAAGTCGGCCAGCATCTGCATGGTGGCCAGCCAGTAGCGGTCGCCGCCGAGGGCCGTGTAGGTGGCGCGCCCGACGCCGCCGATCAAGGGCGCGCCATTCTTTTGCACCACCACCTGGCTTTCCAACCGGTAGTTGCTCAGGGCCACCATTTCCTCGCCAAAGCGGCGCACCTCCGGGCTGAGGGTGACGGGGCTGAAGGCGTTCCAGCGGTCCACCAAACTGCCAAAGACCAAATTGGGCAGCGGCACGGGAATGTGCATCCCCTTGGATTGAAAGGCGGTGGGGCTGTGGAAGAGTAGGGAGACTTTGCGCGGCAACCCCTGGGCTTGCAACAACTGCGCCGCGGCCAGGGTTTCATAGGTGGTCTGTCCGCTCCACGGCTCCAGCTCGGCATCGCAAGTGACCTGGCTGACCACAAATTCATGGCCGGCCAACGGCCAGGTGGTCAGCGGTGACTGGAGCAGGGCCGCGGCCAATGCTTCACTCGCCAGCGGTGTCAAGCCGGTCATCCGTACATAGCAGGTGGCGCCGGCGCGCAGGCGGATCTGCTCATGGTCGCCCGCCCCCGTCAGCAAGCCGGAACAGGTGAGCGGTTTTGGCCCCTCGCCGTCATGGAGCGCCGGGCCTAGGGCCGGGTCCAGCGCTTGAAGGGCCGCCAGGGTGGCGGCATAGTTGGCCCGCCCCAGGTGTGGCGGCAGGGTGGCGTCGGTGGGCGAGGTGAGGGTGAGGACAATGGCAATGAGCATGAGAAACCTCCGGTTGCGCAAGCGCTGGCGTTGTTTGAGCGCTTATTATCGTTCTATGGTATACTAATCCTGTAGTGTTGGGTAAAGCATTTGTTTTGTACAGGGGGAAGACAATTCATGGAAATTCCTGTGACCTTACTGGTGCCGGAACCATTTTACCGACAAGCAGAAACCATTGCCACGGCTGGGCAGAAAACGGTTGCCCAGGTGCTGCTTGAACAGTTAATAGCTGATTCACCCTTAACAACCGACGATCTGATTGACCCCGAACAAGCCATTCTGGCGCAAGAGGTGGTCGCCTACAAAGCACTACACCCCTATTTACAGAAAAAATATCTCGGCCAGTGGGTCGCTATTCACCACAATCAACTAGTAGATCATGACTGGGATGAAGAAGCGCTGATAGCCCGGCTAGGTGAAGCTTTCCCGGAAGAGACCATTCTGGTCCGCCAAGTGGAAGCCGAGCCGGATCGCGAGATTTACATACCCACCTTCCACTTTGTCCAGTAACCAGAGCAACCCGTCATGGCGATCTATACATACGACTACGATTTCCGTTATTCACCCTCTGCGCCTGTCATTGAAGTTGAAGTCGGCGCCGCCGCCACGGTTGCGCCAATAAGGCTAGTCACCTTGATTGATTCCGGGGCCGACGCCACCCTCCTGCCGGCTGAACTTTTGAAGCGTTTACGCGCACCCCGTGTTGACACGCGTGTTTTGCGCACCATTACCAATGAGCGCAAAACAGTCACCCTTTATCGCGTTTGGCTGCAAGTTGGCCTCTATCGCTTGCCCAACGTGCGGGTCGTCGGTGTGTCCACGCTGGAAAGCCCAGTGCTTGGTCGTGATGTCCTCAATCACTTAATTGTAACGCTCAACGGACTGGCAGCGGTGACGGAAATCAGTCAGTGACCGGCTGGCACCGGCCTACCGTACCCTAACCCAATTCGATGAGCAGCAGCCCTTCGCCCCGCAACTGGCAGTGGTCATGCTTCCTACTTTGTGGTCGCCATTGGGCGTTGCCGCTCCAACGCACGGATGGCATATTGCAGTAACAATTGGGGATCGATAGCAATTTCCCGTGGTTGCGCCATTTTGCGAAAAGCCGTCGCCAACGGATCTTCGACCGTCGTTGTATATTGCATAGGCCAGCTTTGAGTAGCACAGGCCAACGCCATGCCAATGCTTGTTGGCAAGCGCCCATTGGTGATATCCACCATGATCTGCGTTGGGGTTAGACCCCAACGGCCCGCTTCAACCGTAAAGACGTGCGTCGTTGCATGATAGGCTGCCATCAGATCGGTTGAGCCGACTTGCAACACCGGATCATCATAGTGGACGGTTAGCGCCATTGCGTAGCCCTGTACATCATTGAGAATCCGCGTAAAGACCGGTGCAAAATTGACAGAACCCGGTTGGATCACTTTCCCGAACTCATTCTTTTCATCGAGTGTTGTAATCAACCAGAGATGTTGTAAGACCCCTTGGTTGGCATGATAGCGAATGGCCGCCAACGCCGGCCCCATATTTGACTGTTCAAAACGTTGACGTAGATAGGCCCAATCCGTTGTTGGATCAGCAACGGCATTGATGATCTCCGTCTGTTTCCATTCACTGCTTTCCGCCAGCGTGCGGCCATGAGCCGGGCGCTTGTCCGCCGGCGCGTAAAAAAGACTCAACGGTAAGATCAAGCCGATCTTCTGATCAGGTAGTGGGCCATAGCTGATGATGTGGCCATCCTGACGATGGCGGCGTTCGACGACGCTCAGGATCAGCGCGGGGCCCACGAGCAGGGCTACCGTTAGCAAGCTTATCACCCACCAAGTCGGCTGCCAAAATGCATAGAGGGCATTGATCGCAAGATTGACGACGACGGGAAATAGAAACAGATAGAGCAATCCATAAAGTTGGTGCTGTGGTTCCGCTTGGAGCACAAACGCCAGTACACGATGGAAATTGCGCAGAATTGCACTCATTAGGTTTCTCTTTGCTAACGTAGCTTACGCGCCGCTTCACGAACACTTTGCAAGTCGAGGATCTCGGCAACTTCGTATTGGCGCGGCACTTTGTCTGCAATCGGCCGCGTGCGCACCACCGGCGGGAAGTAGCCCATGCGTCCGTGCAATTCGGCCAACAACGCCGCCGCAATAAAGTTCAGCGACGGCAAAACCACCAGCAGCGGCTCACTCTGCCACTGCGCCGGCGTCAGCGCCACGTGCGCCACCAGCGTTTGCAGTTGCGGGGGAAAGGGCTGCTGCTCATCAAAGTGGGGCATGGCGTCGATAATCCGGGCAATGGCCTGTCCGGTCAGCACTTCGATCTGCGCCTGTTGCGCCGGGGTGAGGGGGTGGGAAAAGTTGAGTAGGATCATAAGCGATGTTTTCCTCATGGGCGTGCTGTTAACAGCGGCATTCGGCTGTTAGCGGACGTTTTTGGTATAATACAACCGTACGATTGCAAGTGTCGTGATCGATAGGGTAACACCGATCTGGATTGAGGTAATTGCATGAGCATATACGAACAAGATTTTTATGCCTGGACACAGCAGCAGGCGGCATTGTTGCGTGAGCATCAATTTACCAGACTAGACATGGACAACTTGATTGAGGAGCTGGAAAGTATGGGGCGTTCCGAGCGTCGTCAATTGGTCAATCGACTGGAAGTGTTACTGATGCATCTCCTCAAATGGCAATATCAACCCGAATTGCGTGGCCGTAGTTGGCAGTTGACCATTCTCGAACAACGGCGGCGGATTGTCAAACTCCTGCGCGCCAACCCTAGCCTTCAACCGGAAATACCTGTACTGATTCTGGAAGCCTATGAAGACGCCGCCTTCAGCGCCATGCGCGAAACCGGCTTGCCCTTGACCACCTTCCCCACGCACTGTCCCTATGCCCCCAGCCAGGTGCTAGAGCAGAATTGGCTGCCGGGCGAGGAGTGACGTTCATCCACATGGATCATGGTGTCGATGGTCTGGGCGAAGTTCTGCCCGGTCAACGCTTTGCACGGCGTTCACGCGCCGCATCGCGCAGCGCTTGTAAATTGATGATTTCGGCCAATTCAAAGACGCGTGGGGTGCTGCCGAAGACGGGCTGTAAGCGCACCACCGCGGGAAAGTAGCCCATGCGCCCATGCAATTCACTGAGCAGCGCCAGCGCCCCCGGCGCAAACCCTGGTGGATTGACCACAATCGGCAATGTCGTCCACTCCCGTTGGGTCAAGCCTACCTGTTCGGCAAGGTTCACACATTGTGGGCCATAGGGACGCGCATTGTCAAACTCAATCGGCAGGTGAACCACCTTACCAATCCGCTTGCCGACCGCCACTGCAATCTGCTCGTACTGTTCCGTCGTCAACTCGTGTGTAAAGTTGAGCAGGTGGATATTGCTGGCCGGTAAGCTGGCGACCAGGGTTGCCCGCTGGCTGGCGGCCAGCGACATACGGATCTCAGTCAGGAGAGGCTGACGCGGATACTGCTGGCGCACCACATCGAGCAGTGAACTGACGACCTGCTGTTTGGCTGCTTCGTGCAACACAGCATCCCAATCATTCAACGCACTGCTGCCTAACGACACCGCCGCCAACGGGATGCCGGCGTCATAGGCCACGCGGGTCAAGTCGCCGCGGGTGGGATAGAGTTCGGCCAACAAGGTGCGTAGTTGGCGATGGAGGTCAGGTGTCATCTTGAATCATCCTACTTCGTTATGGTATACTACTCAGTAACGGTTTTGCGTATGTTGTCGCGGCGTAAAGCACGCTGGACTTCCTGGAGAATGTGTCACCATGTCCCAAATTTTGATTGAAGTACCGGCTGCCTTAGCCGAACTGCCGGCGCCAGAGCGTGAATCCTTGATTCGCGCCGGCCTCTATGAAGCGACACGAACGCGCTTGCGTGAACTGGAAACCAAGCTTGCCGAAGCAAAAGCGCATCTGCAACGCTTTGAACAACAGTATGGTCTGGCCTTTGCCCAGTTTGAGCGTGACCTTCTCCCGACCCTCAATTCACCCCAGGCCCATGAAGATTACCTGGATTGGTTCTTTTGGCATTCGGTTTGGGTCGAACAACGCGCGCTCCTGACAAAGTTGCAATCATAATGCTATCCCTACTCCAAGCGCGTCCTGCACTGATTTTGGGCATTCTCCAATACGAACATCGTGTACAAGGCCATGTTGAACAGTTCAAAGCCATTGTGGAACTGAAGGATAGTTCACGCTTAATATAGCAACGAAGTATTGCCTTCTACCCTTAGTCCAGTGACAACGCAAGTTTTTCTAGCTGTTGGCAGTATTTGCAAATATTTTTTTCCAGTGTTTCCGCTGAGAATGGTTGTAGCCGCTTCCCTGCATGTAGCAGATCATTTCGGAGATCGCCAAGTTGGTTATAAATGATTACAGCCTCACCGATCTGCGGAATAGAACTAAGATCGAGTGATGACTCTCCGTGATGTATATCGGACCTACCGTCCTTCTTTTGTGACTGAATCAACTGCCCCAATGCATTTTCTACCTGTTTACGATCTTTTGTTGCTAATTGATTAGAGAACCCTAAGCGCGCCATTAGCCAAGTTACTAACCATTCACGTGCAATAGCTACTGCTTGTACATATTGTTTACGTTCTACATACCATTGTACCATGCTCAGTTCAGTAGCTAAGGCTGTCGTGATGTCATTGTGCTTCTCTTTGCCAAGTGCTAAAGGTGCATATGCATCAGTAATACTTTGTGTTAAGGCTAAAAATGGACGTGCATTTTCTGGCAATGTTACAACGGCATTCGACAATACTGTACTTAGATCATTGCTTGCTGACATAGCATCTAGTGGTCGGATAAGCTGTAATGCACGTGATACATTGACTAACGTATTAGCCGCAAGAGTAAGCGGCTTGTTTTGTGACCCTCCTGATTTAGTGTGTGCCGTACGTAACTGTGCTGCTAAACCTTGGGCATCGCCAAAGCGTATAAATCGATCTGCTTCTATCATCCAGTCGAGTAACCCAACAAATGGCGTCATATCTATAATGGGCGCGCGATTTGGCGTAACAGATTTATCTCGCGCTTCAAAGTTGCCATACAATAAGGCTACTAAATCAGTCTTCTTAACCACTCGCAAATAGGCTGCGGCTAGGAAGGAGAGGAATGGCAGTGAGCGATAGCCGTGTGTTATATCGAAAACAACTTGTTCTTCGTTATCCACTGCATCAATGACTCTCTCAAAAACCTGCCATAGTTGATCTTCATTTGCGCCATCAGGAATATCAACTGGTTGAATATCAGCTACAACACTCTCTACCTGAATTAGAAAGTCATTGAGGTGCATTTTGCGGGCGTCGGGCGTAACAAAGACCCGCATTTCTAGATCAGGATAAAAATGTGCTAACGCTACACCACAGAATTGAGCAGTATGTTCACGTCCGTCACCCATGATATAGGTTGTCGGATGTGCTATTGATGCACCTAGAAATGTAATTGCTTTCATTTAACCCCTTTCACCTCATTCGTATTATTTTGTTAGGTCAGTTATTAGCTTGCACAACATAGAAGAAGCCGCCGTTCATCCGCTGACAAAAGTTAACAATTCCTGATACCATGATTTTTCCATATCTTTCTTCTCACGACCTGACGCACGTACCTTATCTATAATGGCTTGTGCAGCTTGACGCTTGAGTTCATCCCTTGCTACCAATTGGCGCCAACGATTTGCGTACGATTGAATTTCGTTAGCAACTTTCTGATTAGGCAGCTTGCTCACTTGTTGGATGAGCTCTTTTGCCTGCATTTCGGCTAGATCAAGTGGTGGTGGTTGGAGCAACATTCTGCCATACCCACTTGATGTTTTCGATCCAACGCCAAATTCTTTTAATGCCCACTCAGTAATCATAAATGCCGCCGTTACCCATGCTTCCGGCCCAGCGAACGCCACCCAAAATTGACCGGTGGCAGTGAGAAACGGGATAGGTGTAGGGCTATCCCAATCAGCCGGTGCATTCGGCTCTTCTTTATTATAATATTCGGGGTGATGTACAGTTACAATGTCAGGATGTAATGCACAACCGCTTTTCCCCGAACCTGGAATATAGAGTGCATCAAAAAAAGTGACAAAGCCTGCATCTGCGCCTAGCGATTGTCCTTTTTCATCAAGTTTGTTGGCATAGCCGAAAAGAATCTCATAGGCTTGTGTACCCTTTTTCCACTCCGTACCAAGTCGTTGATGCGCATAATGAGCGGCCAATCCTTTGAGCGCGCTACCAGGGATGTAGGGCATTCCATAGGTGTGATGCAAAGTAATTGAAGTTTCGATAGTACTTTCATTGCCTAAGCCAATCGCTAGCCGGCCTAGTGTGCTGGCATTGCCGTGCTTCACCACAAACCCACTTGTCTCACAAGCCAAGACCGATGCTCTCCAATCCTCGTAAAACGCTTTGTAGAGTGTTGGCTCGGCTAGCGCAGCAACGCTTTGGACATGCGCCTGTTTCGACTGTGTATCCTTGTCATCTGTATTCTGGATGCGCAAATATTTATCAAACCAAAGGCCCGCATGTTCGACCTTTGCGGGTTTAAAAGTAGCACTTTGATTAAAACGCGCCATTATGAAGTTCCTTTCGCATCAGTCATGGCTGTAGTTGTCGTTACTTCTAGCACGGATTGGGCAAAGCGCTTGTACCACAACAGCGCCGCCATCGTCTGTTGCGTCAAACGCATATACTCTGAAAGTTTGGCTTGGCGACTACACTCGATTAATTCAGCCCGATCTTTCTTACCGATAGTCTGGGCTAAATCATCGAGCAACCGATTTAGGCTATCGTCCTTACGGCTTTCAATAAATGTGACCGCTTGGACTAAGCCGGCTGTGCGAATTAACAATGGTAACTGATGGGCCGTTGCCCCATATTTTTTGACCGTGACGTCTTTATCCGCTTTTGCTGCACTAACCTTTTGAAAAACATCAGCAGCGTAGGCTTGTTCGCGTGTTAACATGAACGAATCTCCTATTTAGACCCATTAGGTAATTTGACATGAACCCGGCAAAGCCCCCGCCCGACAGTTGCTTTCCCGCCTAGCTGCAAGGTGGTTTGCGTCAATGCTTCTAATGTTGCAAAAATCTCCTGTACACTTGTATTGGCTTTTTTTACAGGATTAGCCAAGGTTAGGCCAATCAGGATACTTTCGGTCGGCAATGCCTCTTCGTACCAGAGTCCACCGTCCCGTACGGTTTTTCGATCATCTTCCATCGCAATACGTGCAATTACCTCAGTCGCGGTGTCGAGCAGAAAAGTGAAGACATCGTCGGGGACGATACAAAAGCGGTGTTGTAGTTCAATTTGCCAGTTCGATCCTTTGGACCATAGGTGTTTAGCAATCCAGGTTGCCCACTCGGTAGCGGCTTTCTGGTTTTCCGCATTCGTCGCCGCATCCAAATCGAGATCTTCTAGATAGACTTTTTTGCCTGCGTCCAGCGTTATGGCTGTTCCTGTCGCCACGAAACATTCGATTTGATCATCACTCCAACTTGGAGTGGGTATCACTGTAGGTACAGATGCGTCGTTAACATCGTCAGCAGCCACTGTAACCCGTCGCAGCAAATATGGCGACGTCACCCAAGCAAAAGTACCGGCAAGACTGCGTACTGGTAAGAGCAAAAGATGAGCATCACCAATCAATACGGAACTAGCATGATCAGAGGCATTTTCGCCTTCTGGCCCAAAGATGGCTTTGCGCTTATTATCGGCACATCGATCACGTAAGACCCCTTTGATCGATGATCCCGGTACGTATGGAATGCTCGTCGCTTTTTCACGGGCAATTGGCAAATCAACCACACCAACGCCTTGGCCTGTACCCGCATGGAGTGGTGAACGAGCGTGGATAAAATAAAGACGTGCGTTTGAAGTCATATAGTTCATCTCCAGTAAATTGATAGTTCAAAATGCAGACTTTAAAAATGCATCGAATATGTCTTGTTCGATAAATCTCATTCCTGCGCTCTTGAGTTTAGCTACATCTGAAGCGTTCAGCTTTGTATCAACAGTAGCAAGCACATTATGTGTCGCTTGATCTCTTAATACAACTGGTTTATCTGACGTACCAAATGCAGGATCAATAGTGAGTACCACTGCAATTGCAACGGCCTTGTTTGTGCTTAAGGCATAAGGGCGAAGAAGAAGTGGGCTTGCAAGCCTATCAAAATCACTACCTTCAAGAATTGTATCGTCCTCTGGATCTCCATGCCGATGACCATCAATGCGAAAATGAAATATTATTGGCAACCCCATCTCTGCTCTCGGAAATTTTTCTACAGATGATATGGGTGTGCTATGGCTAGAAGAAGTCTGACCTGTCAATCGCCGTATTGCATCAGGCTCTGGCCAATAACCACGCTTCATGGGAGCTATTCTCTGCTGCCTAAATTCTTGTAGCTTGCGAATCACAGTTTTCCAAGCATCAAATGAGTCGTTATACACATTCTCAGAAACTTTGACACGTGATGTACGTGTAAGGTGAGGTACGCTTGGGTGCCACGATCCCGAATCTACAACATGCCGCTTTAGCCCATCTAGAATCGATCCCTTAAGGGCTGTGACCGTAGCTGAGGCCACTAACGGTATAGAAACTCCGTTCCTGATGCATTTTTGGCAGTGAATGGCCCCAAAGCCTCGGCGTGTGCGGGCACCTAAGCCACCAAATGTTTCCCATGCCCAAAGCGCAGCATTGACATCGTTTTCGATTTTTACCGGATATGTGAGTGTCAATGAAAAAGTGACGCCAATTCTGACACTGCCACGCTTTTCACGAAGTGGGAATGAAGCATATTTAGGAATTCGTTGTTCCTCAAAACTGACTAATTGCCCTTCTGTATATTCTGTAAGCGTAACTGTGACTCGTGACTCCCCTGCTCTCTTTTCTGATGCTGCACTACCCCAAATCTTATCTTCCTGTTGACGCATTTCGGCGATTGTCCCATTCTCTGTCGCTCCGCGACACGCACGCCACCAAAAGCGCAATTGACCACGAATTTCAGGCACACGCACAACTGTTATGTCATCGGCTTCACCGGGTTCCACACCACCGCCATAAAGCGCTGTGATCACTTTATAAGTGCGCTCTTGCGTAATCATCTCTGGATCAGGCTGTGCTTTGATGATTGGGGGTGTTGCCAATTTGGGTGTTCGCATTCTTTGTCTCTCCTTTTTACCATGTACCTACAACCGCTACCCCAAAGCCATCTAGTCGTTCTTGATGTGGTTGACGGGTAGTGTCACTGCTGTCGTGTGCGTCATCACTGATGCAATTCATCCATAGCTGCTTTACCCACTGCGCGATCTGAGCGGTATCGCCTTGTAGCTTCAAAAAATAAACGCTGCCTGCTGGCACCAAACGACGAGTCGGTTTCGCGCTGCGCAAGTCATAATCCCAACCAGAAACAGTTTGTGCACGAGCAAGGGCGGCGCCAGCTAGCGTAACTGTAACATTTGCATTCTCGCTTAGAAAGTCAGTAGGTATAAAACCGTTACGGAACAAAGCAGGTGTCAATAAAATAAGCCGACATCGCTTTGACTGCGCAATTGATTGATACAGCGCTGGTGGACAAGCGGGCAGTATCTGTGTTGTATGACGATGCCAGCGCACCAAACGCTGTTCCCCTCCCAACACACCTACGCCGTCGCTCATATCAGCATTGGTCTCAATCGCCAGTGCCAGTGAACGCACTTCGATCTGGCCGTTATTGTCTAACTTGCGTTGAAACTCTAACCCACGCGTTTGAAAGAGCCGCCCGTCTTCGCCAGTGAGCGTGTCTGCTCTGATGCCCACATGCGTCCGACTTTCTTTCTCTGGTCCATTGTGACCTAATGCTTTTACATTGACTTCGTCAACATTGGCCGGAGTATGTAACCACTGTTCAAAGTGTTGCCAATACCAATAGCGTGGTGCAGTGGATAGGACTTTATCCTTAATTTGTTCGCTGGAAGCCATCCCGATGGGTGACCATTGTACAGCGGATAACGTCGTGGCATTTAAATCAGAAATGACCGCAGTTTCTAAAGGCTCAAGCCGTCGCAATCGTGCACGGGAAATCATAGCATTGTCAGTTGCTGGGAAGAGGACGGCATCCATAGGTGCAGGAACAAGCCATTGGGGGTTATCAGCTAATTCACATAAGAGCGGGCCGCGCACCGCCAATTTGCGTAACTCGCGAACCTCATCTTTGCTAAACGACAGATTATTTTTTTGTGCATGGCGGGTACGCACAGCACCGGCAATCGTTGACGGAAAAGGAAAATCAAGCGATTCCGCACGTGCACCAGGGTTCAGACCAAAGGGGCGTCCGTCGCGCATAATAATTGGTGCCCGTGGCTCAATACTCCATAAGGTCATTTTACACCTCCATTCAGATTGCTGTACTGCGCACTTGCCAAGGTCTCAGCAATGACTAATTCGTAAGCAAGTTCTTGGAGCGAGATCGTTTGAATAGCATCTTGCAAAGGTGTGACCTTAGCATTTTTACTGAAAGGTGTACCAGTTTGGGTACGCTTTCGTTCCAAGATCCGTTTTGCTTCTGCCTTCATTGCTTCAGCTAAAGAGAAGTTTATCCCTTTTGCATTCTGTTCTTGTGCTTCCGCTGCTGTCAGGTCTAATTGGCTAGGTGACAATTTTTGCCAATGGGCAGGTACTGTTAGCCGTTGATGTAGATTAGCCAGCTCATACGCGTACCCATGTGGAATGGCGCGCTCTTGATAAAGTTTTATGAATTCTTGTAGTCTTGCAGTCAACCCGTCCTGCCACCGGCCTTTGATGGTACGGTCAATGCCGCTACGTTTGCTCAATGTGATTGCGACAGCGTCTTTTCCATCGATCTTCTTCGCCTCTTTTTCGGCAGAGCGCGTCATCCGCAACACGTCGCTTAATGGTTCCAAATGATGAGCAATGGTGATACCACAAGAGAGTGTAGGCTTTATGCCATCGGCATTAGCAAAGGGATTCAGTTGTTCACGAAACTTGTCGGCCAATGTGTTTGCACAAACAAAGACTGTGTCTAGGGGTAGAAATGCCATGACATCATCCCCTCCAGCATAGACCAGTGACCCTCGATGCTCCTGTACGATCTTACCCGCTTCTCTGGCAAAATCATCCAATGTACGCGCTAACGCTTGGTGCTTCTCAATCGTTGTTTGTGCATCAATCGCTTTGCCCATATTATCACCATCTGCCAGCAGGAGTGCATAATATGGGGAAGGTTCAAGACGCTCTCCTGCTGCGTGCTTTAAGGAGCGATAAAATGAGCGTAGCTCGGCGACTAAGTTGTCAACCCAATCAGGATTGAAATCTTGTTCTTCGGCCTCGATTCGCAGCCGATTCTCATAGAGAAAGCCGCCATCATAGTTGCCTAATACCTGTGAGGCATGTGCCGCATTTTGGATCGAATCAAGTGTTAAACCATATGAATTCTTCTTGGCGGTTAACGTTGCTAGCAGACGATCTACAAGGGGTTTGATACTAGTTACGTCTCTCTCCAATGCATTTAGAAATGGTCGGGCTGCAATATGGGATGTGCTAGGGATACGTGCAAACTGCTCTTCATTACCACCTAAACGTTTTAACAAATCAACGGCGGAGAGTTGCTCTGCTGGTCCGGCATGGTAAGCTCTATACAAAATTTGCACTTTTTTAGCGCGCAACTCGGTATTTTGTCGCTCATGATCTGCTACATAGCGAGATTCAGGAATCACTGATTCACGTATACCGTCAAGCGAAGACTTCGGTTTGCGCCTGCCCCACTGCACAGGTTCAAAGTTACGTGTATTCTTACGCGCTGCTAACATTCGCTCCGCTTCATCACGGCATTCTTTATAGCGATTTGGATCAAAAGGAACTGCTACCCAAATACATTCCACTAGATCACGGATCTGCCCTTCTGGATTAGCGTCTAAGTCGATCCATGCCTTGAGGGATTCCACAGATAATTCAGCTTGAGAAGACCGAATTGATCCGATCCTGCTACACACTTGGGTCCACTGTTCAAGTAGAAAAATTTCTAATTGTTCACGAATTTTTTGTCCCAGTAACGTTGGGTTTTCCGTAACTGCTAACAAACGATTGACTGCCATATAATCAGGTGTCAATTGTTCAACTTGCGTGATTGCCGGTGAAATCAAGAGGTTGCTTGGTTGTTCAAGAATGGTTTTAGCTGCATATTTTGAAAGCTCGCTAATTAACCATGATCCATACCAAAGATCACGCGTCCGTCTAGCCGCTTCGATAAAACTTTGTACTGGTCCAATATTTATGTTCATCAAATATTTCATTCCACTTACCTCCTTTTTGATCATCGGCATCGTGCTATGAATTTTGTTTGCCTTTAGTGATGCAAGACAAGCTATTTATTAAACCAGGCTATCATGGGTTTCGTATACCTTAATATATTGGCGCTTTTATAGCATCAACAGTTTCTCCTATCTCTTTCATCACTTCCTCTGATCCCCTTCCCCCAACTCCATGCTATCCTTTCCCCAGCCGCGCCAGAAAACCGGCGAAGTGTTCTTTGAGAAAGCGATAATCCAACCGAGCTTCCTCCGCCAGCCCCCACGCGATCCGACATTCAGCCAGGATGGCAGTTTTGTGGGTGTTGACGGTGCTGAGACTGATGGTGAGCGCTTCGGCCACATCTTGCGGTGTGCCGCCACGGACAAAGGCCAGCAGAATTTCCTGTTGGCGTTCGGTTAGCCCCTGATATACCTGACGGCATTGTAGGTCATTGGTTGCGCTGAGTTGTTGCATTTGTTGGGCGACGGCTTGCGCTGGTGGTAAGGCCATGGCGCGCAGGGCCGGAAAATAGGCGCCCCACGGCGCCAGTGGCGTCTGGATCAGTTGTACACCATCCCCTGGTGTGACATGCATGATGGCGCCGCCAGCCGCCCGTTCCCGCAAGGCATCGGGCGTATAGAGATGCCAGAGCCGATCCTGATGATCACAAAGTAACATGGCGGCCGAAGTTGCCAGGAGGGCCAACATCCGCCGCCCGCCGGCAATAGAGAGATGCAGGGTATGCCCCTGCTGTTTGAGACTGGCAAGCGTATCGCGGATCGTCACCCAGGCCACTTCGGCCTCGGCAGCGTTGCGGATCGCCGGCAAGGGATCTGCCCCGCCAATGGCAATGGGCGCCAACCGGCAGGGCCGACCCTGGTACTGATGTTGGGTAAACTCGCTGTAGAGCTTTTGGAGGGCGTGATGCTGGCGCGGCGTATCCAGCGCCAGATGGAAGAGGTAGACGGTCGTAATGGTCTCACCGCGCGCGCGCAGCGCATCCAAAGCAAAGGTCACCACTTGGGGTTGACCACCGAGGGTGGCCACCAGAACGGTTTCAGCCATGCGGTCATCGGTTCCTTGTACAAATTTAAGCAGTTGTTCAGTCTTGTTATACAATAAGTCCGATCATTTGCCAATTCCTAACTTTTGGCGTGCTGCTGGTGATGTTGAGCAAAACCTATCGAAAACCTATTAAAAACCTATAAAAATTCTCTACACCTTACAATGTATCCGCCATTTGACCAGCCAAGCAGCAGCCGGACAGGAGAGCGCAATCAACCGTTCACGTAACACGCAACACGTTTCACGCCGGTGTGTTGCACTTTTGGGATGGAGGAGCAACCTTGATGCCACCGTTACCAGCCATTGTCATTGGCGGCCCGCCCCATAGCGGCAAATCGGTCTTTACCTATGCCTTGACCCAAGCGCTCCGTAGCGCAGGAGTTGAACATTATGTCTTGCGTGCTTGTCCCGATGGCGAAGGGGACTGGAGCAACGAAGCCGGCGCCGAGCGGGTGCGCGTCTTACGGTACAAAGGCCCATTCACTCCCAGCTTTGTCGCCAATGTTTGTGGCGCGTTACAGGGGCGCCATCTGCCGCTGCTGGTTGATGTCGGTGGTCGCCCAACGCCGGAGCAAGAGACGATCTTCGCTTGCTGCACCCATGCCATTTTGCTGGCGCGGGATGAAACCGCCATGGGGGAATGGCGGGCGTTGGCGACGCGCCACAAACTCACGATTCTTGCTGAATTGTATTCCACCTTGACTGAGCTGGAAACGGTCTTTGCCGAATACCCGATTCTCCAGGGCCGCATTCGCGGCTTGGAACGTCATCTGCCGGTGCAAAGCCCACTGGTGGCGCGGCTGGCCTGGAACTTGAAAACGCTCTTTGACCTCGCCGCGGTCGATTTACCGGCCTATCATGCCACGCTGGCGCCGACTGAGTTGGTGGTGGATCTGGAACGGATGCGCAAGGTTGTGCAAACAGCCCCCGGTGAACGGTGGCAGCCGGCCGATCTACCGGCTGTGTTGGCCTATCTGCCGGGGGCCACGGCGCTGGCGCTCTATGGCCGTGGGCCGAATTGGCTCTATGCGGCGGTGGCGGCTCATGCCTGGCCGGTGCGCGGCTACCAATTTGACCCGCGGTTGGGCTGGGTGGCGCCACCCCCGCTCCAACCGACCGCGCACCCCTTGCCGCCAAGCCATCCCCTGGCCTTCACCCATCACCGCCAACTGGGCTATGATTGGCTGGAAGCACGCGTGGTCGATACCTATCTTGATTATAGTGAGGCGGTTGATCTGGCAATTCCCCAGGTGGCTGCTGAACAAGGGCTTGTCCTGGGCGGGCGTATTCCCCACTGGCTGTTGACGGCGCTGGTACACGCCTATTGGCCGCGGCCTTGGCTCGCCATCTATCAACCACAGGTGAACCAGATGGCCCAGCCCATTGTAGTGGCGACACAGACAACCGCCTATCAAATTGGAGAGCAGGTGGCGTTGTCGCGGCCATAGGTTCACGCGCAAAGTTGGCCGGAAATTGAAAACAACGCCGGTTGCCTGCCCCCGTTGCCGCAGTCCTAAGCCGGTAGCAATCGCGCGTAACGGATGCGCCGGCGCCGTCTGTAATAATGCCGCTACTGCTGCTATCGTCCCGTCCCAATTTTCCTTTTATGGCGATTGACAAACTGTCATTTTCCTGCTATACTGAAAGCGGCCCGCAAAGGGTCGCTCCTGTCATCATACCTGATGTGGTACGTTTTTTTCAAGCGAGAACAGCCATGTGGTACGAAAAAACAGCCCAAATCAAGCCAAAATTGGTCAAAATCACGCATTTTTCCCAATGTGGTACGTTTTGCTGTCAGGAGTAGATGAATCCTCGTCAGAGGTCGGAGACCACTTGCTTTCCGGTATCAGCGGCGCCCTTCTTAAGTCAGGAGTAGATGAATCCTCGTCAGAGGTCGGAGACAAAATGCAACATTTTTTGCTCCTCTCGGAA
>JAPKMW010000081.1 GCA_026645575.1 Caldilineaceae bacterium
CGCACTTTCAGCCGATAGCGCCGCAGCATGTACCAGACGCCACTCAGCGAATAGCTCTGCAACCAGGGTACGGCTTGCCGAATCGTCGTCAACTGCCAGCGGCTTTGCGCTACGGCTGGCTGACCTGGGTTGCTCGTCTCTTCTGCCTTTGCGCTTGGCGTCGCACTTTCCGGTCCCGCTCTCAACAGTTGCACCAACTCGTCGCACCGGTCAAAGATACCCCCTTCGTGGCCCGCCCTGCCGATGCGCTTTTAGGCCGGCTATCCCTTCGCTTTCCAGAAGATCGAGCCAGCCATACACCGTATCCGGGTCACGTGGTCGCAACAAGCCAGTCTTGGCCACTTGATGCGCACTTGTGCCATCGGCAATTTTCAGGATGGCTGCACACCGCTCTCTTATATACTCGTATTTCGTCGCATCCCGTAATTCAATCAGCGCTTGACGGGTTTCTGGACTTATTTCGATCGTTCTTCGTTGGGTCATCTTGCCTCCTTTTCGCTTCGATGACCTAACTTAACCATTACCGATTTTGTTCGTCAAATTTCATCAGATGACTTCCGTCGACAGTTGGTCACTCACCTGGAAAGTGCGGGCCGACGACGATGACCTGTTGGAAGCCGGCGAATTGGCGGAGATCACCGTTCCGCTCGACACCCTGACCAACACCTTGGGCATCAATACCGATTTCTCGATTGAGATCAAGCCGCCCTCTGGCGCCGTCTTGAATATCCAACGGACGACACCGGCGTATATTGAGGCCGTTTACGACCTACAATAACGGGCGCCAAGTCACACATCATTCCTACTTGAGGGCAACAACGCGCTAAATGAATCGGGCCTTTGCTGAGCAGTTTGCTTGGGCTTTCATGCTCAAACAAACTGCTCAGTCACTTTCATTCGTCGGGCTCGGTTAACTGGAAAGCGAAGGAGTTACATGAGCCTCGAAACCAGAGTGGAAACGCTCGAACATGAATTAAAAATCTTGAAAAATGAAATTGAAACGACGCTTTTGGAGATCCAAAATCAGGTTTTGATTCACTACTATCCAGTCTTGCGTGCCGAAGAGACACCCCCGTCCAAACTGCCGTTGCGCCCAAACGCGCTAGCTGGTCCAGTCGATGAGTTGCCGGCAAAGCGCGAGGAGAACCAACCAGGGCAACAGGACGCCATGATGGAACCGCTACCCAAAACTAGGGAAATTTCTTTGCAAGAAATGAAACGCAAGGTCAAGACGCCGGCGGCGCCAGCGGAGCAAGCAAGCACGATGGTTAGTAACCGCCCGCCAAGGCAAAAAGAGGCTGATCTCTGGCCGGAAGCGGTGATTGATCAAGCGGTTTGGCCCTATGTGGCCAAATGGGTGAATGAAAGTGTCGATCGCATCGGCAAAGAACTAACGCAAAATATCATCAACTCTTCGGTGAATGCCGAAGCGGCGACACCGGGCCTGACCGAACTGCTCCTCCAATTTGTCACGGTCAGTGAGGAAGTGCAGCCGGGCGTGGCGGTGACAACCAGAGACTTGATGGATGTATTATTGAAGCTCAACAAAATGCTCGATCAGGTTGCTGGTTTGATGGAAACTGCACCAACGGGAAAAGAGGAAGAGCATGGACAAGGCCATTACGACGACGTTCATGATCATCGCTAGCATTATTACCAGTGTCATGGTCTTTAATGCCATTTACCCGGCAATTGTTCGCAGCCGCGACACGTTGGTGACCATGCGTGGACGGCTGGATGAAGAGATCAAGAGCCAGATCGAGATCATCCACGCCTCCGGTGAATTGGATCGCAATGGAAGCTGGCAGGATAGCAACGGCGATGGTAATTTTGATGTTTTTTTGTGGGTCAAGAATGTTGGCGCTGTGCGCATTCCGGCGGTGGAAAAAGTGGATCTCTTTTTCGGCCCCGAGGGTAATTTTGTTCGCATTCCCCATCAGGTGGAAGCCGGCGGACTTTACCCCTATTGGGAAGGGCAACTCGAAAATGATGCATATTGGAACCCGACGGCGACCCTTCGCATCACGATTCATTTTTCGGTACTCCAGTCATCACAGCGCTACTTTTTGAAGGTTGTATTACCCAACGGCGTTGCCGATACTTATTATTTTAGTATGTAATTCGACAAGATCACCTTTCGCGTCGGGTACTCCGCTAGACCTCCGGGAGGTGGCCCGCAACCGCTTAGGAATTCAGCCCAACTTTGGGCCACCTCCCGGAGGTCTGGATGTATTGGAACCTTGTCAAAATAATTTATTTGGGTATGTGAGTTATGGAATCCGCTTTAGCCACCATCATTCTGGTAATTGTACTCTTGTTTGGTGTCTTGACCTTGGCTGACACCTATTTTACGACACAGGATACGCTGCTGGCGGCCACACAGGCGATGAATGCACGCAACCAGGAGCAGGCGCGGACGGAACTCAGCCTGATTGCGGCGGCGACCAAAAATTCCGGTGCGAATGTGGAGCTAACCTTCAAAAACACTGGCAGCACCAAACTGGCCGATTTCGAACAGTGGGATCTAATTGTGCAATACTACACAGTGCAGGGCAGTTATCTGGTGAAATGGGTAACCTATGCCCCCACGCCGTCGCCGGGCGATAATGCTTGGGGTGTTGCCGGCATCTATCTCACGGCGGCGACCACGACGCCGGAGGTCTTTGAACCGGGGATTCTGAATCCTGGGGAAGAGTTGGTGGTGCGGATCAAGCTCTTGCCGGTGATTGGTCCAAAGACGACCAACCTGGCCGCGCTGGCCGTCGCCAATGGCGTCACCCAATCTGCAATCTTTGTTCGGTAGGTGATTTATGACAGAAGCGATGGTAGAACCAAAAAAGACGGTGGTTTCCACCGGCAACCGTGAAATCGACGACAAAATGGGCGGCGGCATTCCCCTCGGCTCCTTGACCTTGATTGAAGGCGATTCCCATTCCGGCAAATCGGTGCTGGCTCAGCAGATGACGTGGGGTTCCTTGAGTGATGGCTTTAATCTGTCGTTCTTCACCACCGAGAATACCGTCAAGAGCCTGGTGAAACAGATGCAGAGCCTCAATATCGACATTTTGAACTATCTGCTGCTGACGAAATTGCGCCTCTACCCAATGGAATTTGCTCGTTCCAAAGAGGATATTCTGGGCTGTTTGTTGGATGCCATTATCCAGGAGCGTACCCAAGATCACAGCATGATCTTTATTGACGCCCTCACCCCCTGTCTGACCAATACAGTTCACGAAACGGTTCTCCGCTTTTTCGAGCGCTGTAAACGCATGTGTTCTGAAGGCATGACGATTTTGATTGTGGTCCATTCCCATGCCATCAGCCAGGATTTTCTTGTCCGTATCACTTCGCTCTGTGACGCCCATCTGCGGATGCGGACGGAAGAGGTCGGCAATAAATTGGTCAAGACCATGGAGGTGGCCAAGGTGCGTGGCGCCAGCAAAAACACCGGCAATATTGTCAGCTTTGAGATTGAACCAGGGTTGGGGATGCGCATTATCCCCATCAACAAAGCACAGGGATGACAGCGAGTATGGAACAGACGGATCTACCCTTCCCCAAGCAAAACATTGATCAGATCCAACAGGGCGGCAACGGGCTTACCCAAGAACAACTACCGCCACCATTGCAGGCTTTGGTCCAGGAACGCCCGTTTCTGCTGGAGTATTTGCAAGCGGTGCCGATTGCCGAGATCGGGATGCCGACCTATATCGCCAAATTGTCGCGCGCCTTGGGCAAAAGTAAAGCCCGTAACCTGATCTATCCGACGAATGACAAGGAGCTTTTTATTCATATCTATCCCGACCCCAAGGGCGCGCGCGATTGTTATATTCCCGTTGAGCCGCTCTTAACTGTGCCGCTCAACGGGCTGGTCAAGAAAGTCGAAGATAAATTGCTCGATCTGGCTGAAAAGATTGGTCAGGCCACCGAAGAAGAGCGTAAAGAGGTTCTCCTCAATGCGCTTGATAGCATCTGTACAACAAACCCTGCTGAAAAGAACAGCAAGATCCTGGTGACCGATCGCGAATTGGCGGCGCTCAAGTATCGCTTTGTGCGTGACAAATTAGGGCTAGGCGTTTTACAGCCCCTACTCGATGACCCCTATATTGAAGATATTAGTTGCAGCGGCTTGGGCAATATCTTTATTGAACACAAAATTTTCAAGAGTCTCAAAGCTTCGATCACCTTTCCTTCGCACGAAGACCTGGATGACTTTGTGATTCAGATGGGGGAGCGGATCAAAAAACCGGTGACGTTGCGCAACCCGATTGTCGATGCGACGCTGCCCGACGGCTCGCGTATCAACATTGTCTATGGTCGAGATATTGCCAAACGGGGCAGCAACTTTACCATTCGCAAATTTAGCGACGATGTGATCAGTGTGTTGAACCTGATCGAATTTGGCAGCATGGATTATCTCATTGCCGCCTACCTCTGGCTGGCGATTGAGTCGGATCTGAATGTCTTTGTGGTGGGCGCCACGGCCTCTGGTAAAACGACCTTGCTCAACGCCCTCACCACCTTTATGAAGCCAAATGCCAAAATCGTGACCATTGAGGATACGCCGGAACTCCAAGTCCCCCATGCCAACTGGGTGCGCGAAGTGGTGCGCCAGATGAGCAAGGACAACAAAAGTGGCGGCGTCGATATGTTTGACCTGCTGAAAGCTGCATTACGCCAACGCCCCGACCGCATTCTCATTGGTGAGATTCGTGGGGTGGAAGGCAATATCGCCTTTCAAGCCATGCAGACCGGTCACGGCGTGATGGCGACCTTTCACGCCTCTTCGGTGCAAAAGGTGATCCAACGCTTGACTGGTGAGCCGATCAATGTTCCCAAGGTGAATATCGATAACCTCGATCTGGTGGTGATTCAATCTGCCGTGCGCGCACCTGATGGCAGCACGGTGCGGCGGATCGTCAGCGTCAACGAAATTGTCGATTATGACTCAGCGTCCAATACCTTTTCCTTTATCACGGCCTTTCGCTGGCGCGCCGAAGATGACACCTTTGAGTTTCCCGGCGATATGAACAGTTTTGTGCTGGAACAGAAGGTGGCCGCCAAACGGGGCGTGCCGGAGAGCAAACGGCGCTCGATCTATGGCGATCTGCGCAAGCGCGCCGCCATCTTAGAGCGGATCCACAAAAAGGGAGGAGCGACGAGCTTTGACAAACTATTTGAAGTTATTGCAGAAGCTTATAAACAAGGACTCCTTTAAAGAAGTCTCTAACTCAGAACTCTTTTACCAGCTCAGTTACATGTCGGCGGTCGCCGGCGCCGGCATTGCACGCAACCGCATCTTTGAGCTGGGCGCCAGCCTGCCGCGCATTCCCGCCGACTACTTTAAGCGGGTCCACCTGCTGGCGCAAAAGCTAGGCTATGACTATGCCGGCGCCTGCACCAAGGTCGGGCTGGCGATCAAATCCGACGTGATGATCAGCTTGCTGTTGCGCCTGGGCAATGCGCTCACCGCCGGCCAACCCGAAGTCGATTTTTTGACCGAAGAAGCGGCGGTGCAAGGGGAGGCATATGAAAAAGAGTATGAGCGCGATCTGGAATCGCTGACCAAATGGACCGATGCCTATGCCGCCGTCAATGTTTCGTCGGCGCTCATGATTGTCATCAACATGACGTCGTCGCTCATCTATGATATGGGCAACACCATCATCCTGGGGCTGGTAATCACCATGTTGACCATTGCCTCAGCCACGGCTTGGATCTTGTCGCGGGCCGCGCCCAAAGAGGTGATCGACCTCTTTTCACCCGATGGCACCTGGCCGCAGCGACTGGCCGGTCAACTAAGCGTTTACACCATTGCCGCCGTCTTTATTCTCTGTCCCCTGCTCATGGTGCTTGGCATGGCGGTGGGGCCAGTCTTGATCATTGCGGCCATCATGCTCTTCCCGCTGGGTGGGGTGAGTATGTTAGCCGGTCGCGAAATTGATAAAAAGGATCGCGAATTTGGCCCCTTTCTGCGCTCCTTAGGTGGTATGGCCGTCTCCACCGGCACCACCATTGGCGAAGCCTTAACCCGCGTTGATCTCAGTTCGTTCCCTACCCTGGAACGGGACTTAACCCGCTTGCGCAGCCGCCTGATCGCGGCGGTGGACCCTGAGCTATGTTGGCGCAAGTTTGCCCTGGAAACGGGCAGCAAGCTGATCGGCGAGACCATCACCATCTTTAACGATGCCGTCCGCTTAGGCGGTGATCCCGATACTGTCGCGTTTCTGGCCGCTGAATTTAGCACCAAAACCATTATGTTGCGCGCCAAGCGCCAGGTGGTCGCCTCCACCTTTTCCTGGCTGACGGTGGTGATGCACGGCACGATTGCCACCTTGATGGTGATCATTCTGGAGATTATTCGCAATTTCGTGGATCTGATCGATGCCGCCGCAGCGGCACTAGGAGAAGGGTCTAGTCAGGCCGCGGCCATGGCCTTGCCGACCTTCAACGCCCCCCAAGTTGGTTTCTTCCAGGTGATTACCATCGCAATGGTCATCCTGCTGGCTGTCATCAATTCATACGCCATCATTGCCACCGACGGCGGTCATCTCTACAAGGCAGTCTTCTATTTGTCCATCTTATTAGTCATGGGGGGCATTAGCTTTATCGTTGTCCCACCGCTGGTTGCGAGGATTCTATGATCGACATCATACCTGTCCCCTCCACCAACAAAGGCGCGCCGCGGCCGGTACTGACCCTCGTCCTGCTTGGTATGCTCCTGGTTGCGTTATTGCTGATTGCACAGTGGCTTTGGTTGACGCACACACTCAACCCACCGGCTGTACAACCTCTGCTGCCGGCGGAGCGTGCGCCCTTGCTTTCCGCACTCTTTCGACAGAACGCAATTGTTTGGAGTCTCATTGCCTCTGCCGTCAGCCTGGGGTTGGCGGTGGTGGCGGCGGTGACGCCTCTGCCTTGGTGGGTGCAACTAGCCACGCTACTTCAGCCGGCGCCTGGGGGAAAACCGCGTCGGCGGATACAATGGAGACAAGAGCCACAAAGTGCGGAAGAGTGGGTCGCTGATCAGGCGGCGTTGCTGGGCGTACCGCCAACCGCGCTAGCACCAACCGCCCCAGCGGCTGTGCCACAACCCCGTCAGCCGGCGCCTGGTGCGTCGGTTGCCCCGGGACAACCACAGCCGGCGGTTACGCCGCAACCGACAGGCGTCACTCCACAAGGGACGGTTGCTGGTCAACCGACGCCGTTGCCAGCCGGCCAGCAACCGTCACCGGGCACCCCGCCACAGCCCCAACAACCGGGCGTTCCCGGCGCGCCGGGGCAGCCGCCGGCCCTGCCGCAACCTGGGCCAGGCCAGCAACCAGGTGTTCCCGCTGCACCAGGTACGGCGCCAAGTACAGAGCCAGGCGCGCCACAGCAACCAGCCGCCCAATCGGGCGCTGCCCAGCCGCCCAGCCAACCGGCGCCCAGCGCCCAGCCACCACAGCCAACGCTACAACAGATCTTGGCCGCCGAAGAAAAAGTCGATCTCAAGGAGTTGACCGACATTGGCGATATTTTGAACAGCTTCAAAGACAATGATGAGATACCGGCCCAACTGCTGGCGCTTAGTCAGAGTTTGCCGGATGTCGCGTTGATCGATCTGGTGGCTCACAGCCGCCGTATTGCCGCCGAATTGAGTGCTGCGAACGCAATGACGGCGTAAGACATGGTATGCCATGTACAGGGAACTGCTTATGTTTCCGCGTGATATACATCTTCAATTGTGGCGTTGATCAACGCCACTGTTTCGGTAATGAGCGGGGCATGTTCGGGTTGGAGGGCGGGGCCAAGCAATTCCACAGTTGCGACATAGAGCTGTAACCCGGCGACCACCCGTTCGCGCAAGGAAGGGGGCCGGCCATCTACGTCGGCGACGCCAAAGGCAATGGCGCGCAATTGACTCCACGCGGTTTCCGCACCGACCGCCGCCGCAACTTCGGTGAAAAAGCCATTATCACCAGAGATCAATACTCCGCGCTGGACTTTGACCACGTTAGACAGGCCCCACGAAAGACCAAAGCTGGCGTTGAGTAACCGGCCAGGGTCACGCCGGCGTAACCCTTCTAGCCCCTTGTGTGCCTCTTCGATCCAGCCCACCATCTGTTCACTGGCCCAGAGATCGGCCTTGTTTTGCAAGGCATCATCCCAAACAAAAGCATGGGCGCGGGCTTGGAGGGTGGCAAAGGTGTCGGCTCGGTCAATCAGCGTGCGCGCGATACGCAGGCCGGCTATCGTATTGGTGGCTTGCTCCGGATCGGTGAACCACTTTTCTACACGGCTGGGCGTCGCATTGCTCACCACAACCAATACGTCATCCACCAGATGTGTGCCTACGCCATCCAGCGCGGCATTTTCCTCTGCAACAAAGCGCACCAGATCGACATCGCTGTAGGGGCCGGCGTCGCCCCGCGCATGGCTGCCCATGAGGACGAGCGCCTTCACAGCGGGTGCGTCAAACTGCTGGGCAAGCGTGATAAAGTCCATCAGGTAAGCTCCCAATCGGATGAGAAGGAAGTATGAGAACGGATCGCTTGTCTTATTGTACGGTAGGTGGTAGGCGACCGCCAAAACGGCGCCGGTACGAGGGAGATGGGGCGGCGGCAAGCGCCGGTTGCCTGCGAGGCGCCTACAGGAAATGGCTCAAGCGGGACGTAGGGGTTTAACAGTCATCTTCTGGGAAGGTATGACCAGACAATCCTGTCGATCAGCGCGACCTTTCCGGAAGATTGGGCTGTCAACCCATTGGATTCCCGTTGACCCCAGGAAATCTATCGTTTGTCGTCAAATTTAGTAGACAAATTGCCAAAAGTCTTAGAAAGCGCCCCTACATTTGCCCCTTGCGCCAGGGTACAATAAGACCAACAGAGCGGACAGCAAAGAGCAAAGCAAACGAACACAAATGAATGACTAGCTCAAAACTGACTGCTTCAATCATTAACTTCTGTAACAGTAACGAACGAAAGGAACCCAATCATGTTGAACAAGAATGACTTCGCCCTGGAACAACTCGAACAACGTCTGGAAACATTGTGGATCTACGTCCCGTACCTGGCGACTTGTAGCAAGAAAGTTTGGTTCGTCACCATCTACTATCCTTGCCTCAAATGGCGCTGGATCTGGGTCTAACCATCTACGCTAACCCATTACGTAACTAATAATTTCTACACATAATCTACACAAGGAGAGACAATCATGTTGAACAAGAACGACTTTGCCCTGGAACAACTGGAACAGCGCCTGGAAACATTGTGGATCTACGTACCCTACGTCGCAACTTGCAGCAAGAAGGTTTTGTGGGTCACCATCTACTACCCCTGCATCAAATGGCGCTGGATCTGGGTCTAATCGGCTAACGTAAGTTCGTAAATACACTCACTATCTATCTATTCATACACAAGGAGAGACAATTATGTTGAACAAGAACGACTTTGCCCTGGAACAACTCGAACAGCGCCTGGAAACGTTGTGGATCTACGTACCATACCTGGCGACTTGCAGCAAGAAGGTTTGGTTCGTCACCATCTACTATCCTTGCCTCAAATGGCGCTGGATCTGGGTCTAACCTGAGACAACAACTCGCAAAGGGGACTTGTGAACGAGTTGAATCACCTATCGGTCTGCCGCTCCCCCCTGAGCGGCAGACACAAAAGAGGAACTTGCATCACGCAGGTTCCTCTTTTGTTTTTGTGACCAGATTACCCGCTCATAGCCGGTCCGTGACCGGCGTTGGGGCGCCGGTCACGGACCGGCTATGAGCGTGCTGTCTATCAGTAATCCGTCAAACCGTTAGAGAAAGCGCCTGTTTTGATAGATTGTCGGTGTCGATTGCAGGTAAGGGAAAGGCTATACTTGGCCGTAGAAACGAATCACCAATTCAGAAGGAGTCTACCGATGTCACTAAGCCTCACCACCCAACTTGAACTCAACGCCGGCGCCCAGATCGTGGCGTTTGATAGCAGCACCCAAGGCAAAACCTATCGCGTCGAATTGACCGACGGTCGTCATTTTCAGGTGAATGAAAAGCTGTACCACCTGTTGGATGCCCTGCACACCGCCATGACCCTGCCCGACCTGGCCGCTGCTGTTCAGCAGCGCACCGGTCAAACCGTGGCGCTGGATCAGTTGCAACAACTGGGCGCCCAATTGCTGGAGCAAGGTGTGGTGACGGAGAGCGGTAAGACCCCCGTGGCGACACCGACCGACAACGGCTCGACTTCGTACTTGGGGCTGCACTACCGCAAGGATCTTCTCTCCCCGCAAACGTTGGCGCCGCTGGCCCGCTTATTGCAAGTCTGTTTTTATAAGGGACCCGCCGTCGTTTTGACAACCCTGATCGCCGGCGCCCACCTGTTGGCCTACCGAGAGATGGGCTTCCCGCCTAACATCGATATGACCACGGTTTCCTGGCCGCTGCTCTACGGTGTGATTCTGGTCAGCATCTTCTTTCATGAACTGGGCCATCTGGCCGCCTGTCACCGCTGGGGATCACCCCATGGGCCGTTGGGCTTTGGCCTCTACTTCTTCAACCCGGTCTTTTATGTCGATGTGACGGCGGCGTGGCGGCTCAATCGCTTGCAACGAGCGGTGGTCGATGCCGGCGGGATCTACATTCAGTTGCTCTTTGCCCCACTCTGTCTGCTGCTCTTCTGGGCGACGCAAGACCCAACCTACCTGCTGGCAATTATGGTCATCGACCTGATTCTGATTGGCAACCTGGAACCCTTTATGAAGCTCGACGGCTACTGGCTGCTCTCGGACCTGACCGGTGTACCGAATCTCCATGCTCGCACCGGCGAAGCGGCGAAACGCATGTGGGGTTGGCTGTTGTGGCGCTTGGGCCGTCGCTCGGTTGCCCCGGCGACCACAGCCTTTAGTCAATGGGCCGGTTGGGTGCGGGTGGTCATCTTCACCTACATTGCGCTCTCAATTGCCCTGTGGCCGGTGCTGCTTGTCGCCATGTTGCCCTTGATGATCGACGCCTTCATGAGCTACCCGGCACTCTGGCAAGGGGCGATGAGCGCCCTGGTTGAAGCAGGCGCAGCGGGGGATGCTGGCGCTATCGTCACCCAACTCAACGTCCTCTTCCTGCCGACCTTGACCCTGCTCAACACGGCCTTCCTGCTCAAGATCGCCTGGAACCGCCGGCGGCAGAACCAAAAAGTTGCCGCTGCCCAACCCATGCAGATGCAACCGGCGTAAGTCAGTGGTAGTGAATGAATTCGACCCCTTTGATGTACCAGCCAAACCTGCTTGCCCCAGGTTTGGCTGGTACATTTTTCTTTTTCTATGACGGCGCTGATAAAACGATAGAAATTTCGTTTATTTTCGTAGAAAACGGCTGTGGTTTTTGGCGGCGGCGCGTCCTATAATGAAGTCATCAAAACAACCTGTGTAACCAACTTCGCTAGGAGATAAAGACCATGATGAACTCAACACTCAACAATAACGCCGTTTTCAATCCCACGGTTAACAAACCATCGCTGACCAAGCGCATCGTCAAGATTATCGGCGTCATCATCGCAATCAGCATCTTACTGGTGGCTGCCTCCGCCATTCTCGCCACCTATGTGTGGAATGGCCTGGATGCAGGGCAACCGGCGCCGGCCATTCGCGCTTACGACCTCAATGGCAAGCCGATCAGCCTGGAGCAATATGCTGGCAAGCCGGTGATGTTGACCTTCTGGTCGCCCGACTGTGGCGCCTGTCGCGAAGAGTTGCCGGCGCTCCAAACCATCGCCGCCGACCCCAACGCCGAAGTCACGCTGGTGACAGTGGTTAGCAAGATGCCGGCAGCGGATGTGCAACAATTTGTGACGGAAGCGGGCTTGACCTTCCCGGTGATTGTCGATGAAACGGGCCAAATTGCCCAGGATTATGAGATCACCGGCGTCCCGGTCAGCTATTTTATCAACCCCGACGGCCAGATCGACCACAGCATCATCGGCGCCGGCGGCGAAGGCGATTTACAAAACAATCTCTTTGCCTGGTTAAGCACTTGTAGCGTCGAAGAGGTGTGCAAGTAGCGAGTGGCGAGTGGCGAGTGGCAACAACGATGCCGTCCCGTAGGGACGCTTGAATTTAGGAGAGCAATCATGAGTGGTTTGGTGATACCGCAGCGCAATTTGTACAAAAATGGTCAGGTGAATGGGCATGTGAATGGTCAGGTGAATGGTCAACTCAACGGCGCTCACCAGCGGGTGCGACCGGCGGTCTCTCGCCAACCGGTCATTGAGATCAGCGAAATGAGCAAGAGCTACCAGATGGGTGGTACAGCCGTTCATGCGCTGCGCGGTGTTTCCTTGACCATCGGCAGCGGCGAATATGTCGCCATTATCGGCGCTAGCGGGTCGGGCAAAAGCACCTTGATGAACATGATCGGCCTGCTTGACCGCCCGACCACCGGCAGCTACCGGTTGCGCAACACCGAAGTGAGCCAGATGAGCAAGGCCGAATTAGCCACAGTGCGCAATCGGGAGATCGGCTTCATCTTCCAGCGCTTCCACCTGCTCCCCCGCACCAGCGCCCAGCGCCAGGTCGAGTTGCCGCTCTTCTACGCCGGTGTGCCGGCCCGCAACGCCGCCAAGATGGCGTTGGAAGCGCTCACCCGTGTCGGCCTGGGCGAACGGGCGCACCACCGTCCCGATGAACTCTCCGGCGGTCAGCAACAGCGGGTCGCCATCGCCCGTGCCCTGGTCAACCGTCCCAGCCTGTTGCTGGCCGACGAACCGACCGGCGCCCTGGACTCGAAGACGGGCGAAGATGTGTTGCGCATCTTCAAGCAACTGCACGAGGGAGGCATGACCATCGTCGTCGTCACCCACGACATGAGTGTCGCCAAGCGGGCGGAACGGACTGTCACCTTGAGTGACGGCAAGATCATTAAAGACGAATATAATAATTAGTGGTCAACGGATAACGGTTACTTGTTAATCGGCAAGGGTTGCCCAATCTCTCTAATCTCTCAATCTCTGAATCTCTAGTGACGAGGTGTACGATGAAAGCATTACGATACGCAAACGTGGCCTGGGAAAGCATCGCCGCCAATAAGATGCGTTCGCTCTTGACGATGTTGGGCTTGATTATCGGGGTCGCCTCGGTGTTGACCACCATCGGCATTGGTCGGGGCGCAGCGGTTGGCGTCACTCAAGAGATTGAAGGGCAGGGCATCAACACCCTGGTGATCTCCCCCAAAATGGAAAACATCACCGATAGCAGTTCGCTCACCTCTGGCGATGCTCGTGTGTTGGCCGATCCGCAGTTGCACCCGGAGATTGTCGCCGTGGCTTCGACCAATTCCGCCTTTCTGCGGGTGATCAATGGCGATGCCGCGATTGAAAGCCAGGTAACAGGCGCCACCGCCAACTATGCCGACGTGAAGAATCTCAAAGTGGCCCAAGGGCGCTTCTTCACGCCGGAAGAAGAAGCGAATCAACACCGAGTAGTCGTCCTATCGAGCATTGCCGCTACTGACCTCTTCAAGGGCGCCGATCCGATCGGTCAAAGCGTGCGCATTAACAACGAACCCTTTACGGTGGTCGGCGTCTTGAAGAAGAGCGGCGGCGATGACAGTGAATCGTACTTCCGCCCCATGTACACCCCGCTGGGCGTGGCCCAAAACCGGCTGATCAAAGCGGAACGCTATCGCGGCGAATATGTGGTTTCGGAAATTATGGTGCAGGTGGCCGATCGGGAATTGCTCAAATATGCCGAAAGCCAGGTGGAACAGACACTGCGCTTGCGCCATGATTTGGACGCCGGCCAGAAGAATGACTTTCACATTCTCAACCAAGCCCGCTTGCTAGAGATCGCCGGCAGCGTTGCCAATATGATGACGGCCCTGCTCGGCAGCATCGGCACAGTGAGCTTGTTGGTCGGTGGCATTGGCATCATGAACATCATGCTCGTCTCCGTCACCGAACGCACCAGCGAGATCGGCCTGCGCAAAGCATTGGGCGCCCAAGATGGGGACATCCTGTTACAATTCTTGATTGAGGCCATGGTTCTCTGTGCCTTTGGCAGCCTCATCGGCATCGGCTTGAGCTACAGCGTCAGCGTCTTGCTTAATGGCATCCCTGAATTTCCCTTTGACATTGTCCTCGAAGCGCCGGCCCTTTTCCTGGCTCTGGGCGTCGGGTTGTTCAGCGGCTTTGTCTTCGGCCTCTACCCCGCCATCCGCGCCACCCGTCTCGACCCAATTGAGGCGCTGCGGTATGAGTAAATGATGATTTTTGTCAAAGAAGTCATCATAAAACCCGTCCCGTAGGGACGCATGAATTTAGAAGAGAGAACATCATTTTCTCCTCCCTAAACTCATGCGTCCCTACGGGACGGGTTCACCGATCAACACTTTCTCGAAAATATTACAACTCAAACAGGTGATACGCCTCTCCTTTCTCGCTGCTTTCACCCTTGCTAATCTAAGCCCCTAAGTAACGACTGGCGCGCTCCTATCGTAGCGATCCTGTGTTACTCGATCCTGGCAATCACAATTGATAGAAAACCACGACGAGTTGATAGAAAATTCCGTTCAATTGGGGGAGTAACTTCTGCTATCCTTAGGGCAACAACAATCTGTACTACTGTAACTGTAGAGGAGCGCCTTATGAGCAACCGCAAATTAATCGTCGCCGTTTTGGTCATTTTGAGTGTCATCGATCTGATCCTGTTGTGGACCGACGGCCCAGCCAAATCCGCTTCGCTCACCCCGGAGTATGCCGATACCGATATGCAACGACCGGAAAACCCGGATCCGTCGGCGCCCCAAAGCAGAACCGTGCGCATTCGCACCCCGGAATCGGTGATTGATGAACTCTCTGCCGCCGGCACAGTTGACCTCATTAGCAAGCGCCAGGTCGTCCTGGAAGTCGATGGCACCATCAGCCAGGTCAATGTCAAGGTGGGCGATTGGGTGGCGGCAGGTGATCTGCTCCTGGCGCTCGATACGGCGGAATTGCAACGTTCCGTGGCCCGCGCCGAGGTTGACGTGGCTTCTGCCGAAGCTGACTTGGTGAAACTGCAACAGGGCAGCGACCCCGGTGAAATTGCCGTAGCCGAAGCCAATCTGGCCGCTGCCAAGGAAAATCTGATCAAGGTACAATCCGGCGCGGCGCCGGAAGAGATTGCTGCCGCCCAGGCCAAAGTGGCTGCCGCCCAGGCCAAATTGAATGGTCTCTTTGCCCCCCCCAGCAGTGGCGCAATTGATGAAGCCAAAGCTGAACTCGCCAAAGCCGAGATTGCCCGCAAGGAAGCGCAACGGGCCTATGACCAAATTAAGTGGCGTAATGACATCGGTATGACGCCGGAATCAGCGGCCTTGCAAAAAGCCACGGTCGATTTTGAACGGGCGCAAGGTAAATTCAACAGCCTCAACCAGCCATCTTCGGCCTCATCCGTGCAAGAAGCCAAGAGTGACGTACAGCGGGCCGTCAGCGACCTGCAAACCCTGCAAAATCGCCCCTCGGCAGTGGAAGTTGCCGAAGCCCAGGCCAAGGTGCAGGATGCCGAGCAGAAACTGAACAAACTGAAGGCCGGCGCCTCTGGCCCTGACCTGTTGAGCGCCCAGGCTAAGGTGGAAAAAGCGGAGTTGGATCTGGAAGAAGCGCAGGCCAAATTGCAACGGGCGCAGATTGTGGCCCCCATCGAAGGCGCTGTTCTGGAAGTCAATGTCACCGCTGGGGAGCGGGGAACAGTGGGCAAGACGGTTGTCACCCTGGCCGATGTCCGCCAACTGAAGTTGACCGTCAAGGTGGCCGAGGTTGATATTCCGCAGATTGTCCTAGGTCAGGAAGCCACCATCGCCATCGACGCTATCCGCGGCCGCACCTTTACCGGCATCGTCGAGCAGATCGACCCAATCAACAAGGCGGACAAAGATGTGGTCAACTATCCGGTGACGATTCGCCTGACCGACGCCACACTGGATGGAGTGCGCCCTGGCATGAATGCCGTCGCCAACTTCCCCAACCAGCAGGCCAATGACCACCGCTGGCTTGTGCCGACGACCGCCCTCCAGACTGCTGACAATCAGAGCTTTGTTCAGGTGGCACGCGGTGAAGGGTTCGCCCAGACCCCGGTGACGCCAGTGGAGAGCCAGGGCGAGTGGACGATTGTACAGTCAGAGGCGTTGCAGGCGGGTGATGAGGTGCTGGGTCAGGTCGCTTCGTATGTGAATGAGCAGCAGGATGTCCAAGTCTCGTACTAATTGCCGTTCCCTTAGTACGTTCACATAAAAGTTAACACAGATAGGAAGGAACACGGATAATGTTAAAAGATCCGTGTTCCTTCCTATCTGTGTCCTAGCAACAAAACAAGCGCCCCTGCTTGTAGCCGGTTCGTGACCGGCGTCCCCACCGCCGGTCACGGACCGGCTACAAGCAGGCAGAGGCTGAGTCGTTACAAAAAGAGCTTGAGAGATTCGCACAATCCTTGAATCTCTCAAGCTCTTTATCTCTTAGCCACCACCAAGTAATACAAGCTATGGCCTAACACTCACTATACCCACAGACATGACACTTCCGGCAGCCCTCCACGTTGAGGAAACTCGCCTCGCCACATTCGGGGCAGATGTCGCCGATGGGGCGTTGGGCAATGGGGAGCGCCAACTGTTCGGCTTGCAGTTCCAACGTGGCCGTCGGCGGCAGCTCACTCAGATGCTCGGCCAGCACCTGGGCCACGCCATCGGGCAGACTGCGCACACGATTGGCGCCAAAGCCCAACGGGCGTCCACCGCCGATGCCTGCCATCTCGTCCATCACCCAGCGTAGTCGTTCACTGGGCGGCAGGCTGGCCGGCATCCGTAGGACAAGGCTGATCAAACGCCCCATCGCCTCGCTGACCGCTGCCACTTCACTGCCTGCCTTGCCCACATTGAGGAAGACCTCAAAGGGTTCATTGCGCTCATCGCTATTGACGGTGATGTAAGCGCTGCCCAGCGGTGTCTCCTTGCGGTAGGTGCTACCCTGGAGGCGACGCGGGCGGGGGCGTTTTAAAACCACCGGCTTGACATCATCGCGCTTGCCATCCTCGCGGCTGTAGCTGTCGCTCTTGCCAGTGCTGACAGCATGACCATTGACAGCGCCGTTGACCATGATTGCGGCGCCGTTGGTTGCCCCGTTCACATAGCCATTGGCAACGCCATCATGTGTCCCGTTTGTTGTGGCTGGGGCCGTCGCCTCCCCTTCGCTCTTCTTCTGTTGCGTCGCCTTGGTTTCCAGCACCACCACCTGGCGACTGCCGGTGACATAGACCGTCAACCCCTTACAGCCCAGTTCCCAGGCCAGTTGGTATGCCTTGGCGACATCTTCTTCGGTCGCTCCTTCGGGAAAGTTACAGGTCTTGCTGATGCTGTTATCAACAAACGCCTGAATCGCCGCCTGCATCCGCACATGTTCTTCCGCCGTAATATCGCTGCTGACCACAAAGGTGTGGCGCAGGTGTTCGGGCAGATCGGCAAGGTTCTGGCAACTGCCATAGGTGGCGGCGTGCTGTTTGATCGCTGTCTTGCGCGCCTCGCTCAGGTCGGTGGCGTCGAGCGCCTGGTCAAAGAGTGGGCTGGTATAGACCAGTTCGACATCCTTGTCGCCATCTTTGAAATGGCGGACATACCCCAATGCAAAGACTGGTTCACAGCCATAGCCTTCGCAACCGCAGACAGTGGCGATGGTGCCAGTGGGCGCGACCGTGGTTTGGGCGGCGTTGCGAATGCCATAACGGCGAATGTCTTCCACAATGCCATTCCAGTCGAGCGCCGGACGATACCAGTCGCGCGTAAAGGGCAGGATCGACTGCGGCGGTTGCCACTTCATGCCGCCGGGCTGCTTGTCGTCGTAGATGCTGCCGGCAAAGGCCAGGAAGGCGCCCCGTTCTTTCGCCAATTCGATACTCTTGGTCATGGTGTAATAGCGCACAAATTCCATGACCTGGGCGGCGAACTCCTGCCCCTCTTCGCTGCCATAGCGAATGCCGAGCTTGTACATCATGTCGCCTAACCCCATGATGCCCAAGCCAATGCGCCGGGCGCGATAGGCCGCTTCCGCCACTTGTGGCACCACCGGCACATAGGCATTGGCCGACACCACATTGTCGAGGAAGTGGGCGCTCTCCTCCACGGAGCGGCGCAAGAGATCCCAATCGACGACGGGGTCGCCATCGGGGTCAAGGGTCACATGCTCGGCCAGGTTGACCGAACCGAGACAGCAATTTTCGTAGGGACCAAGCCATTGTTCTCCACCCTGCTGTTGCTCCGGTTTCCCGGAGTGCCGGACTGTCGCACTACCCAACGCATCCGAGACGGGGATGATATGGGTATCCTTTCGCTCAGTCTCTCACCGTGCGCAGAACAGTTCTTGCGCTTCGGCCCTGTGGCCCTTTCACCCTGGCTGCTGGGTGAGGAGGGTTCCAAGTCTATCAGAAAGGATTTTCCATCCGGGATTCCGCCCGGTGGCCGCATGGACTCTACGGATTGGTGGCCTCTAGGTCATAGAGGTGTGGTACTGGATTACTACGGTTCGCCGCATCAATAAAGAGCGCCCCCGGTTCGCCATTGTGGTGGGCGTACTTAATAATCTTATCAAAGAGATCACGCGCCCGCACCGTTCGCCATACTTTGCCGTCACGCGGGTTACGTAGATCAAAGTCGGCGTCCTTTTTCACCGCCTGCATAAATTCGTCGGTGATGGCGACGGAAATATTGAAGTTGGCGACCTTGCCTTCTTCCGCCTTGCAGGTGATAAATTCCTCAATATCAGGATGGTCGCAGCGTAGCACAGCCATATTGGCGCCCCTTCGCGAACCACCTTGCGCGATCTCGCCAAACGCCTGGTCGTAGACGCGCAAAAAGCCGACCGGCCCGGTTGCGCGACCCGAAGAAGTGTGGACGACATCGTCCTTGGGGCGCAGCCGGCTAAAGGAAAAGCCATTGCCGCCGCCGGTCTGTTGGATCAAGGCGGCGACCCGCAGGGTGCTAAAGATGCCGTCACTGCTTTTGCCCATATCATCTTCGATAGGAAGAACAAAACAAGCCGCAAGCTGCCCTAAGGGCGTGCCGGCGCCCGTAAAGGTGGGGCTGTTTGGGTAAAAACGACGCTCAGTCAACAATTCATAGAAGGTGCGGGTGGCGCCAGCGACATCCCCGCCATGCTCCTGCTCCGGTTGGGCGACGTGGTGGGCAAGGCGATAAAACATGCCCGCCGGCGTCTCCAGCAAGTCACCATTGACATCGCGCCGGAGATAACGTTTTTCTAACACTTTGATGCCGTTCTGACTTAAGGCGATGCTTTGGTCATCGACATAAGTGGGCGGGGTGAGAGGGATGCGCTGCCCTTTTACGTTTTCGATCACTGTAAAAGGTTTAGGTTTCGCCGTGGGTGCAGATGGTTTAACCACTGTCGGCGAGAGGGGAGGTTGTGTCATGATGCGTCTCCTCGAAATGGAAATAATCCTTGACAGAAAAGTCGGCGTTGGCAAAGGTCAACAGCGCCGAGCCTTTTCTGAAGTACAACAAACAGATGATAGCAACAACCCAGGGGTAAGTTCTCACAGGTAAAATTGGCAATAAACTATCAAGCCAACATGAACACGGTCATGTCCGCATGATGACAATGAAATCAATTAAAGCCTGTGATGTTTTATACAGTAGACGACTAGCGAGAGAAAAAGACGCGTTCGTTAGGAGCCACGCCCCATAAGCCGATCAATCTCGCTGCGCAACTCATTGAGATCGTTCATATTCAAGTAAACACTGGCAAACCGAATGTAGGCCACCTGGTCGATCTCGGCCAGATGATCCAACACCATGTTGCCGATCACACTACTATGAACTTCATTTTTGCCGATAGCTTGAAGCGATTCAACAATTTGGTCAACCACAGTCTCAATGGTATCGCTGCTAATGGGTCGTTTGGTGGACGCCGTCTGGATGCCCGAAAGTAACTTTTGGCGGTCGAAGGGTTCGCGCCGGTCATCACTCTTGATCACCAACAGATTGGCGGCCACATGTTCGTAGGTTGTAAAACGTTGGTTACACTGTTCGCAATGGCGCCGCCGCCGAATGGCGTCGCCCGTGTCACGGGTATCAATCACTTTGTGTTGAGCATGACCGCAATGTGGGCATTTCATAAAAGGGTAAAAGTGATTTTCTGAATTGAAAAAATTTTACAAAAAGATAATATAAATGACTGTAAATTTTCTAACAAACTATTCTATAAACTACTATATGTAGTGTTTTATTTTTCTTCGCATACTACATATTGATTTGTGGAGTGAAGTATAGCATACTTCCGCCAAGGCCGCAAATACCAAACGTGTGTTCTACCGCTCTAAAATGGGGGGCGATAAAATGAAATTAAAAAAAGCGCAAAATTTTAAGTTAAGAGTATCGTAAGAATGCTACTTTTGAATTACTGTAACCTTACTTTTGTCATAAATTTGTAATATTTAATGATTGTTCGTGAATATTATAAAATGAAAAGTGCGAAACCGTGAAATGAACAATAGACAAAACGCATTGTCCATTTCGCCGTTTCGCACTGGTAGGCAGTACCGGGCAACTTATTGTTGCGCTTATCCTACACCGGGTACGCAGTTTTGGGCAATACCTGATGATGATGCAAGCGGGCATAGTAGCCATTGCGTTGCAACAAGGTCTCATGATTGCCATCTTCAATGATTTGCCCACGTTCCATCACAATGATGCGGTCCGCCCCCCGAACAGTACTGAGGCGGTGGGCAATGACCAGGCTGGTGCGTGAACGCAGAATCCGTTCCAACGCATCCTGGATCAGCGCTTCGGTGGCGGTGTCGATGCTGCTGGTCGCTTCGTCCAGGACAAGGACGGCATTCGGGCTGTGCGCCAGGGCGCGTGCCAGCGCCAGCAGTTGCCGCTGGCCTTGCGACAGGTTGGCGCCGCCGGGGAGCAGTTGAAAATCATAGCCTTCGGGCAGCTTTTCAATAAAGCGGGCGGCGTTGCTAAATTCGGCGGCTTGGAAGAGAACCTCATCGCGAATATCTTCGTCGTAGAGACAAATGTTTTGCCGAATCGTGCCGGCAATACAGACCGGATCTTGCGGCACAACGACAACCGCCTGCCGGAGGTCGTCCAGGCTCAGTTGGCGCAAATCAATGCCATCGAGCAGTACTTGCCCCTGCGAGGGATCATAGTAACGGGCCAGCAGGCTGGCGAGGCTCGACTTGCCGGCGCCGGTTGCCCCCACAATCGCCACCGACTGCCCTGCCGGAATTGTCAAATTGACGCCGCGCAAGACTGGCTCATCCGGGACATAGGCGAAGTGGACATTGCGAAATTCAATATCGCCCCGTACTTTGGGCAGCGGCGTAGGGTGGGCCGGGCTTTGGATCTTTGGTTCGGTCTGCAACATGCGGTAAATGCGTTCGGCTGCGCCCAAGGCGATCTGGATCGAGTTATATTGCTGCGACAGGTTGAGGATCGGCTGAAAAGCGCGCTGTGAATATTGAAAGAAGGCAACCAACATACCCAGCGTCGCCCAGCCGGCCAGCACCCCACGCCCGCCGCCATAGAGTAGCAAGCCGACGCCGACCGCGGCCAGCACCTCCTGCACGGCCAGAAAGACGGCGCTATGATAACGCAGGTTGATCAGCGCCCGGCGGTAGCGACTGTTGTAATCGTCAAATTCCTGTTCGCTCTCCTCTTCGTGGCCGAAGAGTTGCACTACCGTCATCCCATGCAGATGTTCGTTGAGAAAAGAACTGATACGCGCCATCGCCGACCGTTCACCGCTGGAGGAACGGCGGATGCGTTGGCGAAAATAGCGGGTGACAAAGCCCAACACCGGCATCAGCACCATTGCCAGCAGCGCCAGTCGCCAGTTGGTCGCCAACATAACGGTGATGATGACAATAAAGGTGATGCCCTCCACCAAAATCACCACAATACTGCTCGACAGCACCTGATTGATGTTGTCGATGTCGCTGCTCAGACGCGCGACCAGATCACCGGTGGAGGTGTTGGTCAAAAAGGTGTAGTCTTGGCGTAGGATATGGTCAAAGAGACGGGTGCGTAGATCGGCCAGGGCGCGTTGGGCAGCATATTGGAGGAAATAGGTATAGGCAAAGGTGAGGACAAAGAGCGCTAAAGCCGTTGCGCCATAAAGCAAGGTAAGTTGCCCCAGCGCCCCGGTGTCGCCGCGCGCAATCGGGCCATCAATCGCTTGCTGGAGCAGATAGGGCGGCACCACGTTGAGCAAGGCCACCAACAACATAAAGAAGCCGGCCAGGCTCATCATACGCCAGTAGGGGCGAATGGAAGTAAGCAGCAATTGGATCAACGCTGTGTCCTGGCTAAGGACCTGCGCCGTCACATTGCCCTTTTCCGGCTCTCCTTCGCGCTCTTCTTTGACTGGTTCATGGGCCGCTTGTCCGTTGCGTCGCATATCGTCGGGATCAGCCGTCGTCATCTTGCGGCCTAGCTTGCGGAAGCTGTTTAAGTTCGCCATTATGCCATCACCTCCTCGGCTTGTTGGATCTCCCGATGGTACATTTCGGCATAGAGGCCATTCTGCGCCAGCAGGCTTTCATGGTCGCCTTCTTCGACAATTCGCCCTTCATTCAACACCACAATCTTATCGGCATGACGAACGGCAGCCATGCGCTGACTAACGATGATGCTGGTGCGTTGGCCGGTGGTTGAATGACGCAACTCCTCGATGATCTGGGCGGAGGTGTGCATATCGACGCTGGCCAGGGCATCGTCCAGGATCAACACTTTGGGGTTACGCACCAGGGCGCGTGCCAGGGCCGTACGCTGTTTCTGTCCACCAGAGAGGGTGGCGCCCCGTTCGCCAACAATGCTATCCAACCCTTTGGGCAACTGTGGCAGGTCGTTGGTCAGGCGCGCCTGTTCCATCGCCCGGTAAATCTGCGGGTCGGAAGTTTCGCCGGCGCCCAGAGCGATATTGCCGCGGAGAGGCATACTAAAAAGCAACGTCTCTTGTAACACATAGACCACATTACGCCGTAATGCCGTCAACTTGATCGCACGCAGGTCGTGACCATCCAGATAAACCGCGCCTTCATCGGGGTCATAAATGCGCCCCAGCAAACTAATGAGCATACTCTTGCCGGCGCCGGTGGGGCCGACGATGCCAACGGTGGCGCCGGGCGGGATGTTCAAGTGAATGTCGCGCAGAATCCAGCGTTCCTGCTCTTCGGCGTAAACGCTCACATGGTCAAACCGAATACCGCCCTGAAGCGTTGGCTCGCCGGCATTGGGGGCGTCGTTGATCTTGGGTAAGAGGTGCAGCACCTCACCGACACGACCCGCCGCTGCGCTCCCCTGTTGGAGCCGTTCAAAGGCGTCGGTAATCTGTTGGGCGCCGGCGTTGAGCAAGTTTAGATAGATAATAAATTGGACATATTGCCCTACTGTCAACTCATCGTTGATAATAAAAAGACCGCCGACCAACACAATGATCGTGGCCGCCACCCGCACCATCAAACTGGGCAGGGGGGAGATCAAGCCAGAGCGGATGATAAAGTCCATATTCTTTTGGACAAAGAGCTTGTTGGCCGCCCGGAAGTGGTCGCCCACCGCTTTTTCCTGGGCATAGGCGGTCAACATACGCACGGCGTTGAGGTGCTCCTGGCTAAAGGCCGACAGCCGACCGGTCTCCGCCTGCACACGGGCAAAGGCCTGTTCCAAAATATTGCCCAACCGCATTTGGGCCAAAATGCTGATCGCCAACATCCCTACGACCAAGGCCGCCAGCGCTGGGCTGGTGATCGCCATGAGCGAAGCGCCGATGAGCAGCAGAAAGAGCGAGTGCATTGCCATCTGAAAGCCGGCGCTGTAGAAGCGCCAAATATAAATAAAGTCGTTGGTGGCGCGTGAGAGCAGGTCGCCGGTGCCATACTTTTGGCGCGTCTCATAATCAAAGAGCAGAAGCCGGTGATAGAGATCCTGGCTCATGCGATAGGAGACGCCGGCGGCAATATCGCCGGTTAACATGCGCAACAGGTAGCGCAGTACAGCCACAATAATAGAGAGAACAATCAAGCCGATGGCGTAAAGCGCCAACTTTTGGGCATCAATCCCATCGGTCAAATCATCAATGCCCCAGCCCAAGAGGGTTGGGCTAAAGGCGCTGGCCCCGGCGCCGATCATGGCGTAAAAGGTGCCGATGATCAGGGCGTTGCGATAAGGTCGCATATAGGGCAAGAGAAAGCGTAATCCTTGGCGTTGCATGTTTTCCTTCACATCCTAGTTGCTACAACAGTTACTTCACCTCCTACAACCACTGGCCGGTAGAAAAGACAAGCAGCCCTGTGTACCGGTCACAGGGCTGCTTGCCGCTTGCCGTCAAGGTCAATCGCGGATCGCCTATTGCCATTGCACGCGCCTCCTTTCATTTGATTCCTGCTCTGCTGATTTTCAGCACTGTGTCAGGTTTACTACAATTCTTATTGTCGCGCCATTAGCAGGATTTGTCCAAGTGGCTACGCCAAGGGTGGTTTATACAGAGCCACGAGCGTGAGCGAGTGGGGGGCTAAGGATCAAACCTAGCCGCTTGTCTAGTGCAACGTCTACCCGGCTGACCAGCGGCAGGTCGTCTCTTTTTCTGTATGATTAAAGATGGCGAACAGCCAGGTCGGCGTATCAGCGAGCAAGGGGCGGTAGCGACAAAGTGGCCTACTGCCAAACAAAGCGGAGGTGACAATGACCCAACAATCTACCCCGACCGTGAAAGCCCATAAGCAGGCAAAGGTAAGCGCGCCGTTCCCCTTTTTCATTTCTCAAGCGATGATCAATGTTGGTCTGCCGGAGCGATTGCTCTCGCTCGCCGTTGGCATGATCATGGTTTTGCTGGTCGTGCGACGGTTTTTGCTCTATGGGGGGCTGGCAGTGGCCAGCGCCTATTTTTTGTACCGTGGACTGACCGGCTATTGTCCACTCTATGCCAGCGAAGCGATCAATACACGACAGCAACAATGGCAGTTGCCTGAACTACCCAATCTCCGCAAAGGATTGGCGCCGCCCCCGCCTGGCGCAAGCTGGCGCCAATCCTTTGTGCGTGCGCTAAAAAGGAGCGAGGATCATGAACAAGACAATTCTACAAGGCAAATGGCGACAGTTGCGTGGCAACCTGAAGACGGAATGGGGCCGCTTCACAGAGAATGACCGCCGCCAACTTGACGGCAAGATCGATCAGATGGTGGGCATGGTGCAGGAACGCTATGGCTACACCCAAGAAGGCGCAACCAAGTTGTTGACGCGCTACCTGGGCGCTTATGGCAAACGGGCCAACAAACCGGCGGCAATGCCCGTTAAGGTGTGGGCGCCGGCGCTTACTGTCACCACGCTGTTCGGTCTGGCGGCTTTGGGCTGGTTCTTCTTCAGCAAGTTCCTGGCCGAAAATCCAGAAGTCAACGCCCCACCCATGTCTGAAGAAGACTATGTGACCAGCCCCGAAATGGAACTGGTCTGACATAGGGTATGATTGTCTGGTGTCGTGTTGTTGATCCAGCCCCGGCCTCGCTTTCGTGGTAGAGGCCGGGGTTTTGTTTTGTGTAAGAAAAAAGAGTACTCTTCGCTATGACAGCGTCTGTCTAGCTGACCAGGCCACAAACCCGCCAGACGGCTAGTGTCGCGCAGGCCAGGCTATGATACGCTAGCGAGTAGAATACCTGACCGCCGTTACTTGGCCCAAGGCGACGGCACAGGTAGGCTGTCGATTGGACGAAGAGGAGGGACCTTGATGGTAATTACACTCCTAGTAACAACGTTTATCGTCGCCTTTGTGGTGGCGTCGCTGGTCGTCTGGATCTTTAACAAGCCGATTGAGAGCATTTTGCGCCAGGTGTTGCCCGCCGAGTTGAGTCCGGCCTGGGCCAAATATTTGCGCTTTGCCATCTATGTTGTCGGCATCGGCGGCGGGGTGCGGGTCTGGGATCTGGAAAAGTACATGATTGCCCAGGACCCCTACAAGGTCATCGTCGCCCTGACGCCGGAACGCTGGCTGTTGGAATTCTACCAGACAATCATCGGCACGCTCCAAAGCACCACCATTCTGTTGCTCGTCTTTTTTGTCTTTGCCTTGCTGGCTGTGGTCGTTGTCCGTATCTTTGAAGCCAGAGGCGCTAAGAGCGAAGCCCCGTCAACGCACTAGATTGCACAGCCAGCCAGATATGCCGATTTGTTAATAACGCTCTGTGTTCCTGATAAATGGCAGTTTGTCCCATTTGTTGCCTATGTTCGCGCCTGTTGAGGAGGGAAGGCTATGAAGAAAAACAAAGTTTGGATGACCAGTGAAGGCTATGCACAACTCCAGCATCAATTAGAGGAGCTACTGACCAACAAACGCCCGGTCATTGTGCGCGATATGCAAGAGGTGGGGACAGATGCCGACTGGCGGGAGAATTCGCAGTTGATCCTCTTGCAAAACGAACTGGCCCTGGTTGATGCCGAAATCCGCCGCCTGGAAGAGATGGTGCAAGGCTGTGCGGTGGTTGAGGCGCAAAATAACGACGCTATTGTCGATATTGGTGAGACGGTGGTGTTGCAAATGGAGGATGATGATCCACCTACCGTCGAGACCTATATGATTGTCAGCCCCGCCGAATCGGCGCCCGACGCGGGGCGCATCTCCTATGAAAGCCCCGTCGGCCATGCGTTGCTCAACCACAAGGTGGGCGATGAAGTTACCGTCGCCGTCCCCGCCGGTTCCCTGCATTACCGCATCGTCGGCGTCGGCTAAACCAATCTAGCAGTAGGACAGTAGGTCAGTAAGGCAGTGAAACAATCTACTGTTCTACTGTTCTACTGTTCTACTGTTCTACTGTTCTACTGTTCTACTGCTTTACTGACCTACTGACACACTGTTCACTGGAGGTGAGCTATGCGTAAGACGATGGTCGATGAACTAGCCCAACCCGTGGCCGATCCCCATACCGAAGTCGAGATGATGTATATTGCTGACTATTTGAAGCGCAAAGGATACTCCTTGGAAAAGCTCGCTGAATTGCCCCCAGCGACCGCCAAAGCGCTCATGGAAGAAGCGTCCCAATTTGCCTCCTTGCATCTGGCCGAAGTGGAGATGGGCGCAGCCTTTGTTGGCGCCCTCCACCACGATGCAACCAGCAAGACCGTGACGGCTGTCTCTACAGCAGAGTAGAGGTAGCGTGCGGATTCAGGTGGTGCGGATCGTCACAAGGGGGAGAAGCGATCCGCACTATCTGAATCCGCCCCCCTCGTTCCAGGTGAGCGCATGGGGAAAGGCAATGACCATCATGAAGTAGATTGATCACCAAAAAGCGTTGAAGCGCTTCCACAATCCAAAAGGAGCCAGCCATGCCAGAGCTAACCTCACGGGAACGAGTGTTGCGCGCCGTGCGCCGACCGATTGTGTCGCCGCCATGCCTTACATGTACGATATTGCCGCCATAACCGCCGGTATTCCCCTTAAACAATTTTATACCGACCCCCAGGCGATGGTGCAGGCGCAACTGGCGCTCCATGACCGCGTTCGCCAGGATGTCATTGCCATTGGCTCCGACAATTTCTACATTAACGCCGTCCACTCCGCTTGGCGAGTTCGTGACTCGCTGCTGGGCTGGGGCGAGTCACGAACTCGCCAAACGCTTACTGTATTCTTTTGCGAACCCTAAGAAGAACAGATGGTAGGCGTGGTATGGAAAAGCATACTTACCATCTGTTCCTGAAGCTTTAGCGTTTCTACCACAATTATATCACCCCCCACCTGCCCACCTGACTAGGCAACAAAACTCTACCCTTACCCAGAGCAAAAACACATAGAGTGGATAGGCTCAACTCACAAAGTTGAGCCTATAATGGATGACAGCTTCTTATGTATGCCCCGACAGAAGCTATCATCAGCAGACCGCACCGCAAACGACGTAGAATGGATCGACTCTGGCCTACGCAACTTCACGACTGCGGACTACTGATGCTGGTCTGATCACAAATCCTTGTCACAGCAAGGCAAGGAAAGGAGGAGGCGTTATGCCGGATATGATCTTGAAAGCATTGAATCGATTGGCGTATGCGGAAACCGCCGCCTTACTAGCGCCGCGTGAAGGGCCTTGTCTCTCCTTCTTTTTGCCAACTTCACCAGCGGATGGGTATCCGACATCGACGTCGTTGTTGTTGCGCAATTTACTCGATCAGGCAACAGCACAGGTGGCGGCGCAGGGGCAGGCATTGTTCCTAATTGAGCAACTATTGGCTCCGCTTACCACAATCGCCAACGCTGGTGAATTATGGCGCTATCAGCAAAAAGGGCTGGCGTTCTTTGTCGCGCCGCAACTTTGCCTGGGCTACCGCCTACCGCTGGCGCTACCCGCCTGTGTGGTGGTTGACCATGCTTTCTATATCAAGCCCTTGTTGCCCATTATCGACGGCGAGTACCAGTTCTATCTGCTGGCCCTTAGCCAAAAGGCCGTCCGTCTTTTCCACGGCGACCGCTATCAGATGACGGAGATGGCCTTGGCCGATACCCCTACCAGCTTGGCTGCGGCGCTCCAGTATGATGAGTTTGAACGCACGCTTCAACTGCACTCCGCCGGCAGCAGCGTCGGTCAGGGGCGCCGACCAGCGATCTTCCACGGTCAGGGAATAGCCGGGGATGAAACCATTGTTCATGCCAATCTCTTGCGCTTCTTCCACGACCTAGAGCGCACCGTTACCAATCGTCTCAGCCGTACCCATGCGCCGCTTATTCTGGCGGGGGTCGATGCCGATCAGGGCCTCTACCGCCAGGTGAATCATTACCCGCACCTGATGCCCCAAGGCATCGCCGGCAACTATGACCGCGCAACGCCAGCGGTGTTGCATGAGCTGGCTTGGCCGCTGGTCGCGCCTTATTTTGCCCAGGCTTGCGATCATGCCCTGGCCCGCTATCGCCAGTTGGCCGGTCAGGGTGATGGTCATACGGTGACGGACATTAAAAATGTCGTGTTGGCCTCTGTCTATCATCAGGTCGATACGATTTTTGTTACGCCGTCGGACACCATCTGGGGCAAGTTTATTCCTGAAGGCCATCAGGTGGTTGTCCACAAAGAAGATGAACCGGGGGATGAAGAACTGATCAATCTGGCCGTGATCCATACGCTCCAGAATCATGGCAGAGCCTATCTGCTGACGCCCGAACAGATGCCGGAACCGACGCCCGTTGCTGCAATCTTGCGGCATTAAGCTGACGAGAGCGATGATGCCCAACAATATTCTATTCTCGGCAACCAAGCTGGCCGCCACCCCGACAGCGCAACTCTATCAGGCGCTCCACACCGAGCGGCAGGGGCTAAGTGACGAAGAGGCAGCGACGCGGTTACGCCAATTTGGCCCCAATGCGCTGGCGGAAGTCCATGGCCCGCCTTTGCTCCGGCGCTTTCTCGCCCACTTTACCCACCTCATGGCGATCTTACTCTGGGTGGGGGGCATCGTCGCTTTTATTGCCCAACTACCCCAACTGGGCGTTGCCATCTGGCTGGTGGTGGTGATCAACGGCGCCTTTAGCTTCTGGCAGGAGTACAAAGCCGAACGGGCCACGGAAGCGTTACGCCGGTTGCTCCCCGCCTACAGCCGCGTCTTGCGCAACGGCGTGGAGCAGCGTATCCCTGCCGCCGACCTGGCGCCTGGCGATCTCATGTTATTGGCCGAGGGCGAGCATATCTCCGCCGATGGCCGGCTGGTGCGTGCGGCCGAGTTGCAGGTCGATCAATCGACGCTCACCGGCGAATCGCGTCCTGTGCGCAAGTCGGCGGAAGCCGTGGCGGTGGCGGGGTTGACCCACGCCGAATTGCCCAATCTGGTCTTTGCCGGCACCAATGTCGCCGCCGGTTCCGGCGCCGCGCTGGTCTACGCCACTGGAATGGCGACCGAATTTGGCAAGATCGCCAACCTGACCCAAAGTCTGGGTGAGGAATTAAGCCCCTTGCAGAAAGAGATCGCCGTTGTCACGCGCATTGTCACCGTCATCGCCGTTGCGGTGGGCGTCCTCTTTTTCATTCTGGCCGTCGCCATTGCCGGGATGGGGTTGGCCGAGGGTTTTATCTTCGGCCTGGGCATGATCGTCGCCTTTGTGCCGGAAGGGTTGTTGCCCACTGTCACGCTGGCGCTGGCCATGGGCGTACAGCGCATGGCCGGTCGTCACGCTTTGATCAAACGGCTCTCTTCGGTCGAAACCCTCGGCTCGACTAGCGTCATCTGCACCGACAAAACCGGCACACTGACCCAAAACGAAATGACCGTACGTGACCTCTGGGTCGCTGGCCAACGGTTGGCGGTTAGCGGCATCGGCTATGCACCGGAAGGGCAGATCGGCGTGGAGACGCCACCGGCCAAAACACCAAGCGCCGACTTACATCAATTTCTCCTGGGCGCAGCGCTTTGTAACAATGCCCGTCTGCTGCCGCCGAATGGCGAATCGAACCAATGGACAATGCTTGGCGACCCGACCGAGGCCGCGCTCCTGGTGGCAGCGCGCAAGGGAGGAATCAACGCTGAAGCGGAGCAACAGATGCCGCGCGTCCAGGAAGTGCCGTTTGACTCACGGCGCAAACGCATGAGTACGATCCATCAAGTGGGCCGGCAACGCATCGCTTTTGTCAAGGGCGCGCCGCGGGAAATGCTTGCTCTTTGCACCTGCCTTCAACGCAATGGGCAGTCTACCCCCTTGGATGAGCCGACACGGGCGGCGATCCTGGCGACCAATGACGGTTACGCCGCCGACGGTTTGCGCGTGTTGGCCGTGGCCACGCGCACACTGCCGGAGACGCTGCGCGAGTTGACGGCAGAAACAGTCGAAACCGACTTGACCTTTCTCGGTCTGGCGGCGATGGTCGATCCGCCGCGACCGGCGGTGGCCGAAGCCGTCCAAGAATGTCACCGCGCTGGGATTCGCATCATCATGATCACCGGCGACTATGGCTTAACAGCGGAAAGCATTGCCCGCAAAATCGGCATTGTGCAAAGCGCACACCCGCGCATTGTCAGCGGCAGCGACCTGGAGACGATCGACGATGCTACCTTGGCCGATTATTTGAAAGAAGAGGTGATCTTTGCTCGCGCCGCACCAGAACATAAATTGCGCGTAGTCCAAATGCTGCAACAGGTGGGGCATGTGGTAGCCGTGACTGGCGACGGTGTCAATGATGCGCCGGCGCTCAAAAAAGCGGATATTGGCGTGGCTATGGGCATTGCCGGCACCGACGTGGCGAAAGAGGCCGCTGACATGATTCTCACCGACGACAACTTTGCGTCAATTGTGGGCGCTGTGGAAGAAGGACGGACGGTCTATGCCAACATTAAAAAATTCACCGGCTATATTTTCACTTCCAACACACCGGAGGCCGTCCCCTTTATCATCTTTGCCTTCACGGGGGGGCAGACGCCGCTGGCGCTCACCATCATGCAGATTTTAGCCGTAGATCTGGGCACCGACCTGGCGCCGGCATTGGCGCTGGGCGCCGAACCACCGGAGCCAGGTGTTATGGATCGTCCCCCGCGTTCCCGTGCCGAACATCTGATTACCTGGGGCTTGCTGGCGCGGGCCTATCTTTGGTTGGGGATGCTTCAAAGTCTGGCAGCGATGGCAGCCTTTTACTTTATGTACTGGATGAATGGCTATTGGGGTCAATTTTTCGGCCTGCCCGATAGCGGGCCGCTCTATCAGGCCGCGACAGCGATGACGCTGGGCGCCATTGTGGCGACGCAGATCGGCAACCTCTTTGCCCAACGCACTGAATACAGTTCCGTCTTCCGCATCGGCCTGTTCAGCAACCGGCTGGTCTGGATCGGCATTGCCACTGAGATTGCCCTATTCCTATTGATTGTCTATGTTCCCCTGCTGCAAAATATCTTTGGCGCCGCGCCCCTCGGCTGGGGTGACTGGCTCTTCCTGCTTGCCTGGACGCCGGTGCTGCTGCTGGCGGATGAGGGACGGAAGTGGGTGGTGCGGCGCGGTTGGGTGATTAGGTAATTGGGTATTAGATATTGGATATTGACTGATTTGGATGAACCTCTACTATCCAATATCTAATACCCAATATCATCTACTATCTGTACACAGAGGTAAACCATGAACATCATCATCATCGGCTGTGGTCGCATGGGGTCAGGGCTGGCGCACCTGTTGAGTCTGCGCGGCCATGCGCTCACCGTCATCGATAAGGAAGAGCGCGCGTTTGCGGCGCTGGGGCCGACTTTCAAAGGACGGACGTTGGTGGGCGTTGGCTTTGATCGCGAGGTCTTGCTCGCCGCTGGTGTGCAACGAGCCGATGGCGTGGCAGCCGTGACCAACAGCGATGAGACGAATATTGTGGCGGCGCGCATTGCACGGGAGATGTTTCGCACACCCTGTGTGGTGGCAAGAGTGGTCGATCCGCAGAAAGCCGAGATCTATCAACGGCTGGGCGTGCAGACCATCTCGACCACCGTCTGGGGCATCAACCGCATTGCTAATTTATTAAGCTATAACCACCTAGATGTCGTCTGCGACTTGAGCAGTAGTGTCGAGCTGGTGCAGATCGAGTTGCCGGCTATGCTCGCCGGACGCATGGTGCAGAACTTGATCATTCCGGGCGAGGTGCATGTGGTGGCGATCAAACGCAGTGGGCAAACCTTTTTGCCGACCGGCAGCGCCAGTTTGCAGCACGGCGATCTGCTCTACCTGGCGGTGCAGGCGGCCTCGGCGGATCGACTGACGGCGCTTTTGCGGGGAGGGTAAAATTATGAAAGTTTTGATTGTCGGCGGCGGCAAAGTGGGCAGCCACCTGGCGACGCTCTTGTTAGCCGGTCAGCATCAGGTCGCCATCATCGAACAACGGCCCGAAGTGTTGGCGCGCTTACAACATGATTTACCAAAGGCCCGCCTCCATCTGGGCAGTGGGACCGATCCACTGCTGCTGGAGGCCGCCGGCATTCAGCAAACCGATGTTGTCGCGGCGGTCACGGGCCAAGATGAAACCAATATTGTCGTCGCCACCCTGGCGCGCTTTGCGTTCAACGCGCCTCGTGTCATTGCGCGTGTCAACAACCCCAAGAACGCCTGGATGTTTACGGCCCAGATGGGGGTGGATGTCGCCCTCAACCAGGCCGACATTATGGCGCACTTGATTGCCGAAGAGATGTCGGTGGGTGACATGATGACCCTACTGAAGTTGACCAAGGGGCAATATTCGCTGGTGGAAGAGCGGGTGGCTGCCACCGCGCCGGCTGCCGGCAAAGCGCTGCGCGATTTACCCTTGCCGGCGGACTGTTCACTGACGGCAATTATCCGGCAAGGGCGTTTATTACTCCCGCGCCCGGATCTGGTTTTGGCTGTGGATGATGAGGTCTTGGCGGTGATCCATGCCGAACAGACAGCGGCCCTGGCTGCGCTGCTGAGTGATGGTCAGCGGTAGCGGCAACCATGTAGAGAGACAAGGAGACATGGTGACAGGGTGACAAGGAGACAGGGTGACAGGGTGATGATCTGGTGTCTCTGTCTCTGTCTCTGTCTCTTGTCTCCTGCCCAATCCTAACCACTTGGCGGGATCACAACCTGTTCTGGTGAATAGTCACTGCACGTTCGTTTAGCGCGATACTAGAAGGTGTAATTTACGAACGCTTTGGTCGATCCACAAGGAGGTTGACGATGACCAAGAACCTTGTGTTAATTCCAGTGGCAGGCGCCGAATTTAGCCTGCAAGTGTTGCCCTGTCTCCGTCGCTTTCTCAATCCGACGGAAAATCGATTGCTGCTCCTGCATGTGGAAAAAGAACCGGAGACCTTCCATCTGCATGAACCAGGGATGGAAGTGATCGATGTTTACGTGGATGAGAGCGAAGCAGCGCTGCGCACCCAGTTTGCCGACCAGTTGCTGCTGGTCGTGCGCGAACTGGAGGGGATGGGCTTTGAGGTGGAGACCGATGTGGCCTTTGGCCAACCAGTGACCAAGATTGAAGAATATATTGCCAGAGCGCAGGTCAATTTGGTGGCGATGGTGACGCATGGTCGCACCGGGTTGGACCGCATCTTGCATGGTAGTGTGGCCGAACATCTTTTGCATCACACCCATGTACCGCTGCTACTCGTTCATCCGCAAGCGCCGAATGGACGGCCGCCAGCCTAGCGCTTCTGCCAAGCATTGGAGGTGTTTATGTTCCTATCACCTTTTTGGACGCCGAGCCAAGTTGAAAGCGTCAAACGCACCCTAGTGGACACCTTTGAATACCGGCTGCATGTGATCAAGATTAAGAGCGAAGCAGGCGCCAGCACCGCCCAAATCTATGATGGTACGCGTAAAGTCTTTGAAACGCATGGCGCCGACCGTGAACAAGCGTTATACGCCGCCGAATGCTGGATTGATGAGCAAGATGAGTTGACGCCAACCACCGATCTCCACAAAGCAGCAGCCAATAGCTGGTAGCCTTCTTTTCCGCCGTTGACCTTGGCTCACTGGAAGACGAGTGGCATAGCTTTCGCTAGATAACCGCATCAGAAGCGCGGCGCCAAGGACCATGCGTCGCGCTTTTGATGCTATCGATCACGCCAACGCCATCATCCTATTACAGCATCGCGCCCATTCCTTGCCAGCACAGTTAATCACCCTCCACCAGACTCACACCGAAGTTGTTGCGACCTTGCGCCAAATGCCATTTGACAAACTCCGGCAACCGCGCTACGCTTCTGCCCCAGAAGCGTGAAACTTGTAAGCGCGCAAGCTCTGATCCTATGGCTGAACAACTGTACCTCCACCTGCCCAAACCCTACACCTTTGCCGTCAGCGTCTGTGACCACGGCTGGCCAGCGCTGGCGCCCAACCAATGGCTGGCTGATCAGCAGACACTCCAGCGGGTAGAGCAGTTGACGAGTGAGCGCGTCGTCCTGCTCCAGGTAACTAGCGCAGCGATGAATGAGAGCATTCGTATCGACATTACAATAGTGGCTGATGGGGTGCTAACAACGGCGGAAACTGAGGAAATTCTGACCAAGGTGCGCTGGATGCTCAAAGTCGATGAGGATTTCGCCGCTTTTTATGCCTTGGTGGGCGCCCATCCGCATATCGGACGAGTGGTCGCGCAGGGGCGAGGTCGGCTCTTGCGCTCGCCCACGCTCTGGGAAGATGTAGTCAAAACCATTGCCACCACCAATGTCACCTGGGGCAATACCAAGAGCATGATCGGACGGTTGGTAGAGCAACTGGGGGCGCCCTTTCCGCTCAACCCGACGTTGCGTGCCTTTCCCACACCGTCCCAGGTTGCTGCCGCTGACCCGGCGCTCTTTGCCTCTGTGATTCGCATGGGCTATCGCAATGCCTATGTTCAAGGGTTGGCCCAGGAGATTGTCAGTGGCGCCCGCGATCTGGAAGCGCTCAAAACCGCGCCACTCTCGGCCGCCGAGACGAAAAAAGCGGTCAAGTCAATCAAAGGCATCGGCGACTATGCCGCCCATACGCTCATGATGTTGCTCGGCCACTACAGCGAACTGCCCATCGACAGCGAACTGCGCAGCCATGTCACTCGCCACTACTTCGCCGGCGAACTCCGCCCCGACAAAGAGCTGGCTGCCATCTACGATGCCTGGGGCGACTGGAAGTACTTGGCCTACTGGTTCGACGCCTATGACTAGGACATGATGGCCTAAGTTCGCCTGGGATTAAGAAGTTCGACTTCTGGCGCTCCGGTAGACCATTGGTTGATTTAATCCGCTGTGTACTAGTCCTGTTCCATTCCGTTAACACAGATAGGGAAGAAAATGGATACCGTAAAGAAAGGGCTAGCGCTAAACTATCTGTGTTCCTCCTTACCGTGTTAACTCCCCATGTGGTCTAGTTTCTGGGGCCAATGGATAGATCCGGTCGCGTGGGCAGGTATGACCTGTGCAACATATGCGCTTTGCGGCGGTTGCCGCCCTGTGCTATGATGAGAAGCTGGTGAGCCGATGGCGATTGGGCCGTCGTCCAACGGAAGGAGCGCGTATGATACAACCGCAAAGCTACCCGGCGCTGGTAAGCAAAGCGCTGGTGTTGGATGCTGAACCCTTTATCGCGTTGACCGATGATGACGATCCGTGGGTGGAAGGTCTCTTTTTGACGCTGGGCGTCGGTTTTCTGGTGGGGATGGCGCAGTTGGTCGGGCAGCTTTTGACAACGGCTGTTTTGCCGCCGAATGATGCCTTGTTGGCCGCCCTCCTCCAGGGTTGGCGTCAGTGGAGTACGAGCGTTCCTGCGGCCATCAACCCGGCGGTGATGGAAACAGCTTTGCGCGAAGGCTGGGCGGTGGTCAATTTCTGGCTGGGGTATAGCGGTGGCTGGCTGCGCCTGTTGACCCTGGTGACAACGCCAACCTTGCTGCTGGTGCAGTGGTTGCTGGCCGGCGTGATCATCTATGGGGCTGCCCGTTTTCTCGGCGGCAACGGCACCCTCAACCAAACGCTAGGGGTGAGCGCGCTGATCGTCGCACCGCAGATTCTCCGTTTTGCTGAAATTCTGCCCTTTGCCGCCGTCAGCCAACTGTTACTAAGCGTCTGGGCCTTGCTCATTCTCTACCGGGGCGTAGAGGTGGCCCACGATCTACCCTGGCAAAAAGCCTTTGTGGCTGCTGTGACACCGTTGCTGTTGCTCATCCTCTTCGTGCTATTGGTGGCAATTCTGTTGGGGGTGGGGCTGTTGGTCTGGAGGTTGGCATGAACGCACACACCTTTGTTCATCGACCGGAACGCACGGATGCGCCTGATCTCTGGTCGCCGCAAGGGTGGTTGCCGGCCTGGTCACAGGTGCGCGCCGCCCTGACACTCCAGGTTGACCAGGTCATTGCCCCTTGGGATACTGATCGTGTTGATAATAGCGTCAACATGGCAACGTTTCACACAACCAGTATGCGGCAAGGGGTAGGGTTAGTGATGGTGGCGGCTTTGATCGGCGGACTGTTGCCCTTGGTCGTTCAGTGGGTGCAAGCAGCGCAAATCGGCACGGCAACGCAACTAGTGTCCCTGGCGCAATACGCAGAAGCGCAAAGCAACACGGTTGAATTGACGCCATTCACCCAGGCGTGGACGAACACCGCTCGCACGATGGCCGGGCTGGAACCCGTTGCCCCGGTGTGGCTGGCCGCCGGGTTGAGCGCCTTGGGCAACTGGCTCAACTGGCCGCTCAATTGGTTGACCATTTGGCTGGTCTACGGGTTGGGCGTATTGGCGACGCTCAAGGGCCAAGGGGCGACCACCACGCTACCCCACTTCTATGGCGCCACGAGCTATGCCTTTGTCCCGTTGGCGCTGCTGGGGCTTGGGGTCGTTCCCTATCTCGGCCCACTCTTTAGCCTGGCCGGCCTCATTTGGGCAGTACTAATTTACGGTGAAGTGGTACGCACCCTGGCTAATCTACCAACGCAACGGGTGGTCGTGAGTTTACTGACGCCAGTGGCCGTGATTGCCTTGCTCGCCCTCATTGGCGCCGGCATCCTGACCCTCATATTTCTCCCCCTCTGGCTGTAGCCTTTGCTCAAATTAATTGGGCACCGGTACCCCGTCCCGTAGGGACGACTGAATTTAGGGAAGGTATCAAATAATTTTCTACCCTAAACTCAAGCGTCCCTACGGGACAGAAGAGCAAGCTGATTGCGATCTACGGGTGTGCGCTTCCTACTTGTTGCTCCACGCGACCAACAGCAGACAGACCCAACCCGCAATCAGGGCGACGCCACCAATCGGCGTGATGGCGCCGAGCCAGCGCAGCCCGGTAAAGGCCATGACATAGAGGCTGCCGGAGAAGATGACAACGCCGACCACAAAGAGCCAACCGGCAATCACCGGCAGATTGGAATTAGGCCAGCGTTGAATCGCCACCGCCACGGCAACCAGGGCCAGCGCATGGTAGAAGTGATAGCGGACACCGGTTTCGTAGTTGGCTAGGAGATTCTCGGCAATGCGACTGCGCAACGCATGAGCGCCAAAAGCGCCCAACGCCACGCCCAATCCACCCAATAAACTGGCTAGTAAGAAGAAAATGCGATCCATAGCTTTTGCTTTCTTTGGTGTATAGGGCTTACTTAACGCTCAGAAGTCCAACTTTTGATAAAAGTCGGACTTCTTCCCACCCTATTTCGTGATTTGATAAATCGTTCCTGTCGCAAACTCGCTCACCAACACGCTTTGATCAGCCAGTACCAACAGATGCTGAGGATTGCGGATGTTGGTAAGCAACGGTTCGGTGACGCTGGTGGCGTTATCACCCGTCTCCGTAACTGTGACACGCACTACGCTGCTCTGCAACCAGAGCGCCACCAACAACGTATCCGCCGCCCACGGTGACGCCACGATACTGGTTGGCGTCGACCGGGGCGCAAAGAGCGCAACCGGACTGCGTGTCTGTTGACAGCGTTCTGGTGTGCCGCCGTAGTTGGTCGCTGCTTCTTGTTGGCCAAAACATGGGGGCCAACCAAAATCAGCGCCCGGAATCACCCAGTTCAATTCATCCGGCGGCGCCGCGCCATTGACCAAATCATCGCCAATCTCGGTTGTCCAAAGGCGACTGGCCTGGTCATAGGCATGAGCATAAGCGCCCTTTAAGCCGGTGGCGACGGCTTGCGGATTCGTCGGATCCGCCGGATCGAGTTGCCAGAGCGTCGCTGAACCCGCTGCGGCTGCATTACCCTGGCGCGCCCCGCTGGTCTCAAAGAGCAATTGGTCATCTGGCGTCACCGTCAGCGTCCCATTCGAGCGACCATTAAAGGGCAAGTCGGTCAGCACCGCTTCTAGGGGGCCGATTGCGCCATCGGTCGCTATCGGTGCGCGCTGGATCTCCCGTCGCGTTGCAATCCACAGATAGTCAGCCAAAACGGCGATGCCGGTCGGCTTCAACAGCCCCTCCAGCAGCACCGTGCGTTCCTTCGTCGTCAGGTCCAGCGCCACGATCTGCCCCTGGCCGGCATTTTCATCGCCGTTGATCTGCGCCACCCAGATCCGCCCATCCGGCCCTGTGATCATCTGGGTCGGCCCATTGAACCCATCGGCCACTACCGCCACTTCATACCCTGACGCCACTGTTAACCCATTCACAGCGCTTGTCGGTGCTGTCACCGTTGGCGCTGCTGGCGCCGCCGGCAATGCACAGCCAACCACTAACAACAAGAGTAGCAGGATAGCCGGTACACGCAACACGCAATACGAATCACGCAGCACTTCATTCTCCAGTGGCCACTGGTCGCGTCGGATCATTCGTCCAGTCGCTCCAGGAGCCGATATAGACACGCGCCCCTGGTGCAAAGCCCGCGTGTTCGAGGGCCAGGAGATTATGGTGCAGACTCACACCAGAGCCGCAATAAAAAACAGACTCCTCCACCGGGCGATCGTGGAGCAGCGCAGCAAAGCGTTCCCGCAGCTTTTCGGGGGGCAAGAATTTACCGTTTTCATCCAGGTTGCGGGCGTAGAAGGCCGATTGCGCACCCGGTATGTGACCGCTGATGGTGTCGAGCGGGTTCGGTTCGCCCCGGTAACGCTTTTCATCGCGCGAATCGAAGAGTTGGAATTGGGGGTCGCTCAGGTTGGCGATCACATCGGTGCGGCTGACCTGCATGTGCGGTTGCGGGTAGGGCAGGAAGCGGCGACGAGGTCGCTGTTCGCCCCCACTTATCACCGGGCGTCCTTCCTTTTGCCAGTGACGGAAGTCGCCATCTAACACGGCGACATTGAAATGACCCAGCCAGCGCAACATCCACCAGAGCCGACCGGCGATCATCCCACCCATGTCGTCATAGGCCACCACTTGCACCCGTTCGTCGATGCCCCAGGTGGAGAGGGTCTCGGTAAATTGCTCCATGCTGGGCAACGGGTGACGACCGGTCTGGCCGGGGACAATGGGGCCGGATAATTCCTCGTTGAGATGGGCATAGATGGCGCCGGGGATGTGGGCCTCATTGTACGCCTGGCGACCAAAAGCCGAGTTGTCGAGCCGAAAACGGCAGTCGATGATCGCCCAGTCGGGGTCGCCCAGGTGTGGGGCAAGTTCATTGGTGGCGATGAGGACAGTGTAAGGCATGGTATTTCCTTCTTTTGGCGTTTTCATGGGCTATGTTATGGTAAGTCAGCAAACAACTCGTGCAGCGGCAAGGCAAAACCCTCTAAAATCCCTTCACCATGCACCGTCTCCTGTTGGTTGAGTTGGGTAAAATCGGTAGGGCTGCGATAGACCAATAGTTGCTTCTTTTCCGGTTCGACAATCCATACCCGTTCCACGCCGATGGCAAAGTATTCTGCAATCTTGGTGCGCAACTCACTCCAGCGATCATGGGGCGAGATGATTTCAACAACTAGTTCGGGGGCTACCTGCAACGCTTTTCCCTTTGGTGCAGAAAGGCGTTGGCGCGAAATAAAGATCACATCGACCCCACGCACCGTATCAGGTGCATAACGGGTATAGAGACCAACCTCGCCCACTAAGACCCAACCTAATTTGCGCGTTGCCGTGAAATTTCCCAGATAACGCGATAACTCGGATTCGATGATTCCATGTTCGTCACCGGTGTAATTCATCAGAACAATTTGTCCATTTACTAGCTCAAAGGGTTGCTCAATGCCTAAAGTGAACGCCTCAGCACCGGTCAATAAGCGCTCTTTTGCTGTCGGCGCAACTGTAGGCAGGCGCACCGGTGGTGTCAATAAAGCCGTCGTTTGCTTCACACGTCCCTCCTTTGTCGCAACCGACTCTCTTGAAACTGCCCGTCATTATACCACAGTTGATTTGCTGTGATATTTATGCGGCTGTGCTATGCAAAAGTTGATCATGGTAGCCCTTTTCTTGCTTAAGCCGGCAAAAATTTATAGAAAATAATGGTAGCGCAGGGTGGACCATCGGGCAAGAGCGCATAATCGGGAATGACCCCGCACCGTTGCCAGCCCTGGCGTTCGTAGAGCCGTTCGGCGTCGGCGCTGGCGGTGTCGAGAACCAGGAGCGTTTTGCCGGCTTGCCGGGCGCGCTGTTCCGCAGCGCTCAGCAGCGCCGCGCCGACCCCTTTTTTGCGCGCCTGCCGGTGAACAAGCATCTTGGCAACATCGCCCCGGTGGGGTTGATTTTCGGGTTGCTGCAAAACGACAGTGGCAGTGCCGATGATTCTTCCCGTCTCATCCTCAGCGGCCAATACAATCCGCTCGCCACGGGCGACGCTCGCCGCCGCATTGCGCCAGAAGGTGTCGGCCTTGGCACGCGTCATCGGCAGCATAAAGCTGACCGAGGCGCCCCCTTCGACACAGTCGATCAGCACATCGCTTAACTCCGCGATGACGCGTTCGTCTAGGGTCTCCAAGACACGTACTTGAATGTTCTCTGCCATTGTTGTTTCCTTTGTTGGTGAAAAGCGTTTATCGCCGTAATGCGCGCCCAGGTTCGGTCACAATGACTACGAGGTAGCGCGCAGGTTGATCGGTGCGGTTGCGAAAGGTGGTTGGTGCGTCGAGTTGCATTGCCAAACAGTCATCTTCGTTGAGCTGATAGGTAATGTCGCCCAGCGCTAACTCGATACTGCCCGCTTGCACCCAAATTTGTTGGTGAATGCTGACATCGCGCGTGCCGGTCTCATAGGCCACACTGGCGCCCGCCGGTAACTCGACCTCGACCAGGTGAATAGGCGAGGGAAAGTTGGTCGGCGAGAGATTGCGCCGGATGTAGCCAGTGGCCGGGTCGCGCCAGGGGACACGATCAGCGCTCCGTGCGATGGGATTCGGCGGCGCACTGCCATCGTCGAAGAGCGAAGCCAGGGATACGCCAAGCCCCGTGGCAATCTTGTCCAGTACCACGGCGGTCGGGCTGCTCTCGCCCCGTTCAATGAGCGAAAGCATGGAGCGACTGACCTCCGATTTGGCGGCAAGGGCATCCAATGTCAATCCCTGCTCCATGCGTAGCGCCCGTACACGACCAGCAATCCGCAAGTTGAGATCCTGACCGGCTGGGGCTATTATTTTAGCTTGCGTTGTGGATTCATCTTTCATAATGGACACATTTTCCATTATAATAGAAAATGTGTCAAATTGCTTGGGGTATAAAAGTAAAAGAGAAAACTTTTAACCTTACCATAGATAGGAAAGCGCACAGATCATTTTTACCAAATCTGTGCGCTTTCCTATCTGTGGTAACTTTTTTGTTTTTAGCTTGTCTACGCTAGAAAATTCCGTTCGATCACATAGAAGTTGGTTGATGTACCGTCTTCGTCGATCTCCTGCCGATCATAACGGAAACCCAGCTTGGTGGCGACGTGGATCGAGGCGGCGTTGTCGGGGTGAATGGTGGCGTAGATACGATCCAACGCCGAGCGACCAAAGACATACTCGATCATCGCCCGTCCGGCTTCGGTGGCATAGCCTTTACCCCAAGCGGTGACATGATAGACATAGATCAACTCGTCGAAATCATTCCCAGGGGCGCGCACGACGCCACAATAGCCGATAAAGGCGCCGGTAGCCTTTTCAAAAACAGCCGAGGTGCCATAGCCACGTGTTGCATACTTTTCCTGGCAAATCCGGATCCACCGCTCCACCTCCGAGCGGGGCAGCGTGGCGCCGTCACCGACAAAGTGCATCACCTGCGGATCGGCGCAGAGCGCCGCAAAGTCATCCAGATCATCTGGCTGGAACTGGCGAACAAAGAGTCGTTGAGTAGTAAACATAAAGCCTCTTCACGCTTTCAAAGTAGTTTTAACGCGGCGGGCAGTGGTTCATTTTCCACCCAAGTGCGCACCATGGTGGTGAAGAGTTCCGGGTGTTCGCCATTCCAGCCATGATGCGCGTTAGGCGCCAGCGCCGCTTTGCCATTGGGCAGGTGTTTGGGGAACTCCGGCAGACTATCGCAGATCTGCTTGAATTCTTGGTCGCCTGCCACTGCCAGTAATCGCTGGGGGCGTTGGTTAAAGATAGCCGGCAACTGGTAATTGAGCAACTCATCATAGACGCGTAAAAAGGTTTGTTTGGAGAGGCGGCGCATATCGTTCAGGTAGAGCGGCATATCCTCCGCCGGCAACTGGATGGCCTTGTCATTGGCGATGAGGAAGGGTTTCCACTGCAACAAGGGCGCCAGCAAGGTAAAGGTTGCCCGCCAGAGCCACTGCCTGGGAAAAGGACGCGCAGAGACGCCGCTGACTAATAAACTTTCCACCACATCCGGTTGAGAGGCGAGTACCGACAACCCGATATAACCGCCCAACGACAACCCCACAATATGCGCCTTGCCAGTGGGGTGCGCTGGCGGATGGTTTCGGCCACCTGGGCTGCGCTATCCTGAAAAGAGCGCCATTCGACCTGATGGCTTTCGCCATTGCCGGGTAAGTCGATGGCAAGGCAGTGATAGTGATGGCGCAAGCCTTCCAGTTGCGCTTGCCACATCCAACTGCTCATCCCTAAGCCATGTAAAAAGACAATACTCGGCGCTCCATTGGCGCCCTTGCTTTCAGTAACCCATAAAGCCATTATCTACTCTCTTCCTCTATTGTACCGTTGGCTTGCTCTTTGTTGCCGGGAATGACCATCGACGCCAGCGTATAGGGGCGACGGTCTGCACGCGGTTGATTGCTCATCGCAGTTTGCACAGCGCCCATCAACTGCGCGCGTAAGGCGTCCCGTTCGCCGTCATTCAGATAGAGGACAACGTGGTTATAGGTAAGGCCATCCTCTAGGAGATGATCGAGATCGGCTTGTTGCAGATAGGCGCCAAAAGCATCAAACAGCGCAGCGACAAAGATGCCAAAGTAGCGCAAATGCGCTTCCGGGCTGAGACCGGCCAATTCTTGGGATGTTAAGCGACCGCCGTTTGCCGCTAGCGTATAGGTGCGTTCCACAGCGCCCCGCACTTCACTCTCCCCAACCACCGCCAGCATCCCGCCATCGACCAGAATTTTGATCTGCCGGTAGAGTGTGGCCTGGGGGATCTCCGGCAACGCTGCCGCCAACATCGCCGTTGTCATCGCTTTGCCGGCGAGATGAGACAGAATGCGTAGACGCACGGGGTGGATGAGCAGATCGCGTTTTTCCATGAGCACTTTTGTGACATTTCTTTCTATCAACAACTATTCTCAAATTTAAGAATGGATTTTATTCTCAAATTTGAGAATAGTCAAATTTCATCAACCCGCATTCAGCTAACCATGAGCCAGGTAAAGCAATTTTTGAGGCAAAGCTTATTGACAAAACAGAACAAGTATTCTATGATTTTGTCGGCAACATTTTCGCTGTTGTATGATAGATGTAACGTAAAAACCTATAATCACGGTAGAGCAATTTGTTTGTATTCATGGATAGCATAGGAAGTAGCCCGTTACCATTGTCGGCAATGTTACTTTCCACTCATTAGCGCCGTTTCTATCAACTGTAACCGCACCATTTTCCTGGAGGATTCTATGCAAACTAAGTTGGGTCATCTTCAGTTTAGCATCAACGGCAAAAACCGCGCTTTCTATCGGGATCTCTTCACCTTTCTGGGCTGGAAAATCTTGTACGAAGCCGAGGGCGCTCTCGGCTTGGGCGACAGTAACCAAACGAGCCTCTGGTTTAGCGACGCGCCCAAAGACGTGACCAATGATTACGACGGCCCCGGTCTCAACCACTTTGCTATTCATACCAGCAGCCAAGCCGAAGTCGATCAAGCCGCTGCCTACTTGACCGAACGGGGCATTCCCCACCTCTTTGACACGCCCCGCCACCGCCCCGAATTTTCCGGCGGCGACAACACCTACTACCAAGTGATGTTTGAAACGCCTGACCGCATTTTGGGCGAAATTGTCTACATTGGCCCCAAGCAGTAAGATGAATACCTACATCGGGCTTTTGCGCGGGATCAACGTGGGCGGGAATAATAAGCTGCCCATGAAGGAACTTGTCGTCCTGTTGCAAGGGCTGGGCTTGCAACAAGTCAAAACCTATATCCAAAGTGGGAATGTGGTTTTCCAAAGCGACCGCACGGATTGCGCTGCTCTGTGTCGTGAGATCACGGCGGCCATTGACAAAAGTCACGGTTTTGCGCCACAACTTTTTATTCTGACCATCGCTGAATTACAAGCCGCAATCGCCGCTAACCCTTTTCCCGAAGGCGAAAACGAGCCGAAGTCGCTCCATCTCTTTTTCTTGGATGCGACGCCGGCCAATCCTGATTGGCAAAAAGTGGAAGCACTCAAAGCGCCCAACGAACGTTTCGCGCTCATTGGCAAGGTCTTCTATTTGCACGCGCCCGACGGGATTGGCCGTTCTCAACTGGCGGAGAAATTTAATCGGGGGTGGGGCGTGGGCATCACCGCCCGTAATTGGCGGACAGTCAGTGAGATCGCGCAGATGGCCGCAGCCCTGGCCGCATAATCTTTGCATGAGATTTCAGGGGTACAGACGCAGATTTAGGTGGCGCGGATCACGGGCTTCTGTAGAAAAATCAGCGTTTCCTGGATCCGCATCTGTACCCCCTGAACCATGTCCAATTTTTCATTTGACCGAGGAGGAATCAGTGTCAAACCAAAATGCAATTAATCTGTTACGTGAACAGTACAAGCAATCCCATCAGTGGTTACAGGGCACTATGCAAGGCGTCGATGCGCAGGTCGCCCATTACCAGCCGGGCGGTTCAGTCAGTCCGATTGCCGGTCATGCGGCCCATGCGGTGACGGGTGTCGATTTCTTGATTTTGAGTACCGTCGGGGGTCAGCCCCCCTTGTTGGCCACCAGCTTTGCCGGCAAGACGGGTGTGAGCAAGCCCAGCCAGGATGGCGACTGGTTGGGGACTGATCGTGGCGTGGTGATGAACGTGGCCGAATTTGCGGCTTACCAGGAGGCTGTCTTTGCCGCCGTCGATCAATGGCTGGCTGGCATACAGGACAGTGAACTGGCGCGTGAAGTGGAGTCCTCCTTTGGCAAATTCACCGTTGGCTGGTGGCTCAACACCATGCTCCTCAATACCTATAGTCACACCGGCGAAATTGCCGCCATCAAAGGGTTGCAGGGGTTGAAGGGGTATCCTTTCTAAACTAACTTTTACAGTTGTTGAATTTGTGCGAAAATCGTCATTCATGATGACGATTTTCGCACAAATTCAACCTTCGCTCACCCATGAATCCCCACGAGATCCAATTCATGGACACGGTGGCAACTGACCTGCCGTTGGTCGGCCAGGGTTTGCAACGGGGGACTTTCGCGGCGGCACTGCTCGACGGCAAAGGCGCAGCGCGGGTGAAAGTAACAGCCGGTGGGCGGATTGGCCGGGTTGGCGACTTCGCCCTGAAGGGGAGTGCGCTTCTGGCGTTGGCCCGGATCCGCTTTGGGCAGCGAAGCCAAGAGCGCGGCCGTGTAGGGGTGCTTGGGCGCGGTGAATAGTTGCTGCGGCGTGGCCACCTCGACAATTTTGGCCACATACATAACCACCACGCGATCACTCACCTGATTGACCACACTCAGATCGTGCGAGACAAAGAGATAGGTCAAGCCTAATTCTTCCTGTAAATCCAGCATCAAATTGAGTACCTGCGCCTGCACCGAAACATCCAGCGCCGAGACCGCTTCATCGGCCACAATAAAGCGCGGGTTGAGGGCCAGGGCGCGCGCAATGCCAATGCGCTGGCGTTGTCCGCCGCTAAAGGCATGGGGAAAGCGATCCATATATTCCGGGCGCAGCCCCACCTGACGCAAAAGCTGCTCCACCCGATCTTGCCGCTCCGCTCGACTGCGCACCCCATTGACCAACAGCGGTTCGCCCACGACATCAAAGACGGTCATGCGTGGGTTGAGCGAGGAGAAGGGGTCTTGAAAGATCATCTGCATGTCGCGCCGCAGGGGCCGGATCTGCGCCTGACTCATGTGCGCCAGATCCACAGTGACATTATCGCGCGTGCGTAGCAAAATTTCGCCGCTGGTCGGCTCAATGGCGCGCAGCACACAGCGGGCCGTCGTCGTCTTGCCGCAGCCACTCTCGCCCACCAAACTGAGCGTCTCTCCCTGGTTGAGCCTAAAGCTGATCTGGTCAACAGCGCGCACATGACCGACCACACGGCGCAGAAAGCCCTTTTGAATAGGGAAGAACTTGGTGAGATTCTTCACCTCCAGCAGCGTCGTGGTTGCTTCGCTTCGCCCTTTGGTGGTCGGCGCCTCCGTCCCATTTACCACCTGAACCACCGGCGCTGCCGCAACCGATGGCTGCGGTTTTGTGTGATCATACAAAAAGCAACTGACCCGCTGTTCAGCGGTTAGTTCCAGCAGTGCCGGTTCGGTGCGCTCACAGACACCCGGCATAAAGGAGGGGCAGCGCGGATGAAAGGCGCAGCCGGTGGGGCGGTTGAGCGGGTGGGGGATCGACCCCTGGATCGACGGCAGCCGGGTGCGCGATGGGCTGTAGATATTGGGCATAGAGGTCATCAGCGCACGGGTGTAGGGGTGTTTGGGCGCATGAAAGATCTCCTTGACCGGCGCCTCCTCGACGACGCGCCCCAGATACATCACCGCCACATCATCGGCAATCTCAGCAATCACCCCCAAGTCATGGGTGATAAAGATGATTGCCATGTGATGTTCTTCTTGCAATTCACGCAGCAAGTCGAGAATCTGCGCTTGCGTGGTGACATCCAGCGCAGTGGAAGGTTCATCGGCAATCAGGATGCGCGGGTTACAGCAGAGGGCCATCGCGATCATCGCACGCTGCCGCAGGCCGCCGCTCAGTTGATAGGGGTATTCATTCATCCGTTGCGCCGCGTTGGGCATGTGGACGCGCTGTAACCAATCCACGGCCAATTCCTGGGCGGCCCGTTTGCTGATCGGCTGGTGCAAGCGAATCGCCTCGGTAATCTGATTGCCAATCGTATGTACCGGGCTAAAGGAGGTCATCGGCTCCTGAAAGATCAGACCAATATCGCCGCCGCGAATCGCTTTCATTTCTGAGCCTTCGGGGTCAAGCTGCGCCAGGTCGATTGGCTTGGCCTGGTTGTCCGGCTGATAGTGTAAAGCGCCGCCCACAATCCGCCCCGGCGGATCGATCAGTTGCAACAGCGCACGCGTGGTGACGCTTTTGCCACAACCGCTTTCGCCGACAATCCCCAAGGTGCGCCCCAAATGCACATCAAAACTCGCCCCATCGACGGCGCGCACCACACCTTCCTTCAGCGCAAAATGCACTTTGAGGTCACGGACAGCGAGGATGGGGTCGTTGTATTTCGACAAGATGTGAACTCCTGACAAGGTGACAAGGTGACAGGGTGCCCCGGTGACTGAGCTTGTCGAAGTCACCGGGGCACCCTGTTACCTTGTCATTAATTACTATACGGGTCTGCTGCGTCGCGCAGGCCATCGCCCAGGAAGTTAAAGGCCAGGATGGCGATGATGACCGGCACGGCGGGGATCAATAGCCAGGGGGTGATGGCGACGCTCTGGATATTCTGGGCGGCTTGTAGCAGTGTTCCCCAACTGATCGCCGGCGGACGTAAGCCCAAACCCAGAAAGCTCAACGACGTTTCACTGACAATCATGGCCGGAATCGCCAGCGTCACGGCGGCGATGATATGGCTGTAGAAGGAGGGGAGCATGTGGGCAAAAATAATGCGCCAGGGTTTTGCGCCCGCCAACATGGCCGCCGCCACAAAATCTTCCTCCCGCAGCGCCAGAAAGCGCCCGCGCACGACGCGCGCCAGGTCGGTCCAGGCAAAGAGCGAGATAATCACCGTAATGGCAAAATAGACCTGGAGAACCGTCCACTGGCGGGGCAGCGCCGCTGCCAGCCCCATCCAGAGCGGAATGGTCGGCACGGCGCGTATAATTTCGATGACCCGTTGGATCGCCGTATCAATCGCGCCGCCGTAATAGCCGGAGATACCACCCAAGATGATGCCCAGGACCAGGCTCAGGCCGACCCCCACCAGCCCAACGCTCAACGAGACGCGCGTCCCCAACATCAGGCGCGACCAGAGATCACGCCCCTGTACATCAGTGCCAAGCAGAAAGAGCGTCTCTTCCGGTTTGTAGCCGTCGCCCACACCAATCAAATGGCGATTGGTGGGGAAAAGGCCCAAAAAGCGATAGGAGTAGCCGGTGGTAAAAAAGCGGATCGGCACCTTGATGTTACAATCCGGCTTGTAAACCTTCTTATAGGTTTGCGGGTCGCGCTGGCCGGTCAAGGCGCAAACATGGGGCGACCATTGCCCGTTGTCCAAGAACTTGATCGGCTGGGGCGGCATCAGATTTAAGATGGCGTTGGAAAACTCTGGGTCGGTGATCGCCAGGAAATCCGCCCCCAAGGCCGCCAGATAGAAGAGCAGAATCACCACCCCGGAGACCATCGCTAACCGATGTTTGCGAAAGCGCCACCAGATCAATTGGCGCTGCGAGGCCACACTAACCCGATCTTCTGCCGCACTGCCGCCGACTGCGGGCAAGCCCGCTTCACTGATTGCCATCGTTGCTTTATCCCTCCAACTTGATACGGGGGTCGGCCCAGATCAATAGTAGGTCCGACAGAAAGGTGCCGACCACGGTCATAATGCCGATGAGCATGATAATGCCGCCGGCCAGAAACATATCCTGTGACAAGAGCGACCGCAACAGGATCGGCCCGACCGTGGGCAGGCTCAACACCACCGAGACAATGACGCTGCCGGAGACCAGGTAGGGCCACACATAGGCGGTGACGCTGATCACCGGGTTGAGCGCCAGCCGCACCGGATATTTGAGAATCAAGCGCCAGCCTGAAAGCCCTTTGGCGCGCGCCGTGATCACATAGGGTTTGCGCAATTCATCCAGCACATTGGCGCGCGTAATGCGCATAATCTGCGCCGTCCCTGCCGTCCCTAGAATTACCACCGGCAGCCAGAGGTGTTGCAGCAGATCCAGCACGCGCCCCCAACTCCATTCTGCCGAGAGATAATTGGGCGAAAAGAGACCGCCCACACTGAGGCCAAAGACCGAAAAGCCCACCCACATGAGCAACAGCGCCAGCAGAAAGTTGGGAATCGCCAACCCGATCACGCCGACAAAGGTGAAAATGTAATCCCAGATCGAATATTGGCGCACTGCCGAGAAGATGCCAATCGGGATCGCCAGCACCCAGGTAAAGAGGACGGAAACAAAGGCCAGGATGATCGTCAAAAAGAGCCGCTCGCCGATCACCTCTTTGACCGGTTTCTGATGCTCAAACGAAAAACCATAATCGCCCGTCACCATCCGCTGCATCCAGAGGTAATATTGATAGTAGATCGGGCGATCCAGCCCATAATAGGCGCGTAGATTCTCCGCCTCGGACATGTTAAGCGATGACCCCTGCGCCGAAAGCTGGGCCAGATAGGCCGTCACATAGTCCCCAGGCGGCAACTGAATGATCACAAAAGAAACCACAGAAACGGCCCAGATGGTGACAATGGCCCAGCCGAGCCGACGGATGAGATAGGCTAACATGGAACTTCCTTAGCTGGTAGACAGGTAGACAGGTAAACAGGTAGACACGTCCTACTTCCCTGTGTACCTGTCTACCTGTTTACCCTACGGCGTCTCGTCGTCTGTAATATACCACGTTTCGGGATAGGTGTTGCCGGGGGATTGGCCGACGGTGGTGAAGGGGAAGCCGACGGCCAGGTTGTGGAAATTGTTCTTGACAATGGCGGTCCAGGCCGGCGTGCCGGTGACGGTGCCAATGTAGAAGACATTTTCACAACTGAGTTTGCGGATGGTCATGCCGGCTTCGGTGCGCTGGTCACGGGGGAGTTTGGAGCCGGCTTCATAGGCCAGTTGCTGTTCGCGGATCGGCCCGGTTGGCTCCTTCCAGACACTGTTGTCTTGGAACCATTGGCCGGACATTGGCCCGGTGCCGCTCTCCCAAGTATAGGCAAAGACATGGTTAGGGAAGAGGAAGACCCCTTCCGAGTTGTCGGCGCCCCAGAAGTTGGTCATCGTATCATTGTTAGTCAAGCGGGTGTTGCGCAGGCTGCGTTCGACTGCCTGCACTTCGCCGGCAATGCCCAAATTCTTTTTCCACTGCTGGGCAAACATTTCGCCAATGCCCGGATAATCGACAAAGGCGCCGGAGACGGCCATCATCTCGACCACCAACCGTTTGCCACTGGGTAGCAGCCGGAAGCCCTCACCATCCTTCTTATCCAACCCAATCGAGTCGAGCAGACGGTTGGCTTCTTCAGCATCGAGCGTGCTGTAGAGTTGATCATATTCCTCGCCGGGAGCATAGGGTGGATCCGGCCAGGCACAGGGCGAAGCTGGGCGGCCCAACCCCAAGAAGAACGCCTCGTTAATCTGGTCGCGCTCAATGCCCATGGAGAGCGCCCGCCGGAAATCAGCATTTTTGATAAATTCGGCCATCTCGGCGTCTTTGTCATAATCCTGGTTAAAGGCCAACGCCACGGCAGAACCGCCGCGGCTGCGGAAGAACTGAACGCGGTAGTCGCCCTGCTCGGCATTTTCCAGGAAGACCGGCAGCTTGGAGACATCAATATGGCGCGCCTGCATATCATACTCACCGGCAATCGCCTTGAGGTTGAGCACTTCCAGATTTTCGGCCAGGGTCAAGACAATGCGGTCAAGATAGGGGAGCTGGTTGCCTTCGGTGTCCACAGCCCAGTAATAGGGGTTGCGTTCCAGGATCACTTGCTGATCGGCAAAGCTGGTTGTGGGCATCCAGGCCGTGGTCACGGGTGATTCCGGGTTTAGGTTAGGGTCGTTCATAAAGCAGAAGAACTTGGCCCAATTGTCAAAGCCCTTCTCTTTCGCCATTGCTTCCACCGCTTCCAAGCCGGCATACTTGGCATGGAACTGCTCCATATAATGTTTGGGCGAAAAACCGCCGCTACAGGGGTCAAGTTGCGCATAGTGACCATTGACCGTGAGGCCGGCGATCAGCTCTAAAAAGGTGCCATAGGGTTGTTTGAAGGTAACCTTGTAGCTGTAGTCGTCGATCTTTTCCCAGACGCCGATCTCGCCGCCGGCTTTGGTCCAGCCTTGTTTGGCCGGCACCAGGTCGTCATTGAGCAAGATGTCTTCATACCAGAACATGATGTCATCCGCCGTAAAAGGTGCGCCATCAGACCATTTCATGCCTTCGCGCAAGTGGAAGGTGAACTCGGTGTTGTCGGCATTCGCCTCGACTGATTTGGCAATGTGGGGCTGGACGGTCGTCATGCCGGTGTCCCAAAAGAGGATGTGATTTTTTAGCATCCGTTCGGCATTCTGGTGATCCGCCGGCCCGGTGAAGGCGCCATTGAGGGTGCCGCCGTAGACGCCGATCTGCTCTGATGGTTTCAAAACCATCGGTTCCGTGGGCAGCCGTTCCGCCACGGGGGGCAGTTCGCCCGCGGCCACCTTTTCGGCCAACATGGGCGCTTCCTGGAAGGTGGCGGGAATGGCATCAAAGACTTGTTCCGGGAATTTGGCGACCGAGTCATCAATGATGAAGGGATTGGCCGGTTCGGCCGGCGGCGCGGCTTCGGCGGCTGGCGCCGTGGTGGCCGCGGCGGCTGGGGCGGCTGCATCCGGCGCGGTAGGAGCTGTTCCCCCTGCACCGCCACAAGCGGACAAGAGCAGCGTCGCTACAACAAGCAACGCGAGAAACTTCGACTTTGGTTGCATATGCTATTCTCCTTTGGTTTGAAGTCAAGCTGAATTGACCGACAAGTAGCGGATGACCCTCTACGGATTGTGTTTGCTATTGACCGGTATCTAATGAAATTTAAGAATCAAAATCGGTAATCAAGGTGTGCGAATGGCCTGAGCGAGCTTGCCGGAGCCAAGTAAA
>JAPKMW010000082.1 GCA_026645575.1 Caldilineaceae bacterium
CTCTTCTTTCAACCCGATTAGTTCGATCACGGCTTGTCAAATTTGACCTCTGGCTCATTTGACCTTATTAAGAGATTAAGAGATTACCATGTACAATCTCTTAATCTCTCTATCTCTCTATCTATCTCCGTGTAAAAGGAGTACTATGAGCAAAATTCTGCGTTGGGGACTTCTCTCCACAGCCAACATCAACAAAGCCCTGATTGCACCCCTGCAACGAGCGCAACGCAGTACCTTGGTTGCCGTCGCCAGCCGCGATGGCGTTAAGGCCAGCCAGTATGCCAAAGAACATGGCATTCCCAAAGCGCATAGCAGTTACGAAGCGCTCTTGGCGGACCCCGATGTCGATGTGATTTACAACCCGCTACCCAACTTGTTACATCGGGAATGGACGGTCAAAGCCGCCGACGCCGGCAAACATGTTCTCTGTGAAAAACCGCTGGTGACCACGCTGGCCGACTTTGATCAGGTGGCGGCAGCAGCAGAACGGAACCGAGTCACCGTCTTTGAAGCCTTTATGTACCTCCACCACCCGCAGACGCGCAAAGTGCTGGAACTTGTCCGAGCCGGGAAGGTTGGGGCCGTGCAACAGATCAACAGTTGGTTTCACTTCTACCTACCACCGGAGCGGGCGACCAATATCCGGCTGAATGCCCAGTTGCATGGCGGCTCGCTGTGGGATGTGGGCGTTTATCCCAACAGCGCCGCCTTAGCCGTTGCCCATGCCGCCGGCGCCGGTGACGCACCAGTAGAAGTATGGGCGAACCAGATCGTCGGCGAATCAGGTGTTGATGTCGCCATGCGCGCCCAACTGCACTTTGCCAACGGCTTGATTGCGCAGATCTCATCTGGCTTTCGCACTCCCTTCCGCGAAACGCTCCACATCGTCGGCGACCGCGGCGCGTTGGCGGTGATCGAACCGTGGAAACCAGGGTTACAAGGCAACGACAGCCATGTGACCTTCACCGGCATTGATGGCGCCAGTGAAACCATCACGACCCCCGCTATCGACCCATACTTATGCGAAATCCAGGCGATGGAAGACTGTGTTCTCGACGGCGCCGCCCCAGTTGTTCCCCTGGCGCACAGCCGCCACTTCCTGCGCAGTGTGCTGGCCCTCTACAAGTCCGCCCAATCAGGCCAACCGGTACGGCTGGCAGAAGAAGGGTAGACAGGTAGACAGGTACACAGGTACACAGGGGCGCATCCGTATCTACCTGTCTACCTGTCTACCTGTCTACCTGTCTACCTGTCTACCTGTCTACCTATCTACCTATCTATGTCCATCTCACCAATCATCGACGAACATTACCGGCTACGCCCAGAGGATATCGGGCGTAGCGGGATCTATGTTACGGTGCAAAATGTATCATGGCAGGGGGTAGAGCAACTTCATCCGCTGCTCCATCTGCGTGAGTTTCCCCAGAAACGCTTGGTGCTTACCCAGCAACAGATACAGCGTTTAATCGAAATTACAGGCAGCAGCCTGGCCTTGGCTTGGATTGGGCAGCGCCTAGTGTTGGTGGCGACATATGATGATGGGGAGCCAGTGATCATGATCCGTCTGGCGCCGCCGACCAAGGGGACAGCGGTTGGGTGGCGTCCGCCGTTACACATAGAAGAAACGGGACGCACCCTTTTCCTGCTGCTGCTCCTGGCCCTAATTTTCCTGTTGGTTTTTCTACTGGACCGCTAAATCTGAGGCTAGACCGGATCAATTACCGCTTCATTGGTCGCCGTGGCAGTGTCAGCGACAATTTCACCGTCGGCAATGGTGACGGTACGGGTGACACGATGGGCGAGATCGTCATCATGTGTTACCATGAGGATGGTCTTACCACTATTGACGAGTTGGCTAAAGAGTTGAAAGACTGAATCAGCCGTGCGTGAGTCCAGGTTGCCGGTCGGTTCGTCGGCAATGATGATGGGCGGGTCGTTAGCCAAAGCGCGGGCAATGGCGGCGCGCTGCTGTTGACCACCAGAGATGGCGGTCGGCAACTTGTTGGCTTGGTCGGCTAGCTCGACTTGCTCCAACAGATGCAGCCCCCGACGCCGGCGCTCGGTTGGGGTATACATGTGGCAGAAATCCATAGGCAACATGACATTTTCCAGCACAGTCAACGTCGGCAGGAGTTGAAAGAACTGGAAGACCACGCCTACATTGCGGCCACGCCAGCGGGCGATCTGATTTTCGCTCAGGGTATGCACTGGCGTGCCGGCCACGATCACTTCGCCGCCGCTGGGCCGGTCGATGCCGGTGATCATGTTGATCAAGGTCGATTTGCCGCTGCCCGACTTGCCCACTACTGCTACAAATTCGCCCGACTGCACCTGGAGGTTGACGCGCTTGAGGGCAAGAAATTGTCCGGCCGCTGTAGCATAGCTTTTGGCGACATTGTTCAGGTCGATCAAGGTACGTGGTGGCGCCGCCGCCGGCTGTCCATTGGTTGTGTGGCTTGTCTTTTTTCGACCAAACATCGTGCGTCCCTCATGAAATACTGGTATTACCATCCGGTCAACGCAAATTTCGTGGCGCCGACGGCGAGTAGTGTACCATAACTCACCGCACAACTCTAGTTGGCAGCCCTGTAAGCGCGCCTTTTGCACCAGCAGCCGGATACGGCAACATTACGGCACGAAATACGTATTGACTACGAGTGGATTACGCGCGACAATAGGCTAATCTCACCTTGATCGCCGACAGTGGCGTAAGCAAGGGTGGGCTATTTTCCGAAAGAAGGCGGTAGTAAAGCCTTTAGTCTTTGGATTGCCGGGGAGATTAAAGGCTTTCCTACGGTTCAATGAATAAGGAGTCAGTGTTCCATGAAAAAGGTTCGACACGGCGAATTCGATCCAAGCTTCAGCAATGCCAGCCTGGACGAGATGGCGGCACGGGTACAGAAACGTGACCAGATCACTGGACGGCGCAATTATGTGCTGCTCCTGATCTTTTTCCTACTGCTGGCGGCGGTGGTCGTCGTTGGTCTTTTTTTTTATGGGGGGTGGCTGACAGAAACCGTGGGCGCATTGTGGCAGATGGGGTCCGCCCTTTGGCGCTTGGAATGGTGGCAGGCGGGCGCCATCTTGCTGGAATATAAGCTTTCTTTCTTTCTCTTTGGCATTCTTGCCGGCGTGATCATCGCCCTGATCGTTGTTTTCCAAGTCATCGAAACCTTGATCGAACTGGTTGTGGATGGCATTTCATCGCTCTTTACTTAACCACAGCCACCCACTGTTCAGCACCAACTGTTGACCAATTCTTTCACGTGGGCCAGCCGCTCAATACTTGCTAATGCATACGATTGGGTTGGGACGAGATTACGCACTAAAACATGCGTAAAGCCCATTGCGTGTAATGCGAGAAAAGCATCCGCCACTGCTGCCGGATCACCGATAATGGTCGCTTCTGGGGCAAAGCCGCGATAACCGGCAGCCACCACCGCCCCACCCGTTGTCGCCGCTTCGGTCGCGGTCGCGCCCACATAAATATCGCGCCGAATGACCCGTGCACCGGGTGGACGTTGATATTGCTCACAGTAGGCAAGATAGCGCGTCAGATCGGCTTTGGCGCGCACCGGCGTGAGACTCGGTGCCGCGATCCAACCGTCGCCCAAGCGGGCGGCCCGTTCAATGGCCGGCGCTGCTTCTGCCGCAATCCAGACTTCGATTGGTTCCGGCGGCGTCGGCGCAATGCGGGCGTTGGCAATCGTCCAGCGCCCCTGGTGTGATACGGTTTCGCCAGCCCATAGCCGCCGCATAATGGCCAAACATTCTTCAAAGCGCGAGGGGCGATGCTTGGGGTTGATGCCAAAGGCGGCAAACTCACGGTCGCCATAGCCCAGGCCACATTGGAGGATAAAGCGTTGCGGTGTCAACGTCGCCAAGGTGGCAATCTCCTCGGCCAGTAATACCGGGTGACGAAAGGGCAGCAAATAGAGCGCACCGGCCGGTGCATGGCGCCATTCGGCCAGCAGCCGCGCCAGGATCGGCGTGTTCTGGTAATAGGGCGTCGGCGTGACATGGTGGTCGCCGACAAAGAGGCTATCGAGGCCAGCAGCCGCGGCAGCCTTGGCCCGTTCGATCATGTACTGCGCACCCAGGCGCATATCAGTGACAGCGTAGGTGGAGGAAAGGGAAATGCCGATGTGCATAGGTTAATCCCAAGGAATCTTCTCTGGCCAATCTTTCGCATTTTCAATACGAACTAAATTCTCACATGTTAGTCAATTGGGCTGCCAGGTAGGCGGGCTAGAATTCCTGACAAAGCCACAGCGTTCTTCAACGGATTAGGGGGTATGATAGAGCTTGTGCTAGAATAACCTTACGATTCTCTTTCTTTTCCCAGCAATAAGGAAAACAACCATGAAACAGTGGCTATCCCTTTCCCTGGCAGTGGTTCTCTTTGTCACGCCGCTACTAGCTGCCTGCAACAGCGATGTCTCCACGGCAACAGCGGCGGTACAGGTCGCACCACAGGCCATTCCCTTCCGTGCGCTCGACCCCGGCCCCATTGTGGCCGCCCAAACGATCACCACGACACCCTACCTCGATCAACTTGATATTCCTTTGGATCAAGTCAAATACTTGCCCCTGGTGAACCAGACTTTGCCCTTGACCGATGCCGAGCGGGACGCCCTGACCCGCAATGGCTTTGTGGTAAGCGACCGCATTAGTTGGCAACGCTTTATCGAAGCGTATGCCTGGATCTACTGGAAGGATCTCCCCGTATTGGTGACAACGGATTCGCTGCTCCATGCCTTCCATCAATCGTATGACGATTTGCTCAAAGAACTGGAAACCACCATTCTCAGCCCACAACTGGTCGCACTGCTCAAGGAGACGCGTGCCACGTTGGCAACCCAGCAGCAAGCCGATACGGACACCACCCTAGCCCCCCTCTATCATGATGTCGATCTTTATCTGGCGGTGGCTTATCATCTGCTTCAGGACAGCCCAAGCAGCGACCCGCTCGTGGCCCACTATGTCAAGTTGGCAACTGACGCCAATGCCCATGGCGAAATTCCGCTCTTCGGCACAGAACGAGCGATTGATTTTACCCTCTTCAAACCGCGGGCGCACTATGCCGATAGCCCGCAACTGGAAGCCTACTTCCGCGCCATGAATTGGCTGGGGCAAATCGATTTCCGCTTTGTCGCCTATGACATGCTGACCAGCGAACCGATCCTTGACCAGCAGCAGATGGCAGCGGCAGCCTTGCTGCGCAACGCCATCGACGCCACCGATCAACGGCTGCGCTGGCAGGTGATCAATGGTCTGTTGGAACTGTTGGTGGGGCGCAGCGACAATATGACCCTGCCCGATTTTGACCGTTTCCTGACCGATGCCGCCATCACCACGCCAGGGCAATTGCTCACGGCAGATGGGCCAACGTTACTCACCTTGCTGACCACCAACGACTATGGACAACAGCGTATTACCGGCCAGTTGATCGAACGCCACGTTGGTAACACAAGTGATCAACCCATCCCGCGCCCGACGAGCTTTCTTTTGTTGGGCCAACGCTTTGCCATTGATTCCTTTGTCTTTAGCGAACTGGTCTATGATCGGCTGATGGTCGATGGCGAGCCTATCCATCGCGCGCTGCCGGACCCGTTGGATGTAATGGCGGCACTGGGCAATCCCCGCGCCTTAACTCATTTGCAGAGCGAGTTGGTAACATACCAGTATACGCCGCAACTTACCCAACTCCAGCAGAGTATCGCCGCGCTGCCGGCAGCGTACTGGCGCACACCGGTCTATAACCAGTGGTTGGGGCTGTTGCGAACGCTCAATGCGCCGACCACCGACCCCATATACCCCAAAGCCATGCGCACCGCCGCCTGGGCCGACAGGATGTTGCAAACCCAGCTTGGCTCGTGGACGCAACTGCGCCATGACAATATGCTCTATGTCAAACAGTCGTTTACGCCAAGCGAGGTGATGTGCGAATATCCCGCCGGCTATGTCGAGCCATACCCCGCCTTCTACGCCGCGCTAGCCCAGTTGGCACAGGATGTCCAGCAGGTGCTGACTGCCGTTCCCCTAACACCAGGGACGAGTGGGGTGGCAATTCGTGCGAAGATTGTTGCCTATTTGGAAAATCTGGCCTTTGTCAGTACTCGCCTACAACAGTTAGCCGAAAAGGAACTGCGGCTGGAAGCTTTCACCGAGCAGGAAGAACTTTTCTTGAAGAGCATGATCAAGCGGGAAGCGCGCTATGTGGACGGGGGTTGTGCCGGGCCAGAGGTAGAAGAGCAGTGGGATGGCTGGTACGCCCACCTCTTCTACAAAAAAGATGATAACCCGGCGCTCATTGCCGATGTCCACACCAACGCTACGACCGATCCCTCATCGTCGCTCTACCCGCCGCGCGTCCTCCATGCCGCCACTGGGCCGGTCGCCGCCACCTTGCTGGTGGTCGATACTGATGAGGGGATGGCGCTTTATGTCGGGCCGGCCTTCACCTATTTTGAAGTTGTTACCGCCGGCAACAACGCCAACCCGCCTAAGCGGCTGACCAACGATCAATGGCGCCAACGGTTACAGAGCAACCCCTATCCCACTGCACCGGCGTGGACGCAAAGTTTTCGCCTGACCGTACAAAGCCCACCTAAGGCGCAAACCTTGCCAGTCACCTCGGCAACCCAGCATCCACCTGTTACCCAACGACAATCGCTTTTCTTGCCGTTGATCCAACAGGAAAACAGGTAACGTAGGACTCACAGTCGTCCAGACCGTTAGGGTCTCGCAGCCCCTAACGGTCGCTGCCGGCAAATCTGTCCTGTGTAAGCCCTGTAACGGCCTACCGGCCCGCCGAATGACTGGCGCATTGCCTTAAAAGTGCGGAACCTTCAGCGTCTCCCGCAGATAGCGGCAGTTGATTCCCATTTTATCATCAACCGAGCCTTCGCCCTCGTTGGGTCGCGGCGGATCCAGGTCAAGCGTGATCCAGCCGTTGTAACCACGCGCCTGTAACATCCGCCAAATCGCCGGATGGTCAACGCCGCCGGCGCCGAGATCCTTGTAGAGGATTTCCACGGCGTGCATTTCCTTGGTCGGCGTTGGGCCGGTATAGCCGCGATAGGACGCCTTCGAGTCCTTCCAGTGGATGGCGGCCAAGCGGTCATAGTAATCGTCGATCAGTTGCACGGGGTCGCCGCCGCCGAGATTGAGCTGCGCGGTATCGGGAATCCAGGAGACAATGGCCGGATCGGTCTGGTCGAGCAGGGCGCGCACCTCCTCTGGTCGCTCGATTGGCCCCCAAATATGGGGATGGGGCGCAATCTTGACCCCCATCTCCAGTGTGCGCTTGCCGAGTTCGGTTACGGTTTCGGCGATGGCCTTGATCTCATCGGCGGTTGTTGCGTGCGCCGGGCGGCTGCCCATATTGATCTTGTAGTGGGTGCAGCCAAAGACATTGAGGAAATCGCGACAGAAGGCGACGTGGTCGGCAATGGTTTCGGCTCGCTTTGAGCGATCGATGAACTCACACAACTGCCCCGGTCCGCCATTCGATGCGGTAATGAGGCGGATGCCATATTCGTCGAGGTGATCCTTCAGCGCTTGCGGCTTGTCGAGCCAGGCCATCAGGTGGCCGCGATACGGTTCAACGCCCGGCAGCCCGTGCTTGGCGATCAGTTGAATGGATTCCAGGGTGAAGTCGCCAAAAATCGCGCCACCCATGGCAAAGTGGATGTTTGCTGACACGTTACTCTCTCTTTCCGTGATGTTGTGGATGGGGGATGGTTGGCTACAGGGATTATAACAGAAAAACCGGGTGCTGTACACCCGGTTCGCTGGTTGATCTGCTAGAGTCAGTTCGCTTTCCACCCATCAAGCAGAGGCAGATTGTCGAATACCCAATGATTATTCTCTGGCAACAGTTCACTAAATTGTTTTGTATACAGATATTCATGCCATATTACGCACGCAGAACGGTGACAGCGCCCTCGCACCGGTGGCTAATATGCTTCAAAGGCCAGCTTCACCTTGTCAAAGCGGCGCGCTTGTAAGTCATCCGGTGCGATATAGAGTTGACAGACACCTTCCCCGAAATTCCGGCCAAGTCCCTCGTCCGAGGAAAGCTCAAGCAGCAAGAGATGAGTGCTTGCCCATTCCCACTGACCGCCCTGAACGTCTCTAGGCGGCGCCAACATGCGCTCCGGCGTGTTCATATGCTCATTGCCTTCATAGGTGGTGACGAGCGCGTGGCGCCCACGGATACGTTCCGCCACCGCTGGCGGGATTCGCGACGCAGCTTCCGGTGACCGCGCAAGAGTGTCTTCCACTGACAGTGTCACCGCCTTTGCTAAAATGGAGCGCGACAGGCGCGCCTCGCTGGCAAGAAATGCCCATACCCGATCGCGCTCACTTTCGGGCACCGCTTCGTCAGCCGGGCGTCCCGTGGCAATGGCATAGAACTGCTGCGCCTTTTCCTGTACGACCGAAAGGTACATGCGTTTCTCTTCATCGGGTAGCGTCTTATCGAGAGGCGCCGTGTTTGTATATCGCCGCCAATAGTCAAGCTGTTCAATGAGTAGACGCATCAGATACTGGACGGCGCGCCAATCGTGCGGGAAGGTCGCGAATGGCTTGCGGAGAATAGCTGTTTCCGAAGTGAAATCTTTGGTCGAGTAGGGGTTGTGGCTGATCGGTCCGCCCTGCGCCACCCTAAGCGCCTCTGTGGAAACGCTTGAACAGAGATAGGGAGCGTCCTCTTCCCGCTCGCAATATTGCGCGGCGGGAATGTCGATCACGGTTGGCGTGAAGGCCCAACGCGGAAGGAGACGCGGCAATTGCGCCTCTTCCAACGCATAATGGCAGTAGTATCGGCTGACGGCTGGCGGCAAATCCGTCGGCAGCGGCACTTCGGCCCAGTCGTCCGTCGCGCCAGCGTGATGGATCACGCGATAAGCGCTACCGAGGAGCGACTCCGCAAGCTCCATGAAGAAATAGAGAACCCCGTCATTGGGCATCACGCCCAAGCACGCCGAGGCAGGAATTGCGCTGCACTCAATCTGCATAAGGAAGGTCAATGCTCGTGAATTTCCTGCCGGGTCCTGCCAGCGCGGCCAATGGAAACTCGCCGCAGCCGTCGGGGCGCCGCCGAAATAGCTGAGACTCCTGGTGAAGCTTGGGGGGAACTGTTGCCGGAAGAGAATCGCCTGTCGGCTTTGCGCCTCAATGATCTTTGCTGCATCAACTGTAGCCAGCGCAACACCGTCTGTCTTCTGTGCCCGCAAGGCGTTTGGAATGGCGTCGATGTGCACAGGGGGCCGATCATTCTTTTTGGCGCGCTTGTGCGCGTACAGCCGATAGAGCAGCGCTGCACAAAAGAATAAGAATAAAAGAACGAGCGCGCCGAGTAGAATATTCGAATTATTGATCATCTAATCCCTTGCCGTTGAGAATATGCGGCGCCCATTTTTCAATCCTGGCCACCCGCGTTTTGGCTTGTTTGGGTTGCGCAAAATGGAGCAGGTAGGCTCTTTGTCGGCCGGGCGTCAAGGCGTCAAACGCGTCTTGCAGGCCGGGCACTTCCTCTAATTTGGTGATCAATTCTTCCGGCATGGGAAATTCCGCCGTCTTTTTATAAGGCACTTGCAGACCGGCCTCTTCCACGGCAATGGCTTCCGCTATATAGGCCGACACAATGGCTTCCAGTGCAATAACCTCTTGCAGATTGGTGAAGCGAAGCTGGCGCGCGGCCTGTACATTCTCCGTTTGTTGGATGAGAAGACCCTGGGCATCCTGCAACAAGGCGCCTTTGAAAAAGAGCAGCGCACAGTAGTCTTTAAAGCCATGCATTAGCACAATGTTTTTGTCTTGAAAGGTGTAACAGGGAACACCCCACTTCACTTCTTCGGTCAGCCCACAGCCAAGCAGGATTGTGCGCAATTTCGTAAATTCTGCCTGCCACTTTTCGGCTTGATTGAAGAAAAAATCAACCTTCGGATTCATGGTACCCTTTGTCATGGTATTGATCATTTCCAATAAACAACCAACGAAGCTGCGCCTCAAAGCGATAAATTACCTCCGTGTTCCTTCTCTCTGTGTTTAGTCTTTTTGTGATCACCCAAAGACTAAACACAGAGAGAAGGAACATATCTATTCAGGTTCACAGAGAACGCAATGCTTTCACAGAGATACACAGAGAATCTTGAAAGAGTTTCTTCTCAGTGTGTCTCTGAGCGTCTCTGTGTCACTCTGTGGCCTGAATAGTTACGAAGGAACACGGAATTGGCAAAATTTACTTAAATTGCTCAAATTTGCAATTACTCATCAGCCACGGCTTGCTTCACGAGTGCGCTGATCCTTGCCTCTGTATCGGCAGTCAACGCCTTGAGGGCAAAGGCGGTTGGCCACAGGTCGCCGTCGTCGAGCTTGGCATCGTGCTGGAAAGCGAAGGTGGCATACCTGGTGTTAAATTTAGCTGCGCTTTGAAAGAAGCAGATGACCTTGCCCTCCTGATTGGCGTAAGCGGGCATCCCATACCAGGTTTTGGGCAAGAGGGTTGGCGCGCTGGCTTTGATGATTACATGGAGCCGTGTAGCCATTGTCCGTTCCGGTTCCGGCAGTTCGGCGATCTTGGCAAGGAGGTCATTTTCCCCTTCCGCTTTGTTCTTGTTGGCGCGCGCCTCCGCCTTCAACTCTTTGGCCCGCTCTTTCATGGCGGCTTTTTCCTCGTCCGTGAAGCTGTCAGCCTTCTTTTTGCTCATAAAAACCTCCGCAATCGTAATTAGAAATGGTCAGTCGTTTAGGCGATCCGTCGCCCACTGCGCCACTTGGCGGTATAGGGCAGCACGAACAAGTAGAGGCCGCTGAAGAGCAGCAAGAAGAGTGGCAGCAGCGTGGCGAGACCCACCCAGAGGACAACGGTCGCCTGTACCAAGGGGACGACGTTGACAAGAATATTGACGAGGACGAGCAGTGTAAAGGCAACCGACAGCCAGCGGTGGCTTTGTCGAATCCAGTTGTTCCAGTTCATGGCAAATCTCCTGTGAATACAAACTTGATGCGAATGAGATTGACTTAGTATTCTTGCGGCAACGGCTCGCCGGTCTCCAACAACGTCTTCATGTTGCTGAGGATCCACGCCCAGCCGCCGCTTTGTAGGCCCTGGTAGGTCGCCGTCTCGCCCTGGAACTCCTCGTGGACGACGGTGACTTTGGTGAGGCCGCCGGGCATCGCCGCCAGCTCCCAGGTTACTTTGGTGGGCGCGTCTTTGTCCATGGGAGGCCAGAGGGAATGGTAGGTATGAACCAACCGGTGCGGCGGGTCGGACACGACGACCTCCCCTTCGATAACGGGTGAACCGTCCGGCATGTGGTAGGTGAAGGGGGAGCCGACGGTGAGGTCGGTCTTGAGCGTGCTACCGTAGTAGTAACGGGCCGTAAACTCTGGCGTGGTGACCGCCGCCCACACCCGTTCCTGCGGGGCGTTGATGATGATTTGATGAACGATCCTGGGCTTCGTCTCTGTGTTCATGACAGGGCCTCCTTCAAGGATGGTTTTCAGATCGGCGAGCGCACTCACACGCGCTGCCGAGTACTTGTTAATCCAGCGGTCGGCGATAAGCTGGATAGGAACTGGGTTCAGATAGTGCAACTTCTCGCGCCCCACTTTGCGCGTGGTGATCAGGCCGGCCTCTTCCAGCACGCGCAGATGCTTCATGACGCCAAAGCGCGTCATCGGCAACTCCGTCTCCAATTCCGTGAGCGTGCGGCCGTCACGCACAAAGAGGAGATCAAGAAGCTGCCGACGGCTGCGGTCGGCCAGGGCGCGAAAGACAAGTTCGTGTTCCATATGATTATTATATGTGACCAAATTGTCACATGTCAAATATAGAGATCCGCGAAAAACAAGTTTAAATATAAAACGCCCGTCCAGTTGCGTTCACTGGACGGGCGTTTTTTAAGGATTCGTTTAGGCAACGATGACTGCCGTCGTTACCGTGTCACCAGCGGCAGGTAGAGACTGTTCCCCACCATCGGCGCCACCCCCACCCGCACCCGCTGCTGCACCACATCCGATGTCCCGTCGATGCCACCGGTCAGCGTTAACGTTACCAGGTATTCACCGGGAGCGCTGTAGGTATGGGTCGGGTTGGGGTCGGTGCTGGTGACACCGTCGCCAAAGTTCCAGAGGATGCCGGTGTATTGACCGCTGGAGGCGTTGCGGAAGGTCACGGTCAACGGGCCGGCGTTGGTGGACGGGCTGGCGGCGAAACCGGCCAAAGGCGGGCCGCTGCCATCGTAGGCGCCCAGGATGGCAAAGGCTTTGTTGTTGTCCTCATGCACCTCGGCGATGGCGCCATCGGGGTCGATGACAGCGTAGATGCGCGGGTAGCGCAGCCCTTCCGGCACCCGCCAGGGAAAGGTGACAATGGCGCTGCCACGGGCCGGGATATTGCCGGTGGCGGTAACACTCGTCTCGCCGTTGACGCCCACCAGCGGCGCACCACCGGCGTCCGGGTCGCCCAGGTAGAAGCGTACCACCGGTGGGGTCGCCGTTTCGCGCAGGCTGTAGTTATGGATGCGGGCGATGATGGTCACGGCTTCCTGGGCCTGAGCATTGGGCGGGTCGAAGAGAATGTCTTTGGTCAGGTTGAGCTTGTAAGCCGGCGTAGCGTACCCCAGGCGTGCTTCGTCATGGCGCCAGGGCAGGAGAAAGGCCGGGTCGGCTTTATCGCCATAGTGGGTCTGCCACCAGCCGGCGGGAAAACCGGGGCGACTCAGTTCCGGTTGCACGGCGTAATCGACCACCACGGCGCCATTGGCCGCCCAGTAAAGATAAGGGGTAATGCGATAGTTGGCGTCGGTGATCCCGCTGTTGATGTTACCAAAGACGATCTTCACCCCAAACTCTGTGCCTAGACTCACCTTCTGGGTGGAAATTTCTTTTTTGCTATAGGTGTTCTCCACGCCGATCTCCAGACCGGCGGTCACCTTGCCAAAGTCCTTGCTGCCGCCCAACTTGGCGCCCACTTCCATCTCCAGCGTGCGCGTCTTGGTGTCGGCTTTCTCAACATCCTCTTTGTAAGTGATGGAACGAGTCGTGCCAAAGCTGGTGTCACGGCTAATGTTCTGCGTTTGGACGCGGTTGTCCGGCATGATATGTTCGGCAAAGTTGCCCGTCACACGGATCTCCTCCACTGACTCAGCGTAGGAGAGAATGTTGCCCGGCTGCGAATCGGGGATAAAGGCATAGCCGGTCCAATCCTTGGCGCCAAACCAGGTTAATTGGGGCGTTCCCCGTGGTCGCACGACCAGCACATGGCCCGCAACCTGCCCATTCCTCAACACCTCGAACTCGTAGACATCGTAATCGACCACCGTTGCCAGAATGCGGTCATCTTGCCAGACATAATCTTCGGTCACATCGGTGTAGGTGGCGGTGGTGCCTTCCACTCTTTCAAAGCCTTCGCCATAGGTCTCTTCCAAGTGGGTTTCCAGGGCAATGCCGACGGCGCTTAGGTTGCCGCTCAGACTTTCGGCAATCGCCCAGTCGCTGTTGAATTGGGTGCTGATGCTGTGTTGCTGTTGGTTGCCCTGGGTAAAGGTCGCTGTAAATTTGTTGTAGAGACCGCCACAGGCCAACCGTATATCAGTGGGGAAGCAGTCGCTGACATCAAAGCTTTCGTCACCAAGGATATCAAAGTGGGTCGGCGGCGCCTTGACCACAATCAGGGGCTGGCTGATGGCGGTGGCCGTCCCCTTCTTGCTGTAGTTGCCCAACTGAAGGTTGGTCGGGCCGCCAACGGCCAGGGCAAAGTGACGATAGTCGTTTGGCTCGGTGACAATCGCGTTGCTGTTGAGTTGACTGGCGACCAGCGTTAAATTTTGCAAATTGCTCGTCGCCGTATAGATCACCAGATTCATACTCTGGCGCATACTCCCACTTTCCGGGAAGACCGTGGCCGCGGCCAGGGCAATCTCCACCCGTCCGCCACCGACCGAGCGCACACCGAGGATGCGCTGGCCTAACCGGTACGTTTCGATCTGGACTGCCGGCATGCCATTTTTCATGGTATCATAGCGTAGTTGGCTGGTGGCGTTGAGTTGGTTGTCCACACTGTAGAGGATAATATCCGGGCCAACCGCCAGGATCACTTCCGTGCGGCCATCGTTGTTCAGGTCGGCGGCGGCGACATCGGTGGGTGAGTTGCGATCCGGCCAGAGGATGTTCAGCCCTGTCAGGGTGGTTTTGGTCACAGCTTCCAGCGGGTCGACCGCTTGGGTGGCTGGGTTGTCGCCAAGCTTGACCAGGGTGAGAAAGGTGTCGTCACCCCCCGGATCGACATCTTGCACGGTAAGTTGCTGACCGGCGACCACCGCCACCTCCACCGCGCCATCCTGGTCAAAGTCGCCGCTGGTGAGGACAAGGTTGACGGCGGCCAGGGCGGTATTGTTGGGCTTGGGCGGCGCTGTAAAGACCACCTGTCCCACCTTGGGTTGCAACTGGTCGCCGACCAGATCATAAATGCGGAGAAAAACAACCCAGTTATTGACATCGTTGGGGTTCTGACGCACATAGGCCAAGGCCACTTCGGCACTGCCGTCGCTGTCAAAGTCGCCCAGCGTGACGCCAAAACGGGCCAGGTGAAGGGGCGCCACTGGTAATGGTTCATCGGCCACGGTCGCAATCACCTGGGGCAGATTGTCGCCCCGGTTGGCATAGGCGGTCAGATGTAGCTTGGCATCGGCCCCCTGAAAGGCGACGACAAATTCTTCCGCGCCGTCGCCGGTCAGGTCGCCGGCAGCCAGTCGAATGTAGCCGTTGTTGTCGCCACTGTTGCCGGGGGCGAGGGGCGTCTCCAGCGTCAAACGACGCTCCTGCAAGGTGGTGGAGATGGCCTGGGAAATGTAAATCTTCACTGTCTGCGTCGGCCCTTCCCAGGCCGAGACAAAGGTATCGATGCCCTGACCGGTCAGATCGACGGCAATGCTATCCATGCGGCGGCGACCACCGGCAGCCTGATTCTGATCCACGCGCTCGTCCACCCGGTTGCCCAGAGTAAAGCGCTGGTTGGCCGCGTTGAGGCCAGTCAGCTTATAGATCTGCTGAAAGGTCGCAATCGCTTTGTCATTGGCTGGGTCCACTGAATTGGTCGGACAGTTCTTTGGGTCATAGGGATAGGGCGGATTGTTGTTGGCGCTGGGTGGCGCCGTGCAAAATGGCTCACTGGTCACCAACAGCGTATTGCTGCCCACGTCCAGGGTCGCACTGCGCAACAGCGGGTCATCGGCGGCTGGGGCGGCGGTTTGGGCCGGCGCCACTGTCTGCGCTTGGGCCGGTCGCCCGCCACCAAGTAGATTTACCAACACGAGGGCGATGATCAAGAAAAGTTGTAGTCGTCGTTTCATATCAGTCCTTCTTCTACACATGTCGTAACACGGGTAACGCTGCCTACTGTCTCATTGCTCGGCACGCTGGTCGCCCTGCAATTGTTGCCAAAGCGTGGCGACCAGCGCCGTCAGACTGGGAAAATGTTGCACCGCTTGCCCACCAGCCCGCCGCAGACTAATCCGCCACGGCTGGTCAGTCGCCGTCCGCCAGATGCGCAACAGGTAGGTATGCTCATTCGTGGTGATTGCCGTTGGTCGTTGCTCTGCTGGTTGATCCATTGGGCTGTTCCTCTTTGGCTTCCTTCGCTTGTACCGACGCCCCCATTCTGGCAGCGGGGCGTTACCAAGGCGTTACCACTATCAGCAACGGGCGTTACCAGGACACCACAACGAAACACTACAACGGATTTAGGCGGGAACGGATGGATGGTAGGGCGCGGTAACCCCTATCTTCAATCGGAACTGTGCAAAACAAATCTGTTACCACCCAAATCCGCTGTAGTGTCTGGCGAAGACAATGAAACACTACAGCGGATTTAGGTAGGAGCGGATAGATACTTGGGCGTGGTAAGCCTACTTTCAACCTGAATACCCCGAAACAAATCCGTTCCCACCCAAATCCGCTGTAGTGTTCACATGGTGTATAATAGCTGCTATGGCACAGCTAACAATTCGGCTGCTCGGTTCGTTCACCGTCGAACGCAACGAGCAGCCCGTTACCACCTTTCGTTCACTCAAGAATCAGGCATTGCTGGCCTATTTGGCGGTCGAAGCGGCGCGACCGCACACGCGCCCGGCGTTAGCCGGTCTGCTTTGGCCGGATCAACCGGAAAACGAGGCGCTCTTGAATTTGCGCCAGGCGCTCTTCCGATTGCGCAACGTCTTGGCGAATGACGAAGCCACCCCGCCCTTTTTGCAGATCACGCCGGCAACTGTCCAGTTTGACCAGCGCAGCGATCACTGGCTCGACGCAACCGCCTTTACCCACCTATTAGACGCCTGCGATCACCATGCACGCACAACCCCGAACGCCCCACCCGATCATCGCCGCCACTGTCGTCCCTGTAGTGAACGATTGGCCCAAGCAGTTGACCTCTACCAGGGCGAGTTTATGCACGGCATCTATATCAATGACAGCCCGGCGCTGGAAGAGTGGCTGTTATTGCGCCGCGAATGGTTTCAACATCAGGCATTGGCTGCGCTCTATGATCTGGCGGCGTGGCATGAGGCCCAGGGCGACTTTGCCCGCGCCTACAGCTATGCCCGCCGTCAACTGACCTTAGACTCACTACGCGAAGAGGCATATCGGCAAGCCATGCGCGCGCTGGCGCTCGATGGCAAACGTAGTGAGGCGATTGCCCAATATGAAGCGTGCTGTGCCATGCTCTATCAGGAGTTGGGCGTGCCGCCGACGCCGGAGACCGAGGCGTTGCTGCAACAGATTGAGGCCGGCCGCGTACCAGCAACGAGCAGCGTCTCTCCCCTGGTCCAAAGCCGCGCCGCGACGGCGGTCGCCCCCCAGCCGATTCCCGTTGCGGGGACAACGTTTGTCGGGCGGGAGGTGGAGGTGGCGCGCTTGCGCGAACTGTTGCTGGACCCAACACACCGACTGGTAACGGTGGTGGGGCCGGGCGGGGTGGGCAAGACGCGGCTGGCGCTGGCAGCGGCGACCGACCTGGCCGGCGCCTTTGCCAATGGCCTCTGCTTTGTCGCCCTGGCCGGGGTGGCGGACGAGGGTGGGCTGCTCGCTGCCCTGGCTGGTGCGTTGGGCTTTACCTTCCAGGGCAGCAGTGAACCGCAACAGCAACTCTTTGACTATCTCTACAGCCGGGAAACGCTGCTCTTGCTCGACAACTTTGAGCAGTTGATGGCGGCGGCGCCACTGGTACAGGCGTTGCTGACCCACGCGCCCCGCCTCAAAATGTTGGTGACCTCGCGTGAGCGGCTCAATTTTCAAAGCGAAATGGTGCTGGCATTAACTGGCTTGCCGACGCCACCGCTATCCGGTGAGACAGATGCGCAGCGTTTTAGCAGCATTCAACTCTTTGTCGAACGGGCGCAACGGTCGCCCTTGGGGTTTACGCTCGATGCGGAGACGCTGCCCCAGGTGGTGGAAATCTGCCGGTTAGTGGAAGGGTTGCCCCTGGGGATCGAGTTGGCTGCGGGCTGGGCCGATCATTATACCTGCGCCGAAATTGCCCAGGCGCTTCGTGACAATCTCGATTTCCTCAGTAGCACCCAAGGGGATCTGCCAACGCGTCATCGCAGCCTGCGCGCCGCCTTTGATTATTCCTGGCGGTTGCTGACGCTGGTCGAGCAGCAAGCGCTGGCCCAAATGACGGTCTTCCGCGGCGCCTTTAGTCGCAGTGCAGCCCAAGCGGTATTAACCACGGCGCTGCCCCACCTCCTGGCGCTGGCCAACAAATCGCTGGTGCGGCTGGTGGCGCCAGGACGCTATGCTTTGCATGAGGTAGTGCGCCAGTTTGCCGCCGAGGCGCTTACGGCGCCCCAAGCTGTCATCACCGCCGCCACCGTTGAGGAACGTCACGCCGCCTATTACTTGCAACTGGTGAGCCATCAGGCCGGTCTCTTTGGGCACGCGCCCCAGAAGGTGATGGCCGAGAACCGGCAGGAGTTGGACAATATCCGTCAGGCGTGGCGCTGGGCGGTGAGCCACCGGCGGGCCGATCTGCTCGGCGGCGCAATCAACAACCTGGTGCGCATCTATGACCTGGCCGGCCTCTATCGCGAGGCGGCTATGCTCTGGCAAAACGCCCTCGCCCAGTGGCCCCAAGCGACGGAAGCGGGTAGCAGCCAGCTTTCCCAGCCCGAACTGTATTTGGTCAGCCAACTCCATCTGGCCCAGGCGCGCACCGCTACGGTCTTGGGAGATTATGTCGAGGCGCGCCAACAGGCGGAAAGCGCCCTGATCTTGACGAGGCAGACAACCGATCCTTTACATCAGGCCCTTGTCCAGCAACAAATGGGGCTGGCGCACTACCGCCTGGGCGATCAGGCTGCGGCCCTCCCGTTGTTGGCGACCGCGGTGACGCTGGCGCGCGCCAGCCAGGATGCCCGCGTTACCGCCGATTGTCTGTTGAGTCTGGGCGAAGTTCAGATGTATCAAGGGGAGAACAGCGGGCGCGCCAGCTTTCAGCAAGCGTTGCATCTTTACCGCACCGTGGGCGACCGGCGCGGGGAAGCGGCGGCGTTGAGCAGCCTGGGCCTCTTTGCCCACATGCAGAGCGACTTTGCCCAGGGCAAGGAATTTTTCGAGCAGGCGTTGCAGATCCAGCGGGCGCTGGGCGACCGCCACAGTGAAGCCATGACGCTGAATAGCTTGGCCGGTCTCTACGGCAAGCAGGGCAACTACCAGCTCTCCGATCAACATTTGCGCCAGACCTTACACCTGGCGCGCCTGCTGGGCTATCGTACAGGCGAGATACAAGCGTTGATCAGCCTGGGGGTCAATCAGATGGCGCAACGGCAAAACGAGGCGGCGCGCGCCACCTTTGAAGAAGCGTTGCCCATGGCCCGACAGAGCGGCCATTTGCGGAGCGAAGGGGCGCTGCTCAACAATCTGGGCAATCTGGCGAGTGACGAGCAGGCGTACGCGACCGCCGAGACCTTTTATCAACAAGCGTTAGCCGTAGCGCACAAGAGCGGCGACCGCTACCATCTCTGTGGCCGGCTGCATAACCTGGGTAATATGCGCCGCTTTCAAGGGGACTATGTGGGTGCGCAGCGCTATTATGCCGAAGCTGTGACCATTGCCGAGGAGATCGGCGACCGTTGGATCGAAGGCAGCGCCCGTGCCGATCTGGCCCTGGCCGAAGCCTTTCTCTGCAACCACACGCAGGCAGTACACCATGCCAACCAGGCACTGCTGCTGGCGAGTGCGATTGGCGACCGTTGGTGTGAATGCAAAGCATTGTCACTGTTGGGTTGGTTGGCGGTGGAACAACAGCATGATCGCAAGGGGCTGACCCGCATTGAGGAAGCGATTGCCCTGGCGCAGGCTGCGCAAGAGGTGGGGGTGGAAGGGGCGGCGCATGGTCGGCGCGGCTTTGCCCTCCTCTTGCTGGGCGATCCAACCGCCGCCCTGGCCGCCTTTGAACGCAGCCTGACCTTGCGCCGCCAAACCGGCGAACGAGTGCAGATTGCTACGCCGCTGGCCGGTCTGGCGCTGGCCCATCTAAAATTGGGCAATCTTGCGCAGGCCCAAACGCAAACGGAGCAAATTTTGCGGCAGATGGGCGACCGTCCACTGGGCGTGGCCGATAATCCGGTTACGGTCTATGCGGCTTGTCTACGGGTTTTGCGCGCTGCCGGCGATAGCCGGGCCACCACCTTGCGCGCCCGCGCCGAGGCTCATTTAACCGAACAGGCCAGGCAGATTGAGGATGATCAGCAGCGGGCGCGCTTTGTGCAGATGTATGAACGGATGTTAGCAGGGTAGCCCACTCTTCCTGAAAGAGAGCGAACCAACGGCAAAGCGCGCGACCGATCTTGAATTTCAACGAATGGTGAGTGGTATCAACTCGCCTATTCGAATTCGTTGCGAATGGCTCTGTTCAACGTGCGCGGGACGCACGAATGAGTTTGAACACTTCCCGATTCCATTCGGCATGGACACGCGGATGGAGATGGTTGACCGCCCTAGGGGGAAGCTCTACCCCCGCCTCGATTGCGGCGGCATTGAGATCGAGCAAGCGGTCCGGCCAACCGTCAGGCCAAGGCTGCACCAGGGAGCGCACCATCTGCAGATCCACATCCCAATGTTTGGCGTACACCGCGGCGGCTTCGTCGCCCAGCCCCGACCACTCAGCAAAGCGCTCGAATGTGGGGACCCACGCCCAGAACTCGTCGACCGCGCCACAGAAGTCGATGACGGCGGCGGCGATCGCTGCCCGCGTCAGCCGCGGCTCGTCGGGCGTAATCAGCCGAAAGACGCCGGGGATAAAACTGTTGGTGGTTGGATCGATCTCGACTTCGGACGAGATGCCATACCAGGATCGACCCTCCTCGTCGGCGAGACCGATCCACATGAGTTCTGACTGCGCTGACCACGGTGGCTCCGTCCACTCCGTGTCTAGAAAGATTCGACGGGTCATGTGAAGATCACCTTTGGCAGAAGGCCAACGGGCGCGCAATTGGCTGTTGCAATGATCAATGCCAGGTTCAATATCATCTGTTGATTTCCAGCCATTTGGCGAATGCCAGTCATCAGCCAGCAGTTTTATACCCTTTGGAGAAATTGATAGCTTGGATTTTCAATGCCAAGCCGAAGCTGCTCTAACTTTCTCAGTTTATAGGTGCCTTCCTGATATTTTTTGTGAGACGGTGACTCGCCCAGATCCTGCAACATCTGACCCGCTTCTTTCGCAATGACTTCCAGCAAAAACTCGCGAAATCGTTGCCGATTGCTAATATGCCCTTTTTCTAAATCAACCACATCCAGTTCCACTGTTTCATCATCGAGTACGATCGGATGCGGACGCGAAACACCGATTTCGGTGAAATCACTGTGAATTAACCATTCGTAAAAAGGCTCGGAAACATCAATGGTTATCGGCGGTTTTCCGGTAGTTGAGTATAAGCTAATATCGAGCATTATCGCTCCTCCACTCGATCAACATCCATAAACAGTTTTTCTGAAATATGCTCTGCCCAAGCAATACCCGCTTGCTCAAAGAGCTTTTTTGCGGACATCGAAATTTTTCCGGTTGTCAAAAGGCCACCCTGTCTTCGCTTTGCTTCTGCTGCTCTTAAGCCTGAGGCAGTTTGTTTCTCCTCAGTAAGCATATTGTGTTGTACAGCTAATTCCTTCAGCGAACGAAGCGCATCTAGTGCAGCATCCCGATTTGGTACATTGTCATCTGGAATTTTACGGAGTTTACATAACTCTGTGATTATACGACGCTGAATAAGATAGCCCTCTTCGCCCATTTGCTCTAATTCCGAAAGTACATGCCGTCCAATCTTGTATTTACTGATAAACGCACAACTTACTAATGATCGTCGCAGGGTGCTGAATCAGGGGTAACAGGGATTACAAACTAATACGTTTATCAGTAGATTCGTCACTATATCGGTCATAAATTGTAGTTGGAACACCACACGATACTAAGAATGAGCGAAAAGGATCTTTTAGCCAAAAAGCCCTACCACAAACATTTACTATAGCTTCGGACACTTCAAAAGGGAGATTCGACCGCATTTATCTATTCACCTATCTCTACTTTACGCTGAAGATAGGCGAAGTATAGCAGAGGCGCAAAGAAAAAGCAAGACCTCCTAAAAGCGATCCTTACCGATGAAACCAAAGCCTACAAAGTTCCAGGCAAAAAAACAAAGCCCGTCCAACGTAGTTGACGGGGCGGGCTTTGGCTATCGATAGGATTATGCAACGGTGACCGTAATTGTTATCTGGTGACGACCAGCATCGGCGGCTTACTGCTTCTGCGCCCGTTTCTGGGCCAGCAGCGCTTGGTTGCGTTCGCGGACAATTTTCAGGCTGGTATTCTCCCCCGGCTCTGCCGTCAACTCCAGCCGATCCACCCACTTGACACTGGTAAAACAGCGCCCGCCAAAGAGCGCCAGCCGCCACGGCGCGCCATGTTCGACGGTCAGCGGTTGGCCATTGAGCCGGTCGGCGAGCAGGGCATTGGCGGCTTCGGCCAGTGAAATCGGCACCACATAGTCGCCCGACCCGACGCGGATAAAGGTAGCCGCTGGCAAGGGATGGGCCAATTGAATCACATCGAGCAAGCGGTAGCCGCTCCACTGCTGGTCCGGCACGGTCCACTTGCCGTCACAGAGAAAATCTTCGGTAAAGCCCGTGCGCGGCATGGTGGCCCAGGCGGCAGCGAGATCAGCGGCGGTCAACAGTTGCGGCTTGGCCACCAGCCCTGTGATCTGCAACGTTGGGTTGGCGGCCCAGGTGATGGCGGCGGCGGGGATCTCATGATGCGGCAATTCGCGTAAGCGTTCCATCGGTTTGTACTACCTTTCTACTAACGGCATAAAGCCGGCTTCGGTAAGAACTTGTTGCCCCTCCGGCGAGAGGAGATAGTCAATAAAGCGTTGGGCAAGGGCGGCATGGGGGCTATCCGCCAGCGGGGCGATGGGATAATCGGCAATGGTATTGAGGTCGTCAGGAATGTCGATACGCTGCACTTGCGCCGCAGCGGTCGGCGTCACATCCGAACTGTAGACAATCCCGGCGTCGGCCTCCCCCAGCGTCACCTTGGCCAGCACGGTGCGCACATTCTCTTCGTAGGAGACCACATTCGCCAGCACGGCGTCGCGATAACCGACGCCCAGGCTGCTGTCAGCCTCCGCCTTTTCCAGAAAATCGAGGGAATATTGGCCTACCGGCACTTCTTGGGCAGCCAGCACAATCTTCAAGCCGGTCTTGGTTAAATCAGCCAACGTTGCAACACTGGTCGGGTTATCGACCGGCGTCACCACCACCAGCCGGTTGTGGGCAAAAACCTGCGTTGTCCCACTGACAATGCGCCCGCTTTCAATCGCAACCGCCATCTGTCTGGCATTGGCGGACGCAAAGAGATCCGCCGGCGCGCCTTGGGCAAGTTGTTGCGCCAACTGTTGGGAGCCGCCAAAGTTAAAGGTAATTTCAACGCCGGGATTGGCTGCAGAAAAATTTTGACCGATCGCCGTGAAGGCATCAGCCAAAGAAGCCGCCGCAAAGACCGTCAGGGTGATGCGCGCGGTTGGGGGTGTGTCATCGGTGGTTGTCGCCGTGGCGGGAACGCAGGCGACCAACAGTAGACTCAGCGCAATCAAGAAAACTTTGTACAGGTGATGGCGCATGAGATCCTTTCATCCTTGTTCTATCAGTTGTTCTTGGTCAAGCACCATGCTAGGCATCACTGCTTGACAGGTCAATAGCCAGTCCACAAAGGACTCAACCTGGGTAATCCGAAACTGGTGAACCGCATAACCAAAGGGATTGTGCGCCGGCTCCACAGCACTCTGCCGCTGTAACTCAGTCAACCACTGGCGGCAGGTCAAGATTTGCTGCGCCAGTAAGGGGGAGGCAACCGCCGGCCCTTGACGATAGGCAAAGTAGAGCTTGGCCAGAAATTCCACCCGCATCTGCCGCCCGTGCGTGACCGGCGTTGTCAACCACTGTTCGAAGGCTGACCGACCAGCCGCGGTCAATGAATAGACTTTACGGGGCGGACGCGCCTCCTGAGGTTGCAGCGTGGTGATCAGGTATGCCTCATCCTCCAGCTTGGTGAGCAAGGCGTAAAGCTGACTCTGCTTCATCCGCCAAACTTGCCATAGCCCACGCCCATTGGAAAGCTGTTGATAGATCTCGTAACCGTGGCTGGGCTGCTCATAGACAAAGCCAAGCAGGGCATATTCCACGGTTAATGTCGTTGTTGCTGTTTTCATAGTCTGATTACTCAAAATTTGAATATACAGAATAAAAACAATTCTACGCAGGCGTTGCCGATTTGTCAAAAACCGGGATAGGGGAATGGGGTATAAGCATCAAACGAAAGGCGGCGGGGAAGCAGGAATGGTCGATTGTCACCCTGAGCGGAATTACGCGGATATCCTTGACGCACAGTGTAAAAATTCGCGTAATTCCGCGTGAATCCGCGTCCTACTTTTTCTCTCCGCCAAGCTAGTAACGTGAATTCGACGTTTCGTGGGTATACCCGCCAAAGACCTTCGGGAGGTGGGTACACGAAGCGGCGGCTAACGCATATTCTCTGCCCACGGGTGCCCATCGGGCGCGGAGGTCTTTGGCTAACCCCGAACTCAGGTTACTAGGGTATTGTAACTGGAAGACCCTTTCAGGGTGACAATCAACCCCGCTCACGTTCAGGAGAAACCCCATAGCTTCATGCCCATGGCAATAGAAACCGTATCTACACTTACCCCAAATCATTGGCGAATGTTCATCAACTGTGCCAGGGGACGTGTAATCCTAGCTCTTGGGCGACTTCTTCCAGGCGCTTTTGGTGTTGGGGACCGACCGGGATGCCCTGAGCGCGGTAGGTGCGGGCGCGCATGGCCTCAACCCCGCCGGGGAGAAAGCTTTCTTCAAAGCCGGCCAGCGGTTGCAACTGTTTGACGGCGCGCACATAGGCGTCCATCTCCTGTTTGAACTGGTGGGCCTCCATAAACAGGTCAATCCGAAAGGCCATGACCAACGACCCTTGATTGGCGCCGGCCCAGGTACGCTTGGCCCGCTTAGGATCGAGCGGCACACCGGCCAGAAAACCACCCCAGGATTGGCAGATCGCGCCCATGCCCAGCGAGCGAAAGACCGTCCCCGGCGCCAGACGGATAATTTCCTCGCGGTGGGGCGAGTTGGCATAGAGGTCATGAATCGCGCCAAAGTCTAACAGTAATGACTCTTCCTCTCCCGCCGGCGCGCTAAAGGACATGGGCGAACCACCCGCCGCGCTCAAGATCGGCTGCCCTGGTTGCAGATCCAGTTGGTGGCCAGAAGTGACAAAACAGAGCAGGTCGTGTGGCAGGGTCAGTCGTGAGTAGAGACCGGCGGCGCCAAAGTGACCATGATTGCGGGTCAGCGCCACCGCGATGCCCTGACTTTTGGCCTTTTCAATCAGCAACTGGGTCGCCAGGTAGGAAGGGAAATAGCCCAAGCCGCCATCGCCATCTACAAGCACACTCACTGGGGTCTCTTTGACAACCTGCACGTCCGGTTGGTTGTTGAGGATACGGTCACGCAGCAAACGGGCATAGGTCGCCATTTGGGTGGTGCCGTGGCTGAAGACGCCCCGCAGATCATTGGCGGTGAGCAGGTTCGCCAATAGCGCGGCTTTCTCCGCCGGCAAACCAACCGTTCGGCCCATCTGGTCGATCAAGGCTTCCAATACGGTGTGAGAGACAGGGATTGCAGTCGTCGGTGGTAAATTCATAGACTCGTTTTCCTTTATGGTAGGCGGTGTACTAACGTTTTAAGGTGTGAGCGCGCCTCACGCTTGTTCAGCCTGACAGTAGGCGCAAAGTCCGGTGAGGATCAAATGAGAGGCATCGATCACGAAGCCATAGCGTTGTTGAATCTCGACCTGCAATGCGGCCAGCGGCCCGGCATCCATTTCAATCTCGTGATGACAACTACGACAGAGCAAATGGTGATGCGGCGAGCGACCGGCGATCTCATAGACCGTCTCGCTCGGTGCGATTTCCGCTTTGACGATCAGGCCCATGTTGAGCAGAAAGTGCAACGAACGATAGACCGTCGCTTGGTTGATCGCCGGCGCTTTCTGTTGCACCCGTTCCAGGATCTGGGGCAGGGTGGTATGACCACCGCCTGCACAAATCGCGTCCATAATAATCTGGCGTTGAGGCGTCATGCGATAGCCCCGTTCGCGCAAAAAAGAAACGTAATCCCACGTATGATGACTCACCCACAGACTCCTTCGTCGTCGGATGCAAACAAGCAACTGCCATCGCAACACCCTTTTCCTGGCCGCAACTTTCCCCTGGCCCAGGGTCATCTACTAGTATACCACATCACGCTTATCAACCGCCCGTAGCAATCTCGCTGGGGGTATATTTCAGCTTGGCCTGCTGTGCAAAAGATCACACCTTACCCTTATCCCACATCACAGCCCATAGCGACATATACCTGTAGACTAGCGTCATCCACTGCCAGTCGGCCCCATCGCCTGATGGGCGCCGGCTAGAAAATCGTCGTACTCTAGCAAAAAGGAGATGCTATGTTACCTCATCCAGCGTTCCGATCCCACCGGTTTCGACGCCATTGTCACTGGTTGCTCATCATCGCATTGTTGCTCAACCTGTTGAGCCAGATGGTGCTGCCAGCGACCACTGTGCGCGCCGCCGGGACAACCGGTACCGCGGCCAATGGCCCCGTGCGCGTCGCCTATCTCCACCGTGGCGATACGGCAACCGCCCAATCCTTTGCCGATCTGCTCAACGCCAACGGCTTTACGGTGCAAGCCTTTAGTTTTACCAGCACACCGGTGGCCCAACCCTTTAAAGTCCTGTTGCCGATCATCACCCGTGGCGGCGCAGGTGGGGCAGAAGCCGCCACCCCGCAACAAGTAGGCGCGCTACCCAACTTCGCCGCCTTCGACCTGATCATCATCGCCGCCGACACCGGCGCCGCCGATCAGTGGCAACCGGAAGCCGGCCTCCTGGAAGCTGTACGTGATGCCGGTCTGCCGGTGATCGCCCTCGGCGCCGGTGGTCATGCCTTTTTGGGCAAACTGGGTCTGCCCATTGGTCATCCCAATGGCAGCAGCAGCACAACGACAACTGTCCAAGTGGGCGATTTGGGCGCGAGCCAGCCACTATATGAAGGTATGACCCTGCCGGGAGATAATCTGTTGGCGCTCTACACCAGCGCCCAACCTGTTATCGCGCCGCCGCTGACCGAAGCGCCGGTCGATGGTGCGCGTCTGGCCGCGTTGCCGGATGGGAGCAATCTTTACCCAATTGCTAAGGCTGGCCGCTTTTACTTCTGGGGGCTGGCCGGCGCGCCCTCCGCTATGACCGACACCGGCAAGCAACTTTTCCTCAACCTGGCCCGCTTTTCCACAGAAAAATGGGAGATCCAACTGCGCGCCCGCACCTTCACCCCCACACCGGGGCTGGATGCGGCGTTGGTGACGGCGCTCCAGGGCAGCAGCGGTCTCCACGCCTTTGCCCAACTAAGCCGCCAACCGAGTGAAGAGGAGCGCAAGGCATTGAACGCCATTGGCATCAACCTTGTCAGCTTTGTGGGCGATATGCTCTACACCGCCTTTGTCACCCCGACGCCGGACGCCGCACACCCGACCTTCCTAAGCCTGGTGCGCTGGCTGGGGCCGATTCAACCGACCGATAAGATCGACCCCAAGATTCAGGCCGGTCAATTTGAACCCTGGGCCGACAATGGCGATGGCACAGTCAAGCTGCTTATCCACTTCCATGAGGATGTGGCGCCGGAAGCCGCAGTCGCCCAGTTGACCCAGGCCGGCATTGCCCACCAACCCTTTAGCGAACATGTTTATAGCGCCAATGTCGCCAAGAGCGCAATCCCCCAAGTCGCGGCGCTCGATGGCGTGCGCTGGATCGAGGAAGGGCCGCTGCCCAACCTGCCGGAAAATGATTCGACTCGTGGCGAAATGACCGTCGATCCGGTGCAAGCCGCTAATATCAATGGCGGCTCGATCTTCTACGCCGGGCTGGATGGCAGCGGCGTGAAGGTGGCCGTCTTTGATTCAGGCATCAACGCCGACAACTCGCCGGGCAACGGTCACAACGACTTTGCCGGTCGCCTGCTGCGCACCATGAACGACAGCAACAGCCACGGCAGCCACGTGGCCGGCATTATCGGCGCCAGTGGGGCCAACAGCGTGACCAACTGCCCGCCGGAGTTGGCCCCCTGCACCGCCTTCCAGATGCGCGGCATGGCCCCTGGCGTGCGGCTGGCCCCCTACGGCGACCGCACGGCTGGCAACTTTGACGACGCGGTCAACAACCACGGTGTGGAGATCAGTAACAGTTCGCAATATCAGACCTGCGGTTCCTACGACGCCCACGCGCAACTGCTCGACGGGTTTATCCGGGGCGACGGCATGAATGGCGGTACGGCTGTCCCGGCCCACCAGATGGTGAAATCGGCAGGTAACTCTGGCACATCCGGTCAATATTGTGACGCCGCCGGTTACTTTGCCGTCACCGGTTCAGCAAAGAATTTGCTGATGGTCGGAGCGTTGGAAGCGCAAAACAACCTGAATCTGCGCCAGAGCAGCAGCCGCGGTCCGACCTGGGATGGTCGCCTCAAGCCCGATGTCATGGGCATTGGCTGCGGTCACTCGACCGATAATGACAGCCAGGGCTATATCTCCAAGTGTGGCACGTCGATGGCTGCGCCCGCCGTCACCGGCATTCTGGCGCTGATGACCGAGCAATATCATCACTCCTTTGGCCCCAGCCGCCCCCGCCCGTCCACGCTGCGCGCTGTGGTGGTGCAGAACGCCACCGACTTGATCCACGACCCGGCGCAACCCGGCTTTGCCGAATATGGTTGGAATGATCCAGATACGGGTCAGCCAGTCATCTACCACGCCGGGCCAGACTGGGCTACGGGCTATGGCATTGCCAACGGTCAGCGCGCGGTCAATGCCATTCGCGCCCACAACTTTGTCGAGGGAACCGTCTCGCCTGGCGATCCGCAGGATACCTATGTCATCAACATTCCCGCCGGCACGCCGGAATTGAAGTTCACCCTGGTCTGGGACGATGAGCCGGGCAACCCGATGTTAGCCGTCACCGCGGCCCAACTGGTCAACAACCTTGACCTGACCTTGGAAGGCCCCGGCGGCGTGGTGATTCGCCCTTGGGTGCTGGCGCCGCTGCCCGCTTCGGCTGATCTCCCCGGCGGCGACGCCGACCCGATTGTGCGCAATACCCACATTATGCCGGCGACGCGCAATGTGGACAATCTCAACAACACGGAACAGGTGCAGGTTGCCAACCCGGCCGCCGGCGCCTGGACCATTCGCATCAATGCCGCCAGCTTGCCCAACGGCAACGCGCAACCCTACAGCCTGGCCGGCGACTTCCGCACCCTCAACATTGTCAGTCCGCAGACCGGCAATGTGGCCGAAGCCGGCGACCCGGCCAACCCCAATGTAGTGCCGGTGATCGTGGAAGCGGTGCGCAGCATCGACGGCGCGACCAGCGCCCTGAGTGATGCCACCGCCGGCGATTTTACCGTGCAAATTGAAGGCACAGCGGCGACGATTGTTAACGGGACGCCAGTGGGTGATCAATTCTGGCTGATGGTGCGCCCGGCAGCCGGGACCTACAGCGCCGGCAGCAAATATGACCTGAGCGTCACCTGGAACGGTCATGGCAGCGACAGCGAAACCCGCGCCATCCTCTTCACCGAACGGGAGATTACCGACCGCGCCGTGGTCATTGACCGCTCCGGCAGCATGGCTGACTATGACAAGATGGCCGCGGCCCAGAATGCCGCCCGCCTCTTTATCGACCAATCGCTGGCCGATGATCGCATTGCCGTGGTCAGCTTTAGCACCAATGCCAGTGTTGATTATCCCACAACGCTGGTGCCGAATCTGGGGCCAGCCGCTATATTGGACGCCGCCAAAGCGACCATCAATGGCCTGACGCCCAGTGGCATGACTGCCATCGGTAAGGGCTTGATCGAAGGGCAAGGGCAGGTGACAGCCGCCCCTGCCGACCACAGTGTGGCCGATGTGGTGATTCTGTTGAGCGACGGTATGGAAAATGTCGATCCGCTTTACCACACCCCGGCGGTCGAAGGGTTGATTGAACCGAGTGATACGATTGTGCATACAGTGGCGGTCGGCCCCGCCAGCGCCGGGTTCCACAGCTTGTTGGATGAGATTGCCAACAGCAACGGCGGCGAGTTCCGCGCTGTCAATGAAGCAGGCGCTGGGATGATGGTGGCGGCTGACGCCAGCGCCGCGGCGGCAACGCCCCAGGTTGGCATCGACGCCTGGCCGCAGACCTTGCCCAACCGCTTGGGTGATGTCTACAAGCAATATGCCGAGGAGATTTTGAACGAAAGCCGGCTCTTCCAGGCGCGTGGCGTGGGCAACCCGGCCAGCACCGGCGCCCCGCAGAGCTTTACGGTCAACGTACCGGAGGGTTTGAGTCGCGTCAACTTCTCGTTCAACTGGGCGCAGCCAAATGGCAACAGCTTCTTCCAGGTGACCGACCCAAAGCAGAATACCTATTTCTATAAGTTTGGCGACCCCAACAACAAGAATTGCCGCGGCGACGACACCCACATTGTCTGCATCATCGACGCCCCCATCCCTGGCACCTGGACCATCAACTTCCGGGTGGCCGGCGAAGCAAATGAGTGGGCCATGTGGGTGAGCGCGCGCGCCGCTGTCAGCTTCCACCTCTGGGTCGGCACGCCGGAGCGCGACCGGGTGATGGGGGAGCCGGTGCATCTGTTGGGCTTCCTGGGTCAGGGTGAAAAGGGGCTAGCCGGCCAGTCGATCAAGCTCAATATCTTCTACCCCGGTGGCGGTTCCCGTGCGTTAGCACTCTTTGACGATGGCTTGCATGGCGACGGGCAGAAGAATGACGGATTGTATGGCAACTTCTTTGGCGAAGGAACTGTGCCGGGCGCCTATGCGGTACGGGGCATGGCGGAAGGGCAAGACACGCTCAACCAGCCCTACACCCTCTTCAAGAACACCGGTTTCCATCTGCGCCCCAAGGTGGTCTATGTCCACAAAGGCGACTTGGAGACCGCAGCGGCCTACCGCCAGTTGATCGAAGAGAACGGTGTGGCCGTGGATCAACTGACCATGGCGCAACTGCCCACGGCCAATCTACGCCCCTACAGCCTGGCGATCATCGCCCCGGAGACCGGCGACCTGAGTGAATGGGGCACGGACGAAATGGTGCGCCGCATTGTCGAGTTCAAGTTGCCGGTGCTAGGGCTGGGCAAGGGGGGATACGCCTTCTTTGGCAAGCTCAAGCTGAACATCGGCTGGGGCAATGGCGCTCATGGCACAGGTGACAGCGTGGTGCGCGAGAATTTCAACGACCAGTTCTGGCACTACCCCTATGACTTCCTGGTGGCCGAGCAGCGCATCTGGCAGATCTACGCTGAACCGAGTCCACGGGTGGGCATCTTCCTGGGTAATCAGCCCACCGGCGTGCAGGTCTTCGGCTATAACAATGCCCAGGGTCAATACGCCGACCTGATCATGGAAAATGGTCGCTATCTGCTCTGGGGCTTTGACAAAGGGCCAAAGAGCATGACGGATGATGGCCGGAACTTGCTGGTGAATGCGGTCTATCGCACGATGCAGTAGCGTGTAAGAGATTGAGAGATAAAGAGATTGAGGTTATAGGACTCAATCTCTTTATCTCTCAATCTCTCGTTTTATCACAAGGTTCAAGATAGCTCTTTGATTTGCTAACCGTGCTTGTCAATAGATCGTTAACGATAAATTTTGAGCAAATTATCAATCCAACTTGCGTGGCGACATCAAAGGCTAGCGGTGGCGGTGGTTGGCTGTAATCGAGTGACAGATCGTAACCCGCTTTGTCATAAATAGCAGGGAAGACAGCTTGCAGATCAAGCGGTATATCCTGAGTCGTGAGTGCGTTGCACGGGTTACAAGCGCCTTAGCGCATGGCAAGCGGGAGGAAGAGGAGCTTGGCCGGTGCGGTTCTTAACAGGGCCTCATTGCTATAGCCGCTCCCAAAGGCACTTTGGGCATCGTCGCGGGTGCGGGCGCGAACAGCGAAGTAATAGTCGCCGCCGGTGGGCAGGCCAGGCAGATCGAAAATGGTATAGCTACTGGTTTGGGCTAGCGCCGTCATCCCCAGCGGTTGATAGGGGCCACCCGGTTGACGGGCATAGCCAACCTCGATCACACTGTCACTGCGTAGAGGCTGGGGGGTTGTCCAGTGGAGGACAATGCTGCCGGTGTGGGTGATTACTTGCAGCGCAAGCGGGGTCGGGTTGGGCGTCTGATCTTGACCGCCGATGATCAACTCACCACTCTCCAAGCCAACGGTGGCGGCGATGCGCGTCGCACCGGGAGGGACGGTCACGCGATAGGGCGCCGCCGCAGGCGAAACGGTGGCGCCGCCGCTGGTACGTAGTTCGTAGGTGATGGTTGTCGTGGCGGGAACAAGGTAGAAAAGAAAGTTGCCGGCCCGATCGCTGATGGCCGTCGCCAGCGGCTCCTGACCATTGGCGGCATAAAGGGCCACGGTGGCCTGCATCTCTACCCCCAAAGCTGCAAATGTTTCATCGCTGGCGGCCAGGCCATCGTTGTTGCTATCAATAAAAAGTGCGCCATGGATAACCGCAGCGTTAGCCGACATAGCGGTCATATCAATGTCATACGGGCCGGCCAAACCATTGGCAAAAAAGAGCGGCTGGTGATGGGTGGCATTGCGCAACTTGATGGTATAGGGCGCGTTTTTGGCATCGTAGACCAGATCAAAGGTGAAGATTCCGGCATGGTTCGGGTAGGTGACAGCCAGGCGGCGGGCGCCATTTTGGGCATAGAGTTCAATGTATGTTGTGGTGGCGGTATACGGCTCGGCAGCGGCCAGTTCCTCGGCATCGCGCTGACCGTTCTGGTTGGCGTCAAAATAGAGGGAGCCATAGACCCGGTAGCGGTCGCCGGTGCAATATTCCGGGGCAGCAGCAGAGTTGGCCCGCCAGACTTTGGCTAGTTCCAAAGCGGCGCCGGCATCCAATAAGCCATAGCCATATTCGGGATCAAAACCGGGCTTGCCCAGATCCTTGGCCGAGCGAGTGAGAATCTCCTGCACATCCCAAGCGGAGAGATCGGGGCGGGCCGAAAAGAGCAGGGCGGCTACACCACTGGCATGGGGCGCAGCAAAGGAAGTGCCGCTAGCGCTGGCATAATCCCCTTGACTATAACCCTTTTGCCCGGAGACATCCGGGCCGTAGATAGCGACACCGGGCGCAACAATGTCCACGCCCAGACCATAGGTGGAAAAACTGGCCCGTTGTGCATTGCGATCCACAGCGCCAACGCCCAATACGCAATCATACGCAGCCGGGAAGAGCGCCTGATTTTGGCCCGTATTACCGGCAGAGGCAACGACCAACACGCCGCTATTGGTCGCATCGGCAATGGCCTGACGTTCAAAGCGGTCATCGAGCGAACTGGCAAAGTTAATGTTGATCACACGGGTGCCTTGCCGTTCGGGACTGGCGGCATAGTGGATTGGGTCTTGGAAATCATAATCCGCTGCCAATTGCGCATCCGCCCCGTCCAACGTGCGAGCCGCGCGGCTGCCGGGGCTGACCTTGATCGGCAGAATTTGGACATTGCCGGCAATCCCAGCCGTACCCAAACCATTGTTGACCGCAGCGGCAATGATACCGGCGGCCAAGGTGCCATGACCGTTTTCGTCGCGGGGCGGGCCTTGTAGATAAAAGGTGCGACCGTCGGGGTGAATATGGTCGGCCAATTCAGGATGGTCAAAATCAATGCCGGTGTCAATTAAGGCGACAACCACCCGCGGGTCGCCGTGGGTATAGCGCCAGGCGTCCTGGACGTTGATCAGGTCGAGGCCATATTGTTCGCCCTGCTGGTAATCAGGATCATTGGGCAAAGTAGCGCCGGCTGTGGCATTATCGGCAGCCCAAAGTGGCAGTGGCGATCCGCAAGCAATCAGTGCGATCACCAGTGGCAACCAGCGCCAGCAGCGTTGCAGCCAGCCACTGGTGACAGCGAAGGTGAACCCGAAGAAGTGTGCGTATTGTTTCATCATGACCAACGTTGCTCCGACAATTGACTGATAACTTGTATAATACTTTAGAGAAATTTGGCGGCCTACAATGACCAACTGCGGAGTATTGTAGTCAACAAATGAGCGATTTTGCATTGCATTTTGCTGTCAGCTTACAGGTTGGCATAAAACTTTTGACGGAGACGATTATGCGCGGAATTGGGAGGAAGGTTTATCTCACCCGGCGGCGCCCGGCGCAATCATAGCGCCATTCGCCAAGCGCTCGAAACCTTTTGGACCAACGGGCATAGTGTTGAAATACAAATTGATCGGGTCTTTGGTGACGGCAAACAGTGGGCCGTTGAGTGGGGATGGTGCGAAGTGCGCCGTACCGATGGGCAGTGTTACAGCGCCGACGATGTAATCATCTTTACTGTTAGCGAGGAGGCAAAATTACCCAGTGGCGCGAATATTTTGATACGCGAAATTTTTAGCATGATTCATGTTGCGTACCCATCGACAGGTTCATGGTACGCAACATGAATCACGCGGCACGAACTACAAATCACGCCGGAATCGCCGGGGTGTCGATCTTGGCAATCGCGGCGTCGATCTCCGCCTGTGATAGTTCATGACGTTGGAGGCGACCGGCAAAGTAGGCTTCGTAGGCGCCCAAGTCAAAGTGGCCGTGGCCGCAGAGGTTGAAGAGAATGGTGCGCGACCGCCCTTCTTCTTTCGCCAGGTTGGCCTGGCGCACAGCCGAGGCGATGGCGTGGTTGGCTTCCGGCGCCGGGATGATGCCTTCAGTGCGGGCAAAGAGAACGCCGGCCTCAAAGCTCTCGATCTGGTCAACCGCTTCGGCTTCAATCAGCTTGTCCTTGAGCAACTGGCTGACAATGACGCCGGCGCCATGATAGCGTAGACCGCCGGCATGAATCTTGGCCGGGACAAAGGTATGACCCAGCGTGAACATGGGCAACAGCGGCGTCATGCCAACAGTGTCGCCAAAGTCATAGCGGAAGACGCCGCGCGTTAACTTGGGCGCCGAGGTCGGTTCGCTGGCCAGACAACGGATCTGCTTGCCTTCGGTCAGGTTGAGGCGCAGGAAAGGGAAGGCAAGACCGGCAAAGTTGGAGCCGCCGCCAAAAGGCGCGATCACCACATCGGGCAGGTCGCCGGCCTTCTCCATCTGAATCAACGCCTCCTGGCCGATGATGGTCTGGTGCAGCAAGACATGGTTCAACACGCTTCCCAGCGCATACTTGGCATCGTCATTGGTCGCCGCCACTTCGACCGCCTCGGAAATGGCAATGCCCAGGCTGCCCGGTGAATCAGGATCTTCGGCCAGAATCCGCCGTCCCGCCTCCGTGCGATTGGAGGGCGACGGGTAGACATCGGCGCCCCAGGTGTTCATCATCAGCTTGCGATAGGGCTTCTGCTCGTAGCTGATCTTCACCATGTAAACTTCGCAGGGAATATCAAAGTGCTTACAGGCAAAGCTAAGCGCACTGCCCCACTGGCCGGCGCCGGTTTCGGTGGTGATGCGGCCAACGCCTTCCTGCTTGTTGTAGTAAGCTTGCGGCACGGCGGTGTTCGGCTTATGCGAGCCAGCGGGGCTAACGCCCTCATATTTGTAATAGATCTTGGCCGGTGTACCGAGCGCCTTTTCCAGATTACGGGCGCGATAGAGTGGCGTCGGACGCCACAGTTTGTAGACATCGCGCACTTCCTCCGGGATCGCCACCCAGCGTTCCTGGGAAACTTCCTGTTTGATCAGTTCCATCGGGAAGAGCGGGGCCAGGGCGTCCGGGCCGATGGGATCGTGGGTGGCCGGATGAAGCGGCGGCAGCGGCTTGTTGGGCATGTCTGCCACAATGTTGTACCAATGTTCCGGGATCTCCTCTTCAGTCAGGGTGATCTTGTGATAATCGCTCATGGTTCCTCCAATTGTTTGGGTTGCACAAAACACAACAACGGATTTGGGTAGCAACGGATATACGGCTGGCTTGGAGAGCGACACGGGTGAATCTTTTTCGTGGGCGGATCAGTACTTCCTGAAGCATCGCTTGACCTACACGAAATCCGCTGCTTCCCAAATCCGTTGTTGTGTTTGTTGAGGTTCTAACCTTACTAAATTTGCCATCGTACACCAAATTCTAGCGCTTGTCTATTTTGTTGCTTGCAGAAAATGGCCGATTCATGTACGATAACGTCGTTCGGCTTCACCTTGACAACTCCACATTGCATCTGAGGAAGCCCGTACGCTTGCCAGAAAACTCCCTGAAGCTGCGAATAGCGGTAGATGTCTAACTTGCAAGGAAAATCAATCAATTTCCCCATAGAAATGTTAATCTGCTTGTGATAGACTATCTGCGCTTGGCAGTAAAATTCATTGCGCAAAGTTCGCCGTAGAACGTTCTTCATTCTATCCCGCCGGCTACGGTCGCTTTGCCACCAATCCAGTGAGAAAGTTAGTGACAAAAGGAAATAATCTATGTCCCGACGAACCTTACGTATGACGACACGTTGGGGGATGACGCTCTTGATCATTGCCGTCACCCTCTTCAGCCAGCCACGTTTGGCCGTACCGGCGCAGGCCGCTACCCCGGTAAGTGCTGAAAACGCCAACGTGCGCCCCATCGCCCAGGATGACAAACCAGTCGATAGCTTAAGCGATGTCGAGTCCGCTGTTGTACAGATTGAAGCGGTCGGCACCTTTGTCGATCCGGCGGAAGGCTTGCAGCTTAATGCGGCGGGTCGCGGCTCCGGCTTTATCATCGACCCCAGCGGCATTGCCGTCACCAACAACCACGTTGTCACCGGCGGCGGTTTGTACAAAGTCTATGTGGCCGGCGAAGAAGAGCCGCGCAGCGCCAAGGTGCTGGGCGTCTCCGAATGCGCCGACCTGGCTGTGATCGATATTCAGGGCGATGGCTTCCCCTATCTTAAATGGTACGAAGGGGCGATCAAAGTCGGCCTGGATGTCTACGCCGCCGGCTTCCCCCTGGGCGACCCGGAATTTACCCTGACGCGTGGCATTGTCGCCAAGGAAAAGGCCAATGGCAAAACCAGTTGGGCTTCGGTCAGCAAGGTGATCCAGCATGACGCCACCATCAACCCCGGTAACTCCGGCGGTCCGCTGGTGGACGAGAACGGCAAAGTGGTCGCCGTCAACTATGCCGGCAATAGCGAGACCAATCAATACTTTGCCATCTCGCGTGACGACGCCGCAGATCTCATCGAGCAACTACGCGCCGGCGAAAATGTTGACACCATTGGCATCAACGGCGAAGCCGTCTCCGATGGGCAAGATCTGAGCGGCATCTGGGTCTCCTCGGTCAAGTCGGGTTCACCGGCGGATAAAGTGGGGATTCTGCCCGGTGATATTTTGTTGAGCCTCGAAGGCATTTCGTTAGCCACTGATGGCACGATGGCGACCTATTGCGATGTGCTGCGCAGCCATGATCCCGCCGATGTACTCGCTGTGCAGGTGATGCGCTTCGATACCCAGGAAGTCTTAGAAGGGCAACTCAATGGCCGTGAATTGGCGCAGAGCTTCTCTTTTGCCGACCAACTGGAGGAGCAGAACGCCGGCAGCGGTGGTCAAGCAGCCGCGGGTGAAGCCTATAGCGAATACACCACTGTCGCGGATCGCAGCGGCATTCTTTCGGTAGAGGTGCCGGTGGAATGGGCCGATGTCAGCGATGATGATTGGGTCTGGCAAGAGGAAACGGTTGGCATTCGCCTGGTGGCGACGACCGATCTCGATAGCGTCTTTGACAGTTGGGGGACGCCGGGCGTTCTCTTTAATGTCTCCACCAGCCTGGCCGAAAATAACACGCCGGAAGATCTGCTCGATGCGATTCAATACACTGATGCCTGCACCTATGAAGGGCGTGAAGAGATTCCCGAAGGCTTCTACACCGGCTACTATGACCTTTGGATCGATTGTGATAACAGCGATAGCCGCGCCGTCGTCGTTTCGGTGATGCCGGAGACGGAGGATTTCATCGTTCTCTTTGAAATCTATCTGGTTACGGAAGCTGATATTGATGCACTCGATCACATCCTAGATAGCTTTGTGGTGAATCTGGAAAGCGCCCCCAGCGGCAATCAAGGCGAGTTGAGTGAAGATATTTTCAGCCAGGTTGATGTCAGCGGGCTGACTTATGACTATGTGCTTGTGGGCCAGCCGGCCTTGAGCGCCATTCTGCCTGCCGATTGGAGCGACATTGCCGGCGATGATTGGGTTGATGAAGATGATCAGCCATTAGGCAAAACCTTGTACGTCTCGCCCGATATTCAGGAATTCCAGGACACGTGGAACATGGCAGGCATGTATGTCCGCTCGGCCACTGGCTTGGAGGAAGAACTGGATATTGCCGACCTGCTCGATTCAGTTGATCTCGCCGACAAATGCACCTATGATGATCGCTATGAACATAGCCACACCATCAACGACATCACCTACAACGGCGCCTACGATCTCTATACCAATTGCGACGACGAGGAGAATGCCTTTGCCTATCTCGTCGCCCAATCCGAGGATCTAAGCCATGCCGTCTTCATCGAATTTTTAGCCACCAGTGAAGCGGATGCCGAAGCCTTTGATGTTCTCCTGCAAAGTTTCTATATCGACCCGGCGGCCAGTGGTGAAAATGCAGAGGGCAGCGCCGGCGCGGACGAAGCCGCCTACACCCTGATCACCGATGATACCGAAACCTTGACTGTGCGCGTTCCCGCCGAGTGGACCGACATCAGCAGCGAAGATTGGGTGCTGGATGAAGAGGTCATCGGCGTTGCGCTCAAAGCCGCCACCGACCTGGAAGCGTATGATAATTCTTGGACAGCGCCGGGTCTCTTCTTTGGCGTTTCCGAAGATTTTGCCGGCACGGACAGCAAAGAGATCCTCGACGCCATGGATTACAGCGAGAATTGTGACAGCAGCGACCGCTTTGAGTATGATGATAGCGTCTTTGTCGGCCACTATGATCTCTGGGAAGGCTGTGGCGGCAGCGACGAGACCTTGTGGGTCGTTCTGGCCGCACAACCCAAGGAGAGCGCCGATTATCTGGTGCTGCTCAATGTCCTCCTGCCCCAGAAAGCTGACACAACGGCGTTGGATGAAATTTTCAAGAGCTTTAATGTCGCCGGTAGCAGCGCCAGCCAGGAAGGTGCGCTACCAACCGCTGAAGTGACCACCAATGCCCTTAACATTCGCAGCGGCCCCGGCACCAACTATGAACGGCTGGGCAGCCTCGGCAAAGGCGATCAAGTGGTGGTGATCGGCCAGTACAACAACTGTGACTGGCTCAATGTCCAAACGCGCGACGAGGTGACCGGCTGGATCTCCGGTAATGAGCGTTATGTGTTGCTGGACACCGACTGTGCTGACATTCCCGAAGCGGAAGCGCCTGCCCCGCCGCGCAACAGTGGTAGCGGCAGCCAGCGCCCCTCGCCCGCCGCCCCCACCAGCACCAAGGGCTGCTATCTCTTCCAGAATCAGTTGGGCGCCGAACTGAACATCACCTTCACCCGCAAGGGGGATGGCTGGAACACCACCTTCAAAGTTGGCGAAGACGCCGAAGTGCAACAATGTTTCGATCCAGGCAACTACACCTACACCCTCGACGCCCCGCCGCCCTGGGGTTCGACTAACGGCGAGTTGACCATCAACGCCGGTGACAATTATACCTTCCCGATTCGACCGGAATAGGGGTACGCCAGAACGGTAAAAGAGGGGGGCGAGCCAAACGGTTCGCCCCCCTCTTTTTTTGTGGGCCAAGTGGCACAGCCCCAACAGATTGCATTCCGGGCAATTCAGTGGTACAATAGCGATTGTGTGGTTGTTGTCAGTTGGAGCAAACCTGCGGATATAGAGGAATTATGCGCTTTTTCAACACAGCCGGCCCGGTTAACCTAGCGGATCATTATTGAGTGCAATGGCGCGCGATTATTTACATGACAATTTTCTCGAAACTAACTGGTTGAATATTTTGGAAAGCAGTGGCGGTGATGATGCGTTGGTAGCAGCTTTGACCCGTTGGACACAGGAGCTAGACAAACCATTAGTGTTGTTGATTGATGAGATTGATTCGTTGGTGGGCGATACGTTGATCTCGGTTTTACGGCAACTTCGTTCCGGCTATGCGAAACGCCCTACCCACTTTCCCCAGAGTATCATTCTTTGCGGTCTGCGTGATATACGCGATTACCGGATCCACTCGGATCGCGAAAAGAGCATCATCACCGGCGGCAGCGCCTTTAATATCAAAGCCGAATCGTTGCGGCTGGGCGATTTTACCCGCCAGGAGATGGAAACGCTCTACCAGCAGCATACCAGCGAAACCGGACAATCATTTCTTGCCCCTGCGCTGGATTTGTTATGGAATTTAACACAAGGGCAGCCTTGGTTGGTAAACGCCCTCGGCTATGAAAGCTGTTTTCGCATGAAAGAAGGGCGCGACCGCATCCAGCCAATCACACCAGAGATGATCATACGCGTCAAAGAAAATCTCATCCTACGCCGAGAAACCCACCTGGATCAGCTCACCGACAAATTACGTGAACCACGTGTACGCCATGTTATCGAACCGATTCTGGCCGGGACAAGCGAGCCGGAATTACTGCCCACCGATGATGTTCAATATGTGGCCGACCTGGGCTTGATCACAACACGCGGTCAAATCCGTATTGCCAACCCGATCTATCAAGAGGTGATCCCGCGCGAATTGACCTACTCGACGCAACTGACCATCAGCCATCAGCCCAGCTGGCATATCGGTGAGGATGGCCGGTTACAGATGCACAAGCTGCTGGCCGCCTTCCAACAATTCTTTCGGGAACATTCAGAAAGCTGGTTGGAACGTTTCACCTATCAAGAGGCTGGCCCGCAATTGCTCTTCCAAGCCTTTCTCCAGCGGATCATCAATGGCGGCGGCCAGATCAATCGGGAATATGGCCTGGGGCGCCAACGCACCGATCTGCTGATCGTCTGGCCCTTTCCCCGCCCAATCCAACGCATTGTAATCGAAACCAAACTTCGTCGCGGCAAAGTACGAACAACGATTGACAAAGGGCTAGCCCAAACCTGGGACTATCTGGATCGCGCCGGCGCCGATGAAGGCCACCTTATCATTTTTGATCGCGAGCCGGGGAAGCCCTGGGAAGAGAAAATCTTTACCCAGGATGAAAGCCCCCAGGGCCGCACCATTCACGTCTGGGGTATGTAACCGGAATGCAACGAATCAGCCACACCAACGGCGTTGTCACTTATACCTTTGATTCCCTAGCGCCCTTGCCGGTGCGCGCCTACATCAGCACGCGCCACGGTGGCGTCAGCCCGGCGCCCTGGCAATCACTCAACCTCAGCATCACTCGTGGGGATGAACGATCACGGGTCGAGCAGAATCGCGACCGGCTCACTGCCGCCATCGGCGTTGAGGCCACCAACCTGGTGCGCTGTCGCCAGGTACATGGCACTGGCGTCGCCAAGGTCGATTGGAGCGACGCCAACCAGTGGAAAGAACAGACCGACGGCCTGATCACCGACGCGGTTGGGCTGCCGCTGCTACTGCTCTTTGCCGATTGCGTTCCCATTCTACTCTATGATCAGCAGCGCCATGTACTGGGCGTCTGTCATACCGGCTGGCGCGGCACTGTCAACGGCATGGTCACAGCCACCCTCTGGGCCATGCAAGCGGCCTATGACACGACCCCAAGCGATATCCTGGCCTGTATCGGCCCCAGCATCGGGCCGACCAGCTATGAAGTCGGCCCCGAAGTGCTGGCCATGGCTACCGTCAAACTAGTCGGCGCCGACCGCTTCTTCACCTACCCCAACGGTCTCGACCACAACCCCTATTTTGACCTCTGGTCCGCCAACGTCGCCCAACTCACCGAAGCCGGCGTCCCGCCCCACCAAATTGAAGTCAGCCAGATCGACACTGCCCAAAGCACCCACGACTTCTTCAGCCATCGCGCCGAGCAAGGCCGCTGTGGTCTCTTTAGCATGGTCGCCTGGCTTGCGTAAGACAGGAAGACACGAAGAGGAGGAGACACGAACTCATCTCACCTTGTCACCCCTTCACCCTGTCACCCCTTCACCTTGTCACCCCTTCACCCTGTCACCCCTTCACCCTGTCACCTACTCTCAGTCTACGCTCTCGCAACGCGTCCGCTACAACAAATCGATGCAATCAAATTGAAAGGTAAGATACGTAAGTTTTCTGAGAAAATACAGGAAACTTACCGTTTATTTGATCAATCACAAAGCAGCTAACATCGACAAGTCGCGCTATCCATGCCATACTGGCCGTATAGGCCAAAAACAAAGGAGAAGGACAGATGCCGATTTTACGTTCCATGCGTCTCGTTGCCGTGACGATGGGTTTGCTTTGGCTGCTCACATCAGCAGTCAGCGCCAAGCCAATGAGCGGTGCGCTACAACAAGAAGCGCCCACCTTTGGGACGATCCCCACAGCCGCACCGGTCGTAGAGAATTATGATTTTGAATGCACCACCGGCTATTACAGCCAGACCAACAGTCTTAACAAGCCTGTTTTTGCCCCCATTGGCTGGCAGATGACCATCCTCAAGGGTGCGCCGACCGTCCACAGTGCGCGCATCTTCTTTGCCAAAAGCTGCGACGGCAGCGCCCATGTGGAGCGCATCAACGGCATTGACAGCATTGTGATCCGCGCCCAGGATCTGGAAACGCCCCCCGAACCGGGTAAACCCTTTGATGTCGCCTTTTCCCAGCGGATCTCGGCGACGGTGGGCGGCGCCTATAGCTTGAGCGGTTGGCTCTTAAGCCTCTGTGGCGGCAGCGCGACCCCCAGTGATTGCCCGGAAGAGGTCTACATTGCCAAAATGATTGGGATCGACCCCACCGGTGGTAGTGATCCAGCGGCGGATAGCGTGATCTGGACAGAGAACCGACGCAACTTTTGGGAAAAGGGCAAACGGGTTGGTTGGCAACAAATGACCGTCAGCGCCACCGCCTTGACATCCACTGTCACCATCTTTGCCCGTGTCAACAGCCCCTTCCGCTGGCATAGTAACCACGCCTTTATCGATACGCTCAGTTTCGTGCGCGCCCCCGTGGCCGCGTTGACAGCGCCGGCCATTGTCACCGGCACGCAAGTCACCATGACCTGGGATGGGTTGCTCAATGATGATATTGCGGATATTGCCGGCGGCACCTATGAGTTGCGCTATGACATCCAACATCGTCTAGCGGGAGCTGAAAACTGGAACGATTTCCTACTGGATCAGACGGGGCCGGGCAGTGCAACCTTCACCGCTAAATGCGCCGATACAACCTATGAGTTTCGTATTCGCGTCCGGGCCGAACAGCCCCCCGCCCCCGCCCCCGCCGGCGCCTGGCCGAACCACCGCTATGCCAGCATCTGGCGGGAGCCAATCAGCGTGCAATTCAAAAGCCCGCCACCACCGCCTGTTAATAGTGAGCCAGTCGAGGCGCCTGGCCCTTTCCGTCTCTACTTGCCACAGATTGCCAAGCAGAATCAGTGTCAACCGTAGAATGGGTGATTGAGCGCTTCAGAACTCAGAGATTATGTTGAAGCGAATCTCTGAAGCGCTCAGTTCCTGCATTTCCCAGTATTTGCTGACAACAGTTTTCCACCTAAGGCCGCTAAGGCAGTTCTCGCGGTAGTGATACACCGGCTGGCTGCGCTCGACAACCACCACCGCCTGTACTATGCCGGTGGTGCCATCAGCCTGGCGCACCGCGTCGCCAATGTGCAGTTCACCAGCATTCACCCACCGGCCTGCGGTCTCGCCGGTTGCCAACCACGGCGCGCTGTCCATGACATAGAAGGGATGTTCCGGCGTCGTCTCAATCGTTTCGCCATCAATGATCAGGTGGACAATGGTGGGGTCGGTGTGCACCATCACGGCGGTGACGGTGTAGTAGCCGGTTTCCCCCGTTTCCTCGTTGTAGGCCAGCACCAGGTCGCCTACTTCGATTTCACGGATGGGGACTTCGCCCTAATCCGTCATCACCGGCGTGTCGGCGCTGAAGCTGTTGACGAGACAGTCCAGGTTCTTGGCGACATCGTCGCTATAGCGGGTGCTGTCCGCCACATCATCCACATGGCGCACGGCGTCATCGGCAAAACGGGAGAGACCGGGCACCTCATCGGCATAGCGCACCAGGTCATAGAGGTCATCGGCATGGCTGGCGGCGCGCCCAGCTTGCCCCAAGCCCGTGGCAAAGGGTAGGAGCGCACCACCCACATCCAACACCAACGCCAGCAGATTCTCGCCCAGGTTGTCACAGTCGCGCAGAATGTTGTCCTGGATAATGCGGTGGATGTCGTAGACAATGAAGCCGATGTCGAGCAGGGTATCGATATAGTGACCGCTGGGGTCGCGGTGGTTCACCGGGTTGTTTTCGGTGTAAGCGTAGCGGTTCAGGGACTGCGGTCGCTGCTGGAAGCCGGCAAAGCTGTCCCGTTGCAGGAATCTGCCCAACACCGGGTGATAGTGCCGCGCCCGTAGGTAGACCAACCCCGTCATCTGGTCTTGTAACTCGCCGGTGAAGCCAAGGCGCGTTACCCCCGTTCCTGTGCTGTGGCGGAGGTTGCCAAAAGCGTCATAGCTGCGACTCAGCATGACATTGCCGGCGCCATCGGTCAGGTGGCGCACGCTGCCCAAGCCGTCCACCAAGGGGTATTCAATGGCCCCGCCCACGGTCATCTGTGCCGCAAAGCCTTCCGGCCCGTAGGCATAGAGTCGTTCCGTGCCATCGCTGCGCACTTCGCCCAGGATAGTGGGCAAGGCGCCCCGTTCATCCAGCACAAACTCGGTGGTAATGCCGTTGCTGCTCTCCAGGATCAGGTTGCCCCAGCCGTCGTAGGCGTAGTCGATGGTCACGCTGCCGCTGATCACTTTGGTCAGGCGGTTGGCAGCATCGTATTCGTAGCTCTTGACACCGTCGTTCAGGAGGTTGCCGTTATTGTCATAAACGAAGCCGGCGTTGGTGATGCGGTCACTGGCGTCATGGCCGTAAGTGGTTGTACCGTCGCCCGTGCGGTTGCCGACTTCATCCATGCTGTAGTCGATGGTCGCCGCCGGTGGGCCGCCGGGGATGGCCGGGTAAGTCACGGCGTCGAGGCGGTTCAAGGCGTCATAGACATAGTCGGTCAGGCCGTCGTTGTCGGTCATCCAGTCGCGGTTGCCGTTGTTGTCCAGTCCGTAGACAATGTTATTGAGCGTGGTCGCCCCGCCTTGCACATGGTGTAAACCGGTCAGGCGTCCCGCCGTGTCGTAGCTGTAGGTCGTCGCCACCGTGTTGGGGCGGGTGATGCCGGCCAACTGTCCACTGCTGCGATAGCTGTAACTCGTCGCCGCGCCGCCCCACGGGGTCAGGGTTTCCAGCCGCCCGGCGTTGTCATAGCCATAGCCGACGCTACCCCGGCCCCAGTAGTCGATGCTGGTCACCTGGTTGGTGAGGCTGTAGCCATAGTCCACCACCCGGCTGCCGCGCGTGCGCGTATCGAGCCGGTTGAGGACATCATAGCTATAGCTGGCCCCGCCCAAGCCGTCGTTCATGGTGGTGACATTGCCGGCGGCGTCATAGCCATAGCCCACATCGGCCATGCCGGCGGGGTAGTCGATGGCGGTCAAGAGTTGATCATTGTCATAGGCAAAGGTCGTAACGCGGCCGGCGAAGTCGGTGTAGGTGTGGAGCGCGCCGTCGGGGCGGAAGGCCCAGCTTTCGACGCGACCATCCTGGCGCAATTCCGCGGTGCGCCCCAGCCCATCGACCACATACTCGACAAAGTGGCCCAACGGGTCGGTTTGGCGGGTCAGGCGGCCCAGGTTGTCATAGTCGAAAACCCAGGTGTGATTGAGCGCATCGGTGGTGTTGGCGCGCAGCCCCAGGCTGTTGTAGCTGTATTTGGTCACATTGCCCTTGGGGTCGCGCACCTGTTGCAGATTCCAGGTGTCGCTGCTGCCCGGTTGGGTGTAGCTGTAGACGGTGGTCAGGTTCAGCCCGTTGGGGTCGAGGCGCATGGTAGTGCGGCGACCGGCGGCGTCGTAACTGTAGCGGGTCGTCACCGCTTGCGCCGGGTTGTTGGCACCAATGATCTGCTCTTCCAGGCGGTCGAGCTTGTCATAGCTGTAGGTAATGAGGTTCCCCAGCGGATCCCGCTCCCAATCTAGCCGGCCAAAGGGGTCATAGGAAAGGATGTGCGCCTGGTTGCGCCCGTCGGTCACCACCCGCACCCGGCCATTGACATCATAGTCATAGGTAATGGTCTGGTTAAGCGCCGGCGCCGTCCCTATCGCCACCGTCCCGGCAATCACATTTTTGAGCCGGCCCTGGGGATCATAGACATAGTCGGTGATGCTGCCGCGCGGGTCGGTCACCAGGTAGGGTTGGCCGTCGTTGGTGTAGAGGGTGGTGGCGACGCGGCCTTGGGGTGTGCGCATTTGGTGGAGCCAGCCTTGCGTCGTGTAGGTGTAGGTGGTGGTCTGGCCCAGGGCGTCCGTTGCGGTGCGCAAGTCGCCGGCCGGGGTGTAGGTGAAGTTGGTGGCATGCCCTTCGGGGTCGATCACCTGTTGCAGCAGATAGTCGCCGCTGGGGCTGAAGGGGGTGTAGGTATAATGGCTGGTCAGGTTGAGCCGCCCCGTACCTACATCGGCGATCGCGCGGGTCAGGTTGTCGGCCAGGTCGTAGAAGTATTCGCTGCGCACGGCGCGACCGGCCGGGTCCACAACTTGAGCAAAGAGCCGGTTATAGGCATCATACTCATACGTGGTGGTCGTACCTTGGGCATTGATCTGGCTGATCAAATTGCCGGCATCGTCATAGTCAAAGGTGAGCCACTGTTGCGACGGCAACTGCTGTTGATAGAGCCGGCCAGCGTCGTCAAAATTGTATTGGGTCACACCCAGCAGGGCATCGGTGACGGTGTCGAGATAGCCCAGGGAATCATAGGTCATGACCGTGGCGCGGGCGGCGGCGCCTTCACCTTCCGTCACCCGTTCCAAGCGTCCCCGGCTGTCATAAACATAAACTACGAGTGCAAAGCCGGAGCGATAGACGCGCACGGGTCGTCCGAGGGCATCCAGCGTGGCCGAAGTAAGTTCGCCGGCTGGATTGGTCGTGTTCAGAATACGGGGCGGACCAATATAGGTGGTTGTCGTGGTGCGCCCATTGATGGTTACCGTGTCCGTTTGATTTTGCACAGTAAGTGGATTGCGGGGCGTGCCTAGCGTCACTGTGCGGTTATCTCACTGGAGCGGATGATAAAGGCGCCGCCGTCGTAGGTTGTGACATAGCTGCCAAAGCTATCCTCACCAGTCGTTATGGCCTTGTGGGTATTCACGCGCCAGCCGGGTAGTACATTTTCACCAACGGCGACATCATCAAATTCAATCCGCCCGGCGTTACGTAGCAATTTTAGCTTCACCGTCTCCCCGGCGTAGAGATTGAGCGCAACTTTGTAGGTCTGCCAGTTTCCTATCGCTGAACCAACGCTGCCGGTGGTCAGGTCGATCTCCTGATTGAAATCGGGGCCACGCAGCAACTTAACCAGGAAGGAGTTGGTCGCACCGCTGCCACGATGGCGCAGACTGATCTGTTGCATATCCGATGCCAGGGTAAAGGCAGCCGAGGTCAATGTCCCATTGGTGGAAAGGTAGCGGTTGCCATTGCCTTCTGTTAAGACAAAAGGAGTGTCTGTCACCTGCCAATGAGGGGCAATGTTCTGCTGTAGAGCAATGTCGTCGATTCCCACCGCGCCGTAGAGGCTGGTAATGCGCAGCTTAATACTCTGCCCCTGCCATGCCCCTAGATTGAGTTGTACAGGTTGCCAAGTGTCTGGCGCATTTGTACTGACCGCCACCTTCGTCACAGTTACGCAGGTGGCGCCGGAAAGAACCTCAATGCGATATTGGTCGCCAAGGGTGGTCAGACCGATCATATCGACGGTGGTGATTTGTGTGTTGTTGTCCACCGCAAAGGCTGCTGTTGTCACACTGGCATCGCTGCCAAGGCGCACATAGGCATTATTATTGGCATCCTGTAGACGCGTAACCTTGCCAGGGAACGTGTAGCCGGGCAGCAGGACACGCGTGCGCACGGCATCAATGCCAACGTTGCCAAAACGCCGCTTAAACTTCAACAGCTATTTAGGACTTTTGTTGTAGCTGGTTTCATCAAATATATGAAACCAGCTACAACTTGCGCTTATCGGAAGACGCGGGTAAAAGTGCGCTGTCCCTACCATCCGCCTTGCCAGCCGCTCCATTCATTGGTACAATCCAGCACAGGAGCAAAAAATGATGATCGATGAGTCAATACATAGTGAAATTTTGAATAACTTGACCGACGTGCGCACCCGGATTGCGACGGCGGCTAGCGCGGCTGGTCGCCAGCCGGTCGATATAACGCTGGTGGCGGTGAGCAAAACCAAACCGATGGCAGCGATTGCCGCAGCCTATCAGGCCGGTCAACGTGACTTTGGCGAGAATCGGCTGGAAGAGTTATGGCCCAAGGTCGAAGCGGCGCAAGGGTTAGGCTTGACCGAGATCCGCTGGCATCTGATCGGCAATATCCAGAGCCGCAAGACAATGCAGGCCGTCGGCCCCTTTGCCCTGATCCATTCAATTGACCGCGACAAGATCGCACAACGCCTAAGCCGCGACGCTGAAGCCGCCGGTTGCGTATTGTCTATACTATTGGAAGTCAATGTCAGCGGTGAGGAGAGCAAACATGGCTTTACGCCAGATGAACTGCTGGCAACCGCCGGGGATCTGCTGGCGCTGCCGGGCTTGCGCATCCAGGGTCTGATGACCATGGCCCCGCTGGTTGATGACGCCGAGTTGACGCGACCGGTCTTTCGCCGCCTACGCGAGCTGCGGGACCAATTACAGGATCGCTACCCAACCGGCGACTGGCGCCAGCTTTCGATGGGCATGACCAATGATTTTGCCGTCGCCATTGCTGAAGGCGCCACGATGGTGCGGATTGGCTCGGCGATTTTTGGAAGTCGATAACCAGCAGAGATTGAGAGAGTAGGAGATTGAGAGATTTGTGATAATCTCTTAATCTCCCAATCTCTCAATCTCCCAATCTCTTTGGAAAGAACAATGACATCCCTACACGAAAACAGGATCGCTTTTATCGGCAGCGGCGCCATGGGCGAGGCGATGATTAAGGGCTTGTTGAGCCGGCAGTTGATTGCGGCGGATCACATTATCGGCAGCGACCCAGTGGCGGCCCGGCGCACCTTGCTGGCTACGACCTATGGCGTCCAGACGACCGATGACAATGTGCGCGCCGTGCAGGAAGCGGACATTGTGGTCATGAGCATCAAGCCACAGATGTTGGCAACTGTTGGCGCAACGCTGCATGGAACCCTGAGTCCCCACGCGCTTGTCCTGAGTATTATGGCCGGCGTCTCATTGAAAACGTTGCAGAGCGCGCTTAGCCATGAACGAATTGTGCGCTCTATGCCCAACACGCCGGCGCAGGTCAACATGGGGGTGACAGCGTGGATTGCCACCCCGGCAGTGGATGCGGCGCAACGGGAACAGACGGCGCTGTTACTGGGTGCGCTGGGGGAACAGATCCAAGTGGATAAGGAAGATTTCATCGATATGCAGACAGGGCTGGGCGGTTCTGGGCCAGGCTTTGTCTTTTTGATCATCGAGGCGATGATCGATGCTGGTGTACAGATGGGCTTTAGTCGGGGCGATGCGCAGAAGATTGTGCTGCAAACCATTGCCGGCAGCGCGGCCCTGATGAAAGAGACCGGCAAACATCCGGCTGAATTGCGCAATCTGGTGACAAGCGCCGGCGGCACAACGGCCGCCGGCATTTATGAATTAGAAAAAGGCGGCATTCGTACAACCTTGACCAATGCCATTCTGGCAGCTTATCGGCGCAGCCAGGAGTTGGGTCGTCTTAGTGAAAAGTGAGCAACTAACCTATGATCTTTGAGCTTCTGGCTACTTTGCTATCGATTTATTCGTTTGTCATCCTGGCGCGTCTCCTGCTCTCGTGGGTGCCAGATCTGGTCGATCCCTATCATCCGGCCATGCAGATGTTGCACCAGATCACCGAGCCGGTGCTGGAGCCGGCGCGCCGCTTGATCCCCCCCATCGGCATGATCGACATTTCGGCCACCGTCGTTCTCTTTGTCATCTGGTTTCTGTCGGATATGTTGCGCCAACTGGGGCGGGGTTTCTAGTCAAACAGTCTGTAGTCCGCAGTCCAAAGTCCAAAGTCAGCAATCCTAGACTCTGGACTACAGACTCTGGACTACAGACTCTGGACTACAGACTTTGGACTACAGACTCTGGACTATGGATACAAAACGACTCTCCCTGGAAGAATTTGAACTTGTCGTCGAAGCGGCGTTGGCCGAGATTCCCGACACGCTTTGGAACAAAATCGACAACGTGGCCGTCGTCGTAGAAGAGTGGCCAACCCCGGCGCAGATGGCGAGTGTCGGGATGCGCAGTGGTGGACTGCTGTTGGGGCTATACGAAGGGGTTCCCTTGACGGTGCGCACCCATCATTATGGTCTGGTGGCGCCGGACAAGATCACCATCTTCCGTGGCCCGATCTTGCGGGTCTGTCCGCCGGATGAAACGGCCATTCGCACCCAAATCCGCCGCACGGTCTTACACGAAATCGCCCACCATTTTGGCATTAGTGATGACCGGCTGCATGAGTTGGGCGCCTACTAACGGCCCGTAAAAGCAGAAGTTGCCGCTCTTTGCCAGTCTGTGACTTGTCGGGGCCGATTGCGAGTCACGGACTCGCAAAGAGCGGTGTACGGAGTTATATTTTTACGGCCCCTAACGAAACTTGTTCCCCCGAACGGATCCCTCGAAAGGAAGCACATGAAGCATTCTCTTTACCAAGCCTACCCAAAATTCCTCCTCCTACCGCTCCTGTTGCTGGTCTTGCTGTTCAACGGCTGTAGCACGCCGCAATTGCCGGAAATGCCGCAACTGCCCCAGTTGCCAGAGATCCCGCAACTGCCCGGCATCCCTGAAAGCCTGGCCGACCTGCCGGATCTGTTGGGTCAACTGGGCCTGCCCGATCTCAGCACCATTCCCAACCTGCCGCAACTCGAAGACTTACCTGGGTTGCAGACGCCACCTGGCGCAATTGTCTTTAACGGCCCCACCGAACGCAGCATTAACATCGGTGAGCAGCTACCGGGGACGGACATCATCCTGACCAATGTCACGGCTAATGGCCCTGAATTTCAGATCGCCGGGCTACGAAGTGTGCGCGCGCTGGGCGACTCGCTGGACTTTGATGGCGCCTGGCCCACCGCCAATGGGGTTGATTACAACTTGCGGATGCGCATCTACTATGTCGGGGACAACTATGTGCGCGCCGCCGGCGTTCATCGCTTTGTGGTCTACAATGTCCAACCAGTGCGGGAAAATATTACGCTCGGCAGCAATACCATGAAGTTTCCCTTTACGGTCGGCGTCAATAACGGCGGCACGATTGCCGGCACGACGTTGGGCTATGCCGGCATGGAAGACCGCGGCGGTCAAATCACCGGCTTGCCCGAAGGCGAATACCCCTTCCGCAAAATCGGCGACAGCATCCAGTGGAAGGGCTATGTCCGCGCCGACATCCCCGCCGAGTTTACCATTCGGATGCTCTATTATGATGCCAACGGCGCCCGTGTTGGTGGTGTCGTCACCCTTGCCATTCCATAACGTGTTGCGTGGTGCGTGTTACGTAGCTTTGGACAGGCGTAATCATTCCAAGCCCCCTCTCCCCCTCCCCAGTCTGGGGGACGGGAGTCTTCTAGGAGCGGAGGGGTGAATGGTTACGGACAGGTTCAGGTCAGGGTACGCACCACGCAACACGCAACACGCAACACGTACCACAAACGAGGACGCCATGAGCCAAGATGATGTCGGGCTAGAAAATTTTGATTACAACTACCGTAGCCAGTTGCCCAGCCAGTTACAGGCGGTGCAAGCCGATTATTACACCATCGTTGATGCCGAGGAGTGGCCGATTGCCGGTCTGGTGATCTTAACGGATCGACGCAAACAGCCGGTGCGCGCTGAATTGCATCTGTATGAAGAGCTGGCTGACCATCGCAACGAGTTCGCCCTGCGCCAGTCCCAACAGATTATCCACGAGCGCTATTATGGCCCGGAACCAATTCAACTCCAAGTGATGCAGAGCTATGCCTGGCGCGAAACGCTCAAGGTGCGCACCAGCGCTGAACCCATTCCCCAGGCCGCCGACCCGCTGGCCTTTGTGCAACAATATTGGCAATATATCCTGGCGGCGAGTGCGCTCTTGGTATTGATCGCGCTGATCTGGGCGATCAGCGCCTTTTTTCGCTCCCGTTCTGATACGCCGGCAGCGTCTACCACCGAGAGCACCAGCACACAAAGTGCCGCACCAGCAGATGCCGCCACGCCGGCCCCTGCCAACGCGGCGCTGGCGCAAGACAATGGGCTGGCGCCCAGTCGTAACGCCGATCCGAATCTGGCCGTTGGCAAGCGTATGCGTGTGCGGTCGGGCATTGAGGGCGTCTCGTTTGTCAGCGAACCCGGCCCCGACAAGAGCAAAGAGATCGGTCACTTCCAGGCCGGCGACGAGGTAGCCATTTTGGGCGGTCCCGTTCTGCTCCAAGGGGACCGCGATACGATTGTCTGGTGGCAAGTGCAGACCGCTGATGGTCGTCAGGGCTGGGTGCCGGCTAACACGAGCGACTGGACGTTGTGGGAAGTAGCGCAGTGACAGGCGCAGAGTTTGGATAGGTGCGGTTTGCAACCGCATAAGCCGCGATTCATTATCGGTTCGCTCATCGACGGCAAGTGTGAACACCTGTCAGGTGTCGTACACCTGACAGATACTACGTTGCGGGCAGTGGCGGCTGGCCATAATTAGAGTCAAAAGGTGTCTTGTTT
>JAPKMW010000083.1 GCA_026645575.1 Caldilineaceae bacterium
TTCGTTGGGTCATCTTGCCTCCTTTTCGCTTCGATGACCTAACTTAACCATTACCGATTTTGTTCGTCAAATTTCATTAGGAGCAAGGGGAGCATATCATGGAAGTCGCTAACGGTCAAATCGAAAAAAAGTGGTTCGGCTGGCGTTCGCCTGGTCAACCGGCTGTCGGTTTTCTAGAGAAGAGAAGGCAAAAGCGTGCAGCCTGAAAAAATTGTGTAAATGTTGAATATGTGCGAAAATCGTTATCATGAGTAACGATTTTCGCACATATTCAACAGAGGCGATGATGATTTCACGTATACTGACGAACCGTTTACCAAAGAGCGAGAGTCGCCGTCTGGTGATGATCACCGGCGCCCGACAAACGGGCAAAACCACCCTGGCGCGTACCCTCTATCCCGATCTGCGCTATATTTCACTTGACGAGATCGAAGCGCGCCTCCAGCTACAGGCCATGCCAACCCGTGCCTGGGCTTCGTCGGTCGGTCACGCCATCCTCGACGAAGCGCAAAAGGAACCCGCCATCTTTGACAAGATCAAATTTGCTTATGATAGCGGCACAGTTGACTTTAGCGTACTGCCTGGTTCTTCGCAAATTCTAATGATGAACCAGGTTCGTGAGACATTGGCGGGGCGGGTCTTTATCTATGAACTATGGCCGCTCATGTTAACTGAACTGCTGGCTGCAACCGCAACCGTGCAACCCCCGCTCTTTGCCAAACTCCTTGCCGGCGATGTTGATGCTGATGCGTTGTTTGCTGAAATTCCCCCTATCTTGATCGAGGACGAAGCATGGCAGCGCCAACAGTGGTTGACCTATGGCTTAACCTGGGGTGGGATGCCTGGGTTGTTGACCTTGACGGAAAGCGAACGGCGTGAATGGTTGAGCGCCTATACCAATACCTATCTAGAGCGTGATCTGACCGATATTGCCCGCCTGGATGACCTGTTGCCCTACCGTCGTTTCATGCGGCTGGCCGCCCTCCGTTCCGGGCAGCTTCTTTCCTATGCCGATCTGGCGCGTGACGCTGATGTCAGCCCAACGACAGCGCGTAATTATCTCAACTATCTCCAACTTTCCTTTCAAGCTTATCTGCTACCCCCTTACTTTTCCAACGAGGTCAAACGGCTAATCAAAGCGCCCAAACTCTATTGGATCGACCTTGGTCTTTGGCGTCATCAGATCAATTACTGGGGCGACGTGACCGGCCAGTTGCTGGAAACCTACGTTGTGGCGGAAGCGCTCAAATGGATCAAGACAAGCGGTTCATCGGCAGAAGCCTGGTTCTATCGCACCCACGGCGGTTTAGAGGTTGATTTGCTGATTACAACGGGGCAAGGTGTTTGGGGCATTGAAGTGAAGAGTTCGCCCCAAGCCAAGGCAACGCAGGGCAGTTCGTTGCAACGGGTGGCGCAAGAATTTGGCAACCAATGGCGCGGCGGGATTGTCACCTATTTGGGGACGAAAATCGAGCAACTGGCGCCAAATTTGTGGGCGGTGCCAGTACAGCGCCTTTTCAGTTCGTAAAGCTTTTCCCCTAATTTTTTCAAGAAGATCAGTCAAAATTCGCTTGTCACCAAGGTAGGGCTATGCTATGCTGGCGCAACAGAACATTTGTTTCTAGTTTATCTTGTTCAACAGGAGCGCGACTACATGCCCGCAACGTTAACGATTGCTGACGAAACCTTGCTTGGGGAAAGTGAACAGACCTTTACCCTGGATTTCCTCACCGAGCGTGTCACCGTGCGCGAGATCATCCGCAGCCGGGTCTACGAAGAAGTGCAACTCTACAACGCCAGTACGCCTGAGTTCTTTCACGGCTTTGTGCAACCCAATGATACCGAGAAAACGCTGAATGGCTATAAAGTCCGCGAACGTCGCCGGATTGATTGGGAAGTGCAATATCTCAAAGCTTTGCAAGCCTTTGCCAACAATGGCTTTTTCATTTTGGTTGATGATCGCCAGGTCGAAGATCTGGACGAAGTCGTGGAGATTCAATACAACACACGCGTCAGCTTTGTCAAATTAGTGCCGTTGGTGGGGGGGTGAACCTATGTCACTATTCGTAAACGCCGACCCAACGGATGTTAATGACTTCATTGGTGCGCTTGCCGCCGACCCAGCCGCCAACCGCTGGAATTTTCAGCTAAAGACGACCACGACGGGACAAGCCCTCTTGCGTTTGTCGCCCGCCGAGCAGAAATCGATTGTACTTACTGTTGCCAAACAATTGACAATTAAACGCAACCAATCTGGCAATCGGGGTACGGTAATGCAGCAAATCATTAATGAGCTATGGCGCAAGCACCTGGCCTTTACCCACGATGAGTTGGTTGATTTATTGGCGTCACTGGCGGCGCTGGATCATCGGATTACCTATCTGGGGATTGGCAACTTCATTCGCCAGGTGAACTATTTTCTCGAAGCAAACCCACGCACCGAACAACTGGCCAGTCATCTTCAGCGCCTTATTGCCACTTTAGAGCAGCAATACATCACTGCCGAAATACGCAAGCATATTGTGACACTAAAGGGGTTGGCTGGCGCCAACGCGGGCAAAGTCCCCTTGCTACCTGGCGAAGCCTGGTCTGATCACGCCATTGCCACCATCAGCCACCTACCTAGCGATGGGCAACAACAGTGGCTGGCCCTCTTTGCGGTTCTACAAGAGGCCAAGGGCGGATCACCAACGGCCAAATGGCAAAAAGCGGCGACAACAGCGCTGGAAAAATTAGGCTACCCCCAGTTCAAAGCTGCGGTGGTTGAATGGTTTCCGCTCGTGGATAAGCCGCGCACCCTGCCCGTGCAACGCGAACACAACTTACAATCCGACCCCAGCAATCACTTAATCGATGAGAATGCCGATCTCTTACGCGCCATCGCCTGGCTTTGTGCGCACCAAGAAGATCAGGCGGTGGCGCGGGCGCTGACTACGCTGGCGCTGTCCGCCTATCGCAAAATTCCCGGCGTTGGTCCCCGTTGTGTGCGGGTCGGCAACGCCTGTGTCTGGGCCTTGGGCAATATGCCGGGGATGCAAGGTGTCTATCAACTGGCCGTGTTGAAGGCCAAAGTTAAATTTGGCACGGCACAAATTGGCATTGAGAAGGCGTTAACCGCCGCCGCTGAACGTGAAGGGTTGCCCCGCGACGAAATCGAGGAACTCTCGACGCCCACCTATGGGCTGACCGATGTTGGCCTGCACCGCGAAAGCTTTGGTGAATTTACCGCTGAATTGCGCGTGATCGGCTCCTCTGCAACCGAGTTGCGCTGGTTCAAAGCCGATGGGAAAGAGCAAAAATCCGTTCCCCAAGCGGTCAAGACGGGCTATGCTGAAGAATTAAAAGAATTGCAACAGTGCGCCAAAGATATACAGCAGATGTTACCGGTCTTGCGTGAACGCATCGACAACCTCTTTCTGGCGCGCAAAAGCTGGTCACTGGAGAGTTGGCAGGAACGCTACATTGATCATCCCTTGATGGGCATTGTGGCGCGCCGACTGATCTGGCGCTTTACAACCGCCACAACGACAGTCGATGGCATTTGGCATGAAGGCCAGTTGAACGATTGCCACGGTCAACCGCTGCCGCCGCTATCTGCCGAATGCCAAGTTTCGCTCTGGCATCCCATCAACGCTTCGGTTGAAACGATTACCGCTTGGCGCACCTGTTTGGAAGAGCGGGAAATCCAGCAACCGTTCAAGCAGGCGCACCGCGAGATCTACTTGCTCACCGATGCGGAACGCAATACACGGCTCTATTCCAATCGCTTTGCCGCCCATATCCTCAAGCAACACCAATTTAACAGCTTATGCGCGCTCCGCAACTGGCGGAACAAATTGCGTTTGATGGTCGATGACACCTACCCACCGGCCATCAAAGAGTTGCCCCAATGGGGCTTGCGCGCTGAATTTTGGATCGAAGGCATCGGCGACAATTACGGTACAGACACCAACGAGGCCGGCGTCTATCTGCGTGTGGCGACGGATCAGGTGCGTTTCTATCAACTGGGTGCAGCGGAAAATTATGCCCATGCCGGCGGCGGTGGTTATCATGCGCACTGGACACTTGGTCCCGCTGCTGAACCAGTGCCACTCGAAACGATTCCACCGCTGGTGCTTTCAGAAATCCTGCGCGATGTTGATCTCTTTGTCGGGGTCGCCAGCCTCGGCAACGATCCCACCTGGCAGGATGGCGGCCCCGAAGCGCGCTATCGCGCGTATTGGGCCGGTTATGCCTTTGGTGAACTGGGCGAAAGTGCTACGACACGCAAAGCCGTTTTGGAACGGCTCATCCCCAAACTCAAAATTGCCAAACGCTGTGAAATCCACGAGCGCTTTTTGGTCGTACGCGGCGACCTACGCACCTATAAAATTCACTTGGGCAGCGGCAATATCCTGATGGAGCCGAATGACCAATATCTTTGCATCGTGCCGGGGCGCAGTGACGATGCAACCGACACTGGGAAGCTCTTCCTACCCTTTGAAGGCGACCGCACCCTGGCCATTATCCTGAGCAAAGCCTTTCTGCTGGCCGATGACAAGTCGATCAAAGATGAAACGATTCTGCGCCAACTGCGGCTGTAAATGTTCGCCCAAGGCTGGCAATAGCGCACAGCAGGCGTCCAAGAATGGCAAATTGACTCATTTGTGCTACGATGAAGGCCAACGATCGTTATGATTCGTAGGTCAAGCCAATGGTAGATGGATTCAACGCTAACCAGATCGACTATCTCGGTGATGCGCTTGCCACCCATGTACACAATGACAAAGCCAACGACAAACGAACCAAAGGAGAAGGGTCATGCGGAAAATCATTGTCTACAATGTCGTCTCCTTGGATGGGTATCATACCGGGTTAGGGAATGATCCTTCGGTTATGTTCCCCATGATGGGTAACGTTTTCGACGCCTATAATGCCGAACTGCTGCGTACCGCCGACGTACATCTAATGGGCCGGGTTTCCTTTGAACTGTTCCAAAGTTTCTGGCCCAAGGTTGCCGAGAATCCGACCTCGGATGAGTGGACGGACGCCCAACGCGATCTCTCCCAGGCGGGCAAGGCTGTCAAGGGTATCGTCGTCTCCGATACGTTGCAGGGCCATTGGCAGGGTCTCCGCATCATCCGGCGGCGCGACGCCCATCAACAGCTTGCCGACCTCAAACGCCAGGAGGGCAAAGATATTTTGATCACCGGCAGCCGGACCCTCTGGAACGATCTGCTGGCCCATGATCTGGTGGATGAGATCCATTTGCTGATCGGCAACCGCATCTTGGGGCAAGGCATCCCAGTTTTCGTGGGCCAAGCGCCCACAACGCTGCGACTCATCGAAACCCGCCGCTGGGAAGAGTCCGACAACGTCCTCCTGCGCTACGAAGTTCTTCACAAAAGCGTGTAAAGGCCAGCATAAGGAAACAGTCAGCATTTATGACAACACTTTACCCAGAAATCGAACCTTATGCCCACGACATGCTCGATGTCGGCGACGGCAACCTGCTCTATTGGGAAAGCTGCGGTAATCCCCAAGGCAAACCGGCCCTCGTGCTGCATGGCGGCCCCGGCTCCGGCTGTTCACCCCGAATGCGGCGCTACTTCAACCCCGCCGCCTACCGCATTATCCTGTTTGACCAACGCAACTGTGGTCGCAGCACGCCGCACGCCAGCGATCCGACCACGGATCTCACGTTCAATACCACCGAGCATCTGTTGCAAGACATTGAACAGTTACGCCAACACTTAGGCATTGACCGCTGGCTGCTCTTTGGCGGCTCCTGGGGATCAACGCTGGCGCTAGCTTATGCTGAACGCCATCCCGAACGCGTGACAGAAATTGTGCTGGTTGGGGTGACAACCACGCGCCGCTCTGAAATCAACTGGCTCTATCATGGCGTAGCGCCGCTCTTCCCGGCGGAATGGGCGCGTTTTCAGGCCGGCGTCCCGGTCGAGCAACGAACCGGCGACCTCGTGGCGGACTACTATCGGCTACTCAATCACCCTGATCCAACCGTGCGTAATCAGGCGGCAATGGACTGGGTAACGTGGGAAGATTCGCTGGTCTCCGCCGACCCAACCTATCGACCAGCGCCGCTGGAACCAGCGCGGGCAATGACCTTTGCCCGCATTGTCACCCACTACTTTCACCACAACGCCTGGCTGGAAGAAGAGCAACTGTTGCGCAATGCCGACAAGCTGGCCGGTATCCCCGGCGTGATGGTGCAAGGGCGGCTGGATTTTGGCGGCCCGTTTGTCACCGCCTGGGAGTTGGCCCAAGTCTGGCCCGCCGGCAAACTGGTGGTCATTCAAGGCGCCGGTCACACCACACAGGATGCCGGCATGACAGAAGCGGTGATTGCCGCGACCGATGGCTTTGCCGAAGGCGTCTACGCTAGATAATTGATAGAGGTAAAGAGGTTGAGAGATTAAGAGATTACATTTCACAATCTCTCAATCTCTTTATCTCCCAATCTCTACCAACTGCCTAATCGTTTCAATTATTATGTCGGCCCAACGCCCGGCGCCGCCGAACCGGCAAAGAATTCATCCTGAAGGCGCTTGCCTTCGGTGTCTGCCTTAATGGCGCGCACAGCGCGCACCACGGCGGCGGCCATGGCATCCAGCATCGCTTCACCAGCAGCACCAGTGGCAAAAGCGGCGTTATCGGCAACAATTCCTTGCGCTTCTACTCCTGCTTTGTCCGCGCCACCCTGGACAGCATTGCCCAAGAACTTTATTAGGAATCCCAAATGCAGAGAGAACGCCCTGGTATCGTGACCACTGGACGGAAGATCGGATCATCCTGCGCACCGCAACGGTCAACTGACGGCAGATTGGCGCCGTTAGCAATAGGTATCATGGATTGGTGGCCTGCGGAGGAAGCATAGTCGTCGGTTATGGCAACGTCACCAACTTCAACACATCCCCGCGCACAGGCGTCTTGGAAAACTGTCCATCTTGCGCATGAACGATCATCGGCATCTGCTTCACGCGCAACAGAAAGTTAATACTTGTCTTGATCGACGCGTTGACCGGCGGTGTCAGGCAGAAACGTTGAAGAATGGTCGCCAGCACCAATTTCATTTCCAGCGTGGCAAACTGGGCGCCGATACAGAGGCGCGGCCCGGCGCTAAAGGGGATATATTCATAGGGCGACGGCTTGAGGGTCAACCAGCGTTGGGGCAGAAAACGATCCGGTTCTTCGTAGATGGTAGGCAGGCGATGGGTCAGGTAGTGGCTGATCATCACCGCCGTTTTTTCGGCAAAGTGATAGCCATCCATGGTAAACGGTTCCTGGGCCGTGCGCATGATATAGGACAAGGGCGGGAACAAGCGCAGCGCTTCGTTGATTACCCCATCGAGTAACCGCAAGTCGCCCAGTTGATCGAGTCGCGGCGGGTGGCCGCCCAAGTGGGTTGCCAGTTCGGCGTGGAGTTCCTGCGCAACGGCCGGGTGTTGGCTCAACAAAAAGAGCGCCCAGGTGAGGGCATTGGCGCTTGTTTCATGACCAGCCAAAAAGAGAACCACGGCGTTGCCAATCACTTCCGCCTCGGTCAACCGGCTGCCTTCTTCGTCGTGGGTTTGCATCAGTGTAGAGATCACGTCATGGCTGGCGGCCAATGTGGCTTTTTTCTGCGCCAACAAAGCCAGGGTCTGCGCTTCAATCTGCTCGCTCACGCGCATCAACCGGCGCACCGGTGAACCGGGAACACCGGCGGGGATCAAGTGTGCGCCGAGCGTACCGCTCAAGGCCAACCATTGCTCCAACAACAGTCCTAATGCGTGTCCCTCTTGTTCGGCATCCAGACCGAAGAGTGTTTGCAGCACCACATTCATGGTCAACCGGGTCATTTCATCAATCAGATTGATCTGCTGGCCGGGTTGCCAACTGGCCAGCAACCGTTCCGTGGCCGCCACCATGGTGTCGGCATAACGATCAATCTCCTTCTTGTGAAATGACGGCATGATCAGGCGACGTTGCTGCCGGTGCGCTTCGCCATTGAGATAGACCACTCCTTGGGCCAGCCGCCAGGCCGCGCTTGTCTTGGGGAGATTGCGTGCGTCCATAGAGTAAAAAAGCTGCGGATTGCTCAAGACCTGCTGGTTGTAGGCCGGCCCGATGGCCAGCACGGTGCCCTGCCCGCCGGGTGCAATGGCCCCGGTCAGGCCGCTCACGGGGCCATAGGTCGCGAGATGGTGATGAAGCGTTGGCAGCGGGTTGAGCATAAAACGCACAAAGTGCCAGGTTGCGCCCAGCGTACCGCGTGCGGCTGGGCCAGGTAAGCCATTGGGGTGGGGGACGGCAGGAAGATTGCTCATTGACTGAAGGCTCCTCCATTCAAAGGTCCCGATGGGACAAACGTGCACGCTTGCGACGCGGTTATGGCGTCTGACCGGGCGTGACAAGACCGCTTTCATAGGCGATGACGACCAGTTGGGCGCGGTCGCGGGCCTGGAGTTTATCCAACAGGCGGCTGACATAGGTGCGCGCCGTGGCCGGGCTGATGACAAGGTTATGGGCAATTTCTTCGTTTGATTCCCCCAGGCCGATATGACGGAGAACCTCAACTTCGCGTTCGGTTAACTCGGCAAGTAGCGCAGGATTTGTCCTGCTGGACGTTTGGGCGGCCAGTTGTTGCATTACGCGACGGGTGATGGCTGGGGAAAGCAACGCTTCCCCCCCAGCGACGACATGAACGGCGCGCCGTAATTCGTCCGGCGCAATATCCTTGAGCAGATAGCCGGCCGCACCGGCCCGAATCGCCTCGCCGATCTCCTCATCTTCATCAAAGGTTGTCAACACCACGACCTTGACCCCTTGCAATTTGGCATCACCCAGAATCTGCCGCGTGGCCGCTAACCCATCCATGCCTGGCATCCGAATGTCCATCAACACGACATCGGGTTTGGTCTGCTGCACCAAACGCACACCGCTTTGGCCATTATCCGCTTCACCAACCACCTGGAGGTCAGGATCACGTTCCAACAGCGTGCGCAAGCCAGCGCGCACCAGCGGCTGGTCATCAATGAGCGCTACCTTAATCATGGGCGTAATCATTAGTTTTCCTCCACAGGCAAGGTGGCGCAGACGGCAAAACCACCGGCCAAGTGCGGTTGCGCCGATAAGGTTCCGCCAAGGAGTTGGACGCGCTCACGCATACCTGTAAGCCCGCTGCCCAGCGTGAGTGGCGTAGCTCCGCTTTTGCCGTTATCGACTACCTGGAGATGGAGGGCATGGGCATCCCGTTCCAGCGTAATCGTAACCTGGGTGGCGCCGGCATGGCGGATGACGTTGGTTAATGCCTCTTGGATGATGCGATAAGCGGCCGTGCTGACTGTCGCCGGCAACGCCTGGAACGCTCCGGTGCTGGCGAGATCAACCGTTAGACCGCTGGCGCGGGCATTTTCGACGAGCGTGGCGAGGTTGGCAAGCGTGGTGATCGAACGCTCCGGCTGCGTTCCGGTTGGGGTCCGCAGAAGTTTTACGGTGGCCCGCAATTCGCGCATAGTTTCTGAAACTGTGGTGCGAATATGGGTCAGCGCGCCCTGTGCTTCGGCGTTGCTGTGACCAATCGCTTCGCGCGCGACATCGGCCTGAATAGCGATCACCGAGATACTATGGCCGACGAGATCATGCAGATCGCGCGCCATGCGCACCCGTTCGGCCTGCACCTGTTGCTCGGTGCGATAGGCATGTTCCTGAGCAACGAGGCGAGCGGTTTGTTCCTGTTCGGCGCGCAAAGAACGCCGGGCGCGTGTGCTGTCGCCCAGCGCAATGGCTGTCGCCATCATCGCTACCGTAGAGACTAGTTCATAGCCCAGCAAAAAGGCGACCGGTTGCCCATCCCGTAGCCGGATGGTGGTTGAGACCACGATTAGCAGGAGGCCCACCAGGATGGCCGCCGTCAATCGCCCTTGTTCGGCCGCTGAATACAAAGCCGCGGCCACGGGCACGGCTAGGCCAATCGCCGGGTATTCCAGCGCATAGTAGCCAAAGAGTAAAAACATGGTCGCCACCAGCACCACCACCGGGAACTGGCGACGCAGCAACATTAACGCGCCAAAGCCGCCGGCAATGGAATAGGCGATCAAGTCTGGGTCTTGACGCCCGCCCAGATCGGCGCTGATCACCAGCGCGATGATCAGGGTGACGGCAATGCCCAAGAGGGAATCCAGCACCCAGGCCGGTACTTGTTGCGGCGCTTCTCTCAGTGCGTTTTGCTCAAGGTTTTGTTCAAGCTTTGCTTCCATAGCCATCAGTATACTGGCTTATCGGTGATCTGTCCATCGCTTTGGGCTGTATTGTCATGTCAACAAATGACGACAGTCAGTGTCGAGCGTAGACGGATGTGCGCCGGGCCGGTTGGCGGTATGCTGTTGCCGCACAGGATTTGTGTCGTTTTGAAAAGGAGCAATCGATGAACAAACTGGATCAACTTCACTGGCCCCTGATCATTGGGTTAGGGGCGCTGGCCTTACTTCGCCCCTTGATGAGCATTACGGGCTTGCTTGATCGGCTGGGCCGACCCACAACCGCCATCGCTGTCACCATCGCGATCTCGCTACTCTGGCTGGTCATCGTCGTCGGCACGCGTGTCCGCCGGCCGTTTCTCACGCTCGTCTGCGTTGGCGTGACCTATGGCGTCTTTGCCATCCTCCTCAGCGTCCTGCTGTCACCGCTTTTGACGGGTACGCTGATGGGGCCAAGCACAAATGCTGCGGCCACCATTTCGGTGTTGCTCACCAACGCTATCTGGGGCGGGATCGTTGGCGTGCTTGCGTTGCTGGTGCAACGGCTGCAACCATCGACGACTGGCTAGGCTTCCGACAACGAAAGGCAACACTGATGAAGACCGCGCTTTTTGACTGGACAAGAACGCTGGCTGCCCTGAGCTTGTTTGCCATGATCTTGGCAGGGTGTGGCAGCGCCACTGATCGGCAGGCCGTGGCTGCCAGTGACCCTGGGACGACCAGCAGTATCAACGATGGCGCCCGCCTCTTTGAACAATGGCATTGTGGCGACTGCCATCACAGCAATGGCAAAGGACCGGCGCCGTCCCTGGTTGGCATTGCCGGCAGTTCGATCACGCTTGCCAATGGCGAGACTGTGATGGTTGATGCCGTTTATGTGCGGACCTCGATCCTAGAGCCAAAGGCCCAACTTCACGCCGGGTATCAACCGATCATGCCGGCCTTGGCAGAACAGATCGGGGACGAGGGTGTGACAGCTTTGGTTGATTATATTCTTTCTTTACGATAAGAGTCTATCCGAAAATTCTCTGTTCCTGCTGGGCTACAACCGAATTTTCGGATGAATATTAAGGAGCAATAGACCTATGAAGTTACAACGAACAACCTTTGGCGTTCTGCTGATCTATCTATGGGTGATGATGATTCTGCTGGGCAGTATTGTCATGGAAACCTGGATGATCTATCCCAACATCTTTCGCGATCCGCCGGCCTCCTTTGCCGTCGCCCTGGACTTTATGTCGGTGCGCGCCCCCAGCGACTTTTTCCCACCCCTCGGTTTTCTCAGTTGGGTGACGGGGGCGGCTTCACTGATTCTCGGCTGGCGGGTCAAGACAGTGCGCTATTGGATCTTGGGCAGCTTGTTGATGATCGTTGCCGAGGGGTTGGTTTCCATGGCCTTTTTCTGGCCACGCAACACGATCATGTTTATCGAAGGGCCGGCGATTCATTCGGCAGAATTTCTGCGCCAGACCGCCGCAGAGTTTCAAAATCTGCATTGGTTGCGGGTGATCTTCAATGCGCTGGGTTCGGCGGCTATCTTTACAGGCGTTTTGCACTACTATCGCTATACGATTGTAGTACATTGGAGCGAAATCAAGCAATACAACAGTTGACAAATGAGAACAAATGTGCTACAATTGACAAACTTTGGGGAATCCGCAATACAGAACCTGTATGAAGGAGAACGCATGTCAACAGCCATCCAAACCCAGCATTTTACCAATGCACTCTACACCCTGCTCGATGAGACCTTTGACAACGTACATGGTATTTTCCTCGACAAAGGCGCCTCTCTTTTTGAAACGCTGGCTACCATTTCGGCGGCGGAAGCGTCGATTCCAGTTGGCGGCAAGTGCGCCACCTTGGCGGCCCAAGTCAAACATGTCGCCTTTTATCTAGATGTGTTAGAGAAAGCCGTGCGCACCCAACAATTTGAAAAGAATGATTGGGGCAAAATCTGGCGCGAGACCAAAGCTGTGACCCCCGAGGAATGGGAAGCGCTCAAGACCGATCTACGCGCAAGCTATAACCGCATCAAAGCGCTGATTCACGACACCACCGAGTGGCCAAGTGATCGCGAAATCGGCGGCGCCATCGCCACCATTGTTCATACCGCTTATCATCTAGGTGAGATTCGGCAAGCGCTCTGTATATTGCAAGCCTGATTTAGTCTCAAGATCGACACGTAGCCCAGACGTTTAGGGTTTCAAAAACCCTAAACGTCTGGGTTACGTGATTTCGTGATTGGCGTGAGCGACAGGAACATGGCGATGGAACCAGCACAAACCGCAGCGAACTATGACCAACTGGCCGGTTGGTGGCAAAGCCAGCATCAAGCTTCGACCTATGGCATTGCCGCGTTGGAACGGGCGATCCACTTTACAGGAGCAAGAAACGTTGCCCTGGATGTCGGCTGTGGCAGCAGTGGTCGGTTTGTCAATGTCTTTATCAAGCATAGCTTTCAAGCCGAAGGAGTCGATATTTCTGCCGAAATGATCAACTTTGCCCAACGCTTGCACCCCGATGTCACCTTTTACACGGCGGATATTAGCCAGTGGCAGCCGCCCAAAGCCTACAGTTTGATCACCGCTTGGGACAGCACCTTTCATCTACCGTTGACCATGCAGGCGCCCGTGCTGAAAAAGCTGTGTGCGGCGCTCGAACCCAACGGCGTGCTACTTTTTACTTGCGGCGGCGGTCATAGCAATGACACGGTTACAGGTTCATTTCAAGGGCAGGCTTTTGCCTATAGCACGTTGGGGGTTGATGCTTTCCTAGAAATTTTACATGCGCAAGGGTGTACCTGCCGCCATGTTGAATATGATCAGTATCCTGAAAACCACGTTACCATCATTGCCCAAAATGTTAACAAATAGTAACTACTAAGCCCGCTCGTAGCCGGTCCGTGACCGGTGTTGAGGACGCCGGTCACGGACTGGCTACGAGCGGGCAGTGGTTGGGTAGTTACAACAAAAAACAGCACTACCATTAGGAGAAAACTCATGCAACCGCAATTGATCACCAAACCGGCCTTCACTGTTGTCGGGCTGCGCCTGCACACCAAACCGCAATCACCAGAAATTCCTGCGCTGTGGGATCGATTTGTGCCACGGATGGAAGAGATTCGGCATGGCGCAGAACCCCATGCCAGCTATGGCATCATGACACATAACACAGAGATGACCGAGTTAACCTATATGGCCGGCAACGCGGTCACCCAGGTGGACGAACTGCCAGCGGGCATGAGCCGATGGGACATTCCGGCTAACACCTATGCTGTCTTTGAGGCAACCTTGACCACCATCGGCCAGGTCTTTGGTTATATTCACAACACCTGGCTGCCAACCGCCGATTATCAACAGGTGGACGCGCCCTATTTTGAGCGGTACGGCGAAGATTTTAGCCCGGATCATCCGGTCTTGTCGATCTACATCCCTGTTGCGAAAAAAGCATAATCAATCCACTCGCCAAATCGCTATTTCTATAGGCCAACCGCCGGGACGATTGGAGGTAAGGATGATCAAACTTGATCTCAAACAACAACTAAAGCACCTCTATCAACCATCCGCAAAGGAGGTTGTCCTGGTCGATGTGCCAGCTATGAACTATCTCATGGTTGACGGTGCGGGCGATCCCAATACGTCGCAAGCCTATGCGGATGCAGTCGAAGCGCTCTTTGCCGTCGCTTATACCATTAAATTTATGGTCAAAAAGGGCGACTTGGCGATTGACTACGGCGTCATGCCGCTGGAAGGGCTGTGGTGGGCGGAAGATATGACGCAATTTACCGTCGATGACAAATCCACTTGGCAATGGACGATGATGATCATGCAACCGGACTTTGTGACCGCGGAACTGGTTAACAACGCCATCGCGACGGTGACCAAAAAGAAAAAGCCGGCAGCCATTGCCAAGGTGCGTTTTGCCGCTTTGGCCGAAGGGCTTTGTGCGCAGATTTTGCATGTTGGCCCTTTTTCTGCGGAAGGGCCAACGATTGCAAAAGTCCATGCCTTTATTGCCGCCAGAGGCAAACTGACCGGCAAACATCATGAAATCTACCTGAGTGACATCCGCAAAGCCGATCCGGCCAAGTGGAAAACGATTATTCGACAACCAATGCAAGGGTGATAAATCGATCTATTTTCGTAGTTACTAAGCCACTGCCGGCTACGAGCGGGCTTAGTCGTTACCTATTTTCCAACAAGGAGACCAATCATGACCACACGCGCCACCAAACGCAGCGCGGGCGAACCAACCTGGATCGATCTGGCAACACCTGATCTGACCGTTGCCAAGAACTTTTATCAACAAGTCTTTGGTTGGGACTTTGTTGACACCGGTCCTGACTTTGGTCACTACCACTTTGCTCAAGCGCAGGGCCGGAATGTGGCCGGCATTGGGCCAATCTGGCCGCCTGATTCGCCCCAGCCTTCGGCCTGGACGATCTACTTTGCCAGCGATGATGCTGTGGCCGATTGTGAGCGCGTCAAGCAACTTGGCGGACAGGTGATGGTCGCGCCAATGGAGATCGCCGATTCGGGTTGGATGGCGATCTGTGCGGATCCAACCGGGCCCGTCTTTGGGCTGTGGCAGGCGCTAAACCATATCGGTTCGGGTGTAGAAAACGAGCATGGTTCAATGACTTGGTGCGAAGTCAACACACGCGATTCGGCGGCAGCCCGTGATTTTTATAGCAAGCTGCTCAACACCAGCCCGCAAAAGATGGAAGGGGTGGATTATTATTACATCATGCAGCGCGGTGAAGCGATGTTTCATGGCGTTTTGCAAATGGATGCGCAATGGGAAGGCATCCCGCCGCACTGGATGGGCTACTTTCAAGTAGACAACACCGACGCTGCCATCGAGCGTGCAGTAGCAGCCGGCGGCAAGTTGGCAGTGCCCGCCTTCGATATGGAGTATGGTCGCATGGCGGTGATCAGCGACCCAGCCGGCGCGGTCTTTAGTATTGTGCAACCCCCTGTGGCGTAAGAAGGAGGCTTGATGCATCAATCCTTTAAACCCGACCATTACAACAGCGTCTCGCCCTACCTCATTGTCGATGGGGCGAGTCGCACGATTGAATTTCTCACCACCGTTTTTGACGCCGTGGAAATTCGTCGCTTTGCCGCTGCAGACGGAAAGATCATGCACGCTGAGGTGCGCCTTGACGACACTGTACTCATGATTGCCGACGGCGCCGAGGGCTGGCCGCCGCTCTCAGCACATGTCCATGTCTATGTTGCTGATGTGGATGCCACGTATCAACGGGCATTGACAGCAGGCGCAACAGCGGTGCAGGCGCCGGTGAAAAAGGATGATGCTGACAAACGCGGCGGCATCAAGGATGCCGGCGGTACAACCTGGTGGATCGCGACGAAAGTGGAGTAGCTAACCCATGAACGCAAAATTCGCTCCTGGTCGTAACCTTGCCATGAAAGTGCCGCCGCACGAGTACGAGGCGACAATCCAGTTCTATCGCGATGTGGTGGGTCTTACGCCCATTGATACGCAACCGCCCAACGTTGGCTTTGAATTTGGCGACAAGCAACTCTGGATTGATCGGGTGCCAACGGTGAGCCAGGCTGAAATCTGGCTCGAAATCGTCACGGACGACCTTGACGCCGCCGCGCAACAGCTTGGCGCCGCTGGTATTGTGCGTTGTGACGAGATCGAGCCATTACCCGAAGGCTTTCAGGGCTTTTGGATCGCCAGCCCCGCTTCCATTGTCCATCTGGTCTGCAAGGATGATGGAAGCGGGTAGTTGTTGTCAGTGAGGCGTTCTACTTATCGGCGATCCAACAGGAGAATCACCATCGCCACAATCAACAGCCCGCCACCGATGAGCGCTTGCGGACTCAGCGGTTCGGCCAGGAGGGTCACGGCAATGATGGTAGAGGTCAACGGTTCGAGCAACGTAGCAATGCTGGCGGCGGCGGCGCTGGTGGTGCGCATCCCGCTGTAGAAGAGACCATAGCCAACGGCCGTGGGTAGGAGGCCGAGGTAGCTTAGGCGCAACCAGCCCTCCACTGGATAGGCCAGCACCAACCCCGCTGACAGCGCAATGACCAGCAGCACCAGGGCGCCAAAGGTGAAACCAACGGTGGCGGTTTGCAACGGATGCACCCGCCCGCTGCTGCCCAGCTTGCGCCCGATGAGCGTGTTGATGGCATAGAGCAGTCCAGCCAAGAGCGCCAACGTCACGCCGCCCAACACATCATTCTGTTGACTCGACGGCTCGACATTGACCAGCAGGATGGTGCCGGCAAGTGAACTGACCAGAGCAATTAGGGTGATCGTAGTTGGCCGTTCACGGGTGATGAAAGCCGACATCACCGCCACCAGCACCGGCGCACTACAAAGCGCCAGCACGGTGGCAATCGATACGCCAATTTTGGGTAAGCTGGCGTAGAAGGAGACTTGATAGAGCGCCACCAACGCACCGGCGCCTAACATATAGGGCAGGTCGTGACGGTGAAACATCCAGGCTTTACGGCCCAAGGTGAAGCCGCAGAGTAGCCAGAGTGCCGGCGCCGAGAGCGCCATACGCAGAAAGCCAATGGAAAACGCATTGGTGTCGGCCAGATGGTAAATCGAAGCAGCGACTGGGTTCCCTGTCCCCCAAAGGACAGAGGCCAGCATGACCATCAAGAGACCAGTGCGCGCCGTATGACGGGAAAGTGTTTGTTGCATTGAAAAAGCCTTCCTAAAAAGATTGATCTGCCAATAAAGTGGCAGTTGTGCTTAGCTGTTAATTACTGAACTGAAGGCGCGAAGGAAGGCGGCTCAACGACCTGGGCAGAGAGCAGTCAAACGCTATCGAGGAAGTTGCCGCCATGTTAGGCGACAGGTGGTGGCAGAATGTAGGGATGCGTGTGCGAGATCATGATCCATCAATTTCTGGCTGTGACCAAGCGCGCTGATTCATCGCAACGCCTGGAATAAAAAAGCAGACCTCCACGGTGAAGGGACTGCTAGCTCAAGTGTAACATAACGCAAAGAAAGTAGCAAGCAATGGTCTCAGTGATTCATCCACTTGTCTTACAGTTGCGCTTTACCCGCAGTGAATTTAAGCGGGGTCTACACGGCCTCAGTGATGCCGATGCCCGCCGACGTATCGAACCGATGAACTGCATCAGTTGGAACGTCGGCCATCTGACCTGGCAAGAGCAGCGCTACTGGCTGCAACGCTTGCAGGGCAAAACTTTGTTGCCGGAGATCAATGCGCAATTCGGCTATGGTTGCTCTCCCTCGACTCCACCGCTGGCTGAAGTGTGGCAGGCGTGGGAGACGGTTGTGGCAGCAGTCGATCCTTTTCTGGATACGTTGACAACGGCTGATCTGGTGCAGGATCGCACCTTCCAGGTGGGCAATGATTCCTTTACGACCAATGCCGGCAACCTGTTGCAACGGGTGATCTATCACTATTGGTATCACAATGGTGAGAATCAAGCCATTCGCCAGATCCTGCACCACCAGGAGTTGCAGGACTTTGTCGGTGATATTGATATCGAAGCACCCTACAAAGGGTAAAGCCAGGGATGAACCAGGGCGACAGTCGTGCTCCCAGGTTTACACGATGTCGAATTTGGCACAACCTGTTCGTCATAAGTAAGGTACACTTTTGTTACCAAGGACAACTTACTTCACAGAACAAGCTTATTGGCAAGTGATCACTAAGCGTGTGATCAACATGGACAAAACAAAGAGGAGGAAACAATGAGTGGTGTACGTGTTTTGGTTGGCACAAAAAAAGGCGCCTTTATTCTCACGTCAGATGAGAAGCGCAAACAGTGGCAGGTGAGCGAACCGCACTTTGCCGGGTGGGAGATCTACCACATGAAAGGATCGACCCTCAACCCCAACCGTATTTATGCGTCGCAATCGACCGGCTGGTTCGGGCAATTGATCCAGCGTTCGGATGATGGCGGCCAAACCTGGGAGCCGGTGGGCAATGAATTTGCCTACGAAGGTACGCCCGGCACACACCAGTGGTACGATGGCACCCAACACCCGTGGGAGTTCAAGCGGGTCTGGCTGCTTGAACCGTCGCTGCACGAAGCCGACACGGTTTATGCCGGCGTCGAGGATGCGGCCATGTTCAAATCGACCGATGGCGGTAAGAGTTGGCAGGAACTGCCCGGCTTGCGCAGCGCCAAGGGTCATCTCTGGCAACCGGGGGCGGGTGGTATGTGTCTGCACACCATTGTCCAAGATCCTGGCAACCCCAATCGCCTCTTTATTGCCATTTCCGCCGCCGGCGCCTTCCGCAGCGATGATGGGGGTAAAACTTGGTTGCCGATTAACAAAGGCTTGATCTCCCCTTATGAATTGCCGGATTCCACCGCCGAGGTCGGTCACTGTGTGCACAACCTGGCCATGCACCCGGCGCGCCCCGATGTTCTCTTTATGCAAAAGCACTGGGATGTGATGCGCAGTGACAACGCTGGTGCGCTCTGGCATGAGATCAGCGGCAACTTGCCCAGCGACTTTGGTTTCCCCATTGCCGTCCATGCCCATGAACCGGAGACGGTCTATGTCATCCCGATCAAGAGCGATTCCGAACATTACCCGCCGGAGGGCAAGTTGCGCGTCTACCGTAGTCGCACTGGCGGCAACGAGTGGGAAGCGCTCACCAACGGCTTGCCCCAAAGCGACTGCTACGTCAATGTGTTGCGCACTGCCCTAGCCGTAGACACGCTCGACTCCTGCGGCCTCTACTTTGGCACCACTGGCGGCCAGGTCTACGCCTCGGCTGATGCGGGTGACACCTGGACGCCGATCGTACGCGATCTACCGGCGGTCTTGTCGGTTGAGGTGCAGACGTTGCCGTAAAATAGGCGTACTCATAATCGTAAATAAGAGGACAAGTAATCAAATGAAGCCCCTTTGTTGCTTGTCCTCTTATGCGGTGGTTCTAAAAAGGGTGATATTTGCAATGCCTAACGCGCACAACTTAATCTATATTGCAAGTAAAATACCTGATGGAATAAAAACTGGTTGGTTGCATGTTGATTTGCCACCTGTACGATACTATCAGAAGCATCGCACTTATAATTTCTTCTCATATGAAGAACTGCCGCCCATTACCCGAAAACTAGATGAGCATTTCGACTGGCTACGAAATGAACCCGCTTTTGCCGATGGGGCAGATGGACTGCTGGCTGAGGGTTGCTATGGTGATGGCAGCAAACCGGATTTAGGAAAACTCAACAAAATTATCGAGCTTACGGACGTAAAACTGCCTGATTCCTTTGTTGAATTTATTTTATCGCCGGATTTACATCAACGGATACGCTCTTGTACAGATTGTTATCTTGATGTAGCTGACTACCCAATTCGGACAATTGGGCAGTTTGAAGGACAGCTAATTCACTTTCTGTCTGACTCACAATGGTGTTTACACTGGTACTTATTTGTAAGCAAGGTAGGAAGTCAATTTGTTATTACGTCACCAAACGCCTACGGATTTGACTATGGGGACGCTAACCAGGTAATGGAAATTGATCTAGAAGCAGAAGATGAAATTTGGTTCTGTGCGCCTAGTTTCAACGATTTTATTTATCGGTTTTGGCTTGAAAACGAGGTCTGGTTTAGAGTGGTTTGGGATAAACAACCCCTAGCTAGTTTAGAAGCAGACTGTAAAGCGTACGTCGAGTACTACTTAAAATTGACCCAGTTAGTTTAAAATGAAGTTCAAGAGCAGAATACTTAAATTCAACACTGTTTGTAAAGAATTATTGTGCTAAGGAGAAACTATGACAACCCATTTACAACCAAAACCAGCCGGTACACCAACCTGGACTGACTTGACTTCACCGGATGCCGAGGCGGCGCGCAATTTCTATCAGGCTGTCTTTGGCTGGGCCTATGATGTGGGCGGGCCGGAATTTGGCGGCTATACCACGGCTCGGCTAGGGGATCGCTCAACCGTCGGCTTTGTGGGCAACCAACCCGATATGCCGCCCATGCCGGCGGCGTGGGGTCTCTATTTTGCCACCGATGATATCAATGATGGCGTGGCGCGGGCCGAGGCGCTGGGCGCGCAAACGCTCTACCCGGCGATGGCTGTTGGCCCCTTTGGCAGCATGGCAACCTTGACCGATCCCACCGGCGCTCAATTCAGTTTGTGGCAGGCGGGTATGCACGTCGGCTGGCAGATGACCAATGAACCCGGTTCGGTTGCTTGGCATGAATTGTATACGCCAAATGCCAAAGCGGCGCGTGATTTCTATACGGCGTTGCTGGGCGCCACCGCTGATCCCATGCCGGGTGGGATGGAATATTATGTCCTCAAGCACGGTAATGCTATGCTGGCCGGTATTATGCAGATCGACCCGGCGTGGGGTAACATGCCGGCGCAGTGGGTCAGCTATTTTGCCGTTGCCAATGCCGATGAAACGGTGGCGAAAGTGGTGGCGCACGGCGGCAAAGTGATGGGCAACATTGATGATTCCCCCTTTGGTCGTATTGCCGCGCTGATGGATCCCTTTGGCGCAATCTTCAAGATTGTTCAGCCGCCGGTAGGTTGATCGCGGGCTACTATTTTTGCGGGTTATTACGTTTTAGACGACAAGGAGACATCATGGCAGTCAAGCGTATGGACAACGTCGGCATCGTGGTGGAAGATATCGATGCTGCCGTGGCGTTCTTCATTGAACTCGGCCTTACCCTCGAAGGTCGCATGCCCATCGAAGGCGAATGGTCCGGCCGCGTCACCGGCGTGCGCGGCCAGCGCGTCGAGATCGCCATGATGCGCACCCCCGATGGCCACAGCCGCCTCGAACTCTCGCGCTTCGACACCCCCGCCATCGCGTCCGATCACCGCACTGCCCCCGTGAACTCGTTGGGCTACCTGCGCGTTATGTTCGCCGTCGAGGACATTGACGACACCCTTGCCCGGCTCAGCAAACTTGGCGCGACAGTGGTCGATGAAGTCGTCAATTACGAAGACATCTACCGGCTCTGCTACATCCGGGGTCCCGAAGGAATTCTCATTGGTCTTGCGCAACAGATCGAGCAGCAGACCTAGCGAGACAATCCCATGGAAAGTAAGTGTTGATAATAACGTGAATTCGACGTTTCGTGGATATACCCGCCAAAGACCTCCGCGCCCGATGGGCACCCGTGGGCAGAGAATACGCGTTAGCCGCAGCTTCGTCTACCCACCTCCCGGAGGTCTTTGGCTAATTCCGAACTCAGGTTAACAGGGCGTCGGCTGGGTAACAGGCGTACCAAGAAGGAGAAAAGCGATGTTGAGTAAACTTTTGACCCCACGGCAACAGAAGGAAGAGGCGATTCGGAACTCCCGCCGCTTGCCGCCGGGGCAGTCGTTAACGCAAAAATTCCCCGTGTTGCATTATGGCTCTGTGCCACAGGTCAATCTGGCCCAGTGGGACTTTCGGGTCTTTGGCGAAGTGGCGGAGGAAACGGTCTGGAACTGGACCGAGTTTAATCGGTTGCCACGTACCAAAGTAACGCTGGATCTCCACTGCGTCACCCGCTGGTCGAAATTTGATACGCTTTGGGAAGGAGTTTCGGTTAAGACATTGGTCGAACAAGGGTTTATCAAGCCCAAAGCAAGCGCCCAATTTGTTATTCAACATTGTGAACAAGGCTATACCACCAACACACCCATCGACCTGCTGCTGTCCGATAACATGCTCATGGCGACCCACTACGACGGTAAACCGCTCGACGCCGATCATGGCTGGCCGCTACGTATGGTGATCGGCGCGCTGCCGGGTCAACTGGCAAACAAAACAGCCTATCTTTGGAAAGGCGGCAAGTGGTTACGAGGGCTAGAGTTCGCAACCCAAGACCGGCTAGGCTTTTGGGAACGTCTGGGCTATAACAATGAAGCCGATCCGTGGCGTGAACAGCGTTATAGGTAGTTCTTGACCCGCCAATTAACCGCAAAGACGCAGAGAACGCAGAGGGGTTGTTCTGTCGTCTTTGCGAACTTTGCGCCTCTGCGGTTGATTCTTGGTTGCGTCATAAACAAGGAGGGTCTTTCTCGCTATGCGCAAAATACGGTATGAAATTCTATTACCGGCCAAGTACAATGACGGGCGTGCCATTATGACCGAATGTATGGCCTGCTTCCCACAAACGCTCATGGAGGTGCTGGACGCTTTTGGCGCCCTCTCCTACAATCCCCATTCGATCATGGGAGTGTGGAGCCATCAGGGGCAGCGCTATGAGGATGAACTGTTCAAGTTAACAGTCGATGTGGAAGACAAGCCGGAGAGTCGAACCTTTATTGCGCACCTGAAAGCCGAGTTGCTGGCGCGCTTCGACCAATTGGAGATTTATATCGTCGCTTATCCGATTGAGGTATTTTGAGGGCATCTTATCCTCAAAACGCAAGAAATGAACAATTGACACAAAGAACGCTGCGCTTAGCCTAAGCGTAGCGTTCTTTGTTTTCTACCCCAAAAAGGCACCCCAGGCCGGTGTTGTCTGTCAAAACCGGTTAACGTGTATGCGCTTAATGCCATACTTCTCGCTTACCTATAATTGCAGTATAATCGACAGATAGTCCAAGTAGGATTTCATCCCATTGCCCGAATGCAGTCCTTGAAGATTCATCATTTGAATGACAGGAGTTTTTTCATGCCCATTAAAATCGCCATGATTGGCGCCGGCTCCATTGGCTTTACGCGCAAGCTGATGCATGACATTTTAGCCGTGCCGGAGTTGGCCGACACGCACTTTGCCTTTATGGACATCAACGAGAACAACCTCAAAATGATCGCCCAACTGGCACAGCGGGACATTGCCGCCAACAAGTTGCCCGCCACCATCACCACCCACACCGACCAGCGCGAGTCCATTATCGACGCCGACTATGTCCTGTGTATGATTCGCCAGGGTGGTCTAGCCGCATTCCAAACGGATATTGATATTCCGCTCAAATATGGCATCGACCAATGCGTCGGTGACACCCTCTGCGCCGGTGGCATCATGTACGGTCAGCGCACCATCCCGGCGCTGCTCGCCATTTGCGATGACATTCGTGAAGTCGCCAAGCCGGACGCCCTCTTCTTGAACTATTCCAACCCGATGGCGATGAACATCTGGGCCTGTAACAGCTACGGCGGCGTGCCGACGATTGGTCTCTGTCATGGCGTCCAGGGCGGCCACTGGCAGATCACCCGCTGTATTGAACTGTGGGCAAAACAAGAAGGCATGTTACGCGAGGATGAGACATTGCACCGGCGCGATGTGGACATTATCTGCGCCGGCATCAACCACCAGACCTGGTATATCCAGGTGCAATGGCGCGGCATGGACATGACGCCAATGATGCTCGACCTCTTTGAGGCGCACCCCAAATACCGCGAAAGCGAAAAGGTGCGCATCGATATGATCCGCCGCTTTGGCTACTACACCACCGAGTCCAACGGCCATGTCAGCGAATATGTGCCGTGGTATCGCAAGCGCCCGGATGAAATTAACAACTGGATCGACCTTTCTAGTTGGATCAACGGCGAGACGGGCGGCTATCTGCGCGTCTGCACCGAGGGGCGCAACTGGTTCGAGACCGACTTCCCGAACTGGCTCAAGCAAGAGCCGCCAGTGATCAGCGCCGACAAACGCAGCGAAGAACATGGCTCCTGGATCATCGAAGCGTTGGAGACGGGGCGCATCTATCGCGGCCACTTCAATGTCCCCAACCAGGGCCATATCACCAATCTCCCCGACGAATGCATTATCGAAATCCCCGGCTATGTTGACAAGAACGGCATCAACATGCCCGTTGTCGGCGACTTGCCGCTGGCCTGCGCCGCCACTTGTTCCGCCAGTGTGCGCGTCCAGGAGATGGCGATGGAAGCTGCCGTCAATGGCGATGTCACCCTGCTCAAGCAAGCCATGCTCCACGACCCGTTGACCGCCGCCGTCTGCAACCCTGAAGAGATCTGGCAGATGACCGACGAGATGTTGGTGGCCCAGGCCCAATGGCTGCCCCAATATCGCGACGAAATCCCCGCCGCCCAGGCGCGGTTAGCCGCCCACGAACGCAAAGGCACCCGTGTCAAGCTGCGTGAAGGCTGGCAAGGCGCCGCCCGTCTCCACACCAAAACCGTCGAGGAAATGGCGCAAGACAAAGCCGCTGCCCGCGCCAATGCCGCCGCCGCCGATAAGGGCAAGATGACCAAAGAACCGGCGTAAGTGAGCAACCGGTCTTTTGTCCCATAGGGACGCCTGAGTTTAGGGGAAGGTATTCTCGTTATTCTTTTCCTAAACTCAAGCGTCCCTACGGGACGGGTGAATTTGCCGTAGAAACTCTTTAGGGCTACTAGGAGCAATCTGTTATGAGACTGACTCAACCCCAGATCGACCAATTCCACCGCGACGGTGTCATCATCGCCAGGGGCGCACTAACCGACGCTGATCTTCAGCCCGTGATTGACGAACTGGCGGCGTGGATCGACGCCCGCGCTCGTACACTGCACGCCGAAGGAAAAATCCAGGAGTTACATGAAGAAGCGCCCTTTACCGAACGGTACGGTCTGCTCTTTGGTCAATGCAAAGAGATCGGCGAGGGCATGGACATTATGCACTACCGTGGACGCGCCATCTTTGCCTTTCTCCATAACCAAAACCTGCTTGACACCGTGGAGGCCCTCACCGGGCCGGAGATCACCTGCAACCCAATCCAACATCTGCGCGCCAAGCCGCCGGAAAAGTTTGATCCCCACACCGGCCCGTCCTTCCATGTTGCGCCCTGGCACCAGGACGCCGGTGTGATGATGCCGGAGGCGGAAGGCTCTACCGTCATCACCTGTTGGCTACCGCTGGGCGATGCAACCCTAGAGATGGGCTGTATGGAGGCGCTGTTAGGCGTGCACAAAGATGGCTACTTGCGTCATCAAAAAGCGGGCGGCACGACCATTAAGCCCGAACTCATGCCCCAAGTGGCGCCGGTGGCGCTGGAATGTCGCAAGGGTGATGTGGTCTTGATGGATCGCTTCACGCCTCACCGCTCAACGCCCAACCAATCCAATCAATGTCGTTGGTCCTTTGATCTACGCTACCAAACTACCGGCCATCATACTGGGCGCACTGGCCACCCTGCTTTTGTTGTGCGTTCGCCCAGCAACCCGGCCAGTGTCATGGCCAGCTATGACGAATGGTGTCGTCGCTGGATCGATGCCTTTGCAAACCCGCGGGGTGTTGTGGCTCATCGCGGTGAATAATTGCCGATGGATGGGCAGCCAATTACTTGCACAATGGAGATACAGAGATTGAGAGATTGAGAGATTCAGATGTGCAATCTCTCAATCTCTCAATCTCTACTTTCTACAAATATTACTTGTTAGTCCTAATCACCCAATTATCGAACCTTTTTTATGACAGAACAACATCAATTTCTAGGCCGCTGGGAAGAACGGTGGCACCCACTACGCGAAGAATGGGTCATCGTCGCTGCTCATCGCCAAAATCGGCCGTGGATTGGCGAAACGCTCAATACGACGGCAAAAGCGATACCTGAATACGACCCGACCTGTTATCTCTGCCCTGGTAATATGCGCGTCAGTGGCAAGCAAAACGACACCTATACCGGCACCTATGTCTTTGACAACGACCACCCCTGTGTGGGCAACCAGGCGCCTACGGAACCGCCGGCACCGACTGGCATCTATCGCAACCGTCCGGCTAACGGTATTGCACGGGTGGTCTGTTACAACCCCAAACATAATATCACCCTGGCGGAATCAACGCCGCAAGAGGTGCAAAATCTCATCACCACCTGGCAGCGCGAGTACACTGACCTGGGCAACCGCCCGGAAGTCAATCATGTGTTGATCTTTGAGAACAAGGGGGAAGCGGTGGGCGTCTCGAACCCGCACCCGCACTGTCAGATCTACGCCACCAACTTTGTCTTCAAGACAATTGAGACCGAAGCGCGCGCCACCCAACGCCATTTCAACGAAACCGGCCGCATTCTCTTTCAGGAGATTCTGGCTGCCGAGGCGCAAGACCAACGGCGCATTATCTGTGAAAATGAACACGCTGTTGCTTTCATCCCCTACTTTGGCCGCTATGCCTACGAAGTCTTTGTCGCACCCAAGCAGACTCGCCCCAGTGTGGCCGCATTGACCGATGCCGAAGTGGTGGACTTTGCCGCGGTCTTGCGCCAAGTGTTGATCAAGTTCGACAACCTCTGGCAGATGCCCTTCCCTTATGTCATGCCGCTGCATCAGGCGCCGACCGATGGCGGTAACTACCAAAACTTTCATTTTCACATTGAATTTCATCCGCCGTTGCGCAAACCCAATCTGCTCAAATACCTGGCCGGCCCTGAAATTGGTGGCGGCAACTTTCTGAGCGATACGGTGCCAGAGGAAAAGGCGGCGGAGTTACGCGGCTTGCCAGATGTACATTATCGCCGGGCATAATGTGATGCACTTCTTTGCCATGATGGGTAGCGGCAAGCGAAACAAGGAGTACTGATGAGCAAACTTTATCACCCTAACCGTTTTCTCACTCGTGTGATCAAGCCGCGCTGGCGCTTGGTTGGTTTACTCCTGCTAATGGCAGTGATAGCGCCTACGACCGCCCTGTCGAACCAACCGGCGGTTAGCGCCTATTTGCCAATCGGCGCGAATAACGGTATGTATCAAGGCCGGCACCCAGCCTATACGGTCGGAGTGCAATTCGTAAACCTGGAAAACAGTTCAGCGACGTTGCAATTAACCGCTCACACTGCTGATGGCGCCACGGCTGGGTTCGGCTCATATCAAGTCGCAGCCAATCAGGTCGTCACGCTCTTCCCCTTACAGGCGGTGGCGACCGGCTTTAGCGGCGGCCTGACCTTGACCAGTGATAAGAATGGTGTAGCCATTGCTAACCTCATGAGCAGTGATTTTAGTGGCGGCGCTTCCTATGTCAGCCGCAGTCAAGGCGCGACACAACTGTTTTTACCGCTTTTAAGTGTGAGTAGTGGCGGTAATTCTGCTACCTGGTATAACTTGCAAAACACCGGCACTGTCGATGCTCAGGTGCAAGTCGCCTACAGTGACGGCATCACGGCCACGGCAACCATCAAACCGGGGGCGGCCCGCACCTTCTATCAGAACCAGGAAGGCCATCAGATCCTAGGGGCCTTTGCCGGCACGATTACCAGTACGCAACCCCTTGTGGCGGCAGTCGTGCAGGAAGTGAATCATCTCATCTTCGCCTATACGGGCTACACCACCAACGGCGCACCAAAGCTTATCTTTCCGCTCGTGAACGTTGGCGGCGGCGCCGGCTATGTTACTGGCATCCAGATCCAGAATACCGGCAATGAGGAAACTGCTGTCACGCTCTCCTACATTCCATCCGTAGCAGGCAGCGGCTGCACGGAGACGCGTACCATTCGAGCCGGCGCATCAGAAACCTTTGCCCTGCGCGCTTTTGCCGTCAATCAAGGCGGTAATGCCGATAACTGCGCTGACGGCAGTCGCTTTATCGGTTCAGCCCAAGTGACGGGCAATAGCGCCAACCAATCGCTGGTCGGCATTGCCAATCAACTGTTGCCTGGGCACAACGGTGAAGCGTATACGGGTTTTGTGGCAGAGGAAGCAACAGCAAAGGTGGTCATGCCGCTCATTATGGATCGCAATGGCGGTTTCTTCACTGGTTTTAGTGTCATGAATGTGGGTGAAAGCACGACTACCGTCACCTGTACATTTACCAATACATCGTATACTGCCACCGCAACCCTTACCCCTGGTCAGGCGCTAACCGATATTCAGGCCAACAAAATTGCTGAACGCTATGTTGGCTCCGGCACTTGCACGGCGTCCGGCGAGAATGCCAGGATTGTTGCCATTGTCAACCAACTAGGCGCTACCCCCAACGCCGACCAATTGCTGGTCTATGAAGGTATAAATCAATAAAACTCATGTTTACGACCATTGAACAATTACTCCCTCCCATCCGCCACCTGCATGAGCAGATCCGTGATGCCGTGGTGACTGCTTGTGAACGCAGCGCTGTCACCGATCTAGCGGCGATTGCCAAAGAGGAAGCCGGCGACACGATCTACGCCATCGACAAGGTCAGCGAGGAGCTGCTGGTCGAGTTTTTCACCAAGGAAGTCGCCGTTCACACGCCCATTGTGTTGATTGGCGAAGGCTTGAAGCCACATGGGCAACGGGTTTTGCCGGATGGGGCGGACGAAGCCGACGCACGCTGGCGCATCATTGTCGATCCGATTGATGGCACGCGCGGCGTGATGTACCAGAAGCGCAGCCCCTGGATTCTGACCGGCGTGGCGCCCAATCGCGGGCCGGAAACTTCGTTGCAAGACATCCAGCTTGCCATCCAGACCGAGATTCCGCTAGTCAAACAGCACTTGTCGGATACAGTCTGGGCCATTGCCGGTCAGGGTGTTCAGGCCGAGCGCTATAATCGGTTGACCGGTGAACGACGCCCCCTCGCCTTGCGCCCGTCCAATGCCACGACGATTGCCCACGGCTTTGCCATGATCGCCCGTTTCTTTCCCAGCGCTCGCGAAGTGTTGGCCGAGATCGACGAAGAGATTGTGCGGGGCGCGTTGGGGCCGGTGCAACCAGGCAAGACCCACTGTTTTGAAGATCAATATATCTGCACCGGGGGTCAGCTTTACGAGTTGATGGCTGGCCATGACCGTTTTGTCGCCGACATTCGCCCCGTCTTGGAACAAGTGTTGGCCCAACGGGGACTGGCGCTGGGCATCTGTTGCCATCCCTATGATCTCTGCACGGCGCTGATTGCCCAAGAGTTAGGCGTCATCATCACCGACGAGCGGGGTAGGCTCCTTAATGCGCCCTTGCATGTGGACGCCGATGTCGGTTGGGTCGGCTATGCGAATGAAGCGATTCGCCAACAGATTGAACCGCTATTACAAGCTGCGCTGCGCAAACGAAACCTGATTTAATGTGTGCTTCGTGGTGCGTGATACGTCGCCTTCGACAGGCTTAGGCGACGTATCACGCACCACGAAGCACCAATCACGTAAAAGGATCAGCCACTATGTACCAAGTCACTCAGGGGTCAACCCAGAATTTACCCGATGTTCATGCGTTTCTCGATCTACTCAATCACCTATCAACGCACCCGAACCCAGCCGTGCGCGCCCTCTTTGATCCAGCCGGTGATCTCGTGGTGACACGCGCCCCTGGCCGCATGGATTTGATGGGCGGCATTGCCGATTATTCGGGTTCGCTCGTTTTGCAAATGCCAATTCAGGAAGCAACCTTGGTCGCCCTGCAACGGGTTGAGGAACCAATGCTCCACATTGTGAGCCTGCGCGAAGCGAGCGGCGGCGATGGCCACGGGGCCGACCATGCCGCTTTCACCATGCCGTTGGCCGATTTTATCGACGAGACGCGCCCCATTGGCTATGCCATTGCCCAAGCCTATTTCAAACGCAACCCAGCGACCGCTTGGGCCGCTTATGCGGCTGGCGCATTTTTGGTGCTGATGCGGGAACGGGGCGCCCACTTCACCGGTGGCGCCCGCATTCTGATTCAATCCGCTGTTCCTGAAGGCAAGGGGGTCAGCTCCTCAGCAGCGATTGAGGTAGCGGTGATGTCAGCCATTGCCGCGGCCTATGATATTGTACTGGCCGGGCGTGAGATGGCGATTTTGTGCCAGATGGTGGAAAATTTGGTGGTCGGCGCACCCTGTGGCGTGATGGATCAAATGACCGCGGCCTGTGGGGAGGCGCACCAATTGTTGGCGCTGCTTTGTCAACCGGCGGAGATTCAGGGGCTGGTCAGCATTCCCGATGAATTGGCAGTCTGGGGTATCGACTCCGGCATCCGCCACGCCGTCTCCGGCGCCGATTATACCTCGGTGCGCGTCGGTGCGTTTATGGGCTACCGCATTTTGCAGGAAGTGGCCGGCGCTGATTGGCAGGGCTATCTCTCCAACCTGACCCCTTCCCAATTTGAGCATGAGCTCGCCGGTCAGTTGCCCGTACAGATGACCGGGGCGGAGTTCCTGGCGCAGTATGGTGGCACCACGGATAAAGTAACCACGGTCGATCCGAATCGCACTTATGCCATTCTCAAGCCGACGGCGCATCCCATCTATGAGCATTTCCGGGTGCGCACCTTTGCCAATTTGCTCAAAGGTGACATTCTGGCCAACGCGCAGCAACTGGGGGAATTGATGTATCAGAGCCATGCCAGCTATTCGGCTTGTGGGCTCGGTTCGGATGGGACGGACGCGCTGGTGAAGCTGGCGCGTAAGGCCGGGCCGGCGCAAGGCATCTATGGCGCCAAGATCACTGGTGGCGGTAGCGGTGGCACCGTCGCCATCCTCGGTCGTGCTGATGCCGAAGCGGCGGTGCAAGCCATTGCGGTGGAATACGCAGCGACTTCCGGGCATAAGCCGATCATTTTCCGGGGATCGTCGCTGGGTGCGGCGACGTTCGGGGCGTTGCGGTTGCAGGCCAAGGTATAGTAGTGGTTTGTAATCTAGAGCAGGGCGCTAAGCGTTTTTCCTGGATCAGGAAGGGCAGTCTGTCACCCTAAAAGGGTCTCTTGGTCACAATACGCGCGAGACCCTTTCAGGGTGACAGGCGAGCCTTTAGCGTTTTCGCCAAACCTTAGCGGACAAACCGCACCTACGAATCATTTGTACAAAACACGCAACTTCTGCATCACTTGCGGTTGGGCGGTGACATCGGTGCAATCGACCAGTTGGTCAGCGCTGCCAATATCGGCAGCAATGGCTTTGATCCGTTCATCGGTGATCGCTTTGCGCGTGGCATCGGTGAAACGCCCCGCAAAAATGACTTTATAGGGTCGATTAAAATAATCAGTAATCGTCGGCTCCACCCGTTCAGTCACGCCCAGTGCATTGTGCATTTCGGCCAACAACACATACGCTTCACAGAGCGGCTTTTCACGCGCCTGCCAGGGGTTGCTATCAAGAACTCCATTAAGGATAGGTAGCAGGGTCGGACCACATTGGAGGCGGGAAAAGGCGGTGCCAAACCATTTGCTGTAGGGGGCGTAGCGCCGTTCCAGCAGAAAGGCCAACCGCATCAAATCACGCACCAGTCTTGCCGCCACAATGTGCGACCCTAGTTCGTCGCCAACATCGCCACAGCGCCCCATAAAGGCTTCCTCTTGCGAAAGGCGCATCCACTGCGCCGCAATGCGATAGAGCCAGAGATCATGCGGATAATAGGCAAATTTGGCGCGCAGCTTGACGAGTTCAGCTAAACCATCATGATAGACGCGACCGGCGGTTGTCTCTAACAGCTTTTGTTCACCCAGGACTAGCCAGTCAATGGCATCCAGTTCGGCATAGGGATCGATGCCCAGATAGCGGTGGTAATAGGCCGGCACAGTGGTAATCTCGATCAAATGGCGCATTTCGCTTTGATCTTCGGTCGCCATCCGTTGCACGCCGCTGTCGTCTAGATCCGGTTCGGTAAAGCCGACGGCGTAGCCGAGAAAGGTGCGGGGCAACTGACGACGTAACATCTGGTCAATGGCATCACGCTGCTGGTCATAGTCAGTTGGCGTGAGGAACAGTTGCAAGCGCGGCCCCCAGTTGTGATCGGTAGACATGACGGTGTCGTAACCGAGTACATCCGAACCATAGCCCATGAGCGAGGCCGAGTGGGGCAGATCGGGAAAATGGCGGTCGAGCAGTGGGTGGACAACCTCGGCGTAGAAGCGGGCATTAAGTTCCAGACCTGGGATAAAGGTGGGCGTCATGGTTCATTGCTCCAAAGGTGAATGAGCGGAATTGTTTCGACAAAGGCAACGGTTTGTGTACGGGGTCGCCCCCTTCCTGGAAGAGGCGGGAACCGTGTCCTATAACGAGTCGGCAGTTGCCTCTTCTAGGAAGGGGGCTGGCGCGCTAGCCATTCAACACGACAGCGTCGGTGATCACAGCCCCGGCATCGACAACAGCATTCCGTAGGAGGATGGCATTTTCGATACGCGCATCGGCTCTAACTCGGCAACCACGCTCCAGATAGACATAAGGACCAACCATGCAGCCAGCTTCCAACACACAATCGGCATCAATACGCACCGGCGGAATGAGCTGCACCCCAGGTCTATCGTCCTGCGGATGCAAACTTTCCACGGTCAGATAGTGGCGATTGAGTTCCAGCAGATCGGCCACATTGGTTAGTTGCCAACGCACCGGGGTCAATACGCCGGTCACGCCGCCCCGGCGGTCAATGAGGAGTTGAATGGCATCTTGCAGCTCATATTCCCCGCGCTTGGAGGGTTTAACTTCGGGTAAAAAGTCCAGAATTTTGGCCGAAAAAACGTACAGCGGCAGACTCGAAACATTGGAGGGCGCTTCGTGTGGCTGCGGTTTTTCGACGATGCGCCGGATCAGCCGGTGAACGGCATCTTGCCATTCGACAATCCCAGTGCTGGCCGATTCGGCAATATCAATTTCCATGAGGCTGAGGGTGGCATTAGCCTGCATCTGTCGATGGGTCGTCACCATCGCTGCCAGATGTTCCGGCGGCACGAGATTATCACAAGCCGACATGATAAAGTCACCGTGCAAATGCGGGGCGACCAACCCCAACGCATGAGCCATGCCCAACCGTTCGTGCTGCACCACAAAGGTAATTTGGACGCCAGGCGGTGTATGCTGTTCAAAGTAGGGAACAATATCGCTATCATCAGGACTAACGAGCAGGATGATTTCCTGCACGCCGGTCTGCACCAGCAGATCCAGCACCCGCGCTACAATCGGTTTGCCGGCCACCGGGGCCATTGCTTTTGTGCGCGCCGGCGTCACCGGCTGTAGTCGCTTGCCCTTGCCGGCAGCGAGAATTACGCCTTGTAAACTCATGATCTAACCAACGATTCTTTCTGATAACGCATCGTTAGGGTAATAATAATTGGGCGCCGTCTGCCGGTTGGCAGAGATGAACGCTATATTTGTCGGCAATATCAGGGTGGCTTTGTGGATAGTGACGATGCACGGCTTCGGCAATCGTTTCACTAGCCGCCGGATCGACCAGGGCCAGACAACTGCCGCGGAAGCCGGCGCCGCTAAAGCGCACGCCATAGACGCCGGGTGTGTTACGTAGAATTTCGTAGAGGGTGATCAGTTGTGGACAACCGCTTTCATAATTTTTGATCGAGCTTTCACCCGATTGGCTGACTAATTCACCGAAACGCTCCAGATTCCCCTCGCGCCACGCCGCCTCGCCACTCGCCACCCGCGCCATTTCGGTGAAGAAGTGGGTGGCGCGTCGGCGCAACGGTTCATCCAACTGGGCGCTGTACGCAGTAAAGTGTTCGGGGGATACATGACGCAGGCGGGGATCGCTGCCCTCCGCCTGACCAGCGAAGGTCAACAACTGGCGCGCCGCCGCTTGACATTCGGCCACGCGATTGTTATACCCCGTACCGACCAAGCCTTGCGCCACACCGGAGTAGACGGCCATAATGGCATAGCGATTGGGGTCGATGCGCGCTGGCGCCCGGTCGATCTGCACCGATTGACAATCAATAATGGTCAGGTGATTGCACTGGCTGAAAAGAATCGAGGTCTGGTCCAAAATGCCATTGTTGAGACCAATGTACTCATGCTCGGTGCGCGTGACCATGCGGATATTTTCGGCGGGGGTCAGGGCCAGATTGTTGACGCTTTCCAGCGCCAGCAGATAGGCAATGGTCACTGCCGCGGAGGAGCTTAAGCCACCGATCGGCATGTCCCCGCCCAAAACACCGATCAGCCCGTGACGTAACGGACGATCTTTTTGCAACGCCACCACAGCCCCGCGCAAATAATTACCCCAATTGCCCTTGACATAGGGCGGCACGTTGTTAAGCGTAAAGGTAGTGGTCGTGGCAAAGTCCAGGCTTTCGACATGGATGGCGCCATCGGTGGTGGGGGCAAAGGCAAAGAGAATCGAGCGATCCACCGCCATGCCGGTGACGCGACCGAGTTGGTGGTCAATATGCGCGCCCAACGGCGAGATGCGCAACGGGGCCCGCACCACGCAAATGGCCGCCGGGTCGCCGGTGTAGCGGCGGCGCAGATAGGTAATCAGTTCATCTACCCGTTCATCTTGTGGACGGGCATGATGTAGCGTATTCGTTGTTTGTCGCATAGATTCAGAGTATATCACAGTTTGTGTGACAATTTGCTTGCAATTTGCTCAGGAAACAACAAATTATTCCATTGGATACTTCATGCCCCACTGGGCGCGAATGGCGTCCATCGTCTCCATGATCTGGAGCGATTCGTCGAGTGGCATGACGGCGCTTTCCAGCTTGCCGGCGCGCACACAATTGGCAACTTCGGCGGCTTCGTAGTTGTAGCCGTTGGCTTCGTAGGGAATCTCTATCTCCTGTGCGCCCTTGCCCGGTTGGGTCAGGGTCAACTTCTTGGGAATCCAGAAGGGCGGGTGGATGCGGATCATGCCGTCCGTCCCCATGATGACGGCGTCTTGCGGGGTGTTGGTGCGCACGGCGGTGTAGAGCGTCGCCAGTTGACCACCAGGATAGCCAAGGATAAAAGCCGATTGTTCATCAACGCCAGTCTGCCCAATCTCGGCCAGCGAGGCAATGCGGTTCGGGCGACCTAACAACATGGAGGCCAACGAAATCGGGTAGATCCCCACGTCGAGTAGACCGCCACCCCCCAACGCCGGATCAAAGGCGCGACTGGCGGGATTGAAGCCGGCACGGAAACCAAAATCGGCGTTGATCATGCGCACTTCGCCAATGGCGCCGGCATCAATTAACCGTTTGGCTTCCACCACGGCTGGCACAAAGCGCGTCCACATGGCTTCCATCAAAAAGATCTTCAGGCGGCGCGCTTCGTCAATAACTTCTTTGGCCTCACGAGCGTTGATGGTAAACGGTTTTTCACAGAGCACAGCCTTGCCGTTGCGCAAACAGAGCAGACTGTTTTCCTTGTGCATGGGGTGGGGCGTGGCGACGTAGATGGCGTCCACCGCCGGGTCGGCAGCCAGGGCTTCATAGCTGCTGTGACGATGGGGAATGTTGAATTGATCGCCAAATTGATCGGCCTTTTCCTGGCTACGCGAGCCAACTGCCACCAGTTCATGGTCGGCCAGCGCCTGGACGCCAGCGCAAAACTTCTTCGCAATGTTCCCTGCGCCAAGGATGCCCCAGCGGAATTTGTTTGTCATACGAATGCTCTTTTCCAACTGTTAAATGGTTATTAATTGTCAATGATCTCATTGAGACCACTGATAATAGTATCGAGTTCTTCGGGCAGAACTTGGCTCAATTTGCTACTGAACCGTTCAATAGAAAGCGTACGAATTTGGCCTATTTTTACCCAGGAACGTTTAGGTAAACCAGGAGACGTCAGTTCATATGTCAAGGGAAAGCCCGCCGTTGGATGCTGGCTTGTAATCGCTAAGGCGATGACTGTGCCTGATCGTGCATTAAAAACGTTATCACTGATAACAAGAACAGGCCGAATACCAGCTTGCTCTCGCCCTCGTACCGGATTTAAATCCGCCCACCAGATTTCGCCTTTTAATATTCGGGCCACAGTGCAAGCTCCTCTTGCATGCCTTCCTCGGCAAGTGCCTGCTCAACAGCAGGATCAAGTTTGGCACACTCGCGCTCTAAACGATTGCGTTTCTGGCGACGCACCAGCTCTTGCAGCGCATCTTGAACTGCTCTACTACGATTAGGAAAAATCTTTTGCGCAACAAGGCCGTCAACCTGTTGAAGCAAATCACTATCAATTGTTACAGCCACTTTCATCGTTGTCATTAGTTAAACCTCCTAATATAAGTATGATAAATAATCATACCATACGATAAAGTAGTAGGGCAACAATCACTGATGGTATAATCAAAAATTCTATTTTCACACGCACAAAGGAGCAAAACGTATGGGTCGTTTGGATGAGAAAGTCGCTTTGATCACGGGCAGCGGACGGGGCATTGGGCGAGGCATCGCGCTCTGCCTGGCCGCCGAAGGCGCAAATATAGTCATCAATGATCTGCCAGATCGGAGCGAAGCAAAGAACACAGCACAAGAAATCCGCGCCATGGGACGACAAGCAATCGTCTGGCCGGCGGATATTTCGGATCGCAGCGCCGTTGAAGCGATGATCGCTGGGGTGGTGCAGCACTTTGGACGACTGGACATTGCCGTCGCCAACGCTGCGCTCTCGATTCGCGAACCGGTGTTGGAAGCCAAATGGGAAAATGTTCAGCGCACCATCGAGGTCGCCCAATTTGGCGTCTTTCACACCTGTCAGTTGGCGGCACGGCAGATGAGCAAACAGCCGCTCAATGGGCGCAGCCGGGGTAAGCTTCTCATCACTTGTTCGGTGCATGAAGAGATCGCCTTTGCCAACAGCGCGGCCTATAACATGGCGAAGGCTGCGGTCGCCCACTTGGGGCGCACGATGGCCGGGGAACTGGCGCGCACCAAGATCAATGTCAACATCATCAACCCCGGCTGGATCGACACGCCCGGCGAACGGCGCTTTTTTACCGAAGAACAGATCCAAGAAGGGGGCAAGCAGATCCCCTGGGGCCGCATCGGCACCCCCGAAGACATTGGCAAAGCCGCCGCCTTCCTCGTCAGTGACGACGCCGATTACATCACCGGCGCCGTTTTACGGGTCGATGGTGGCTTTGTGCATGGGCTGGATCTGCCGGCGAGTTAGGGACATTGGAATATTGGATATTAGGTATTGGATATTCACCCTTGTATCAATACCTCAATATCCAATACCTCAATATCCAATACCTAATATCCAATACCTAGGATCCTCACTCCCCCAGCGGTTCAAGACGCACACTAAAGTTCACCGCACTTGGCGTTAGCAAATATTGGGGCAATACACCAGGGCCGCAACTGGCGTTGCCCAGGCCGCACTGGGCGTAGTCGATGTTGAGGGTGATCTCATCCCGGTGTTTCAACTCATAGGTATGGCGGGCGTTGGTCAAATCTTCGGCAGTGAAGTGATGTGCGCTCACGTCGATTAACGATGACAGCCCCGCCACGGCTCGACCAGGCGCGCCGCAAACCCGCCACCCACCACCGGCTTCATCAGTCAGCATAGCCCAACGCACTTCGGTTTTATTACCATTTTCCTGAGGCATCCCATACGGTACATATTGCTCGGCCACTGTGCCACGGTAGCGACCGATCTTGGCCCCAGTTTTGCGATCAACATAACTCTCCTGAGGGCCGCGGCCGAACCAGGTAAAAGTCGCCAGGTCAGCCGGCAAGGTCATCACCAAGCCGAGACGCGGCAGCGACAGCGGTTGCGCGCCACCGGGGGTCACCTGGGCTTGCAGAGCTATGGCGCCGCTACCATCAATCACATAGGTGAGGCGGCAGGCATAACGGGCAGCCTCTTTGGGGGCAAAGACCCACTTCAGTTGCGCCGTGGGCAGATTAGCCGCCTGCTTCCAGAGCGCTTTGATCTCCTCTGGGATAAACTGGGCGAAGGGACCTTCCGCCAGGAAATAGAGTTGTTGAAAGAGATCGCCGATGGCGTCGCGCTGATCCAGGGTATCAACCAGACGATGGACACGGTCGGCATGGCTGGCGCCGGGAAGAGCGGCATAGTCCACCCCCAGTTTGTGAGCCAAGGCGCTGACCTGCTCTTCTGTCATGAGATGGGTCATCATCATGCGCAGTTGGGTCAGTTGACCTTGCCAACTCTGCTCGGCGACCTTCGCCAGATCCAACTGGCCGACAAAGGTGCTTTCGACGGTGATTTCGACAGTATCGCCAGTGGTTTTGGCAGTGATATTACCCACACTTTCCCGCAAAACATCCAGCCCCATCTCGCGCCAGCGGATTGCCATCTTCTGATCGCCCCAGGTGTTGTCATCATTATCGGTTGGTGCGCGCCAGAATTGGAAGCGCGGGCCAGCAACCAGGCGAGCTTTGCCATCATAGCGGTAATCAGTGATGCGACCACTGGCTTTGTCGAAAACCAAGAGAAAGCGTTCACCAGTCACGGTTACCGTTGTGGCGGTTTCGCTCAGTTTTGGCGTGGCGGCTGGTGGCGTTGGCAGTGACGACGGGTGACTGGGTTGCGCCAGTTGGAATTGCGCCCAGGCAATTTCATGCCCGGCAGATGCCCAAGCGGTGGCATGGTTGAGGGTAAAGCGGATGGTTAACCAAACTTCCCCGGCAGGTTGGGCGACCAACAGCGGCAGCGGGATCTGCAATGGGTCGCTGTTGCCGGGAGCGGTGGTTAAGGAAGGCAGGGCGCCGGCAGCCAGCAATTCGCCCTCCTGCTCCACCCGCCAATCGATTGCCAGGTGGCTTAGGTCGGTAAAGCGGTAGTGATTGCTCACCTGGAAAAGACCAGTGACCAGATCAACCGCAGTCACGCGCAGTGGCTCCAAAATCTTTTTGTACTCCCATAGACCGGGATGGGGTTCCGCGGTAGGGCCGACCAGACCGTTGAAACAGAAATGGGCGTCGTTGGGTTTGTCGCCAAAGTCGCCGCCATAGGCAAACCATTCTGTGCCGTCATCCGTGAAGCGCCGAATCCCCTGATCTTTCCAGTCCCAGATAAAACCGCCTTGGAGGCGCGGGTATTGGTCGATGGCGTCCCAATACTCTTTCAGGTTGCCGGTGCTGTTCCCCATGGAATGGGCATATTCACACATGATGATCGGGCGGTTGTCCGGCTTCTGCGCCAGTTCGATGATGCGGGAGACTGGCGGGTACATGGGGCCGAGGATGTCGGTGATCGGCGCTTCTTCGGCCGGGTGATAGTGGACGGGGCGGGTCGGCTCCCGTTCGCGCAGCCAGGCGGCCATCGAATCATGGTTGGGGCCATAGCCCGATTCATTGCCCAACGACCAGCCAATAATGCAGGCGTGGTTTTTGTCCCGCTCCACCATGTTGCGCACGCGATCCACAAAATTGTCTTCCCAGATCGGGTCTTTCGCCAGACGATCCCAGATACCATGCGTTTCGATGTTGGTTTCGTCCAGCACATAGAGGCCATACTCGTCACAGAGTTCGTACCAACGGGGCTGGTTGGGATAGTGGGAAGTGCGCACGGCGTTGAGGTTGAACTGTTTCATCAGTTTGATGTCGCGCTGCATGTTTTCCTCGCTGACGACATGGCCGGTGTCCGGTTCATGCTCATGGCGGTTGACCCCTTTGATCAGCAGCGGCTTGCCGTTGACGCACAGTTGCCCATTCATGATCTCCACCTGGCGCACGCCAATCTTACAGCTTTCCAGTTCGATCACCTGCCCGTTCGCATCCTTCAGGGTCAACAGCAGGGTGTAGAGGTAGGGCTGTTCATCCGACCAGAGGTGCGGGGTCGCCAACACGGCTGATACGGCAATCGTACTTTCACTATTGGCACGCACGACGACTGGCTTGAGCAACGAGGCTGTCACCGGCTGTTGTTCCGCATCGAAAAGCTGGGCCTCCCAGGTGCCGCTTTGGAGCGCCGCCTGGTCATAGTTATGCACTGTTGCCCGCACGCGTAACACAGCATCGCGATAATCACCGGCCAACTCGGTTTCAGTGGCGAAGTCACGAATATGTAACGTAGGGGTACTCCACAGGTAGACATCGCGATAGATGCCACTGAGCCGCCAGTAGTCTTGATCTTCCAGATAGCTGCCTGCCGACCAACGGTAGACGCGCACAGCCAGCAGATTTTCCCCTGGTTGCAGATAAGCGGTGATGTTAAACTCGGCTGGGGTGCGGCTGTCCTGGCTGTAGCCGATGGCTTGGCCATTGACCCAGAGGTGAAAGGCCGAATCCACGCCGTCAAAGGTCAGGAAGATTTGGCGACCGGCCCACCCAGCCGGCACGGTAAAGGTGGTGCGATAAGAGCCGGTGGGGTTGTCATCAGCGGGAGCGGCGGGCAGGTTGCTAATGTCAAAGGGGTAGGTGATGTTGGAGTAGACGGGTGGGTCGTATTTGTTGATGCCCTTTTCGGTGAAGCCCGGTTGAAGTTCCCAGTTGCCGGGGACAGCGGTGCTTTCCCAGTCCGTTGTATCAAACGCAGGTTGCTGAAAATCAACCGGCGCGGCGCCGGGGTTGGCTGACCAGTGAAATTGCCAATCGCCGTTGAGCAGCTTGCAATAGGGGGAAGCGAGGCGTTTGCCCGCCAACGCTTCCGGCTGCGTGGCGTAGGGCATGAGTGTAGCATGGGCCGCCTCCTTGTTGCGGCCCAGCAACTGGGGATTATCCCAGTCGTTGATAGGTTGTGACATGATAAACTCCCGACCATGGTCAATGATTGTTTTGGCTCATCAGGAATTCATGGAGTTGACACGCAAATCTTCCCGGAAGGTCGTTTCTGTTGACAGGATCGTCCACTCCAAGCTTCCGGGAAGATGGTTGTCAAGCCCATGCGTTCCCGTTGAGCCATTGTTTTTTGTGTAGTATACCCGCTTTTCGTCAATTTGGCGTAGATTGCAATGGGCTGTTTACAGCAGGAGCAGCCCGTGTAGACAGATTTGCAAAAGGCTTGGGTGATGGTAAAGTTACAGTGATGGTGCGCACTGCTCACAACCTACAATGTAGACGGAAAGGATCACTTACCCTTGACCACTTTTGTCTTTACCAATGACGATGCCGGGATGCAGGAGCCGGAACTTTTTGCCGAATTGCTCGACTTTCTGGCCAAACAGGCCGTCCCCGCCACCTTTTTCACCGTTCCTGCCGCCGGCGGGCGGACGCTCGACCAGGAACCGCGCTGGTTGCGCCTGTTGGAACGGGCGCGCAACGAAGGTCATGAATTGCAACATCACGGCTGGGTGCATACCGCCTTTGAGTTTGGGGTGCCGCCGCCTTTTATGCTGGATATTATGCCGGAGAGCAAAGCGCAGTGGCAGCGCGACCCGGCCACCTTCAGCGTCCATCACCATTATGAAATTCTGGCGGATAAACTGGAACAAGGGCGCGCCGTTTTCCGCAAAACGCTGGGCGAAACGCCGCTGGGCTTTCGCTCCCCTTGTCTCGCCACCTGTGACACCATGTACACTGTCTTGCGCGATCTCGGCTTCCAGTGGAGTTCCAACCAGGTCATTAACCCGATGGGGTGGCGCTATATCAACCGGGACTATCACGCCGGTGAACCGTGGCAACCCAACTTGCCGCCCCGCCCCTATCGCCACCTATCCGGGTTGATCGAAGCACCCATGCACTCGGAATATACCTGGTATCTGGAAGAGGTCGATGTCGAACGCCACTTCCAATTGGCCAAAGCCGACTTTGATCGCGCCCGCGCCAATGGCGACGCCTTTGTGGCTTTGTCCCACTACTACGCCATGACCGGCAAGTGGGCGAGCGGGCTACAGGTCTACGAAAAGCTCTTTGCCCACGCCCGTGAACAGGGGAATGTGCGGTTTGTTACCCTGAGCCAATTGGTCGCAGAACAAACGGGTTTGAATAATTAATGGACAATTGACAACGGTTAATGGTTAATTTGTAGGATGGAGAGTACGCATGAAACCGATAAAAGTTGGGCTGGTGGGCGCTGGTGGCAATGCCGTTGGCGACGGGCGCGGCCTCAGCCATGCCCGCCACTTAGCCGCCCTGGACGCTGGAAAGATTGTCGCCGTCTGTGACATTGTGCCGGAAGCCGCCGCACGAACCGCCGCACGCCTAGACGCCACCCCCTACACCGATTTTGAACGCTTCCTCCGCCACGGTCTAGATGTGGTGATCCTCGCCACGCCCGACACCCTCCACGCCCAGCAGGCCGCCATTGCGTTGGAACAGGGCGTCGGCGTGATTTCCGAGGTGCCAGGCGCAACCACGGTGGAGGATGGCCGCCGGCTGGTGCAAGCATATAAGAAGAGCGGCGGCTTTTACATGTTGCTGGAAAACTACGGCTATCGCGACGAGATCGAGTTGATCCGGCGGCTGGTGCAGGCCGGTAAATTTGGCGATGTTTACTTTGGCGAAGGTGAATATCTGCACGACTGTCGTGGTCTCAACCGTTTCCCCGATGGTTCGTTGACCTGGCGCGGGCGCGCCTTTTCGGGCTATGTCTATATCTGGCACAGTTTGCGCCCGCTGCTCTATGTGCTGGATGACCGCACCACCCACGTCACGGCCATGATGACAATGCAGCCGGGACGTTTGGAGGCCGACATCAATATTCCCGACAACGTCGTCAGCCTCTTTCAGACGGCTGCCGGGCGTATGCTCAAAATTCGGGTCGATATTGTGTCGCCCAGGCCCCACATCATGGATTACTACGCGCTCCAGGGAACGCATGGTTCTTTTGAAGGGACGCGCGGCTTTGGCGATCCGCCGCGCCTCTGGCTGGAAGAGTTGGAACCGGCGGCCCGCCCCGGCAAGTCCGGCCCCAGTGTGAAATGGCGCAAGCTGGCCGATTTTGAAGCAGAGTACATTCCTGATCGGGTCGCCGCCCGCGCCGATGCCGCCAAAACCGGCCACGGCGGCGCTGACTACTGGACGATGAAGGCATTTGTCGATGCCTTTCAACAGGGTGACGCGTCGCCGGTGGATCTCTACCGGGCGCTCGACTGTTCTTTGCCGGGGGCGCTGGCGTTAGAATCAGCAAAGCAAGGCGGTGCGCCTATTGCGGTTCCTGATCCGCGCACCTTTGCATAGCATACCTAGGGGTGCGGATTCCGGTTGCGCGGATCGTCTCCTTGCTCTGGCGACAATCCGCGTTACCGGAATCCGCACCCTTATTACCCCAGCCGCTACAACGGCGCTTTGCAGACCGTCGGCGTTGCGCGCAGGAAATCGCGAGGGCGGAGCAGGAGAAGTTCGACCAACTTATAGATCAACTCATGGCGGGTTTGCCAGTGGACGGAATGGGTGGGATAGGGGGTATCGGGGATGGTGGCAGTGATCACGGTACAATTGATGCAAGCGGCTTGGCGCACCCGTTCAAAATCCCAAACTGCGCGTTGCAACTGTAAGTCATGCGCCACGAGCAGCACAGTTTCCGTTCCCAGTTTTTGCACTTCCTGCAAGGCGCAAAAGGCCGTGTCCAACGTGTCAACATAGATGGCGCTGTCGTGACGGTGGATGCGATAGACGCTTTTGTGGGCAAAGATGGCCGGTGTGATCGCTGATCGCACCCCTTCTTGCACCAACAAGGTTGTGACCTGGGGGTGGTTGGTGAGTAGCCAGTCAACCAGAAATTGATTAGCGGCGCCAGGACGCATAGCGGCGCCTTCGCCTTCGTAACCAAAGCCTAAAATAATCGCCGTCGTTGGCATGGGAACCGGCTGGGGAATGAACAGTGCTTTCGCGCGTAGCCAGTGGCTCGGTGTAACGGCTATGGCGCCCAGGAACAAAAGGCCAAAGAGTAGTAATGTGACAAGCAGGGTGCTTACGGGGGTGCGCCAGCCGAAGCCCAAAACAGCCACGACACCCACCATACCAAGAATATGTGGTAGAAACACCGCAAAGAATGGATTCATTACGATGATTATAGCAAGGAGTTAGCCCAGTGGCAATGCACATATAGCAGAAAACGCCGTTTCGTCATTTGTCCGCTTGATGATTCACCGATTGACTGAGCTTGTAGGCGGAAGACTGACAAACTCAGTCATGGCCCCACTGGTTCTCGCCGATTTCAAGAAAGTGAAACCGGCAGTGGAACTCTTCGCCAATCGGACTGCACGCATAGAGGCCAACTTGTAACATATCACCCACCGTATGCAAATGGGCAATTCGCATTTGTTGCCATGCACCTTCCCGGAGGGCGTATTCCAGCCGGAAATCCTGACCCTGACGGCTCAACCGGTAACGGATGCTGGTGACGGCTGAGGAAATATCTTGCGTCGCCCAGTCCGAAAAGCCTAGATTGGTGACAACCGAGCCGAGCCGGCTCATGGTTGGACTTTCATACTCCACCGAACACTTGATCCAGTTTTGACTGTCTACCCGCGCCATGAGACCACACTGGTCATATTGGCTTTGCGGCGTAAAGGTCACCTGGGTGCTAATCGAAAAATCGCCGGTTATCTCTGTGAAGAGGCAATGCCCATCATCACGACGAAAGCCATAGTGGGTGCCTTGCCAGAAGTCAGTCTTGGCGGCGGTGATGAGGTTGAGACCAGAGTCGAAAAAGTAGCGCTTAGGTTCATTAAACCAGAAGAAGTCAGGGGGTAATGTCGCGGTATCAAAGGTGTGGTGTTGCATTAGCTTATCTCCTCTTGGCGCGTAACAAACACTACAGCGGATTTAGGCAGCAGCGGATTTTTCTTCGCTACGGAAAAATCTGCTGCTACCTAAATCCGCTGTAGTATTGTAGTTGACTATCCTTTACCCTGGAGCACCTGTCGGGCGGCTTCACACAAAATGGCGACGCCTTGGGGCAGGCAGCGTTCATCAATGTCAAAGCGGGGGTTGTGATGGGGTGCGTTGATCCCCCGTTCGTCGTTGCGGGCGCCCAGGAAGAAGAAGTTGCCCGGCACCCGCGCCAGCACGGCGGAAAAGTCTTCGCCGCCGGTGGTGCGATAGGTGGTGTCAATGTTCTCGGCGCCTAGCACCGCCGCCGCCGCTTCATAGACCACGGCCGTAGGCTCAGGGGCGCTGATGGTTGCGTCCACGCCATCGCCGATTTCCACGGTGGCCGTCGCGCCCAATGCCGCGGCGACACCCATCGCAATCTCCGGCACACGGCGGCGGAGCAACGCTTTGCTCTCCGGTGTAAAGCTGCGAATGGTGCCGCGCATGATGGCCGTCTCGGCGATCACGTTGCCAGCATTGCCCGCCTGAATGCTGCCAATGGAGACAACTGCCGTGTCCTCCGGGTCAACATTGCGGGCGACAATGGTTTGCAGGGCAACGATGATTTGTGCCGCCACCACCACAGCGTCCACTGTCTGATTAGGCATGGCGCCATGTCCGCCTTTGCCATTGACTGTAATGGTGAGACCAGCGCCAGCGGCCAACATCGCACCCGACCGCACCACGGCTGTGCCAAACGGGTGCATGGACGAGACATGCAACCCAAGCGCCCGATCCACCGGCGGCCCGATGCGATCGAGGATGCCGTCATTGATCATGGCGATCGCGCCGCCGATGCCCTCTTCCGCCGGTTGAAACATGAGCTTGATCGTTCCCGGCAACTGGTCGCGGTATTTCGCTAACACTTTCGCCACCCCCAACCCGACGGCCACATGGGCATCATGACCACAAGCATGCATCACCCCCGGCGTCTGTGAACGGTAGGGGACATCCTTGATGTCTTCAATGGGCAGGGCGTCCATGTCAAAGCGCAGCAGCACGGTGCGGTCGCCCGGTTGGCCGCCAGGGAGCAACCCCACCACCCCCGTCTTGCCGACGCCGGTCACAACTTCATAACCTAATGCGTTCAGGTGGTCGGTAACGATACCGGCGGTGCGGAATTCTTGGAAGCCCAGTTCGGGGTGCATGTGCAGGTCGCGCCGGATGGCGGTTAATTCGTCGGCCAACGCTTGGGCGTCGGCGAGAAAGGGTGCAGTCATTGAATTCTCCATATATTTTTTGTTGGTCATAGAGGAAAGGCGCTGCTAAATTTGAACAACAACTCACATTGGTTTAAGATTTTACCATACTTCATCCCCATCTTGCATGTTCAACAACCAGAGAACAGAGGAAAGAACCATGTCTGCTGATCTAGTCGTGACCAACGCCAACATCTACACCGTGAACCCCGCCCAACCAACCGCCAGCGCCTTTGCTGTGCGCGATGGCAAATTTATCGCTGTCGGCGACGCCGCTGAAATTGAGGCTTTGCGCGGCCCACAAACCCAGGTGCTGGATCTGGCCGGAGCGCTGGTGCTGCCCGGTCTTTGCGACGCTCACCTGCACTTCACTCATTATGGCCTGGGCTTGCAACGCATTGACATCTTTGAAGTGCCGACGCTGGCGGAGATGTTACAAAGGGTCGCCGCCAAGGCGCAGCAAACGCTGACCGGACAATGGCTGCTGGGTTGGGGGTGGCTGCAAACTATCTGGCCGGAGAAGCGTTTTCCTACCTGCCATGATTTGGATAGTGTGACGACGGACCATCCGGTCCTGCTGCGTGACAAGAGCGGTCACTCGGCGGTGGCGAACTCGGTGGCGCTGCGGCTGGCGGGGGTGGATGGGCAGACGCCCCAACCGGCGGGCGGCGAGATTGTCCATGACGCCAACGGCCAACCGACCGGCATGTTGCTCGAAGGGCCGGCGATTCAACTGGTGGCGCGCCACATTCCTGATCCCACACCGAACGAGGTGGATGCGGCGGTGCTGGCTGCGCAAGCCAATGCCCACCGTTTTGGCCTGACCGCGATTCATGATCTCGACGGCAAGCGGGCTTTTGAAAGCTTTCAGCGCTTGCGGCTGCGCGGGCAATTGAAGCTGCGCACGGTCACCCACATTGCGATGGATCAGTTGGAAGCGGCCTTGGGCGTCGGCTTGCGCGCTGGGCTGGGGGATGAATGGCTGCGCGTCGGCGGGTTGAAGCTCTTTGCTGATGGCGCCTTGGGACCGCGCACCGCCGCCATGATCGAACCCTACGAAGGCGAACCGAACAACTATGGCATCACCATTGTGGACAAAGAGGATATGATCGATATGGCCTGTCGCGCCAGCGCCGCCGGTCTGCCGACCATTGTCCACGCCATCGGCGACCGCGCCAACCATGATGTGTTGGATGTCTTTGCAGCCGCGCGCAAACAGGAGCAGGAGCAGGGCATTCCGCGTCACCAACGCCGCCATCGGCTGGAGCATGTCCAGGTGCTGCATCCCAACGACGTGCCGCGGTTAGCCGATCTGGATGTGATCGCCTCGGTGCAGCCGATCCATGCCACACAGGACATGCTCAATGTCGATGCCTACTGGGGCAAACGGGGCGAACTGGCTTACGCCTTCCGCACCCTGCTCAACACCGGCGCCCGTATGGCCTTTGGCTCCGACGCGCCGGTGGAGACGCCGAATCCCTTTGTCGGCATCCACGCCGCCGTCACCCGCCGTCGCGCCGATGGCACACCGGGGGTGGAGGGCTGGTATGGCGCGCAAAAGTTGACCGTGGCCGAAGCCGTGGCCGGGTATACGATTGGCGCGGCCTATGCTGAAAGTTGGGAAACGCAGATGGGGTCGATTGAAGTAGGCAAGGTTGCCGACTTTATCGTGCCGGATCAGGATATTTTCACCTGTGATCCAATGGCAATTAAAGACACCGGGGTCAAATTGACAGTGGTTGGCGGCGAGATTGTCTACAGTTCACTCGCCTAACAGCAAACAGCCCATGAAGGTTACTGGCATCTACATGGGCTGTTTGCTCGGCATTATCCATTGTTTGCTGTTTCATCGGTCTTCGCTGCCGGCAAATAGGTGATAAAATCAGCAAGTGCCCCGGCGGTCAGGGCATGATTGACCATAGCTTCCGCCTGGCTGATTGTCAAGGCAAACAAACGCAGACGAACATCCTCCGAAACTTCACCAAAGCGGTGTTGGAGTAAACGAAGTAACAGGCGAGCGGCGCCTTCTTCACGACCTTCTTCACGACCTTCTTCACGACCTTCTTCACGACCTTCTTCACGACCTTCTTCACGACCTTCTTTTTTGGCGATTCGTTCAATGCTAGTCATGTAACGCATTTGCCTCTCTCCTTCCAACTGTTCAACTTGTTGCTTGAAAAGTTGCTCTAGATCTTCAGGTAACCGCAACAACCAATCAATAAAATGAAACAAGTTAAGAATATCCTGACGCGCATAGCCCCGCTCATATAGACGACGGATCAAATAAAACTTCCAGAAGCCCCGTTGTTCGGGGTCATGCTGCGTCTCTAGGGCTTTGAGATGCGCCATGACAACCGTAGCAAACGGGTTGTCATCGTTTTCTAGCTCCTTCCAGCGCATCTTGTAATCCATCAACTTGACGACCGGAAACTCGAAGTTAATCTTGCAACCCCACAGATCGTAGCCAAACTTCCCAGGCTTCCATCTTACCCCTTCTTCATTGATGACGGCAAAGCTGGCAACTGGGCGATCATAGCGATCAAAAAGACGGTAGTTATAGCTGTACATGCGACGGTCAAAGACAGTCTCGTGTTGGCCTTGCACTTCGAGATGCGCTAACACCCACTCTTCTTCACCGCTTTTGCGCCAAACCTTGGCTAACTTATCAGCATAGCGCCTGCCCAGTTCGGCATCACGCACCACTTGTTGCAATTCTTTATCTAAAAATTCGACGCCCCGGTTCCAATCAATATCGGCATGAGCCGCCGGAAAGAAGAAGGCCATAAATTCTTCAAAATATGTTTCGATGATCTCTTTCCAGGGGGAATCAAACTCATCACGGGTCTCAGTCATGACAAACCAACCATTCATTTTATCGAGCAGGCTAAAGTACACCAAGTATAGCACAGATTGTCTATGTGGATAAAAGTGAAATAGGCCCTTCCTATGTCCCTTGTTTGACAACAGTGTGATGATCCCCTAAGATACCCAACAATAGATACACACACTGCACGCCTCATTGCCACAATCAGCTTTGCCAACCCAGCACGAGGAGCAACCAGCATGACTCAAGCCATCCAACTTGTCATTGACGGCGCCGGGGCCGAGCCGGCCACCGCCGAACTGCGCGCCCTACCCGGCCTCACCATCACCACCGCCCCAATGGCGGACGGCGCCACCAAAGGCGATCCACTCACCATCATCGCCAACATCGTCACCATCAGCAGCGGCCTGGCCGTAGCCGAACTCCTCCGCCAGTGGTATCACGAATGGCGCCAGGGCAAAAACAACAAAACCCTCGACAAGGTGCTGATCATCGCCGGCAACCAGCGCCTGCTGCTGGAAAATACGACGAAGGAGCAGCTTGTGAAGATTTTGGACACGCTGTAGGGGAAGAGATTGAGAGATTGAGAGATTGAGAGATTGAGAGATTCACTAAACCAATCTCCTAATCTCTCAATCTCCCTAATCTCTTCAAATCAGTCACGCAACACGCATCACGAATCACATTTCACGGACCAACGCTCCCATGTCAACCATTTACCTCCAACTGATTCCCCGGTCGCAGACGCTGGCGGCGGGCGACACGATTACGTTGCGCTTTCCGCTGGACGCGACCAACCCGGAGCGCGACCTGACCATTAGCGGCGATGTGGCGCCGTTGCTCACCCAGAGTGAGGTGGACTACTATGTGCCGGACACGCTGCGCGATGGGCCGCGGCTCCAAGCGATGGGGCAGACGCTCTATCGCTGGCTGGATGGCGAGGAGCGCTTTTTGACGCGCGCCATTGATGGGTTGCGCGGCCAGCCGGCGGTGGCGCTGTTGATTGAACAGGGCGCGGGGCTAGATCATCTGCCGTGGGAGTTGCTCCATGACGGCACGGGCTATTTGGTGCAGCAGCGGCCAACCGCGGTGATCCCGGTGCGCTGGATGACGGGGCCGGGACTGGCCGTGACGCCACCCCAGAACCGCCCGCTGCATGTGGCCTTTATGGCGACGGCGCCGCAAGGGGTGGCGCCGCCGCTCGACTTTGAAGGCGAAGAGGCGGCCATTCTGACCGCCACCCAGCGCCATCCGCTGCGTCTGAGCGTGGAGGAGAGCGGTAATCTTCAAGAGTTGCGCTATCTGCTCGGCGACCTGGGCGACGGCGAACAGGGGGTCGATGTGGTGCATTTGACCGGCCACGCCACCCATCTTGCGAGTGGCCCAGCCTTTCTCTGTGAAGACGAGGTAGGGGCAGTGCAGTGGGCGACGGCGGCGGATCTGGCCGCGGCGCTGACCTACCCGCCGCGGCTGCTCTTTCTCTCTGGCTGTCGCACAGGGCAGGCCATGCGGGGCGGTGCGGTGCCTTCGCTGGCCGCGGCGTTGGTGCAACAGGGTTTGCCCGCCGTCCTGGGCTGGGGGCAGCCGGTCTTTGACCCCGACGCCACGACCGCGGCGGCCACACTCTATGGTGAGCTGGCAAAAGGGCTGCCGCTGGTGCGCGCCCTGGCCGAGACTTACCGTGATCTGTTGGAACGCCACGCCCAGAATCCACAGCAGGGGCGGCACTGGCATCTGTTGCGACTGTATGCGCGGGGAAGTACACCCCCTCCGCGCCCAGAGGGCACCCGCCCCCAGCTTGGGGGAGGAACTGATGTCCTGTCAACGAGACAACGGCTCCCTCCCCAAGCTGGGGAGGGCTGGGGTGGGGTTGTGTCCCCGCTCGTCACCGCGCCGCGCACACCGGGCCGCGCCCGGCTGACCATCGCCCAGCGCGAGGTGGAGGTGCTGGATGACGAGGGGCGGGTGCGGGTGGCGAACCGGGCCAACTTTGTGGGGCGGCGGCGGGTGTTGCAACAGTGTCTGGCCGCGCTGCGCCGTGACGCCACGGCCTTGGGAGTGATTTTGTATGGGTTGGGCGGCCAGGGCAAGAGTACGCTGGCCCATCGACTGCGCCAGCGCTGGCTGCAACGGAGTGCGCAGCATGGGGCGGTTGTCCTTTATGGCCGGCTGGATGAGAATCTGTTGCTGCGCAAGCTGAACAATGGGTTGGCGGGCAGTCCGGCGGCGCGCGAGGCGCTCAACAGCCGCGATGCGTTGCGCTTCCGGCTGCGGAATGCGCTGACAAGCTGTGACGAGCAACTGCTGATCATCCTGGACAACTTTGAGGATAACTTTGAACAGGAAGGGGGGGCGCCCCGCTTGGTCAATGGCCGGCCGTTGCTGACCGGCGCGGTGGTGCAACTGCTTGACGATCTGCTCTTTGCCCTGCAGGGCAGCGCCGACCAGGGGCAGGAACACCGCCTGCTGATCACCAGCCGCTACCGCCCTGTCATTCGTTTTGGCGGCCAGGGCGACGGGGTGCTGGCTGTCCACCAACTGGACCGGCTCAACGCTGAGGCGGTGCAGAAAAAGCTGACCCGCCTGACCCCGGCCGGGCGCGCCACGCCCGCCACCGCGCCGCTGCGGGAACGCGCCACCGCGATTGCCGACGGCAACCCGCGCCTGCTCGAATGGCTCTTTGATCTGCTGGCCCAGGAGACGGCGACTACGCCCGATATGGACGCCGTGCTGGCGCGCATGGCGGCAAAAGAGACCGCCCTGCGCGAAAATATCCTGGCCGCCGCCCTGCTGGCCGCCCAAAGCCCCACCCTGCGCCACCTGCTGGCCCGTGGCCTGACCTGCGAACTGCCCGTCCCCGCCGCGGTCTTCGACGCCCTGGAGGGGGTTGACCCCGCCCTGCCCACCACCGCCCCCGAACGCGAACGCGCCACCGCCCTCGGCCTGCTGGAAGTGACGGAGGCGCAGGGTCGTGAGGTCGTGGGGTCGCGTGGTCAGTTGCGGGTGCCGCGTATTCTGGCGCCCTTGTTGGCGAATGAAGAACAACCAGAGCCAGCACTGCTGGCGGCGACGGCGGCGCGCACGCTCTACACGCTTTGGTGGGAGGCGGAGGCGGCCAACCCCAGCGAAACGCAACAACTGGAACTACACCGCCTGGCGCTGGCCGGTGGTGAAACGGCGATTGCGCAAGAAGTGGCCGAGGCGCTCGCGGGAGACTGGAACCGACGCGACCAATACCGCTATCGCGAAACCGTTGAGCTAGTCCAGCGCACCATCGATCAAGTAGGTGGTACTTACGATCTGTTGCATCAGTTCGTCCGTGCGCAGGACTTTTTGGGTGAGAAAAGGGCATCATTGGCGTACTACCAGCAAGCCCTCACCCTCTGTCAAGCAGCGAAAAACCAAAAAGATGAAGCGGCGATCCTCAACAACCTGGGCTTGGTCTATGACGCCCTGGGCGACAAAGAAGAAGCCTTGCGCTTCTACAACCTGGCCCTGCCCCTCAGCAGGCAAACCGGCGACAAAGGCGGCGAAGCCACCACCCTCAACAACCTGGGATTGGTCTATGACGCCCTGGGCGACAAAGAAGAAGCCTTGCGCTTCTACAACCTGGCCCTGCCCCTCAGAAGGCAAAC
>JAPKMW010000084.1 GCA_026645575.1 Caldilineaceae bacterium
CGCAGATCCTCTTCTTTCAACCCGATTAGTTCGATCACGGCTTGTCAAATTTGACCTCTGGCTCATTTGACCTTATTTGGGTATTGGGTTATTAGTCAATCATGAAAGGGAAAAACGATGAGACGCGTATGTAACTTTAGCTGGATCTTGGGGGAGTTTTTGCTTTCGCAGGAGTGTCGCCTCTGGCTGCGGCTGGCGTTGAAGCCGCTGGCGGTACTGGCAACGCTGGCGCTTTTCTTATGGCTAGGCGCCTGGTTTGATACGCAGATCGCCAACCATATTGCCCACGCCGAGTCTACCGAGATTCAAACGCTGGCCTGTTGGCCGGGAACAGAGCAGAATGGGGAGCTTTGCTACCCCCTCTGCCAGGAAGGGTTTACCGGCGCCGGCCCCGTCTGCTACAAAAAGTGTCCCGCCGGCTACACCGACGATGGCGCCCTCTGCCGCAAAGACGCCCATATCTTTGCCAAAGCCAGCTACGGACGGGGTGCGGGTTCATCCCTGATCTGCGCCGCCAACCAGGAAGCGCAAAGCGGGTTGTGTTACCCGAAATGTGCCGCGACGCACTATGGCGTGGGGCCGGTCTGCTGGCAACGCTGCCCGGCCGGCTATGCCGATCATGGGGCAACTTGTTTCAAGCACATCTTTGACTTTTTTGGTAAGAACACCTATGGCCGTGGCGCCGGCGTCCCCGTTAGCGCCTGTCCGGCGGGGCTAGAGCACAACGGCGCCCTCTGTTATCCCCGCTGTGTGGCTGGCTTTGTGGGCAACGGGCCTGTCTGTTTTCAACGCTGCCCGGCCGGTTATAGAGATGACGGCGGGGTCTGTCGCAAGGATGCCATCATCTTTGCCAAAGAAAGCTATGGTCGCGGCGCTGGCGAAGCAATGAACTTTATCCCGGTCGCCGACTCATTTCAGATTAGCACCCCCAAGGACACGCCAGTGACCTTTCAGATGTTGATCACCGATCTCAATGATGATGTGGAGAACGGTGCTGATGTGACCGTGGTGCAGCCATTTCAACATGGCACGGCGAGCGCGGATAAGCGCTACACGCCTGATCCTGGCTTCGAGGGCACCGATTTCCGGGTGTGGAAATGGTCCGACGGCAAACACGAATCCAACCTGGCGATTGTCACCATCACTGTCGGCAATGCGTTACCGAACAGTGCGCCGGTAGCGCTAGATCGCACCGTTACCGTCACCGAAGAGACCCCCATCACGCTTACGGTCACTTGTGACGATGCCGACGGCGATCAACTGATCTATGAGTTGGTGGACAAGCCCCAAGCGGGCAGTTATCGCTGGCTGCCGCCCAATACGGTGGTTTACACGCCAACGGTTGATTTTGTCGGCACGGATAGTTTCACCTTTCGCTCGCACGATGGGCAGGCGTTCTCGAATGTCTCGACCATTACGCTGGTGGTAAATGCGGTCAACGATGCACCAGTCATCGTGACGCAGCCGATCAGCACGACGCGCAATCACAATGCAGGTATTGTTCTCGCCGCCATCGACGCGGAGAATGACCCAATTACCTACACACTGGTCAGCAGCCCGACGCATGGCGCATTGAGCGGAGAAATCCCCAACCTGCTCTACACACCGGAAGAGAACTTTGTCGGCGAGGATAGCTTCCAGTTCCGCGCCAGCGACGACCAGGGGGCCGCCAGCGTGGCAACGATCCACCTGACGGTGCTGCCCACCAACACCGCTCCCATCGCCGCCAGCCTGCTCTTGACCACCGAGCAGGATACGACGCTGGCTGTCACACTCAATGCCAGCGATGCCGATGCGGATGAGTTGACCTACACCCTCGTCACCAGCCCCACCCACGGGACGCTCAGTGGCGCCGGGCCGGACTGGCTCTACCAACCAGTGGCCGGCTTTACCGGCAGCGATAGCTTTACCTACCGCAGCAACGACGGTCAGGCCGATTCGCCAGCGGCCACGGTGACGATCGGGGTCACGCCGACGCCGGCAGAGGCGATTGTAGCGGGTCTCGTCTACGAAGATCACAACGGCAATGGCAAACCCGATGGCAATGATGCCGGCGTAAGCGGATTGCTCATTACCCTGACACCGGTCAACGCAACGCTGGGCAGCGCCGGCACAGCAGCAGAAATGACCGCCTTCACCGATGCCTTTGGCATCTGGCAGATCAACGGCGTCCCCCTTGGCAACTACACCGTCAGAATCGCCGCCAGCGGTGGCCTGAGTCTGGAACAGCCAGTCGAAACCGCGCTGACCGTAGCGCAACGCGGGGCGCAGACGCTGCCACCGGCGGTGGTCAAAGTTACGGGGCGTCCGCTCTTCTTGCCGCTGGTGGTGCGGTGAGTAGCTGATTCGTGATTGGGTGCTTTCGACAAGCTCAAGCACCCAATCACCCAAGCACCCAATCACGAATGGCGAAAAACGGTTGCAAAGCGCTGCGGAAACGCTCTGTGCATTACCCTATCGGTAGTCAAGTTAATTCGTTACCCATTGTAAGTTACCCATTGTCAAGTAAAGAGGAGAGCTATGAAACAGTTATTAGCAACTTTTCGGACGGTAAGCGAGTTTCTCGCTTCGCAGGAGTGTCGTATCTGGCTACGGCTGACGGTGAAGCCGCTGGCCGTGCTGGCGACGCTGGCGCTCTTTTTATGGCTGGGCGCCTGGTTTGATACCCAGATCGCCAACCACATTGCCCACGCCGCGCCAGTCGCGCTGCCCGACCCGATCTGTCCGGTGGGGATGGAACAGAATGGCCTGCTTTGTTACCCCCCTTGTGAGCAAGGGTTTGCCGGCGCCGGCCCCGTCTGCTTCCAAAAGTGCCCCACCGGCTACACCGACGATGGCGCCCTCTGCCGCAAAGATGCCCATATCTTTGCCAAAGCAAGCTACGGGCGGGGCGGGGGATCATCCATGATCTGCGCCCCGAATCAGGAAGGGCAAGGTGGGTTGTGCTACCCCAAATGTATCTCCACCCACTATGGCGTGGGGCCGGTCTGCTGGCAACGCTGCCCAGCGGGTTACGCCGATCATGGGGCGACTTGTTTCAAGCACATCTTTGACTTCTTTGGCAAGAACACCTATGGCCGTGGCGCCGGCGTCCCCGTGAGTGCTTGCCCAGCAGGGATGGAGCGCAACGGCGCTCTCTGCTATCCCAAGTGCCGGGTCGGTTTCTCTGGTGCGGGTCCCGTCTGCTTCCAAATCTGCCCCGCCGGCTACAAGGATGACGGCGCCCTCTGCCGCAAGGATGCCATCATCTTTGCCAAAGCGAGCTATGGGCGCGGCGCCGGGACTGTCCTCAATTCCCCGCCGGTAGCCGAGGATGGCACCTTCCGCACGGAGAAGAACACAGAGGTGGCGATTACCTTCACACATACTGACTTTGATGACGACACAGAGAAGGATGTCATTTTTGTCCAGGAACCAACGCATGGTCAGCGCGAACCTGGACGCTATATCCCCGACGCTGATTTTGAGGGGGAGGATCGCATCCTCTGGAAGACCAATGACGGCAAAAATGACTCGAACATCGGCGTGATCACCATTCTGGTGGGCAATGTCGGTTCCAATGTGGCGCCGGTGGCGCTGGATCGCACCGTCGCCGTGACCGAGGCGACGCCAATCAGCATTGATGTTCTCTGCACCGATGGCGATAACGATGAGTTGTTCTATCAACTGCTGGAAAAGCCGCGCCATGGCGAATATGAGTGGCTGCCGCCCAACACAGTGGTCTACACCCCCACGGTCGGTTTTGTCGGCACGGATAGCTTCACCTTCCGCTCGCATGATGGACAGGACTTTTCCAACGTCTCGACCATCACGCTGGTGGTCAATGCGGTCAACGATGCACCAGTCATCGTGACGCAGCCGATCAGCACGACACGCAATCACAATGTCGCGATTGTTCTCGCCGCCATCGACGCCGAAAGTGACCCCATCACCTACACGCTGGTCAGCAGTCCGACGCATGGTGCTTTGAGTGGCGCGATTCCCAACTTGCTCTACACACCGGATGCCAACTTTATTGGTGAAGACAGCTTTGGGTTCCGCGCCAGTGACGCCAAAGGCGCCGCTACCGTGGCAACCGTCAGCATCACCGTGCTGCCGACCAATACCGCCCCTGTGGCCGAGAACTTGACGCTCAGCACTACCCAGGAGAGCGCCGTCACCGTCAACTTGACCGCCAGCGACGCCGATGGCGATGGGTTGACCTATCGCATCGTCAGCACCCCCACCCACGGCACATTGACCGGCGCGGGCACCGATTGGGTCTACACCCCCAACGCCAACTTCACCGGCGTGGAAAGCTTCACCTTCACGGCCAACGACGGCCAGGTTGATGCCGCGGTTGCCACTGTCACCATCACCGTGAATGCCGGGCCAAACGAAGCCACCGTCGCCGGCTTGGTCTTTGATGACCACAACGGCAACGGCCAACCCGACGCCGAGGAAACAGGCGTGGCTGGGTTATTGATTACGCTAACACCGGTCAACGGTCGAGCGGGCCATACCTTCAGCACCACGACTGAGGCTGGCGGCGGCTGGCACATCAATAGCGCACCATTTGGTCAATATACCCTACGGATTGTCGGCGCCAACGGCATCCAGCTAGCAACACCTGTCGAACAGTCGATCACCTTGGGTCAGCGTGGGGTGCAACAACAGCAACCTGTCGCGGTTCAAGTCACTGGTCGGGCGCTCTTCTTGCCGCTGGTCGTGCGCTAAGGTTAGGCCAGAGACCAGGGGACTACCAACCCCCTGGTCTCTGGCCTAATCTTAGCCGGTAACTATGGGCTAAAATGGTGAGGCTGCTTTAGCCTGGTTAGGTTGTTCACAGTTCTTTTCGAAACACCTGCCAATTTTGGCGGACAATTTGCTCCAGCGCCGCCGGATAGGCAAATTGATATTTAGCCGCCAGCGCTCGTCCCACTCGCGCCGCTTCTTGATGGAGTTGTTCTTGCACCTGCCACAATTCTAGCCGATTCGTGGCCGATGCACCCATTAACTGCCCCAATTCATCACCCAATGCTGCGCTCAACACAGTAGCTGCTGTTTTAAGACCGTGAATGGTAGTGCGGGTTAAGTCACCACAATCGGTGCCGGTCAATTCGATAAAGAGCAGCCGCGCCACCCAGTGGCGGAAGAGGTGTAGCCCCGTGTATGTAGTAAAATCCTGGTTACGATAGAGTACTTTGCGCCCCTTATCGATATTGATCCAAAAAGTTGTCAACAAGGTCAGCAGAAGCGTTGGGTCAACGGGCTGGGGGGCGGCAAGCAGCGCTGGGTCAGCGGCAAGATCAGGCGTGGCGGCCAACAAAGCGGCGCGATAATCATCATCACGACAGGCGAGAAGGAAGCGATTGGCTTTGCCCAGTTCCCGGTTCCGCGGCTGAATATGCAGATCATAAATACCGCCAGCGGTCAGATAGACATGATAGACAAAGAAGTCCGCAGCAAAGTTGGAGACGAAATGGGCGGCGTATTGGTCGCCAAAGAGCGGTTCAACCGCCAAGCTACGCCAATCGTCCAGCGTTTCCGGCGTCACGCCGACATAGAGATCCACATCGCTATAGAGATCCGCATTCCCCCGCCCCAAGCTGCCCTCCAGCCACAAGCCCAATACATCTGGCCGTTGCCAAAGTATAGGCGCCAGCGTGGTTAAAAATGCGACTTGGGGCAAGGCTGGTAAGCCGGTAAAGGTAATGGCATCACTCATCGTCTCCTCCTTGAGTATACGGTGTGACTACGGTTATACGAATGACAGTTGTACCAATGCAAGAACGTGTGGTGACAATATTGTACTATATTTCACAAGACACAACAAAACAGCCAAGAATGATGGTTGCGCAACCAACACCACGACGCTAATGAGCGCCCGGCCGACTTTTCTCGCTTTGTCGAGGCTACGGGAATGTGATATAGTTTCCAAAGTTGGAATTGTTCTGTAACGAAGGTAGATGAGGAAACAGATGCGATCATTGCTAAGAAATGTCACGTTGTGGAGTTTGACGCTAGGCCATTTTAGCGTGGACATGCTGGCCGGAGCGATGCCGATTGCGGTGGGGTTGTATTTGAAAGATGCGCTGGGGTTGAATCTGATCCAGATCGGGCTGCTGCTGGGCGCCTACCAGATGACTTCATCATTGACCCAGCCGATCTTTGGCTATTTGAGTGACCGTTACGGCGGGCGTTGGTTTGCCGTGGGTGGGTTGATCTGGCTGGCAGTCTTGCAAGGGTTGGTGGGCTTTATGCCGACCTTTGAGAGTGCGGTGGTGATTTCAACACTGGCCGGTTTGGGGTCGGCGGCCTTTCATCCCCAAGGCGCTTCAGGGGCCAACATTGCGGCGGGCGAACAGAAATCAGCCGGCATTGCCATGTTTATGCTGGGCGGCAATGGCGGCTTTGCCGTTGGCCCGATCCTGGCGGCGGTAGTCTTAGGCTGGATGGGCGTGCGCGGCACAGCCGTACTGGGCTTGATCGGTCTCTTAATTGCGCCTTTCCTCTACTTCCTGACCGGTCGCGCCCAGAAACAAGGGGACGTGAAAAAACAGGCCAGTTGGAAGATCGAGCTGAACCCCATGTTTACGACAACGGCGGTAGTGGCGCTGATCCTGGTGATGTCGCTACGGGCGATGTCGCAACAGTCGTTCTCTTCGTTTACACCCCAGTTTTTTGTCGATATTGCCGGCTTTAGCAAAGCACAGGCCAGCGGCCTCTCCTCGCTGATGCTCTTTGTGCTGGCCTTTGGCACGCTGGTCGGCGGGGTGATGGCCGATCGCATTGGCGGCGCCAAGGTGATGGCCGTCTCCATGCTGGTCTCGGCGCCGTTGATGGCCGCTATGTTCCTGCTGGGTGATTGGCGCGCCTTCTGGATCGCGCCCTTCTTGGGCTTTGCCTCCGGTGCAGCTTGGCCTCCCATGTTGGTGATGGCGCAGAGCCTCTTTCCGAAAAATGCCGGTGTCGGCTCCGGCGTGGCGTTGGGTTTTGTCTTTGCCATGGGCGGCATTGGCTTGCAGATCACCGGCTGGCTGGCGGAACCGCAACACCTGGGATTGCTCACATCGATGCTGCTCCTAAGTGTGGTGCCGTTGATCACAGCCGTGCTGGTGATGTGGTTGCCGAATATTCAGGCGAAGCGCGCGGCGGTGGCTGCACCACCAGCGCCGATTGGGGCCGCGGTGAAGGGGTAGACAGTACCTTCCGGGAAGAGGTCGGCGGCTGTAGGGTTGAGCGAACAGTAGGGCTTCCCCGCCGACCTCTTCCCGGAAGGTGGTTGAGTAAACGCTGATCCAACAATCAACAAAGGGCAACACGACCATGATCGAATACAATACACTGAAACTAGCGGTCGAAGGGTATCCTAGCCAACTGAGTTATCAACCGGGTGACGAGGTGGCGTTTCACTGCTCGTCACGCACAGCAACCTTTTCGGTCGAAATTGCCCGCATTGGCGCGGAACGGGTTGTCGTTTGGCAGCGCAACGCCATTCCAGGGACGGAACAACCGACGCCGCCGAATGCTTACGCGACCGGTTGCAACTGGGCAGTTACTTTTACCTTTGTGATTCCCGAAGAATGGCGCTCTGGTTTTTATGAGGTGGCGTTGCGGGGCGATGGCGTTCAGGGGCCGGAAGCAGTGAGCCACGCCTTTTTTGTGGTGCGGGCGCTGCACCCCGGTCGCGACACGAAGACGCTGCTTGTCCTTAGCACCAACACCTATAACGCCTATAACAAGTGGGGCGGCGAGTGTCTTTATACAGGCGTCCCTAAGGTCTCTTTTGCCCGCCCCATTGAACGTGGCTATGTGGTCAAGCCGATTGACCCCGATGGCTTTGACGGTCGCAACGCCAATGTGACGCCGGAACCGGACCCTGATCACAATCGGCTGCAAAAATACCTGAGCGACCATAAGATCGCTCTCTGGAGCGCCTCCGGCGGCTGGCACAACTGGGAGCGCCGTTTTGTGCATTGGGCCGAGAGCAACGATTTCCACTTTGACTACGCCATCAACAGCGACCTGGAATTTCGCCCCCAATTGCTTGACCACTACCGGCTCATGGTCAGCGTCGGCCATGACGAATATTGGTCGTGGGGTATGCGCGACGCCCTAGACGCCTTTGTCAACAGGGGCGGCAATGTCGCCTTTTTCTCCGGCAATGCCGTCTACTGGCAGGTGCGCTATGAAGACGACGGACGGACCATGGTCTGTTACAAATATGTGGCGCGCGACAAAGACCCAGTGATGGGAACAGAGCAACAGCCATTGCTTTCCGGCATTTGGTCGGACCCGCTGGTGGGGCGCCCGGAAAATCTGACAACCGGGTTGAGCTTCTGTCGCGGCGGCTATATTCGCTTTGGCGGCGCTCTGCCACGTGCATCGGGCGCTTACACGGTGCAACGGCCCAATCACTGGGTCTTTGCCGGCACGGGTTTGCGCTATGGCGATGTGTTGGGGCTGGGTTCCTACATCGCGGCCTATGAGGTGGACGGCTGTGATCTGGTGTTGGAAAATGGACTACCGGTTCCCACCGGTCGCGACGGCACGCCCAAGGATTTCACCATTCTCGCCACGGCGCCGGCGCATCTGGTTTCGATCACGCCCGGCAATAATGAGAGTATTGTGCCCCTGAGCTATGACCCCGACGGCCTAGGCGATCTGGAATATACGGCAACGATTCTCTTTGGGGATGACTCGCCGGCCAACAAGGCGCAAGTGGCACACGGCAACGCGGTGATGGGCATCTTCCAACGGGGCGGTACGGTCTTCAACGCCGGGACAGCCGATTGGGCCTACGGGTTGGACCGCGACCCGCTGGTGCAGCAGATTACCAGCAATGTATTGAAGAGGTTAGCGCAATAATCATTCACCAATAACTTTATGCTCTATGTGCGTCCGTGACTCGCCTTAGACCGCAGCAGGTTAGGGACGTACACAGAGCAAATCCACGAATTATCTAAAAACCCGGCTCCCAAATCTCGCCAAGTTCCAGCACAAAGCCGGGCAATTCAGGATCGCCGCTGACGGTAGCGGGGTTATCAAGAACAAGCGGGGCGGTGTCAGGCCGGTAACAATGCACTTTCCGTTCCACCGGGTCGATCAACCAGCCCAGCATGGCGCCGTTGTCAATATATTCTTGCACTTTAGCCTGGATGGTACGCAATCGATCCGAAGGGGAGCGCAATTCCACAACAAAGTCGGGACAGAGCGGAAGAAATTTTTGCTTTTCGGCTATTGTCAACCCTGCTAACCGTTCACGGCGCACCCAAGCCACATCCGGCGAACGGGTTGCGCCGTTGGGTAAAATGAAACCAGTGGAAGAATCAAAGCCGACGCCTTGTTTATTTTTGCGCGCCCAGATATTTAAATCAGTGGCAAGATTCAAATTTCGATTTCCCGTTTCGCCCCCTGCGGGCAACATAATAACAAGCATCTCTCCTCCGGCGGTTTGTTCGAGGCGCAGGTTTTGATTCAGTTGACAGAGGTCAAAAAATTGATCGTGGCTCAGCTTAACCGCCGGGAGCAATTGCAATATGACAGTATTAGAACCGACACACCCTTCAGCAAGCCAGGGAAGGGGCGCCGGTTCCTGGCGCGTCTGTTTTGTTGTAGCGAGGTTTGAGTACGTATCGATCATTTGTGAACCTCCGGTCGAAAAACAACAGTTGTACTCTAATGATTATCAGTAGACCGCAGCGTCTTGCTCTGCGCCAGTCCGTGACTGGCGGCGGGTCACGGACCCGCCTAGAGCATATTGCGGTCTACTGATTATACGCCAATATCCTCATTCCACAACTCTGGCCGGGAAGTGATAAAATCGCGCATCATCTGAATACAGGTTGCATCGTTGAGGATCACCAACTCCACCCCACGCGAGCGCACATACGCCTCCGGCCCCTGAAAGGTCACATTTTCGCCAATCACCACCTTGGGAATTTTGTAGAGCAACGCCGTTCCACTACACATATCACAAGGGGACAGGGTCGAATAGAGAACGGCGCGCTGATAATCCTTGGCGGTCAAGCGCCCCGCATTCTCCAATGCATCCATCTCGGCATGGAGAATGGCGCTTCCCTTCTGCACCCGCCGGTTGTGACCGCGCCCGACGATCTTGCCATCAATTACTAACACCGAACCGATGGGAATCCCCCCTTCGGCCAACCCCTTTTGCGCCTCTTCAATAGCCGCTTGCATAAAGATGTCCATACCTTTGTTCCTCCCTCAATTCGTTGTTGTCGGTCAACAGGAAACGGAGGGGTTGCTAGGCCAGTCTTCCGGGAAGGTTCGACTGGACGATCCTGTCAACAAGACAGACCTTCCCGGAAGATGGTAGATAAGCCCCTGCGTTCCGACTGATCTGTAGTTGTTTTCACTCGCGTCGATACGGTTTCAAATAGGCGCCTGGATACGCCGCATTGCGCCCCGCCAACGCCAACGCAACAATTGTTACCAGATAGGGCAGCGCCAAAAAGAATTCAAACGGTAGATCAAAGCCCTGCGTTTGCAAGCGCAATTGAAGTGCAAAGACGCCGCCAAAGAGCAACGCCCCCCAGACGGCACGCACGGGGTCCCAGCGGGCAAAGATGACCAGCGCAATACAGACCCAGCCCCGCCCGGCAATAATCCCTGGTGTAAAGGCGCCCAACTGCGCCAGCGACAGAAAGGCGCCGCCCATCGCCATCAACGCCCCGCCAATCAAGAGCGCCAGATAGCGAATGCGAAAGACATTGACTCCTGCGGCATCTGCTGCTTCCGGGTTTTCACCCACCGTGCGCACAGCGAGGCCAAAACCCGTGCGGTAGAGCAGCCACCAGGCCACCGGCGCCAGCAGCAGAAAGGCGACATAGGTCAACCCATATTGTTGGAACAACGGCCCGATGATCGGATTGTCGCCAAAGATCGTCAGTTGCCCAAAGGGGTCAATCGATGGCAGCACCTCCTGTTGGCCAAAGACTAGACGAAAGCCAAAGAGCGACAATCCGGTGCAGAGTAGCGTAATCCCCAGCCCGGCCACATGTTGGTTCACCCCCAGCGTGACGCTCAAAAAAACCATGAGCAAACTCATCAGCAGGCCGCTCACAATCGCCGCCAACAAACCCAGCCAGAGATAACCGGCGATCCCGGCGCCCGCCGCCGTCGCCGCCACCGCAAAGCCGACAAAGGCGCCCAGAAACATGATCCCTTCAATACCCAGATTCAAAATCCCGGCGCGCTCGGTAAAGACTTCGCCGATGGTGGCAAAGATCAACGGCGTGGCTACGCGCAAGGTGGCAGCCACCAGGCCAATCAAAAAAGTGGTGGAAAGCAATTCTCCCATTGGCTCACTTCCCCCAACGCAGACGATACCGCTGCAATAACAACACCCCCAGCGTCACCAGCAGGAGTGTTGCCTGAATCACATCGCCCAAATAGACCGGCACACCCAGTGCGCGACTGACAGTCTGCGCGCCGGTATCGATCAAACCGATAAAGAGCGCCGCCAGTGTTACGCCCCAGGCGCTCAACGATCCCAAGGTGGCAATCAGAATGCCAGTGTAGCCAAAGCCGGGCGAGATGGCGTCGATCAGGTGGTAGTGAATGCCGGCGATCTCATTCACGCCAGCCAGCCCGGCAATCCCGCCGCTGACTAAGGCCGAGGTCAACAGCGTCCGCTCAACGTTGATACCGGCAAAGCGCGCCGCTTCCGCGCCTAGCCCAACCGCCCGCATCCGCAAGCCTAGTGAAGTTTGGGTGAGGACATACCAGAGCAGCAAAATGAGGATTACCGCCAGCAGAAAGCCCAGGTGGAGCCGCGAACGCGCCACTAATTTCGGAAAGATCGCCGCCGGTGCAATATCAGGCGACTGCGGCCACTGCGACACGGGATTGCGCCACGGGCCATTGAGCAGGGCACTGACGCCAAAGAGCGCCACCGAGTTGAGCAGCAGCGTTGTCACCACCTCATCAATCGCCAGCTTCACCTTCATCAACGCCGGTGTCAACGCCCAAAGCGCCCCGGCCAGAAAGCCGCCGATCAACATGAGCGGCAAGGCCAACCACGCCGGCAGATTGCCTACCTGCAAGCCAATCGCCGTCGCCGCCACCGCACCGGCGTACAGTTGCCCCTCGGCGCCAATATTCCAGTAACCGCCGACAAAGGCAAAGGTCACTGCCGCGCCGGTCAGTAACAACGGCGTCGCCTTGACCAGCACCTCCAGCGTCTTTGTGCGACTGGTCAGTGGATCAATGAGAAAATAGTAATACGCCTCCAGCGGGTTGGCATTCACCAACACCACCAACAGCGCCGTAATCACAAAGGTCAACAGCACCGCCGCCACCGGCAACAAAGCCCGCAGCCAGACCGGCGCCGTCCCCCGTTCAATTCGTATCCCCGCCATCATTCCCCATTAACCATTTTCAATTTTCCATTAATTATTGTAGTAAAGACTTTAGTCTTTTGCCCACCCAAGAGAAAGACTAAAGTCTTTACTACGGGTTGATCCCCGCCATCCACAACCCAATCCGATCCCGGAGTTCTTCAGAGGCTGTTTCGCCAACCGGCAGGACGCCCATGATCTGCCCTTCATAGATCACGGCAATGCGATCGACCAGCGCCAGTAGTTCATCCAAATCTTCCGAAATGAGCAGAATGGCAGCGCCTTTGGTGCGCTGTTCCGCCAACTTGTTGCGTACATACTCGGTCGCGCCGATGTCCAGACCGCGCGTCGGCTGGGCGACCACAATCGCTTTGGGGTTGCGTTCCAGCACACGGGCCAGGATCACCTTCTGAATATTACCGCCGGAGAGGGTGCGAATGCGATCGTCCGGTTTGGCCTTGATCTGGTAATCGGCGATCAACGTTTCGGCATGACGGCGCATCTGGCGATGATTCAGGCGGCCACCGCTGGCAAATTCGTCTAGATGCTCCAACGCCATATTCTGCGCCACACTCAGCTCGCCGACCACCGCCGCGTGACGATCTTCGGGGATACGCCCCAACCCGGCGGCCATCACCTGGCGTGGCGACGCGTTGGTAATCTCTATCGCATCCAGATGAATCTGGCCTGCCGTACAGCGCCGCGTACCATCCAACACTTCGGCCAACTCGGTCTGCCCATTGCCCGATACACCGGCCAGGCCGAGAATTTCCCCGGCCTGAATGGTGAACGTGACGTCCTTGAGGGCCGGCAACCCTTGGCGATCCAACGCCGACACCCCCTGCAAGCGGAGGACAGGCTGACTTTGCTGGGTACGGGTGGTGCGGGTGACGCCCACCATTGCGCGCCCGACCATCATCTGGGCCAGGATGTGCGGCGTCGCCTCTTTGGTGGCGATGCTGTCCATGACACGGCCACTGCGCAACACCGTCACGCGATCCGTAATCGCCATAATCTCGTGCAACTTGTGGCTGATAAAGACCACCGCCAGCCCATTCTGTTGCAGTTGGCGCAGATTGACAAAGAGCTGATCGGCCTCCTGCGGCGTCAACACGGCAGTTGGCTCATCCAGAATCAACACCTTGGCGTGACGGTAGAGCGCCTTCAAAATCTCGACCCGTTGGCGCTGCCCCACCGAGAGATGACGTACCTGCGCCGCCGGATCCAGGTCAATGCCAAAGCGTTGCGCGGTTTGGGCAACCGCCGCTTCTGCCGCCCGTCGGTTCAGATGCCAACTTGGCGTGGCGCCGACAATAATGTTCTCCGTCACCGTCATCGGCTGGGCGAGGGCAAAATGTTGCGTCACCATGCCAATGCCGTGGGCAATCGCCGCTTTAGGTGAACGAATCGTAACGGGTTGCCCTTGGATTGCGATTTCACCCTCGTCGGCATGATAAAGGCCATAGAGAATGCGCATCAAGGTGCTTTTGCCCGCGCCATTTTCCCCCAGCAGGGCATGAATCTCCCCCGGATGCAGGGTAAAATTGACGCGGTCATTCGCCACCAACGCGCCAAAGCGTTTGGTGATGTTGCGCATTTCAACGGCGGAATAGGAAGTGGGAATGGACATAGGAATCGTGTTGCGTGTTGCGTGTTGCGTGAACTGTTACCAGGATTAAAACCATGACCTGACCCGTTACACCGGTCAAAGTGTATGAAGTAGTGTAACGTCCTTGGAACGGTTCACGCAACACGCAACACGGATTAGTTCCCCGCCTTCGACGACGCCGGCGGTTGTGATTCGGTGATGTCCACGCGGAAGAGGCCACCTTTGATCGCTTCTTCTTTGGCTTTGACCTGTTCCAGCAGCTCCGCCGGGATGCCGCCGGTCACGCCTTCGTTGATCGGGGCGAGACTGGCGCCGCCTTTGGCGACCATGCTGAAATCTTTCAGGTCTTGCGCCGTGTAAGCGCCGGCAGCGACCTGCTTGATGATGTACTGCACCGTCGGCTCCATGTGCCAGACCGGGCCGCTGACCACATGTTCCGGGGCCAGGGCAGTCTGGTCGCTCATGTTGCCAAACGCATAGAGACCGTTTTCGGCGGCGGCTTCGATCACGCCAAAGCGCTCGGCAAAGAGGACATCAGCGCCGGCATCGACCTGGGCGAGGGCGGCTTCCTTGGCGGCGGCAGGGTCAAACCAACTGTTGATAAAGCTCGTCTTGACCTCCACATCAGGATTGATTTCTCTGGCGCCGGCAATAAAGGCGTTGACAATGCGATTCACTTCCGGCACCGGCAACCCGCCGACGACACCAATGATGTTGCTCTTCGTTAAGCCGCCAGCCAACATGCCACAGAGGTAGGCCGGTTCGTGAATCCAGTTGTCAAAGACCGAGAAGTTCGGCTCGACCGGCCCGCCGCCGGAGCCAAAGACAAAGGCGATCTCCGGGTAGTCGGCGGCGACACGGCGGACTGCTTCTTCGTTGCCAAAGGCATCACCAAAGATGATGGCCGGCTGATTCTCCTCGGCCACCTCGCGCAACACACGCTCCATGTCGCCAGCATAGCCGATGTCATCGGTGTAGCTGTAGGTGATTGTGCCTTCCTCCTGTGCTTTTTGGAGGGCGGTATGGATCACGCCGTCCCACGGCTCTTCAATAGCCGTGGCAAAGGCGCCAAAGACCACTAATTTGCCATCCGTGGCCGCCGGTTGGGCGGCGGGGGACTGACCGGCTTGTGGCACGACACAAGCAGTCAACAGGGTGAAAAGGGCAAGCAGGGTCAACAGTCGCAAGGGTTGGCGGAACATAGGGTTTCCTTTCATGCGGGTGGAATGGTTTGAATGATCTGAGGTTACATCAGGTAAGTTGGGGGAGCTAATTAGAGAGCAAGCATACCATAGCCGTGCGTACCTTCCAACTTTGCAAGAAATCAATCGCCAAATCAATCAGTAAGCCTTTGGACGCGGAGCCACGCGGATTTTTCTGATTGATCCGCGTAGTTCCACGTGCATCCGCGTCCAAAAAAATTTGCGCTCTTTGCACAGAATTTCGGTTAGCCAATGGGTTAGCTCACGGCCGTCGCTACGAGATCAGGCGTCGCCGTTTCACTATCATAATCGGGCAACTCCCGCTCCACGTTGCGCACCGCTGGGATCAGATAGCCACAAAAACTCAACGTTGCCCCCAACACCGCCGTACAAACAAACATCAGCGCCATTCCCGCTCCCGGCCCCGTCCCCACCAGCCAACCAAAGGTGGACGCCCAGACGCCAGCGGATTGCATGGCCGGTTCAAAGAGTCGATCCGCCAGTGGGCCGGCCAGCAGGTAGCCGATAGGAAAGAAGGAATTGCGCAACATGGCCTGCACGGCAAAGATGCGCCCCTGCATTGCCGGTTCCACTTTGGTCTGCCAGATGGTGCGATCGCCGGCAACGATAAAGGGGATGAAGAAAGCGCCCAATGCAGCCGCTGCGCCCCATGCCGGCACACTCCGCCCAACGGCCAACAAAAAATCGCCCAGTAAAAAGGAGACGCCGGCAAAGCCAAAAATCGCATGAATCTTTCGTCGCGGCAACCCACGCACACTGACCACAATCCCGCCCAGCACCCCGCCGACGCCGAGCATGGCCTGGACAATGCTCAACGCCACTTCATTGCCCCCCGTGCGCGCCAGGATCATGGCCGGCAAGATCGAGTAGTAGGTGAGGGCAGCGCAGAGGTTGATCCCCATAAAGACCACCAGCAGGCCGATCAACCCCGGTCGTGCGAAGATGTAACGAAAGCCAAAGGTGAGTTGCTGCCAAAAGGGCGCTTCAGTGTGGTGTGTTGGGGGTAGCTTGCTGGCCGGCAGACGGACAATTGCCATTGTCACCATCGCAATGACAAAGGTGGCGATGTCGATGAACAAAATGCCCTCCAAGCCAATCAAGCCCAGGAGCAACCCAGCGCCGACCGGTGCGATAATCTGTGAAGATTCGCCGGCCAGCGACCGCATCCCACTGGCGCGGGCATACGATGCTTTGTCCAATAGCGTGCTACTGAGCGCCGTATAGGCTGGTGTTTGGAACGCTTCGCAAAAGCTGGCCGCCGCTTCTAAGACGAAGAGATGCCAAATCTCCAATTGGCCGCTCAACAGCAAGAGCAAAACGCCAATCGTGCTGACGCCCGCCCCTAGATCGGCCAGGATCATCATCTTACGTCGGTCATAGCGATCGACCAGCACACCGGCCAGCGGACTAACAACAATAAAGGGCAACCAGGCGAAAAAGCCGAGCAGTGCGAGCGTGGTGGCCGCACCCGTCTGTTGATAGGCCCAGATCAAGAGGGCAAAGCGGGTCATCGCTGTGCCGAAAAGCGAGACCAATTGCCCAAACCAGATAACCGAAAAAGTCCGAAAGCCATTCTCTTTTGTGTGTACCATAAAGCCATCCTTACTCAACAACAAAAAACGCGAGCCGTAGGCGTACCCCACGCTGCCCGCGTTTTTGTCATTGATCGGCGTTTTACATCATCGCCTTGTTGTGTCAACAGCGTGATGATCGGTTTCTCCGTCCCATAGGGACGATTGAATTTAGGAAGGAATCAAATAATAATCGTTCCTAAATTCAGTTGTCCCTATGGGACATGCGCCAATAAAAAAACCGCGGGCATCAGGGATGCGCCGCGGTGATGAAACAACCGAAATTGTTATACCGACGTACCATTTCTGCCGGCAACAAGGCGCACTCCTCCCTGGGTCAAAGAAAGGGCGTTGCTTCTTGCCATGAGCAGAAATTCTAGGTTTCGCATAAAAGAAATAACCGGCACGCTTTGGGAAATCGTTGACTATGCACTGACAAATTCAAAGCAAATTGAGTCTACCATACGCCAATCGTTGATGTCAATTTAGGGATGCCAGGTGGCCAGTTCAAAATGGGTGTGGGCGTGTTGGCTCATCGCTAACGCCATCCGCTGCTGCCACCGTTGCGGCAACATCGCCAGCGCTTCGGCGACGGGGAAAAATCGGGCGTCCACCGACTCGATCCCATCCGGCGTTGGCGGGCCAGTCAAGGCGCGGCATTCAAAGACGGTGAAGACGGAAGCCGTTTGGTCGCCATTGGGGTGAGTATTACGGAAATTGGGGCCGCCATAGACGCCCAAGACGCGCACCGGTTCGGCAAGAATACCGGTCTCCTCCCATACCTCACGCACAGCCGCCTCCGCTGGCGATTCGTCGGGGTCCATCCCACCGGCGGGCGCTGACCAACGGCCATTGTCGGCGCGTTGTTGTAGCAGCACCTGACCGTGTTGATCAAAGACTACCGCCCCTACGGCCGGCATCAGTAGCAGATCAGTCCCGATGTGTCGGCGCAGATCGCGCACATAAGCGGAGATGCCCCCCTTGCGCACCCCATCCGGTGGCGGTTGCCAAGCTGGGCGTTGAAAGTAAGTTTGGTCGTTGCTCTTCTCCAGATCGGCCAGGACAACCCGCATCCACGGCGCCAGCGGCAGTTCGGTCAGTTCCGCCAGGGTAAAATAGCGGAGTTCCTTGATCTCTTCCTGGTCGGCGGCCAGCACGCCACCGCGAATTCGACAGACAAAGACCGTATCTACCGAGGCAATCTGATCGCCATTGGGATAGGTAAAACGAAAAGTCGGTCCGCCGTAGACCCCTTGCACCCGTACCGGCTCCACCAACAAACCCGTCTCTTCCCACATCTCGCGCACGGCGGCATCCGCCGGCTTTTCGCCCGGATCAATACCGCCGCCGGGCAGCCCCCACTGATCATAGTCCTGGTGGCGCGCCAGCAAGACCCGGCCGGCTTCATCCTGACAGATCATGGTGACGGCCGGTAGCAACAGGAGGGCGTTGCCAAGCTTTTGGCGCAAGCCGTAGAGGTAATTGGAGATGGGCATGAGTATTTCCCTTTGCCGGTGGATAGTGGATCGTTAGCACTTGAAGCAACAAGCGCGTAAGAGATTGAGAGATTGCCGCTGTAATCTCTCAATCTCTTACGCGCTTGCTCAACGTATTTCCTGACAAATCCTCAACATCTACACGGCTGTAAAGCCGCCATCCACACAGATGACCTGCCCTGTCACCATGCGCGCCGCCGGTGAGGCGAGGTAGATAACGGCGCCGGCGATTTCGGCGGGTTCGGCCAGACGGCCCATTGGCACCTTTTCCAGATTTTTGGCAAAGCTGGGATTTTTAACCGCCGCTTCCAACATGGGCGTACGGGTGAAGGTGGGGGCGACGGCGTTGATGGTGATCTTGTATTGCGCCCATTCACCGGCCAGCGACCGAGTGAATTGACCAACAGCGCCCTTCGAGGCGGCATAGGGGGTGCGCAACGGACCGCCGACCACGCCCACCTGCGAACTGATGGTGATGATGCTGCCTTCGGTCTGGGCCGCGATCATCTTGCGGGCGACAGCGGTGGACATAAAAAAGGCACCCTTGAAGTTGACATCGGAGATATAGTCAAATTCTTCTTCCGTGTAGTCCAGCGCGGACTTGGGCGTATTGTAGCCGGCGTTGTTGACCAGCACATCGACCCGGCCAAAGGTTTCGACCGTCTTGTCAACAAACGCGTTGATGCTGGCAACTTTGGCGACATCCAGTTCCCAAACCTCGACGCGCCGCCCCATTGCCCGGCAGGCTGCGGCCACTTCTTCGGCGTCGGCCACGTTGCGGTTGCCCAGGGCCAGATCCGCCCCCCACTCCGCCGCCGCCAGGGCAATCGCCTTGCCAATGCCTTTGCTGGCGCCGGTGACAATCATCACCTTGCCGGTGAGATCAAAATTGACTGATTTGCTCATGAGTGTTCTCCCTATATGGTGAAGAGTTTGGGTATTGGATATTGGGTATTAGGTATTGGATGATTGAGCTTATCGAAAATCACCCAATGCCCAATATCTAATATCTAATACCCTATTGCGTTTTTTCAACCTGCACTACCGTTTTTGTCTCGGCAGCCTGATAGATGGCGTCGATTACGGCCATCGTGCCAAGGTTATCGCGACCGGAGGTGATTGGCTCCTGGCCGCTTTGAATACAATCCAGGAAGTGGCGCACTTCGGCCACCACCGAATCGACATAGGGGTAGGTATGGATCTCCAGTTTGGTCAAGCCGCCGCTGTATTCGGGGATTTCGGTGCTGTAGATGTGCCAGCCCAACACATTGTGGATGACGCCCTTTTCGCCGTAGAAGATGGTCAATTCGCTGGTCGTCGTGGGAATCGGCGTTTTGTGGGCAGCGAAGAGATAGAAGGCTTCGCCAATGATGCCGCTCTCAAAGGTCATGAGCAGGGCGGCAATGTCTTCGTTACCGCCAGGTTTGTAACCCGCGTTCAACCCAGTGTGACCATTGAAGGCCGCCACTTCGCTGATTTCGCCAAAGAAATGGCGCATGAGGTCGATCTTATGCACTGCTGTCTGCGCCACCATGCCACCGCCGGACTTGGCTTTGTCAAAGATCCAGCTATCGGGCGGGTACATATATTTGACAAACTGGTTGCAGTCAAAGCGCAAGGCGACAATGCGGCCAATGGAATTGCGATCCAACAACTCTTTGATCTTGACATGTTCCGGTTGAAAGCGCTGATTTTGGCCCACCATCAAAACTGTACCAGCGGCTTTGGCGGCGGCGACCATCGTCTTGCATTCGGCCAGATTCATTGCCATCGGTTTTTCGACCAGTACATGCTTGCCCGCAGCCGCCGCAGCCAGGGCAATCTCGGCATGTTGATAGGGGGGCAGACAGATAGAAATGGCGTCAACATCGGCGCGTTCAATGACATCCTGCCAGCGATTGGTGGCATCGGCGCCAAACTCTTTGGCCGTTGTACGCGCCAGATCGATATTGTACTCATCACAACAGACCACCACCTGGGCCAGATCCCCAGCAGCTTTATACCCTTGGGTATGCAGGCGGGCGATCTTGCCGCAGCCCAGGATACCAACACGAATCCCCATAAAAACTCCTTACATTTCGGCTTGATTTGGGTTTTAATAGCGTGAGTGCGTTGCACGGGTCAAATGGTGTTGCTCTTCTGCCAATGCCTGTGACCCGTGCAACGCACTCACCGAATCTAGCTGAATAGTAGCCGAAGTGCGCGTTTATTGCAAGAGGCTGCCCCACACCTCCATGTCCAGTTGAATTTCATGGCGGTGTAACACATCGTCCAGGCGCCGATCCACGGTTGGCAGCACGGCCAAATCCTCGGCCACCAAATCCAGGTCAGCGACCGTGGCATCGGTCACATAAACGTGATCAAAGGGTTCTTCGGTATCCAGCCAGTAGCCGCCGGCAGCCAACGCGCCCTCTTTGGTGACAAAGTAGAGGATCACATAGTCGCGGCCACTGGGATGACGACTCACGAGTTCGGAGCCATCAATGCTAATTGGCGATAAATAGTCGATACCGGCAGCGGTGCGCGCTGCTTGGTAGTAGATAAGTTTGTCAGTGCGGTTAAAGCGGTAGACAGCATTTGGAATTAACATAGCGTTTCCGGCAATCCAGATTACCTGACTAGCAGCCTGGCCGTAGGGTATCATGGGTTGCGGCGGATCGCCAAATGGTGAAGTTGAGGCTATGATTTACCGCCAAGAGGCAAAGAACGCGCAAATTCCCTTTGCACTCTTTGCACCTTGGCGGTGAATCTATGTTTGCCCAGGTTAAACGATTACCAATCCAGAATGGCGTTGTCATGTGCCCGGATGTTGAGGGCGTGGATTACTTCCTGCTGGAAGGGATATTTGGCGGCGGCGGCTTCATTGACTTCAATGCCCAGACCGGGGGCGCTAGTGGGCAGCCAGTAGCCATTTTCGGTCTTCAGCGAATGTTGCACCACCTCCCAGCGCCAGGGGACATCGGTGAGCATATCTTCCTGGATGAGGAAGTTGGGCGTACTCAGGGCGAAGTGAAGGGCGGCGGCGTTGGCAACGGGGCCAAGCGGGTTGTGCGGCGCCACGCCCATGTAATAGGTTTCGGCCATCGCGGCAATTTTCTTCGCTTCCCACAAGCCGCCACAGTGACAGAGATCGGGCTGGATGATGTTGCACGCCTGCTTTTCAAAGAGTTCGCGGAATTGATAGCGGGTGATCAAGCGTTCGCCAGTGGCAATCGGCACGGGGCTGGCTTTGCGCACCTCGGCCATGACATCGACATTTTCCGGCGGCACCGGCTCCTCGACAAAGTAGGGGCGGTAGGGCGCCAGCACGCGGCAAAACTCAACGGCGTTGGCCAGCGCATGGCGGCCATGACAGTCGATCATAATGTCGATCTTTTCGCCGACGGCCTCGCGCAGGGCGCGCATGGCCCCATCGGTGTAACGGTAGCCGGCAATGCTGTTGAGCGTTTCCGTTGGCGGCGTGATCAACACTTTGACGGCAGTGTAACCTTGGGCCACCACCTGTTGCGCCAACTCGGCGAATTTGCTAAAGTCGTCGCCCCACTGGGTTTCATAGACGGCTTTCATGTCGCCGCCGCCGAGGTGGGTGTACATGCGCACCCGGTCGCGCACCTGGCCGCCCAGCAGATTGTAGACCGGCTGGCCCAACACCTTGCCCCGAATGTCCCAGAGCGCCTGCTCAATGCCGGAGATGGCCGACATGCCAATCGCGCCCATGCGCCAGAAGGATTGGCGGTACATCTTCTGGTAGAGAAACTCGATACGCGCCGGATCTTCGCCCAGGATCATCGGCGCAAAGTCTTCGACCGCGCCACAGACGGCGCGCGTCTTCCACTCCAGCGACGCTTCCCCCCAGCCGTACAGCCCCGGCTCGTTGGTCTCCACTTTGACAAAGACCCAGTTGCGCATCTGCGCATTGACAACCACGGTTTTGATGGCAGTAATTTTCATAAAACCCCTCTTTACGCCGGCACTGGCAGTGCCTGAGCAAGTTGATTGAGTGAAGTGGCAGCCGTTTCAATCCGCACCAGTTGCGGGGATTGGGCCAGGGGCGTCCCCCAGCGAAAAATCGTCAACAAACGCATAAGAGTAAAGGCAAAACAACGTTCCAGCAAAGGTGCCTGTTCGAGGAGCAATTGATCCAGGTAAGCGAGGCGCGCCTCTTGTGTACGGGCCAGTTGCCCTGTCAGATAGAGTTGCCCTAGCACACGGCGCTTGCCCCAAACTTCCATAAATACCACCTGATGATGGCTCTGTTCTTCCTTTTTCAGCAAGGACCAATCGGCCGCCACTTCCGGCAAGTCGCTGGCAAACCCTTCGTAATTAGTCAAGAGCGCATCAATCTTGTTAGGTGAGTAGTTTTGCAATTCCATAGACATCCCCTCTACCGATGTCGAACCGGGTATTCAAAATCTTCGGTAAAGATTGTGTGAACACCACTTGCCTGAAAACCCGTCTTGATTGTACCATAATCCGCGCTATAAGCCACGAAAATAAAATCTTCTGGCTCTGGCACATTTCGCACATGCGAAGGAGCCATAAAGCCGGCAAAATGCTCATTTACCCATCTATATGTCCAAAGTTGCACAGCCTGATGTTGAGTAGCAATATGGAGATCTGTCTCGAGTTGTGCAATCGTTGTCCCAACCAGCCACTGACCATCGTAGTAGATGCGTTTAAGCAAATGGATTTGTGCTGATGACAATTTTGCAGTAGGAACCGATACACCCCTCAGCGCTAATCTTGACGTAACCAAAGGGTCATTTTAATGAGGTGGGTTGCAAGTGGTCATTGCGCTACATGTTCAATGATTTGTTGAATTTCTTCATTTGTTGCGCAACGTTCTTCGAAGATAAGTGTACGAATAAGTTCATCAACTATTTTCATGAAGCAATCCAGTCAAACGGTTACAGCAAAGAGTAGAAGGTTTTCGGAATATGATAAAGGCATGAGTAGGAAAAGCAACCGAAATCAAGTGCAGGTGACAGCCACAGGTATGCGTAACGAGAGCAACAATGTTCAGCCGTGGCTGTCACCTGCCCACTCACAGTAAGCCGGGGCGTCCCGCATCCGGCGAGGGACTGGGGCGATTGGGTGTTGCCAGGCGGCGTTCCAGGGTGTTGACCCGTTGGGAAAGTTCCTGGATGTGAAGCATCAGTTGCCCGATGGCTTGATCAGCCGTTAACTCGACATGCTCCCACATGCGGATTAGTTCGTTTATATCGCCAGTATTCATAGGTTTCCTTCCTTGTTCTGCTGATCATGGGTGATGGATGAAGGCGGTATCAGGCAGCGGGCTTATCGTGGGAACCGCAGCCATTCTCATACGCTAACGTATGAAGCAACTGATAATAAGCAGTAGACCGCAACCACAACCCTGGCTTCTGGTAGAAACCAGGGTTGTCCACTCAAGCCGGTTACGGGCTACTGTTCATCGGTCAGGCTATACGCATGTGCATCTATTATACACGTATACCGGTATATTGTCAAGCGGCAAAACGAAAAAAGCCAGCCACAAAAAGCCCGGCTGGCATCGGCAGAAGTTACGAAGAGCTTACTGGTCGTACTTATTGGTCGTAGGTAAAACCGGCCCGTTCCGCAACTAAGGTCAACAGCTTGGAACTAGAACGGCGCGGACCGTAGGCGCCCGTCTCCCATTCGCTGACGGTGGGTTGGCGCACACCAAGTTCACGCGCAAACTCGGACTGGGTCAGCCCCATAAAGTGGCGAAGCGCCTTAACCAAATTGGCATCCCACAGCACAATGTCCCCCTCGCGTTGCACATTGTAGACGCGCCCCGGTTTGCGGAAGGTAATGCGTTCCTCGGTCAAGTTGATTTCGGTGGTGTGATAGCCAGCCAGAACCCAGGCGCTGGCCTGGACAGCGCCTTTGCGTCGATTGCTCCACCAGGCGCGTTGGGTGCGTGCCGTTGGCGGCAGGCGGGTGCCGATGACCTGTTCAATGTCATTGATGCCCATGGTGACTTCGTCTACACCCTGGTGGCGCAGATGTTCATACAGTTGCTGATATTTGCTACTTGGTGTCATGTGAGTGTTTCGTTGTTCATACGACACAAGCGGCGCCGGCGTCAAGAAGTGATCCGGCGCACGCCTGCTTTGCCGCAAGTTTTCTTTCCATAAAATTATATAGGCAAATTGTACATCACTTCTGCAAACTTTACAATTTGACTTAGAGGAATGAATACGCAAGCAGTGTTTTTTGGTTAGGGTAGGTGCCCAGACCACTACAGCGGATTTGGGTAGCAACTGATTTTCGCTGGCGGGGGCAAAGCATCAGAGACCGCCCAAATCCGCTGTAGTGGTCTGCGGCTTTTTTCATCCCTTCCGTTCTACAGTACAATAGAGTGAACTTATGCTGGTTTTTTAGCCTTTCTCTTGGATTATGATTCGTCATTTACCTGTCACTACCATTGGCGAAGCGGTACAAACGCTGTTAACTACTTCCGCCTATCAATTACCCCACGATTACCTGACGGCAATGCAACGCGCCAAACAAGCAGAAAGCTCACCGTTAGGCAACCAGATTATTTTGATGTTGCTCGACAACGCCGCCTATGCCCAAGCCGAACAGATCCCCACCTGCCAGGATACGGGTATGGCGCTGCTCTATCTTGATATTGGTCAGGAGATTCATTTTACGGGTGGCGATCTCAATGTGGCCTTGCAGGAAGCAGTACGCGCTGCTTACATCAATTTACGCAAGTCGGTGATCGATGACCCGTTGTTACGACAGAATACAGGAGACAATACGCCGGCCATCATTCACTACAACCTTGTCCCCGGTGATCGGGTGCGGATCACGGCGCTGATGAAGGGTTTTGGTGCAGAGTTGATGAGTCGCTTGCAGATGTTTCCGCCTTCGGTTGGTGTGGCTGGCGTTAAACGCTTTGTGTTAGAGACAATTGAACTGGCCGGGCCGAATGCTTGTCCGCCGTTGATTGTTGGTGTGGGGTTAGGTGGTTCGTTTGATACAGTAGCCCATCTTGCCAAGCAAGCCCTCTTGCGCCCCATCGGTCAGCCGAATCCGCAGGCGCATCTGGCCCAGCTCGAAACCGAATTGTTGACGGCCATCAACGCACTGGGGATTGGCCCACAGGGCTTTGGCGGCCAAACCACGGCGTTGGCCGTGCATGTCGAAGCTTATGCCACCCATATTGCCGCCTTGCCGGTGGCGGTGAATTTGAATTGTTCGGCGCCGCGACGGGCGACGGTGGAGATTTGAAGACAAGACGATAAGATGACAGGGTGACAAGGTGACAAGGTGACGGCAAAAGCAATAACGACACCGGTAGACGCTGAAACATTACAGGGATTGCGAGCGGGAGAGCTGGTGCAGATCAGTGGGGTGGTCTATGGGGCGCGGGATGCGGCGCACCAGCGGATGGTGGCAGCGTTGGCGCAGGGTGAGACGTTGCCGGTTGACTTGAACGGGCAGCTAATCTATTATGTCGGGCCGGCGCCGGCTAAGGCGGGGCAGGTGATCGGGCCGGCAGGGCCGACGACCAGTGGGCGGATGGATCCTTATACCATTCCACTGTTGGCGCAAGGGGTGAAAGGTTTTATCGGCAAGGGGTATCGGTCGGCCACGGTCAAGGCAGCGCTGCTGGACTATGGCGCCATCTATTGTGCGGCGGTGGGTGGGGCCGCGGCGTTGCTGGCGCGCCAGATTACGGCTAGCCGGGTGGTGGCTTATCCCGACTTGGGGCCGGAGGCAATTTTTGAATTGGTCTTTGACCGTTTTCCCGTGATTGTCGTCCATGATCTTTATGGCGGCGACGCCTATCAACAACGCGGTGTGCCAACTCCTATGCGCATCTGATCGAGGAGATGCGCTTGGTAGCTGTGTAATTGCCACAAGCGCGTTGGGTCAATCAGCAATTACACAACAGTTGTGCTACATCGCCATCAACAACGAGCAGGGAAGGTGATTTCTCATGATTGACCAAGCCGCATTTGATGATCTCCGTTTTCATGTGCGCCGCCTCTGCGCCACCTTCCCCAACAGCTATTGGCAAACCGTCGATGCGGCGCGGGCCTACCCGGAGGAATTTGTCCAAGCGATGACCAAGTCTGGCTATCTGGCGGCGCTGATTCCTGAGGAGTACGGCGGCGGCGGCAGCAGTTTGACGGAAGCATCGGTGATCTTAGAGGAGATCAACCGCAGCGGTGGTAACGCCGGCGCCTGTCATGCCCAGATGTATATTATGGGGACGCTTTTGCGCTATGGCTCGACGGCGCAAAAAGAAGCGTATCTACCTCAGATTGCGGCAGGCAAGTTGCGGCTACAAGCCTTTGGCGTCACCGAGCCGGACGCCGGCAGCGACACCACGCGCATTCGCACAGCAGCAGTGCGCCAGGACGACCACTACGTGATCAACGGGCAGAAGATTTGGACCTCACGCGTGGCACACTCGGATCTGATGTTGTTGCTGGCGCGCACGACACCGTTGGAACAGGTGAGTAAACGCACCGAAGGGTTGTCGATTTTCCTGATCGACCTGCGGACCGCAGTGGGCAACGGGGTGATGATTCAGCCCATCCCGACGATGATCAACCATCACACGGCGCAAGTCTTTTTTGATAACTTGGTCGTGCCGGCGGAAAACCGTATCGGCGAAGAAGGAAAGGGCTTTCGTTATCTGCTGGATGGGCTAAATGCTGAGCGGATCTTGATTGCGGCTGAATCGATTGGCGACGGCTATTGGTTTGTCGATCGGGCCACGGCCTACGCAAAGGAACGGGTGGTCTTCGACCGGCCCATCGGCCAGAATCAGGGCATTCAATTTCCGTTGGCGCGCGCTTACGTTAATTTGCGCGCGGCTGACCTCATGCGTTTTGAAGCGGCTGCTCTCTTTGATGCCGGCAAGCCATGCGGCGCTGAAGCCAACATGGCAAAATTGCTGGCCGCCGACGCCGCTTGGGAAGCAGCCAATGCGACCATGCAAACCTTTGGCGGCTTTGCCTTTGCCACCGAATATGATATTGAACGTAAATTTCGCGAGACGCGGCTCTATCAAGTCGCGCCGATCTCAACCAATTTGGTGCTCTCTTATGTGGCACAGCATCTGTTGAAACTGCCGCGTTCATATTAAACTGACGAGCGACTATAATACCGCTTCTGCTGCCCGTTCAAAGTCTTCCAGTGTACCGGCGGTAGCTGCCAGTCGTAAAAGTGCTTGTAGCTGTTCCAGGTTGGTTAGCACGTTGATTTGTTCAACCAACTCGTCCGGCACTGAGTGGAAACGTAAGTTCAAAATATCCAACACGTTTGCACGGGCGGTTATAAGGCGACCTTGTTCAATACCTTGTTCAATACCTTGTTCAATACCTTGTTCAATGCCTTGTTCAATGCCATCCTGCATGGCGATTCGTTCAATACTCATCACATAACGCATTTTGTCCGCCTCCTCAATCTTGTGTACCTCTTGCCAAAAGCCACGCTCCATGCGCGGCGGCAACGCCATGATCCAGTCAATAAAGCGTAACAATTCCAACACATCTTTACGTTTGTAGCCGCGCTGATATAAGCCTTTCACGACGTTGATCTTCCACCGCAGACGTGCTTGCGCTTTACCACGGGTGGCTTGGGTTTTGACATGCGCCATGACAACAACTGCGAAAGGGTTAGGATTCTGTTCCAGCACCTCCCAATCTGCCGCATAGTCCAACAATTTCACTGTTGGAAATTGGAGACGCATCTCGCTACCCCAGCGGCCATAACTGTAGCTGTCCGGTCGCCAATCAGGATCTTCATCAGCGAGGACGCCAAGACTGATCACTTCCCGGCCATAGCGATCAAAGAGCCGGTAATTGGCGACAAAGGTGCGGCGGGCAAAGGTCGGGTCCACCTGGCTTTGCACCTCAATGTGGATGAGCAGCCAAATATCGTTGCCTTCCTTGAGCGTGACCTTCACCAATTTATCAACCGTGTGACGACCGGTCTCCGCTTCGCGCACCACCTGTTGCAGTTCTTTATCGAGAAACTGATACCCTTGCTGCCAGTCAATCTCCTCGTAGATAGCAGGGAAAAAGAAAGCCACAAATTGGGGCAAGAAGCGTTCCAGAACCTCTTTCCACGGGCTATCATAATCGCCGCGCGGGGTTGCCATGCGTCTCATCCTTCAGCATTTTACCCTGGCTGCGTTGGTCAGCCAAGGGATTGGTTAATAGTTCTATAATATCACACAAAGAAAGTGTGTCAACACTTGTGGGTTGAACTTTTCAGCCATCTTCTGGGTAATGGTATGATAAACGCACCAAATCAGCAAGCAAACTATACGTCGGAACAACAACTCATGATGCGCCGCTTCTTACTCCTTGTTGTCTTTTTTCTCACGGGCGCGGCTGCGCTCATCTACCAAGTGGCCTGGGTGCGCCAGGCGACATTGCTCTTTGGCGTCAGCGTCTATGCCTATAGTATTGTGCTGGCCGCCTTTATGGGGGGCATGGCGCTGGGCAGCTATTGGTTGGGGCGTCAGGCGGCGAGCATAGGGCGACCACTCCGCCTCTTTAGCTTGTTACAGATTGGCATTGCGCTTTTCGGTTTCTTTGTACCCTATGGGTTGAAAGCGATCATGCCGCTCTACGCTGTGCTGGTGCAGCAGGAAGTAGCCGGCCCCTGGCTTTTGCTACCGGCGCGCATCCTCTTTGCCCTGTTGCTCCTGACTCCAGCTACCGTCCTTATGGGCGCCACCTTACCCTTGTTGACTAAAGTCATCGCCCGCAACGGTAGCGTGGGCGGCGATGTGGGGCGACTCTACGCTGCTGACACATTGGGCGCCGCGCTTGCTTGCGCCCTCACCGGACTCTTCCTCTTACGCACCCTGGGCGTCTACGCCACCAGTTGGAGCGCCGTTGCCCTCAATCTACTGGCGGCATTGTTGGCCTTGGGGATTGGTTTGTCGTTAGACAAGCGCCAGCCAGCCGAGCCACCCCCAGTGCGGGAAAAAACACAGCAAAATCCAAAGGTTGTTCTGGAAGGATCTTCAATCCCCAAGGCTCACCTTCTGCTCTGGGGTTACGCGCTCTCCGGCTTTGTCGCGCTGGGGTATGAGGTGGTTTGGGCGCGGGTGTTGGCGATCTTTACGCTCAACGCCGTCTTTTCCTTTTCGATCATGCTAGCGACCTTTCTCATCGGGCTGACCGTCGGCGGGTGGATTGGTGTGTGGTGGGTGCGCAAGCGCCGGGTGACGGTGGCCGACTTCGCCTACATCCAGAGCGCCATTGGTTTCGCCGCCTTGGGTACGCTCTTTGTCTTTGCCCGCCTGCCAGCCTTGACCCTGGAGGATGCTTTTGGCGTGTACTCACTTACCAATGTCATCTACTTTGAATTTCTGCTTGGTTTTTTGACCCTTTTCCTGCCCACCACCCTGATCGGTCTGCTCTTTCCCGTGGCGATCAGCCTCATTACCCACGAGCAAGCGGAACAGGCGGCAGCGCAAGTTGGTCGGTTGAGCGCCTATAACACGGCTGGGGGTGTTGCCGGCGCCTTGCTCACCGGCTTTGTCCTGATACCATTGCTCGGCTTGCAAAATAGCGGTGCGCTCCTAGCCTTGACCAACCTGGGCCTAGGTGGCTACCTGCTCTGGTCGCGGCAAGCCCCCCAGCCAAAACAAAATCCGCTCTTCAACTTTGCCGGTGTTGGTGTTGGTTTACTATTGTTTGCCCTGTTGCCCGCTGGCTATTACTTGGGCTTTCGATCAGAACCAACAGAGCAGATGGTCTTTTACGAAGAAGGAATCGAGACGACCGTGGCAGTCTTTGAAGTGCCGGAGCATAACTTCAAAATCTCCTTTGTCAATGGGCGCATTGAGGTGCCAACGGACGAGGTGAGTATGTTGGCCTTTCGGCTCCTGGGCCATTTACCGGCGATCCTACGGCCTGATGCCGAGCGGGCGCTCATGCTCAGTTTCGGCAACGGTGTGGCGACCGGTTCCCTTGCCAGCCACGGCATTCCCCATATCGACGCCGTTGATCTCTCCGCCGAACAATTTGCCGCCGCCGAACTCTACTGGATCGAAAACTATAATGTGTTGCGCAATCCCCGTTTGCAGATTCATGTGGAGGATGGGCGTAACTTTCTCCTACAAACGCCATTGATCTACGACATTATCACCACCGACGCCACCCACCCCGTCAACAGCAGCAGTTGGGCGCTCTTTACCCAGGAATTCTACCAGAGTGTACGCGCTCGGCTCAGTGCTGATGGTGTTTTTGTCCAGTGGTTACCTTTTCACAACCTGTTGGAGCCGGAGTACCAAGAGATTCTGCGCACCTTTCAAGCCGTTTTCCCTCATGCCACGCTCTGGTATACCGGTGGTTCGCACACGACCTTAGTGGCGACGCCAACACGCTTGACCGAGGAAGGGCTACGCGCCCTTTTACAACAGGCAGCCGATCAACCAACCCTGACCACCGATCTCGGCCCAGCGACGGCCTTGCGCGCCTATTGGGTTATGGATGAAGACGCCTTGCGCACCTATGCCGGCGATGGTGCGCTGGCGACCGATGACACGGCCTATTTTCTGCCCGAAGATCACGATAACGAACGGCTCTTGCAGATGATGGAAGGTCTAGCGGCGCAAGCACAACAACAGTAGCTAGCGCAGGTGTATTGCACGGATCAGGCGAAGGCGCTTTCTTGGCAACAGTCGTGACCCGTGCAACGCTCGCTAGAAACCCTGGCGCATCAAATCGGCGATCCGTTCACCGATCACCATTGTCGTCACATTGGTGTTGGCGCGAATGCAATCCGGCATGATCGAGGCGTCCGCGACGCGCACCCCTTCCAAACCATGCACCTTGCCAAATTGATCAACGACTGCCATGGAATCAGACGCCGGCCCCATTTTGCAGGTGCTGGAGCTATGGTGGCTCGTGGTGACATTGCGCAGCATCCAGGCTTCCAGCGCGGCGTCGTCGGCTAGATCAGTCACCTTGGGCGCAATTTGTTCGGCGATGATGGCGCGGAAGACTGGTTGATCGAGCAAAGATTGGGTCAGGCGAATTGCTTCGCGCAAGCGGCGGCGATCAAATTCCTCGGCCAGGTAATTGTAATTCAGCGCTGGCTGGACATGGGGGTCGGTCGAGGTGAGGTGGAGTGAACCAGCGCCCACAGCCAGATAAATACTCGGCACAATATAAAAGCCAATTGGCGGCGCATCGCTGGTCACACCCCCTTCGGTGGCGTTGGCGCTGGGGATCAGGATCATATCATTGCGCAGATGGGAGCCGGTGGCGGTGTAGGTCAAGGCCAGGTTGAGCCGCGGGTTGAGCCAACTAACCGGCACTTCCGGCTTAGTGCGCAGGACAAAAAGCACTTGCGGATGGTCGCGCAGATTCTGCCCGACACCTGGCAAATCCTGCACTACTTCTATCCCCAGTTTGTGCAAATCATCGGCTGGACCAATACCGGAATGAAGCAGTAGGTGGGGCGAGGCGATGGCGCCGGCAGCCACAAGGATCTCATCGGCATGGATGGCGGAAAGTTTACCCTGTTGTTCGACCAATACGCCTATGGCCCGGCGTCCGTCAAACAAAATGCGATGCACAAGCGAATCACCCTGGATAGTGAGGTTAGGCCGCGATCGCGCGGGGTCGAGATAGCCCAAAGCCGTACTCCAGCGGATGCCATCGACATTGTTGTGAGCCAGCGGGCCAACACCGGACGCGTCGGGCGCGTTGTGGTCGGCGCAATGAGGATAGCCGGCCACACGACACGCTTCATAGAAGGCAATACTCTCGTCCGTCCAGACCTCACGCGGGAAGCGCCAGGCAGGAATGGGGCCGTCATTGCCGTGATACTCATTCTGAAAATCAAGATCGCGCTCATTTTTGCAGAAAAAGGGGAGCAATGTGCGGAAGCTCCAGCGGTCATTGCCCTGCGCCGCCCAGTCATCGTAATCTTCGGGGACACCGCGCAGAAAAATAGTCGCATTCACCGCCGTCGAGCCGCCCATGATCTTGCCGCGCGGGACAAACATGGGGTCCGCTTGGGGGGTACGCGTCGCCATATAGCCCCAGCCATACTTGGTGGTCGGCCCAAAGGCGCGCCCCCAAAGGTTACCGGGTTTGCTATACTGGTAACGAATCTCCTCCGGCAGCTCGGCGCTGTTGGGAAAATCCGGCCCCGCTTCCAACAATAAAACCGAACGAGTGGAATCTTCTGTCAGGCGCGCGGCTAAAATCGCCCCCGCTGCGCCGGCGCCGATAATGATCGTGTCGTAGCCCATGGTGATGACCTCCTTAAAGTAATTTATCGTAAGTAGGCATGGTAGAGGATCGAGTTCTGTTCCATTGTAGCGCGCGCGCCATCAAAACACAACCGCTAACGACGCCAAGCCCCGCACCAGATTATGGTGGAGCCAATCGGGTGTTGTAGTTGCTAATTGCAGATTGGGCATCCGTTCCAGCACTAGTTGTACGGCAATCGGCGCTTCCAACCGGGCCAACGGCGCGCCCAGACAGAAATGCAACCCGAAGCCAAAGGCCATATGGCGGTTGGGTTGACGATAGATGTCAAAACGATTAGCGTCAGCGAAGACCAGCGGATCACGATTGGCCGAACCGAGCAGTTGCAGCACAAAATCCCCCTTGCGCATAAGCTGGCCGCCATATTCATAATCTTGCGCCAGACGACGCGGGTTGCGTTGGAGCGGGCTTTCAAAGCGCAGCACCTCCTCGACAGCATTGGGCAAGCGCGCTGGATCGGCCCGCACCGCTTGTAACGCTTCCCGATGACACAGCAAGGTGTAAAGTGTACTGCCAATCAGGTTGGTCGTTGTCTCATGGCCGGCGGTGAGCAGGGTGACACAGGTGGTGAGCAATTCGGCTTCGGTTAGGCGATCCCCTGCCATTTCGACCGCCACCAGTTGCCCCAACAGATCGTCATGGGCTGTTTGGCGGCGAATGGCGATCAATTCTCGTAAGTAGGCGCGAAATTGCAACAGATGTTCCTGCGCATGGGCCAGTTGGGCAAAGGTCAAACGCCCCCGCCCCTGGATGGCAAAGATCGCTTCGGACCAAACTTTGAAGCGGTCGCGATCCGCCGCTGGTGCGCCCAACATCTCGGCTATCACCGTGGCGGGCAGCGGATAGGCGAGATCCTTGATGACATCCATTGCGCCCCGGTGCTGTACTGCGTCCAAACATTCGTTGACCAACGTTGTAACCCGGCTGCGCATCTGCTCCACCATGCGCGGCGAGAAGGCTTTGTTGATCAGCGCGCGCATTCGAGTGTGGTCAGGTGGATCAGAGTTGATCAAGCCACCGGTAAAGTGGTTTTCAAAGGGTTGCAACTGGGCGCGCTCATCCGGTGTCAGGCGATCCAGCGCTGCCAGTAGGCGACCACGGCTGGAAAAGTGTTCAGCATCGCGCAGGGTGGCGCTCACATCGACGTAACGGGCGATCAACCACGCGCCCATTCTTTCGCTCCAAACTACCGGTAGGTCGGCCCGCAGTTGTTCGTAGAGCGGGTAAGGATTTTGATAGAAGGCCGGGGAAACCAGGGTGTCATCAAGCGCGGGCGGCAGGGTGGTACGCATGACAGTTCTCCTCTCTTGGGTGGCTTACAAGGCACTGGAACTTCTTGATACTTTGCAGTATAATCAACAAGCAACATCCAGTCCTAGCCGCAACAACAGCAAATGACGATAACTGTCCAACCACTCCGCTCCTAGCCAGTCCGTGACTGGCGGGTTTAGACGCCAGTCACGGACTGGCTAGGAGCGGAGTGAATAGTTACGATTACCACAAGCAAGGGAGAACCATGAGCGATCTTTCTTTGTCCACGGAGACAGTGCATGGCCGGTCAGCCTACACCTTGAGCAACGGGCGCATACGCATCAGCGCATTAACAGGGGGCGGCCATCTGGTCGATCTGCGCTTGCTCAGTCGCGACCCAGCGTTGGCGATCAGCCCGTTCTATGTCCCGACCTATCCAACCATCGATCCGCATACGTACGATCCGGCCCACCATGCTGCACGCTACGGCGTGGGAGAAAATGCCCGCTTACTCGCCGGCTACATGGGCCATCTACTCTGCTTCCCCACCTTTGGCCCGCCGACCCCGACCGAGATTGCCCACGGCTTTACCTTTCACGGCGAAGCGCTCACGGTCGAATGGTCGCAGCACCAGCCACCCCAGATCAGCGACACGGCCATCACCCTCTACTATGGCGCCGAGCTACCTGCCGTACAATACCGGGTGGAACGAACAGTGACCCTGCGCGCCAACGAAACCGTGGTACACGTTGAAGAGTGGATTGAAAACCTGGCGCCCTTTGATCGCCCCTTTAACCGCGATCAACATCCCACCTTTGGCCCGCCCTTTGTTGAACCCGGCAAGACGATGCTCGATCTCTCCGGGACCAAAGGGTTGGTCATGGCCGGGCGTGATGCCGGCGGCGCCCTTCTGGTTGGTGAGGTCACGTGGCCGCAGGCGATCAAGGCGGACGGCACAGCGGTCGATTTGCGTCCTTCACAAGCCACACCGGCCTCGACCACCTACTATCCCATCCTGCTGGACCAAAGCCGCGCCACGAGTTATTTCACCATGTACCATGTCGATTACCCCCTGCTGGTCGGTTATCTCTTCCCCACGGCGGATAATCCCTGGATCGTCGATTGGCAGGAGAACGGGAGCAATCCTAACGCGCCGCTCATCGCCCGTGGCATCGAGTTTGGCACCTCCCCCTTTGACGAAGGTTTGCGCAAAAGTGTGGATCGCGGTTCACTCTTTGGCGTGCCGACCTATCAATGGATCGGCGGACGGCAACGCCTGAAGACCACCTATACGATTTTCCTGACCGAAATTCCGCTCGGCTTTCAGGGTGTGCAAGACATCCAAACCCAGCCCGGCCAAATCATCATTACGGAACGACAAAGCGGTCGGCAATACACCGTTGCCAGCCAAGGAAATTGAGAAATATAAGTTCACAGAGTACACAGAGACTGCACAGAGCCACACAGAGAAAAACGGCATAAATTTCTCCGTGCATCTCTGTGAAACCTCTGCGGACTCTGTGAACTTATATCGCTGCATTCACTCGTATTTAACTTTGTTGCCCTATAAGGAGACAACCACCATGCCACCGACCACGCTTACCCACTTTGGCGAAGAACAGCATCAACAGTTTATGGAACAAGGCTATCTCAGCTTGGGTCACCTGCTCGATCCTGCGGCTTTGACCGCCCTCCAACAGCGCATTGATGACATTATGTTGGGCAAGATTCCCTATCCGACCATGCGTTTCCAACTGGACGGGACGACGGGTGAATACAAAAATCTGCCGCCAGATTCGCCGGGTCACAAAGGGGCGACGCTCAACTACCGGCGCATCACCGGGCTGGAAGAAGATCCACTCTTTCTAGCGCTGATCCAGCATCCGATCATCCGGCAACTGACCCAACGCTACATTGGCGACGATGTTTCGATCTTCCGCGCTATGTTTATGAACAAACCGGCCCATCACGGCACCGTGTTACCCTGGCACCAAGACATCGGTGAAGGCTGGGGCTTGGATCGCAACCCGATCATCACCGTCTGGACTGCAATCGATGACGCCACCGCCGCCAATGGTTGTATGCAGATCGTGCCCGGGAGTCATAAACTGGGCGTGCTCAACCCGCAACACTTTGTGACAGAGGCCGATCAGGCGCGCTATACGCAGGAGCAGGATGTGGTCGATCTGGAAGTGGCGGCGGGGGAAGCGATTTTGTTGCACAATTTCTTGTTGCATCGCTCTGGGGTGAATCGCACATCGATTCCGCGGCGGGCCTTTAGTGTGGCTTATATGGACGCAGCAGCACGCGACCGCACAACAAACGAAGCATTTCCTCAGGTATTTGGTAAGGATGCATTACAGGTTTCTGTGTAAGAGATTCATGAGAAAGGGTAGTTTATGCCGGTAGCGTGGAGATAGCCAATAGAATCTGCCGGGCCAATTCGTCAACCGGCAGACAACCATCCACCACCAAATCGCATAGCGGCTTAACTCGACGCTCCTGGTCGAGATAGGCTGCCCGCGCCCAGGTCAAATAACCGGCGGTCATGGCGTGAATCTGATCGAGGGCGCTTTGGGCGTCCAGTGAATTGTCACCAAAATAGTCCCGTTGGATGCGGCGCACCATTGCAACATCCAGGGGTGTATCGATGTAGACCATAAAGTCGCAGTAGTGACGTAGGGTGGGGCTAGCGCGTCCAAAGGCATTGTCAAGAAACACCACAGGTTGCGGGACAAGCAGGGTTTGGGTGGTTGGTGAGCGAATGGACTGCCCATTGCGCAATAAGGCCAAATCCCGGAGCAACCCCGGCATTTGCCAGGCGCTGTAATCACGACCATCCTGCTGCCACTGCTCTAAGCTCGCCGGGTGAATGTTGGCGCCCTCGTCAATATCGTCGTATTCATCAAAGTAGAGGGTGATAGAATAAGGGTGCAGTTGGCCCAGCCGTCGGGTAACGGCTGTCTTGCCACCGCCGGAAGGGGAGCTGAGACAGACAATGAAACAGGTCATGATACATTAGGAAAAAAGTGCATCTGCCACGATTGCTATCCCTTCCAATACCATCGACTGAATCCGCTCATCGCCGGCAAATTCGCCGAGCAGACCATATTCGCCATTTTCTAACACATAGACTTCCACAGTCCGTGTACGCGGGTTCGCAATCCAGTATTCTCGTACACCGGCGGCTTCGTAGGCTGTAAACTTAATGACCCGGTCGACGCGCACTCGGCTAGGCGAAATCACCTCAACCACGAGGTCCGGTGCGCCTTCAAAAGCAGCAACATGGCCCTGCGGCCAGCGGGCAGCGCTGACAAACAGAACATCTGGCTGTACCGGGCGCGAACGTGGTGTCAAATGTACCTCGAAGGGCGCCACCAGGACACGTCCTAATTGATGTTGCTTTACAAAATTGCGTAATTCAGCCGAAATTTCCGTCACAGTAAATTGATGATCCGCATCCGGTGCATTCGCCACGTATAACACTCCCTCAATGATTTCATAGCGCTTGCCGTCATTGGGCAACTTGAGATAATCTTCGTAAGTCCAATCGCCTTGTGGGGGTTGCACCGGACGCTGGGTAAGGACAGCCACTGTCATTCGATACCTCCAATCAATGCCACATTGCCCACAAGTTTCGACGATCGAAGAAGGTCTGATTGTGGAACACTTGCGCCATTATACCACCTCTGTCGCCATATACGCCACATTGCGCCACTCTCCACCTTCGCGCACCCAGGCGGAGAGAAAGCGAGCCTGATAGTCAAAGTGCTGCGCGCCATTACGACCGCGCCCGCGCCAGCGCCCGGTCACAACCGCGGCGTCGCCGTAGAGCCGCACTGCCATCTCATCACTTTCGGCCAGATCCCAGTGGCGATCCCCAGTTCGGAAAGAAGCCAGCGTCTGCGCCTTGTTCTCGTGGGCGCCACCGGGTTGAACAATCACATAGGTGGGATGCAGCAGCCGGTCGATGGTGGCAAGGTCGAGTGTGAGGTGCGCGGCGGCCAACGCTTGTTCGGCCTGGATGACGGCGGCGCAGTCGTTGAATGGTACATTCATCGTCTTGCTCCTTTGGCAATTTCATAACAGGCAACATGAATCGGGTTCACCGAATTCCCTTGACATCATCGGGATGTCAGGCGCTTTTGTCTTTTCCACGTTTTTCCCACGTTTCTGCCACGTTTACATCGTAATATACTAACACTTACCACAAGATTATTTTAATATACAGCAAGGAAGCTTTCATGAAACTTTCAATTCTAGTGATTGATGATGAATCCGGTATCCGCGCATTGCTCAAAGAAATTTTGGTGCGTCAAGGGCATCAGGTTTATGAAGCCAAAGATGGCATTACTGGCTTAGAACAATTTTATCGTGTGCAACCCGATTTAGTGTTACTTGATGTGAGTATGCCCGGACGCGATGGCTTTGCCGTGCTGAAAGAAATCAGGCGCCAGAACACAGTCGTCGGGGTCTTGATGGTCAGCGCTTTCAAGCAGGCACACCTGATCACCAAAGCACTTGCCAGCGGCGCCGACGGCTATCTGCAAAAGCCCTTTCGGTTGACCGACCTCTTAAAAGAGGTGCAACAGGTTAGTGCAGCAGTGCGCCTCCGTCGTACTATGCCCGTTAGCCAAATCACCTGGCAGAATTCGTGCTTCAACTATGAACCGCTGTTGGCCTAGCCGACGTAAGCAACAAGCGATGTTCCGGGACATTGTGCAAGAAGGCTTGCCGGATCGTTTCATCGCTGATCTTTGCAGCCTGGCTTTGCAACCAGGCATGGCCATACGCCATGAACGCTTGGGCACGTGCCTCATCGCTGATCGCCCAAAGTTCATGGCTGGCTAGACAGATCCAGGGGACTTCCTGCTGGGTAGCCAAGCGCCCCGCCGTCAACCCAGCATAGACCGCTTCCCCATAGGCAGCGGCGCCACGCCAATCTTGGCGTCGCCGGCAGATCAACGCCAATAAGGTTTGGGCGGCCATGCGATAGTCAGCCGCATCCGGCCAATCTGTCATCGCCAAAGCCACTTCCCCCAGCGCCAGGGCCTCTTGCCAGGCGCCCTGCGCCAACCGAAGCTCCCCAAGCGCAATTTTTGTCCAGGCCTGGTAGGCGCGATGGCCTAGCTGTTCACTCCGTTCTACGGCTACTGTCAGGCTTTTATGCGCCTGTGTGCGCTCCCCTCGGTGTACTTGCGCCTTCCCTTGATAAGCATAGACTACCAGTTCGATTTCATCATGGATATGGTGCATCTCACACACAGTGATTAGCTGTTTTGACCAGCGCAACACCTGTTCGTAATCCCCCACGGCATAGGCGTACATCATAAAAGCTGCCGAAGTATTAAGCTTGCCGGGGAGATTTTCCAATGTTTGGTAGATCGCTAAGGCTTGTTGCGCAAAGTGATAAACGCTCGCCCAATCGCCCAGGTGTATGTACATTTGACCAATCCGGTGGTAGATCATCGCCTCGATTAACCGTAGATCGAATTCCTGGGCCAAACGCAACGCCTCTTCATAGGTAGTTGTCGCTTCGTCCAAAGCACCGGCATTCATCAAGGCACGGCCTAAATCGGCCAACAACAAGGTAGTAAAATAGGGCGGACTTTCAGCACAACGATAGGCAAAACGCAGCGCCGTTCTGGCTTGGTCAACGGTCAGCGAACCTTGCACCGATGAAATCAGATTGAGAGAGAAGTAGGCCAACATTTGTGCGCGGTCATCATTGATCGCCGCAGCCAGGATCTGCGCTTCCTGAACCGCCGACAATGCCTTATCCAATTGCCCACAGAAAGCCGAATGATAGGCATAATGCGACAGCAAAATGCTAACCACCTGCTGTGCTGCGCTATCTTCTGCTTGCGCCAACGCTGGACGCAATGCGGCAAGCGCAAGGTCACATACGGCTGCCATCTCCTGAAACGAGCCATTATACAGGTGAAAGAGCGTGAGCGGGAGAAGGCTCTTGTCCAGTAGCGCCACGTGCCGTTCCGCCACTATCCACTGCCACGCCCGGCGAATATTGTGCAAATCCATTTGCAGTAAACGGCGCGCAGCCGTTGTTTGAAAAAGGCCGGGTAATTGCTGTTGGAGCAAGGCGGCATAATATTCAGCATACCGTTGTTGCGCCTACGCCAATGCGACGGCGTGCATCTGGATCTGTTCCATTGCATATTGACGCACCAGATCGTGCAAGAGAAAACGTTTGCTACGCGCAGAAGTGGAGACCTCCCGCAAAAGGGAATGCTCGACTAGCGTGCGCAAAATCGCATCGTCGGCGCCGGCAACAGTCATGGCCGCCTGGTGGCTAAAGGCGCCATGAAAGAGCGCCAATTGACTAAGTGCTATCGCTGCTGCCGGGGGCAGTAAGCGCCAGGAGTCGTCCAACACCGAGCGCATGTTTCGATGGCGTTCCGGTAGATCCCGTTTGGAGGTGGCAAGCAATTGCGAATTTTGCCGTAAACTCTGGTAGATCTGTTCGCAGGTATAATATTTGGTCTGTGCGGCTGCCAACTCAATCCCTAGCGGCAGCCCATCAAGCAGGTGACAGATCGCAACAATCGCAGCCTGATTGGCGGGGTTGATGGCAAAAGTATGCGAAACTTGTTGTGCGCGCGCCTGAAAGAGCTGCACACTACTATAATCCGTTTCGGCTGGTCGCATAGCCGTCGGCGTGGTAGCCGTTTCTATGCGAGCAGGTACGGCCAATCCCAATACGCGCTTGACCGATTCCCCTGCCAAATTGAGCAAGGTGCGGGTTGTGACGAGCAGTGTGATCTGTGGATTGTGTTCCAGTAAACGCAGCAGAATTGGTTTGATCACCGGCAATAGCTGTTCAACATTGTCAAGCAGCAACAACAGCCGTTTGTTACGTAGATAACTTTGTATTTGTTGAAAGGGCGGCTGGTGACCAATCAGATCATGGCGCATGGCGTTCGCAATCGCGGTTGCGATCTTATCGGCAAGATCGGCGGTTATGGTCAGCGCATTCAGCGGCACAAACCAAATGCCATCACGAAATTGCGGATTTTCAATTTTAGATTTTTGATTGCCGCCGCGCACCGGTGATAGTGCCGCTGAATCTAAAGTCAAAAATCGAAAATCGTTTGGCTGAGCGGGCGCCTTCTGGGCGCTAACGTCTACAATCCTTTGGGCCACGGCCAACGCCAGGCGTGTCTTCCCGATCCCCCCTTCCCCGACCAATGTCACCAATCGACAGGCAGAGTTGTGCAAACACGCATAGAGTTCAGCCACTTCCTCCTCCCGCCCGACAAAAGAGGTGAGTTGGCGGGGGATATTGTGCGGCGGCGCTGATGACGGGGTGACAAGATGACTGGGCGACTGGGTGACTGGGGCGGTTCTCGTCACCTTGTCACTGGTCACCTTGTCACTGGTCACCTTGTCACTGGTCACCTTGTCACTGGTCACTTTGTCATCTCCTCCCTGTCGAATCTGTTCATAGAGCGCCGTCGTCGCGGCTTCCGGCTCGACGCCCAGTTCATCAGACAGGGTTTGTTGACAAAGGCGATATTGTTGGAGAGCGGCGGTGCGTTGCCCTGTGGTCATCAACAACGCCATTTGCAGCCGATGACCAGCTTCATGCCACGGCTCCCATTGCAAGAGCCGACGGGTTATTGCCAGCCCCGCCTGGTAATCTCCCTTTTGTTCGTAATCGAGCGCCAGTTGGTAGCTAGCGTTCATTACAAGGGTATGTAATTCTTCCCGCTGGTGCATCACCCATGTTTCAAAGACGGGGGCATTGCGCACCGTAAAGCCGGCGAGAAATTCACCGTGGTAGAGATCCAATGCGACTTGCACCTTGGCGGCATTCCCCAGCCGTTCCCCTGGCGCCAGCGCGGCGCGCAACAGGGCAACATCCAGCCAGTAGGGCTGTTGCCAGTTAAATTCGATGCTCTGTGCAGTGATGAGCAGGTAATCACCCAGCCCTTGTCGTAGCTCGGGCAAAAGGTAACGCAAGTTTTTGCGGGCTTGTTCGATGCCAAGCTCAGGCCAGAACAACGCGGCCAAGTGATCGCGACGCTGTGGTTTGCCCGTCACCATTACGTAGATGAAAAGGGCCAGCGCCTTGGGGGTGAAATTGATCGCAGGCAGGGCAACTGGTAATGTAAGTTCTACCGTGCCAAGACAAGCGAGTTTTAACAGACGATCACTATGATCAAGATTTGCCATACTTTTACTCACTTTACCCACATTTTACCCACGTTTTACCCACGTTTGTAATATATAGTTATGATGCTTACCAAAATCAATAGCTACTTATAAAAAATATTCGTCTCTTAACGGGACGGATGTTATTTTGACCTCCAAGCGATTAGACCATCTCGCGTATCTCCTAGAAAGAGAGTATTATGAAGCGGCAACATCTGTTGAAGCTACACCTTTTGTTGGTTGAAGAAAGCGCCGACCAATGCGCTTCCTTGGAATTTTTGTTAACACGCGCTGGTTATACGGTTCAGTCGGTGGCAAGTGAGGACGAAGCAGCTTCCGCCGTCATGCGTGAACGCCTGCATCTTGTCCTCATTGGCGACTCCTTTGCCGCGCAACGGCGCTTTATGCTTTGTGTGCGCTTGCGGCGCCTCTTTCGGTTCCCAATTGTCATTCTGGCCCCCCTGCACCATCCCGATGATCTAGCCACGGCGTTCCGCTTGGGGGCAGATGATTATATCATTATGCCGGTTCCCCCCAACATCTTGCTGGCGCGCATCAACAGCGTATTGCGCCGCGCCCATAAAAATACCCCTCGCCATCGCTGGAATGCATTGCTATCGCCAGAAGTTGTCTGTTCTACTCTCCAATAGACCTTTCTTATGTTGTATTAATGCGAATAGCTCACGGCGCGGTTGTACATTTTCCAGGAAGGATCGTCGTAAAGCACTGTCCCTAATTTTACCGGCGGCTTCTTGCAACACCTTGTGCGCTTGCTGCAAAATCGACTCGGCCCGTCCATCGCCTGTGGCATGAAAGACACGATAACCGATTAAGTACAAAGCAAATGGCTCGGCAACCGCTGCTGGCCCTTGCTGCATCAGGTTGGCTAACGGCTCCTCTAACAAGCTCTGCGCGACGATGGCTTCCTTACGCGACAGGAGTAATTGGGCTAGCCGAATGACTGGTTCAGTCAGGCGAAAGTGGAGCTTGGCTTCTTGCTGGATGGCCAAAGAGCGCCGGTAGAGGTTTTCACTGTTGTCAACTTCTCCTAATGCGTAGAGGGCATCACCTAAATAGGTCAAGGCCCGATGTTCCAGCAGTGGCATCTTGTTTTGCACGAGCGGCAAAACGCGCCGACATGCGTCGGCGGCGGCAACCGGATCACCGGAGAGTTGCCAGAGATGCGCCTGGCTGGTACGGCCCCAAGCTTCCCAATAGAGATCATGGAGCTTGTCAAAGTGGTGGAGCGCCTGACTCAAAGCGGTCTGGGCGCCGGCAAAAGCGCCCAGTTCCAACCAGAGATTGCCCAGCAAAATCTGATTAATCGCGACGCCATAGGTATCATTCATCGCTTGGGCAACGGCAACAGCCTGGACGAGATGGTCAACGGCGGGCATATAATCACGGTTGCGTTTATAAGCGCCGCCAAGATTGGCGTTGATGGTCGCTTCTAACTCACGATCCGGCATCTGCTGTAAATGACGCAGCGCGGCGTGGTAATAAGCGATGGCCGCCCCTAGTTCGCCACACAAAACGGCTGAAACCGCGCAAGTATTCAGGCAAAGCGCTTGCAGGTGAGCGTCACCTGCTTGTTGAGCATAGCCATGAGCCTGTTGGGCCAAGCGCCGCATCTCCATCGGTTGATGGCGGCGTTGGGCATTACGCGCCAGTTCGTGATAACTGCGGCCCAGCAAGCGCGGATCGCCTAACACCTTGCCCAGGTGCAACGCTTCCTGCACAAAGATTTCCGCTTCTTCAAGCCGATCCAAATAGCGACAAAATTCGGTAATGTTATTCAACAAGCGGGCCAGTAATTGCCTCTGCACACTGGTCTCCATCGCTTGGCGCACGATGACAATGGCGCCGTGGAGTGCATCATAAGCCTCCTGGTGTAGACCACTCATCCGGTACAAATAGGGTAGGGCGTCGACACCTTGTATCAACAAATCCAACCGCTTTTGCGCTACCACCCATTCCCAGGCGGCACGGATGTTATCCAGGTCGCCTTGTTGAAGCTGTGGACTGATGCCCTGTTGACGCATAGCGCTTTCGGCTGTCTGTAATTTTGACATGAAATAGCCGGCATGGTATTCCTGGGCTTGCTGACGCTCGCGTGGCGTCAACTGCTCCAGAGCATAGCGCCGCACGAGTTCGTGCAACGTAAAATAACGGCGCCCAGACACTTCGCCAGCCCAATGGAGAAGTGATTGATCGTGCAACCGGATGAGGATCGACGGCGTGGCCGCCGCGACAAAAGCAGCAGCCTCCTGATCAAAACAGCCACGAAAAATCGCACAGCGGGTCAGGACGGTCATTTCTTCACAACGCAAGAAGCGCCAGGAGTGATCCATGACTTTTTTGATACTCCGATGGCGGTCGGCCACATCGGTAAGCGTAGTGGTTAGGATTTTGTAATCCTTTGCAAGCGTTTCCGCCAATGCGGCACAGGTGTACTCCCGGCTGAGCGCAGCGGCTAGCTCGATGCCCAGCGGCAGGCCGGCGACAGCGTAACCGATACGCCCCACATCAATCTGGTTGTCAGCGCTGAGTTGAAACGTACCCTGGGCGCGTCGTGCATGTTCAACAAATAAGGCCACACCGGCAAATTGTAAAAGTTCGGCTGGTCCAAGCCCGGGGAGATCGGCGGGCGACGGGAGAGGTAAGCCGGTAATGAAGTAGGGGTACTCGGCCTGGATGTTGAGCCGGCGCCGGGAAGTAAGCAACAGGGTGACCCCACTTGTTTTTTGCAACAACGCCATGACAAAGCCCGGTTCATCACCCAACGGTTCAAAATTATCAAAAATGAACAGCACCCGTTTTGTCGACAGATAGCGCAGAATTTGCGCTGACGGCGAATCTTGCGGGCCAAAGGTAAATCCCAATTCCTTACCAATTGCGGCCGCCAGTTGATCGGCTAAATTTACGGTGGCCGTCAAGCCGACCAGGGAGATAAACCAAATCCCATCAGGGAATTTTGGCTCCTGCCCGGCTCTAAAATCTAAAATTGACTGGGCAACCGCCAACGCCAAGCGCGTTTTTCCCACACCGCCTTCCCCGACAATGGTCAATAGACGGTAATCTTCCCGCCTCAGAAACTGGCAAATCTCGCTGATTTCCTGCTCACGCCCAAAAAAGGGGGTGAGTTGGTTGGGTAGATTATGGTTTAGCCGGGACGGCATGGCCTGCGCTTGTATGCGCAAGGTTGCCAGCGCCTGTCGTTGTTCGGCAACCCATTGCATAAAAGCGGGCGCTTTGCGCACCTGAAAGCCGGCCAGGAATTCTTCCCGCAGCAACGCCAACGCCGCCTGCACTTCATCGGCGCTAACCGTGTGACGCGGCGCCGTCAAGGTTGTCCGCACCGCCTCCACATCCAACCAATAGGGCATGGTGCGGTTAAAGGCAATGGTCTGCGGCGTGATCAGCAGGTAGTCTCCCAGCAGTTGGCGCAGATCAGGCAGGAGATAGCGCAGATTGGCGCGCGCTTGGGGCAGCGATAAGTCGCCCCAGAGCAACTCTGCCAGGGCATCGCGCTGATGCGGACGCCCAGTGACGGCCAGATAGATAAAGAGCGCCAACGCTTTCCCGCCAAGGAGGCCAGCCAGCGACTGTTCACCAAGCGTGAGGGTGGGGGCGCCGCAAAGGGTTACTTGGAGCTTGCCTGTCATAGTGGATTGTACGCACTTTCTGCCGTATCATCACTGGCGGCGCGCCTTAGGGCCTGCAACTGGCAATGATACGGCGCTTTGTCCAAAAAGGAACGACGTAAGCTTTCATCACTAATCTTGACAGCCTGCTCTGCAACCCAGTCGCAGGCGCGTTGGAGGATCAACGCGGCACGCTGATCGACGGCGGCCGTCAACACTTGATAACAGGTGATGGCGGCGGCGGCCGCATCATACTGCGTCGCTAGTGACTGGGTGAGCAAAAGATGCAAACTCTGCTCAGCCCAGGGCAAGGCTTGCGCGACTTGCTGCTGTTGTAACTGGACTTGCGCCAACCCAGCACATGCGGCGGCTTGACAGGACAAATGCCCCGTCGCAGGGACAGCCAGGGCAGCCTGATAATGCGCTTCGGCCAGTTGCCACTGTTGCTGCGCCAATACCACATGGCCCAACTCAATCCGGGCTTGCGCACTTTCGGTTTGACGGCCTAACGTTTGCGCCAGTGTCAGTAACTGTTGGCAGGCAATATCAGCCGCGGCGCTGTCCCCAAGGTAGCGCAACGCCCGCCCACGCACCAGCATTGCGCTCAGGTCGTTGATCGGGTCCGGGACAAAGGTGCGAAAAGCTAGCGTCTGATCAGCCCAGGTGATGGCGCGGGGATAATCGCCAAGCGCCTCCGCCGCCAGCGCCAGACGGGCATATTGGTAGCCACGATTGAGGCTGCTGTTCAGCGCTAGGTTGAGTTGCAACCCCTGTTGGGTTGTGCCGTCAGCCAGCGCCCAATCCCCGCTCATAGCATAGATCAGACCAAATTCGCTCAGGATATAGCCTTCCAGGTAAACCAACCGCTCTTTCTGCACCAGTTGCAGCGCCTCTTGCATGGCGTTGTGTGCAGCGGCGATCTTGCCCTGCACTGCCAACCCCATGCTCAGAAAAGCCAGGCTCACGGCGACCATGTATGAAATCCCCCCCGCACGGGCATAGCCCAAAGCCAGCGCGCAGAGCCGTTCATGTTCGGCCAATTCGCCCTGGGCAAAGGCAACCATCGCCAATATCCCGTACCCCATTGCCAGAACACGCCCATCGGCCAACGGTTCCGCTCTGGTAATCGCCGCGTGGGCTAACTGGGTTACCTCGGCATAACGGCCCTGGTAATAGCCCAAATAGGCTGTCGCGGCGTGCGCAATGGCAAAGAAACGGGCTTCCTGTTCATCCCGCGGTGGTGTAGGCCAGCGGTGTATGCGTTCGACAACGGCATAACAGAGATCCCACCCTTCTTGCATTGGCCCATTGGCCATAAAGTGCAGAAAAACCCCTTCACACAATCGGGTGATGGGCGCAAGCTGATCTTGTTCAACAGACCACAACCAGGTCAGGCGTATATGGGGCAGTTCTTGCTGGATAAACTGTAGTTTGCTCGGCGTGCGCATCAATTCTTCGGCATCCGTTTCGACCCTGGTGCTATAGTAAGCAATATAGCGTTGCCGACAGTGGGTGGCAGCCTGCGGGTCACGTGCGAATTGTGTTGCCGCATAGTGGCGCACCAATTCGTGGAGTTCAAAGCGCCCATCGCTGGTCTGTTTGAGCAGTGATTGATCGATCAATGCCCAAAGGATGGCCGGTGTGGCACCAGCGATGGCCGCAGCCGCTTCGGCGGTAAAACTTTGCGGAAAGATACTGCAAGCCGCCAGGGTGCGCGCCTGCGACGGCGTTAGGAAGTGCCAGGAAAAATCAAAGAGGGCGGTAATGGTGCGGTGCCGCGGCGGGACATCGCGTTGGGTGGCGGCTAATACCCGGTAGTCCTGCTGGATGCTTTGCCAAAGTTCAGCGCAGGTATGGTAGCGCAACAGGGCCGCTGCCAGTTCGATGCCCAGCGGCAAGCCTTCGACAAAGCGACAGACCTGGAGAACCACCGCTTGGTTGTGTTGATCCAACTGAAAGGTCCGGTCGGCACGCTGTGCCCGCTCGACAAAGAGGGCGACACTGTCATAGCGTTGCGCTTCGGCAGGCGATAGAACCGCACCCGCTGCCACCGCCGGTGTTGCCAACCCATCCAGTTGCCAGACAAACTCGGCCTGGAGATTGAGGATCTGGCGCGAGGTGACTAACAGTTTCACGCCTGGCGCCCGTTGGAGGAGGGTATACAGCAGATCGACGCCGGCTAACAGATGTTCAAAGCTGTCCAGAATCAACAACAGGCGGCGTTCACCCACCCTGTCCAGAAGCTGTTCTTGCGGGGCAAGCGGTCCCACGCGGGGCAAGTGCAGGGCATCCATGATCGCCACCGCCAGCCGATCTGCCAGATTCTCCTCGGCAGCCAGACCGATCAGTGGGACAAACCAAAGGCCGTCGGGGAATTTTGAATTTTGGCGCGCCTGAAAGGCAACTGCCTCTGGGCGCGATTTTGGATTGTCCACCAATGGTTCAAAATTTAAAATCCACTGTGCCACCGCCAGTGCCAGCCGAGTCTTGCCAATACCACCCAGCCCTGTCAGCGTAATGAGGGGGTGGACAGCATCCGTCAGCAAGGTGCAGAGTTCCAAAAGCTCTGTCGCTCGCCCGATAAAGGGGGTGAGTTGGCCGGGCAAGTTGTGTGGCAGGGAGTGGGTAGGGGTGGGAGGGGGGAGGGGGTGAGAGGGTGAAGGGGTGACAGGGTGAAGGGGTGACAGGGTGACTTCGACAAGCTCAGTCACCCTGTCACTAGTCACCTTGTCACCTTGCCACCTTGTCACCTTGTCATACGCGCTAGCGCGAATTTCTTCATAGAGCGCGCTGGTGGCCGCTTCCGGCTCCACCCCCAGTTCATCGGCCAACAGTTGACGGCAAAGGGTATAATGGGCCAACGCCGCCGACCGTTGGCCAGCGGCGACCAATAGGCGCATTTGCAAACGATGACCGGCTTCATGCCACGGCGCCCACTGTAATAAGTGCTGGTTGGTCGTCAGCCCGGCTTGGGTTTCGCCCGCTTGGTAATAGGCTTCCGCCAGCGTATAGAAGCCTTGTACGGTTATATGGTGGATTTCATCCTGTTGTTGGCGAACCCAGGTTTCAAAGACAGGGGCATTGCGCACCGTGAAGCCAGCCAGAAACTTGCCCTGGTACAGATCGAGCGCGGCTTGCAAGGCAGGCAGGTCGATGGGCGTAGCAGTTGTTTGGTGCATTGGGCCGATTGTGGGCGATTGGGCCGCAAGCGTTGTTTGCAGCACTTCGACATCGAACCAATAGGGCGCCTGACGGTTGAAGCTAATGGTTTGTGGGGTGATAGTCAGGTGGGCATCGAGATGGCGCCGCAGATCGGGTAACAAATAGCGCAGGTTGTTGCGCGCCTGCTGGTTATTGAATTCACTCCAAAGTAGATCCGCCAGATGGTCGCGCGTATGCGGCTGCCGGTTGACGGTCAGGTAGGCAAAGAGAGCCAACACCTTCCCCGTCAGCAGACCGGTCAGCGGTTGGTCCCCCAGTGTAATGGTTGGCGATCCGAGAAGGGTTATTTGCAAAAGTTGACTCATCATACTTTGCTGCTTGGGCGGCGCTACATAGCGTGCGATGGACGGCAACATTCTCTAGAAAGGAACGGCGCAACACCGGATCATCAATTTGTTCAGCACGTTTTTGCAAAAGTTCATAAGCCTGCGCTAATACAGCATCTGCGCGCGGATCCCGGAGTGCGTGCAACCCTTGATAGCAAGTGAGATAGACCCGCAACGGCTCTTCTAGTCCCTCCCCCGCGGTTTGGGTAAGAAAAGCGATGATCGTCTCCAGGTGTTGCCCAAGGCATTGACACGCCAGCGGACGCGCTAGCGCCACACGCACCAAGCCCGCCAGCGGTTCAATCGTCATGAAAGGGAGAGCCACTTCATGGGCCAACATTACGGCTGAGCGATAGGCGGCTTCCGCCTCAGCAAGATCAGCCAAAGCCAGTGCGGCATGACCGATCACAGTCCACGCATAGCTCTGCCAGTGTTGATTATTGAGCTGTTGGCTAACCGTCAGCGCCTGGCGGCCATATTGTTGGGCGGCGCGCTGGTCACCTAAATGATGCGTATGCAACCCTAAGTTTACCAGGACAATTGGTAGCCGTCCAGTTAGGCCCAGTTGTTGCAACAGTTCATAACATTCCTGACTATAGGCAAGCGCCGTCGTGTAATCACCCACATAGTCGGCCGAGATGCCCAGGTTGCCTAACACCTCAGCTTGATGTTGCTGGTCGCCCAGGTTGCGGTAAGCGCGTAATGCCGCCGTATAGTACCATTGGGCGGCGGCGTAATTGCCCTGATTATCACAAAGGATACCAAGGTTGGTCAGCAGATCGGGCTGATTGGCCTGAATGCCGCTCTGTTTCATCAGCGCCAACGCGCCCTCCCAACAGGCTTTGGCATTCTGGAAATCGCCTATGCGCTGATAGATGCTCCCCAGGATAAGTTGGGTGCGATTTTCGGCAACGATCGCCTTGGCCGTGCGACTCAACGCCAACGCTTCCTGGCAGTACGCCAACGCCGCCGGATAATCGGCGCGCCGTTCCGCCAATGTCGCCAACTTGTTAAGCGTCAAGATCACGACTTCCCAGACCATTGTTTGTGGCACTGTGGTGCGGGCCACGGCCAATGCGGCGGCTAACTGTTCGCTGCCGGCTTCATAGCTCCCACTGTTCAACAGGCTGGCGCCCCAGAGATAGTGTCCTCTGGCGACAAGCGCCGGCTGGCCGCCCGCTTCCGCCAGGGCGACCGCTTGCTGCGCGGCATGGAGACAGGCGGCATAGGCTTCTTGGACGATCAACAAATGGCCCTGCGCGCAAAGCAGTGTTGCCAAAGCGCTTTGCAACCCGGTGACCGCCGGCGTCGCCTCAACCTGCTCTTGGATCATTGCCACCGCCGCGCCAAGCAGTGCTTTGCCTTGTTCTAAACGGTAGGCGCAGTGGTAAAACTCGCACAGCGCCAGCGCGCTTTGCATCAAGAGATCTGCTGCTGCTTGGGTAATGGCCCAGCGCCAGGCTTGTTCAATTGAGCAGATCTCCTGCTGCAATACAGTCATGGCCGCTTGTGGCGTTGGCCCTTGCAAGACGCGCCCCTGGTCACAAAGCAAGGCTAGATAGTATTGCCCATGCCGGGCCGCCGTTGCGGCGCGCGCTGCCCTATCTTCCTGTTTTAGCTTTGCCGCCGCAAATTGGTGCACGGTTTCATGAAGCAGATAGCGTTGCGGCGCAGTGCAATGTAGGAGTGACTGGTCACATAGCGCCGTCAAGATGGTTGGTGTTGTCTCGACGATGGCGACCGCCGCCGCCGCCGTAAAGCTCTCTTGGAAGAGAGACAAGTGAGCCAGCGTTTGCTGTTCAACCGCTGTCAATAGACGCCAACTATCTTCGAGCACAGCGGTCAGGCTGCGGTGGCGCAAGGGGACATCCCGGTAGGCCGTCGTGACCGTCAGTGCATTGACAGTCAACAGTTGCTGAATCTCATCACAACTGTGACAACGAAGTTGGGCTGCTGCCAACTCGATCCCCAACGGTAGCCCGTGAAGCTGCCGGCATATTGCGCTGATCGCAGACTGATTGGTATGATCCAGTTGAAAGTTGCGTTGAACCCGTTGCGCCCGTTCAACAAAAAGGGCAACACTACTGTACCGCAGGAGGTCAGCGGTGACGCTGCTGCGCGCTTGATCACACGACGGGGTCGGCAACCCGGTGACAGGCCACTCATATTCAGCTTGCAGGTTGAGCAACGCCCGCGAGGTGACCAGCAGCGTGATCCCGGCGGTCTGCCGGAGTAGCTCGACCATGAAATCGACGCCATCGAGGATCTGCTCCACATTATCCAAGATCAGGAGCGCTCGTTTATTACGCAGATAGGCCAGTAAGGCGCTGGTCAGTACACCGGCGTCGCTAAAGGTAATGTTCATAGCTTGAGCAATGGCTGCGGCGATCTGTTCCGCGAGATTTAGCCCAGCCGTCAGGCCGGCGAGCGAGACAAACCAGATGCCATCCGGGAATTTTGGATTTTGGCGGGGGTCGTTTGGGCGCGCTTTTGGCTTTTCACCCTGCACCGGACCGAAATCTAAAAGCCAAAAGCGCAAATCCAAAAGCGCCTGGGCAACGGCCAATGCTAAACGGGTCTTGCCAACACCGCCTTCGCCAATCAGGGTAATCAGTCGGCACTCTTCCCCATGCAATTGAGCGTATAACTCGGCAATCTCCTGCTCACGGCCGAAAAAGGGGGTCAGTTGGCTGGGCAGGTTGTGAGGCGGTGACAAGGTGACAAGGTGATTGGTCGTCACCTTGTCACCTGTCACCTTGTCACCTGTCACCTTGTCACCTGTCACCTT
>JAPKMW010000085.1 GCA_026645575.1 Caldilineaceae bacterium
GCACAACTTACTAATGATCGTCGCAGGGTGCTGAATCAGGGTTAACAGGTATTATAAACTAATACGTTTATCAGTAATCAGTAACACGTAGAACCGTCCATCAGTCACTGCCGTACTAGCGGACTGAGCCACTGTCTTACTGCCGCTGGGCTGTTGCTAGTCTACTGCCAATCACAGCTTACAGCAAGCTCTCGCCCGCCTATTTGACAGCAGGGCAAGAGATGTGGCATCCTTTGGCATCATAAATTTTGTACTGTCAATAGATCGCAACGCAGTCGAGATCGCCATAACATGACTTTGGACCACAGACTGTAAATTTTACTGAGTTCAGTATCTACCATTTTTGCTTTGTCCACATCACCCAAGCGGCGATTCGGACTCAAGCAAACGACGCAAATTCAAATGGGTGATGCGATCCGCACTAGGATCAGATCTGGGATCAAATCGCTGTGACGCTACACTACCAGAAAGTCTTTCACCTATCTGTAGGAAGTCAACCCACAGCCGATTTGACTTCTACTCATCGAGGGGGCTGCCGATGGCTGCACAAAAACCGACGAAACAGAAGCGCATACAGAAGCACGCACAAGATCGCGCACAGGGAAGCATAATCACGCCCTTTTCACCCATCCCTACCTTGCTGGAAGCGATGCACAACGGCGATGGTGCGCCCCATACCAATGGTACAGCCACCACATCCACAACGCCACCGACAACACCAGTCATCATTCCGCCGGAACAGGTCTATCAGCCCAAAGTCGATTGGACAACCCTTTCGCTGGACGAGTTAAGCACCTCGGAGCAGGTTTACAACCGCGAACTCGATTGGCTTAATTTCAACTGGCGTGTACTACACGAAGCAATGGACGAGCGCACGCCCCTGCTGGAACGGCTCAAATTTATCGCCATTACCTCCAGCAATCTCGATGAGTTTTTCCGCAAACGGGTGGGCGGTCTCAAGCGGCAACAGGCGGCGGGTCTCGCCAACCTGACGTTGCAAGGCTGGGCGCCTGATCTGCAAATCGGGTTGATTGCTAAAGCCGTTCCCGCCATGCTCGACGCCCAGAGCCAATGTCTATACGAAGATATTCTGCCCCGTTTGGCCGAACACAATGTTCGCATTCTTAACTATGATGAGTTAAGCGAGGAACAGAAACAACAGTTACAAGAGTATTACCAGCGCGAGGTCTACCCGATTCTTACGCCGTTGGCGGTCGATCCCGGTCATCCTTTCCCTTTTATCAGCGATCTTAGCCTGAGCTTGGGCATTTTGCTATATGACCCCACTAGCGACGAGAGCTTCTTTGTGCGCGTCAAAGTGCCGCCCAACCGCCCGCGCTGGGTGCCACTAGCGACCCCCTATCACTTTGTACCGCTGGAACAGGTGATGATCCACAATCTGGACAGCCTCTTCCGCGGCATGAAGATTATTGCCGCCCATCCCTTTCGGGTCACACGCAACGCCGATGTCGAGCGCAATGAGGAAGAAGCGGAAGACCTGCTCTCGATGATCAGCGAAGAGTTGCGCGAGCGCCGCGTGGCGCCGGTGGTACGCCTGGAGGTGGACGAGGCGATGCCGGAGACGATGTTGACGATTCTGCGCAGCAAAATGAATCTGGAACCGATAGACATTTATCCGATTCGTGGCCTCTTGCGCCGTGACGATTTCTTTGCGCTGGCCGACATCAACCTGCCCCACTTGAAATATGACCCGTGGACACCGGTCGTGCCGCTACGGTTGACTGGGCTGGACGCCAAAGAGCGCCCGGATGAATTTTTTAACATCATCCGTCAGGGCGACCTGCTGGTACATCATCCCTATCAGAGCTTTGCCGCCAGCACCCAGCAATTTATCGAAGCCGCGGCTGCCGACCCGCGCGTTCTCGCCATCAAACAAACGCTCTATCGCACCAGCGCCAATTCACCGATCATTAAAGCGTTGATCCATGCCGCCGAGCAGGGTAAACAGGTGGCGGTGCTGGTCGAGGTCAAGGCGCGCTTTGATGAGGCGGCCAACATTGCCTGGGCGCGTATGTTGGAAAATGCCGGCTGCCATGTCGCCTATGGGCTGGTCGGTTTGAAGACCCACACCAAGGTTTCGCTGGCAATTCGCGAAGAGGAAGATGGATTGCGCGCCTACTATCATATCGGCACCGGCAACTACAATGCCAAAACAGCGGCATCGTACACCGATCTCGGTCTCTTTAGCTGTGACCCGGCCATCGGCGCTGATTTAATGGATCTTTTCAATTATCTGACCGGCTACAGCCGTCAGACCGACTATCGTAAGCTGCTGGTGGCGCCGGTCAATATGCGCCAACAATTTGTCGAGTTGATTAGTAACGAAATCGCCATCGCCCTGTGTGGCCGACCAGCACGGATTATCGCCAAAATGAATTCGTTGGAAGATGCCGTGATTGTGCGGAAACTCTACGAGGCCAGTCAAGCCGGGGTGCAGATTGATCTGATTGTGCGGGGCAACTGTCGCCTGCGGCCAGGACTACCCGGCATTAGCGATAACATTCGCGTGATCAGCATTATCGGTCGCTTCCTCGAACATTCGCGCATCTTCTACTTTGGCAATGACGGCAACCCGCACTATTACCTCGGTAGCGCCGACTGGATGAATCGCAACCTAAGCGCACGGGTGGAAGCCACCACGCCGATTGAAGACCCACGGCTGAAGGAACAGCTTGAACACATTCTCCACCTCTCGTTGGCCGACCACCGTCAAGCCTGGGACTTGCTGCCCGATGGCCGCTACCAGCGCCGCTTTGCCGACAACAGCGATCCCACTGCGGTGCAAGGTTTACAAGTGACGCTCATGCACCAAGCCCGCGCCTTTGCCACCCAGCCGGCGGAATAATATTTTCGACCGAAGGAGTGCGCACGCCTGGTGCGCACTCCTTCGGGAAAAATTAGCTCAACAACTCCGCAATCGCCGCCCGCTCTTCCACCAACTCATTCGCGGTTACGCCGATCATCTGGCGGTCATAGTCACTCAAGGTAAGACCTTCGACAATCGCGATGTTGCCGTTCTGCACCGTCACCGGATAGCTGAAGATCACCCCTGTCGGTGAACCATAGGCACCGGTGCTGGGAATCGCCATGCTGGTCCAGTCGCCGGCGGCAGTGCCGTGATACCAGGTCTGGACATGGTTGATGGCGGCATTGGCGGCGCTGGCCGCGCTGCTGGCCCCACGTGCTTCAATCACGGCGGCGCCACGTTTTTGCACAGTTGGCACAAACGTATCCTTAAGCCAAGCAGCGTCACCGATCACTTGAGGCGCTGGTTGACCGTTGATCAGGGCGTGGTGGGCATCAGGGTATTGGGTAGCGCTGTGGTTGCCCCAAATCGTCACCTTTTGCACAGCGCTCACTGGGACGCCGGCCTTGAGCGCCAATTGACCCACGGCGCGATTGTGGTCGAGCCGGGTCATAGCGGTAAAGCGTTCCGCCGGCACATCCGGTGCATTACTCATGGCAATCAGGCAGTTGGTATTGGCGGGATTGCCTACCACGAGCACGCGAATGTCAGAGGCAGCGTTCGCGTTAATCGCCTTGCCCTGCACTGAGAAGATCGCGGCATTAGCACTTAAGAGATCCTTACGCTCCATACCCTTGCTGCGCGGGCGGGCGCCCACCAACAAGGCCCAGTTGGCATCTTTGAAGGCGCGATTGGGATCATCAGTCAACACCATGTCGGCCAACAACGGGAAGGCGCAATCTTCCAGTTCCATCGCCACGCCATTCAGGGCGCCCAACGCAGGCGTAATTTCCAAAAGCTGAAGAATCACCGGCTGATTAGGCCCAAAGAGATCACCGTTAGCAATGCGGTAGATGAGCGAATAGCCGATGTTTCCGGCGGCGCCGGTCACAGTCACACGCAGTGGGGTTGCCATAAGAGTCCTCCTATGTTTCTATTTCTTAAATTTTTATGATCACTACATGATGTTTTCGTTTGGATGGCTGTCTTTTACCCCATCACAACTTGATGTACAATAGGTTACAATGTAAGTTCACAAGAAATCACATTGTGCCAACCGAAGACAAGCTTTACCTTGATCAACCTTGCTTGCGCCAATCAACCATTTGTCGCACGCTCTTTAAGCAAGGTGTCTCTGTCATTCATGATGCAATTGCACCATGATAATCACTGTGATGAACAATGGCATGGGAACACTGGATTGTCAAGGGGCGTCATTCCAACGTACCTCCCCATAGCATACCGTGATTTCTTAGAACGAGCAATGTCATCAGTGGTTCAACGCATAATTCAGAAAGGCAAAAAAGCGAAGTATGCCAACGTTTATGAAAAAATCATTGCACCAACCAATGCACAAACCAATGCACAAACCAATGCGCGTTAGTTTGATTCTTCTGCTGTTAGGCACGCTCTTGTCGAACTCCCTACTGCCATCGACAACGGCGTTGGCGGAAACGAGCGCCGACCCCGATAGCGAAATTGTTTACCTTGACAACACCGGCACCATTCGGATCCTCGATCTGCTTCAGAGCGGCAACGCTCCCTTGGTGGACTGGGTTAGCCCCACCGGCGGCTGGGAAAACATTGCGCTTGGTGATGTCAATAATGACGGCGACAAGGAGATTATCGCCATCAAAGACACCAGTGGCGTAACCACTCTCACGGTTTGGGACCCGGTGGTGGCCAATGGCGCCTTTGATGGCAAAACCCCCAATGGCATTCCCTGGGCAAAGTTGTATGAAAGAACGGATCAGGGCAATCAGAAGATGGTTGGCACGGGCAAACTAGATCCCAACCTGCCGGGCGACCACATCGCCTATGTCTTACAGATCAACAGCAACTTACAGAGACTGGTTGTGCTAAAGCCAACCACCGCCACCCCTACCGGTCGTCAATGGGACACCCACTTTACCCGTGACTTTAATGAAGAATGGGAGACGATCTCCATTGGCAACGTCGATAATACCGGCGCCGACGAAATTGCGCTGGTGGATCGCGAGCAAGGACGCCTGAGCGTCTACCGCGCCGATGGCACCTCCGGCTCCATCCTCAACCGCACCGGCACCGACCGTCCCTATCGTGTGGGGTTGATCGCCCAGTTTGACGGCAATCGCGGGAAAGATGTTATCGCCATCCGCAACGGTGAATTATTGCCCAGCTATTTTGTGATCAAATATGACGACGGCTCCTTTAGCGAAATTAAATCCGAAGCCTTTAATCCCAGCCCGCGCTTTGCCTTTGCCGCCGATATTAATGATGACGGCAAGGAAGAGATTGTCATGCTGCGCGAATCCTCCGCCACCGGCAACGTGGTACGTATGATCGTCCGTGGCGATGACCAATCGAAAGTCCCGGTCGAATTGGAACAATTCCTGGATCGCGATAATGGCTACGTCTCCGGCGCCGGCGGCGATGTCGATGGCGACGGCAAGGATGAAATTGTCATTATGCGTGACAACAATATCCGCGTCTATACCCAGCCTGATCGCAATGCGTCGTTCAACAACTATGCCTACCAAACCAATAAGGATAGTATTCTCATTGGGGATCTGGATCGCAATGGCTTTAGAATCGGCAATCTCTTAAGCTCCTCGATCAGCACGATTGAAGAAACCTTGCAAATCGGCGCCACCAGTGTTACCAAACAGTTCGAGCTGCGCAATGCCACCGACAACAACGTTCCGATTTCCTACAGAATTGAAGTGGAGGGCAATCCCACCTGGTTGACGGTCAACCCGACCTTTGGCAATACGCCAGGGTTCGTCAGCTATCAAGCCAATGCGATCAATCTGGCCGCCGGCGACTATACCACACGCCTCAGGATCACCAGTGACAATCAAACGGTGATCAATCAGCCCTTCTTTGTCAACGTCAAGCTCAAAGTGACCCCTGCGTTGCTGGAACCGCGCCCGAATGGTGTGGCATTCAGCTATCTCGCGAGCCAGCAGCCGGTTACCTTAACCCGCCTCATCGGCGTCTTTGGCACCGATGGCGTGCGCTACACAGCGGCGGTAGCTTCGGTGCCGGCCGTCCAGAGCGCCGCCGCCACGCTTACCGGTGAGATCGCCACGGGCTATTTGGCCGAAGATGGCCGCGTCATTGTGCAAGATGCAGCGGGCAATGAAGCAGTCCTTGATCAACAAGCCAATGCCGTCGCTTGGCTGACGGTTTCGCCGGCCGAAGGGGTTGTGCCGGGAAACTTGACCCTCACGGCCCTTTCCAACAACCAAACCAACACCTTCGACCAAGCCTATGTCGTGATCATCGGTGATTCACGGACAGGTCTCCCCCCGCAAAATGTACGGCTGGTGCCGATTGCCATGCTGCGCGCCACCACCCAGATCTTTATCCCTAGCGCCTTTACCCGCTAAGGGGTCGGGTCGTTGATTCGTTAATTGCTTGTTGCCAAGCCCGCTCATAGCTGCGGCTACGAGCGGGCTTGGTCGTTACAGGCACAGCAGTCTTTCACTGGATCAATCAACCAAACCCCCGTTCTGTTCAAAACACGCAGATCGTATTACAGCTAATTGCGGCCCTCGTAGTATACTACCTTCATTGTCTGTCACTCTTTGGCGAACAGGAAGGTATCGATGCTATCAAAATATGGACGCCCACTCTTTGCCGACCCCCTCAGCCATTTTGCGCGTCGATTACACTCACTCGGCGTCACCCCTAATGGCTTGACCTACACTGGTTTTATCTTGACCGCGATCACGGCCTATTTCCTGGCTCAGGGGCGCTTTGGTTGGGGTGGTCTGTTACTGCTCCTGGCCTCTTTCTTTGACATGTTGGATGGTGCGGTCGCCCGCTTTATGAAACAGATGAGTACCTTTGGCGCGTTTCTCGATAGTACGCTGGATCGTTATAGTGAAAGCGTCACTTTTCTGGCCCTGGCCTATTACTACTCGCGCCGTCCCAGCACGCGTACCGAATTTGTACTAATTTTGGTGATCCTGGTCGGCTCCCTGATGGTAAGCTATACCAAAGCGCGCGCCGAAGGGTTGAATGTCGAAATTAAAGCCGGCTGGTTACAGCGGCCAGAGCGGGTTGTACTGCTGATTCTTGGCTTGTTAACTGGTTGGATGCAGCCCGTATTATGGGTGTTGGCCATCTTCACCAACTTCACCGCCATTCAACGCATCTATGAAGTCTACTGGCGGACGAATCAACTCCAAACCAAAATCGATTCAAATTAAGCGCCCATCATATTTGCTCGCCATTTGATCTTACGTCATACTTACAACAGTCTATGACTTATGTTATACTTGGCCTAAGGGGCATGATAACCAGCTTGGTTTACTGATGGGTGATGGCAGATCAACCGGCGACTGGTCTGTCAGTTTCTGAAAACTAGCGTAGTTTCTCTCCTGCAAAGCGGTTTGTGTAGGCAGCGAACCACTGAAAAATCAACAATTACAAATTGACCGTAATTTTTTTGAGCGATTTTCGTCGTTATGAATAGTAGAGCAGGCACATTCGTCCCAAGTGACGACGCAACGGCCCTAAGCAATTTGTCGGAAAAAATGTTGCTGGAAGGTGCAGCCAGTTTTGACGAACGCGCCCTTGGCGAGTTGTATGATCGCTATGAAGCGCGTATCTATAGCTACATCTATCGACGCACCGGCAATGAATCACTAGCTGAGGATTTGACAGCCCAGGTCTTCTTGAAGATGCTGGAAGCGATCCGCAGCGATAAGGGGTGGCACAGTTCGTTTTCCGGCTGGTTGTATCGGATTGCCCACAACGCCGTCATCGATTATTACCGCCAGCGCGACCGGCAACAGCAGGTGTCGTTGGAAGATACCTTGACGACAACGGCCAGCGATCACAACCCCGTGGTGATGGCCGAAGCTAGCCTGGATGCCCAGCGCTTGCGCACGGCGATTGACCGCTTGACCGAAGAGCAGAGTGAAGTGATCACCCTGCGCTTTTTAGAAGGCTATAGCATCAGCGAAGTTGCTGAGATGCTAGATAAAACTGAAGGTTCAATTAAAGCGTTGCAATATAGGGCGGTTACAACCTTACGTCAACTGTTGCAACATGAAGGGTTTGCTTAAAACAGTCCTATGATGACTGAGTCTTTGTCCCACGTTAATCCTGAAGATATTTTTGCCAAAGCGATCGAACGCGTGGAGGCAGGCGAAACGGTGGAAGCTGTCCTCGCCACTGCTCCAGAGCCGCTGCGGGCCGAGTTACGCGAGGTCTTGCTGCTCATTAACGCCACGCATCATCTCCAGCGGGCGCCCGTGCCGCAACCGACGGCGCCACGGCGAGCCGAACGGAAGCGCGCTTTTTTAGAAGCAGCCGCCCAGATGAAGGCGGCAAGTACGCTTTCGCCAACGCCCGTCGCCGCGCCGGCGCCCAAGCTGCCGGCGCCACGGTCGAAAGCACCTTGGTGGATCGCGCTGGAAAATTTCTGGCATGATCTCCAAGCAAGCTTTACATCTCCCAATCTGCGGTTGGCGCCTTTGCTCGCCCTAATCGCCGTTGTCTATCTCAGCGCCTTTGGCTTTGTCCGCGCTGCCAGCGCATCTGACATTGGCGAACCAGCCTATGCCGTCAAGCAGTGGATGCGCAACCAGAAGTTCAACCTTTCGTCAGAGGCGCAGCGCCCCTACGTTTACATTGAAAATATGAACGGATTGCTTGCGGACATCAACGCCACAAGCGCTAATCTGCAAAATAACGAACAAGCGACGCCGCAAATTCCCCCCCAAACCACCGAGCGTCTCGTTTTTGATGGCACTGCCGGTGATTACCTGGTCAGCGGCAAACTGAGCATCCTGCTGCACTACCAGCCGGATATCAGTACAAATGTCTACACCGACACACATATACCCGTGATGCCAGGCGTCGGCCAATTTATCGATGTCACTTTCCAGGTTGTTCCGAACAAAGACGGCGCCTCCGTCCTGCAAGCGATAGCGGTCATCGTCCCGGACGAACAGCCAGAGATGGGGCCACCCCCCACCGTAGAAGCAGCACCACCACCTGCGCCAACAAGTACGCCTTGCCAGCCCTATCTGCCAGACGGCTGGGTTCCCTATGGGGTGCGCGCCGGTGACACGCTTTCGGCCATTGCAGAACATACAGGAACCACAGTTGCCCAGTTGCAACAGGCCAATTGTCTATTGGACGCTAATGTGATTCCTGCCGGGAAGTCAATCAACGCGCCCAAGCCGCCGCCAACTAACACGCCGACGGCCGGCGTACCGACCTTGGCAGCGACCTTGACGGCCATCTCCACGACCGTGTTAACGCCATCCGTTGGGATTACGCCGACGGCGACCCTTGTTCCCAGCGTAACAGCAACTGTAGCGGTGACGCCGGTGATGACAGCAACGGTTGCGCCAACGGTCACGACTGCGATCACTGATCCGGTCAACCAAACGCCAACGGCGGTTCAAACACCAACGCCCGCCGTAACGGTCACGCTGACAGTTACGAGTGAGCCAACCACGGATGGTACGCCTGGTACGCCCACTGTCACGCCTGTAGCGCCGACCGTCCCGGTTACGGGAACCGTTGCGCCGGTGACCGCAACAGCAACACCAACCGCCGCGACGTCAGCAACAACGTCAGCAACAATGCCAGCAACAATGCCAACGATTGCAGTCACGCCAACAGCGAGCGTCGCCGACACCCCAACGCCGGAAACGCTGCCCACCGCCACAACCCCAGGCGGCGGACAGGGTAACACGCCTACCGCAATACCGCCACCGCCCACCAGCGATCCTAATCAGGGTGGCGCTGGTAGTGGCGGCGGCGGGGAGCTGGCGCCCACAAACACCCCAGTTCCCCAGAGTAAATCGCCGCTGACGGGCGGGTAGTTGGTTTATTGGTTGGGTGTGGCTCGTAATGAGCAATAACCAGTACCTACTGTCACTTTCCTTCCGGGTACAGTTCACTTTTAAGGCAGCACCGCGCTGTGCGAGTCCGTGGCTCGCACAGCGCAAAAACTCGCCCAAAATTTGAAATACACCTTTCCTTCCACAAATTTGACCAAAACCAAAACTTGCTGTACAATAGCTGAGTTGTTTTATAGCTATTTAGTCCGCTCCTAGCCGGTCCATGACCGGCGCTTTGGGAGACCGGTTATGGACCGGCTAGGAGCTAAATAGTTACGGTGTTTTTACGCCGGTTGGTGCATCGCCTGGTGCCTTGGCCAACGGGCGCTTATTGCGTTTATTGGGCGTTTAGTTATTGCGCAGTTATATTCGTTTGTAGTGGACAGAGATAAATTGCTGTGTTTGAAAATCTGACCGATAAATTACAGAGCATTTTTGATGGCCTCTCCCGCCAGGGCAAGCTCACGGAAAATGATGTCAATCTGGCTATGCGCGAAGTGCGCATGGCGTTGCTCGAAGCTGATGTCAATTTCAAGGTGGTCAAAGAGTTCGTTGAACGGGTCAAAGGTCGGGCGATTGGCGCCGAGGTGATGAACAGCCTGACGCCGGCGCAACAAGTGGTCAAGATCGTCAACGAAGAGTTGATCCAGCTTTTGGGAGAAGCCGCGCCGCTCAACTTATCCGGCCAACCGCCCCAAGTGGTGATGTTGGTTGGCCTGCAAGGCGCCGGCAAGACGACGATGGCGGGCAAATTGGCGTTACGCCTTCGTAAGTCGGGGCAACGTCCGCTGCTAGTGGCGGCGGATATTTACCGTCCAGCGGCGATCCAGCAACTAGAAATTCTGGGCCGCCAGATCGACATCCCGGTTCACAGCGAAGGCACCAACGTCGCCGCCTCGACGATTGCCAAGAATGCGCTCCGGTTGGCGCGCGAAAAAGCCTATAATGTTGTCATTTTGGATACGGCCGGTCGCTTGCAGATCAATGAAGAGATGATGCAAGAGTTAGAGCAGGTGCGCATGGTTGCCAAGCCCAGCGAAGTGTTGCTGGTGGTAGATGCCATGACCGGTCAGGAAGCAGTCAACGTCGCCCAAGGCTTCAACACACGCGTCCCGCTCACCGGTCTGATCATGACCAAAGTGGACGGCGATGCGCGCGGCGGCGCTGCCTTGAGTGTACGCCAGGTGACCGGTGTGCCGATCAAATTCCTTGGCGTCGGCGAAAAGCTGACCGACCTGGAACCCTTCCAACCGGATCGCCTTGCAGGTCGCATTTTGGGCATGGGCGATGTCTTAACCCTCATCGAGCGGGCGCAGAGCAACATCACCGAAGAAGATGCCATGGCGATGGAGCAGAAGCTGCGCGATGGCGATTTTGACCTGGAAGACTTCCTGCAACAGCTTCAGCAGATCAAGAAGCTGGGGCCACTCACCGACCTGCTCTCCATGATTCCCGGCGTCAACCGGGCGATGAAGGATGTCGATCCCCAACTGGCTGAGGGGAGCCTGAAAAAGACCGAAGCCATTATTAGCAGTATGACGCGCAAAGAGCGCCAACTGCCCGATATTTTGAATGCCAGCCGGCGCCGACGCATTGCCATAGGCAGCGGCACCACTGTGCAAGATGTCAACATGCTCCTCAAGCAATTCCGCGACATGCAGAAGATGATGAAACAGATGGGCATCATGGGTGGCGGCAAAAAGAACCGCCGCGGTCGCGGGCTGCCCAACCTGATGAATCTTTTCGGTGGGCCAGGGCAGTAAATAAACTCACCGCGCCTAGGCAGTCATGGACTGGCTAGGCGCGGTGACAAAGTTGTTACATAAATTTACAAACTGTATCGAATAAGGAGTAAACAAATCGTGGTTCGTATTCGTCTGCGCCGTATGGGCGCCAAAAAACGCGCATTTTATCGTATTGTCATCGCCGATGGCCGCTCGCCGCGCGATGGCCGCTTTATTGAGACCATCGGCACCTATGACCCGGCCTTGGCCGAAGCCCAAGGGGTCAACCTGCGCAAGGATCGAGCAGCCCACTGGCTCAGCGTCGGCGCCCAACCAAGCGAAGGGGTGGAACGCTTGCTGCGCAATGCCAATTTGATCGACAAGAACAACAAGCCGTTGCCCTACACACCGGCCACCGAGGGCGCTGCTGCTTAGTGACCTATGTCAGTAAGACAGTAGGTCAGTAGAACAGTAAGACAGTTACACAGTTTGTCACTGTACTACTGTCCCACTGTCCCACTGTGCTACTGTCCCGCTGAGTACACTGTCTTACTACAGGAAACTTATGGAAGAGTTAGTCGAATTTTTAGCAAAATCGCTGGTGGAAGAACCCGACGCCGTGCAGGTGCAGCGCAAAGAGACCCGCTATGCGACCATCCTGAAGTTACGCGTGGCGCCGACCGATATGGGCCGTGTGATTGGACGCAGTGGACGCGTGGCCAATGCCATTCGGGCCGTGTTGCGGTCAGCCACGCGCAATGACAATCGTGAAGTGATGTTGGATATTGACTAAACATCACGCTTGCCACGATAGGTGAAAGATGTTGTAAAAACAGCGGAAGCCGGTCTTCCGCTGTTTTTTATCAAGGGCCTGGGATTTGCTCTTGGCGTGCCTTGCGCCCATCAAGAACGAAGTGACCATTTCGCAATTATTCCTGCTCCTGGCGAGTTCGTGACTCGCTCCAGTACGTTGCGAGTCACGAACTCGCCAGGAGCAGGAACTTATTTTTAGACGCTCGCTACCCCCAGGAAGACAAAACAAAGAGACAGATGAATCAAAGCAGAAGAACCAATAGCGCCAACCGTCGTCAGGCGGCGGCAGCCCCCAAAGGCCAGCTCTATTACCACCGCAATGAAGCCGTCCTGGTGCCCGATGGCTACCTGGCCGTTGGCCGGATTGCCACTGCACATGGCATTCAGGGCGAAGTACGCGTTGAATTGTACACTGATTTCCCGGAGCGCTTTGCTCCCCAAGTCAAAGTCTTTATGGGCGAGTCGCTCACACCGGTAACCATTGAGTATGCGCGTCCCCATAAACAACAGATGCTGGTGAAGTTTGTCGATGTCGAGACGCGCAACGATGCTGAAACGCTGCGTAATCAATGGCTCTTCGTTACGGAAAGTGATGCCGTCGAACTGGAAGCCGACACCTATTGGGTACATGACATCGTTGGTCTCCAGGCACAGACCGAAAGCGGCGAAGCGTTAGGCGCGATCACCGATGTCTTGTTCACCGGCGCCAACGAAGTCTATGTGGTGGCCGAGCCGGATGGCACGGAGTTGTTGCTACCGGCCATTGCCGATGTGGTGCAAAAAGTCGATCTGGCTGCCGGTGTCATCACCGTCCGTTTGCTGCCCGGTATGCGCGATGAATGAAATCATGGGGTCTCTGGATTGACAAAGCGCGCCATCTTGAGTATCCTCCCAACAACAAATTGTAAACAATTGTTAAGTTCTGTTATTACGTGCTGCCGGTCCGCAACCGGCGATTCGGCAGTAAGCAATAACTAGTTTTTTGTTGGACTTCAGCCTTGACAGCACTGCCTACGCAAGCCTACTGGGTTGCCTTCAATAAAGTGGCCGGGATTGGACCGGCGCGCTTGATGGCGCTTCTCAATGTTTGTGGTTCGATTGAAGCCGCCTGGAAAGCCTCCATTCAACAATTACAAGCGGCCAACCTGGACAAGCGCAGCCAGGAAAGTTTGCTGTTGGCGCGCCGCCAACTGGATTTGGCCGCTGAATGGCAACGGGTGATCAAGGCCAGCGCCCAGATCTTGACCTGGGATGATGCCGATTATCCAGCCAATTTACGGGAGACCGATGCGCCGCCGCCAGTCCTCTACATACGGGGCCAACTGCTGCCGGAAGATCTGATGGCGGTGGCCCTGGTTGGCACCCGGCGCGCCAGCGCCTATGGGCGGGAAGTGGCGCACATGGCAGCCACCGAATTTGCCCATAACAAGATCACCATTGTCAGTGGGCTAGCCCTGGGTATTGACGCCGTCGCCCACCGCGCAGCGCTTGACGGCGGCTGGCGCACAATTGCCGTTTTGGGCAGTGGCGTCGATCAAGTCTACCCCATGCAAAATCGTGAGTTGGCCGATGCCATTATGACCAATGGTGCGCTGGTGAGCGAGTACCCCATTGGCACCCGTCCGGAAGCCAACAATTTCCCACCCCGTAACCGTATCATCAGCGGACTGAGTCGTGGAGTCGTTATTGTCGAAGCCAGCCAACGCAGCGGCGCCCTTATCACGGCTGAATTTGCCGCCGAACAGGGTCGTGACGTCTTCGCCGTTCCCGGCAGTATCCTCCATCCCGGCAGCAGCGGTTGTAACCAATTAATTCGCCAGGGGGCAACGCCCTTTCTTTCGGTGATGGATGTGCTGGATCAACTTAATTTCGCCACTCTCAGCACGCAAACGATGGTGCGCCAAAGCACCCCCGTCGATCCGTTAGAGGCGCAATTGCTGGCCCTGCTGGCCGAAGAAACCTGTCACATTGACGAACTCGTCCGCCGCTTGGCGCTCCCTTCCAGCCAAGTGAGCAGCTTATTGACTTTACTGGAACTCAAAGGCTTGGTGCGGCAAGCCGGTGGTATGAATTACATGAGCCTGACAAAAACAGTTAACAAGAGTTAACCGTTTGTTACTATACCCAAAGCGTGCGGCGTGCTACGCCGCACGACTGGGAGCCTTAATTCTGCGGAATAGCCGAAGAAGAAATCACGATACACGAGCTGTGGATCAATGGCGATGCGCCGGCAACGACGCTGGTGCTAGAAACGAGGAAATCTTATGTGGTATGCAACAATTTTGGCCGGCGGCAGCGGCACCCGCTTGTGGCCGCGCAGCCGACAACGTCAACCCAAACAATTTGCCGACATTACCGGCGCCGGTCGCACCTTGATCCAAGGCACCGCCGATCGTTTACAAGGGTTGGTGGGTGATGGCGAACTTTATGTCGTCGTCGGGGAACGCTTTGCTCATCTCGCCGCCGAACAGTTACCCACCCTATCGGCCCAACAAGTGATTGTCGAACCGAGTGGTCGCAATACGGCGCCTGCCATCGGGTTGGCCTGTATCCATCTCCACCATCGCGACCCCAATGCGGTGGTAGCCTTTTTACCGGCTGATCATGTGATCACTGATCCCGTCGGTTTTCAGAATGCACTGAATGATGCCTTCCAGGCGGCGGACGCCGGTCACATTGTTACGCTGGGCATTACGCCCACTTTTCCCCACACGGGGTACGGCTATATCAAACGTGGCGAGCAGTTGCCGCTGACCGGTAAAGGGTCGCTCTTCACCGTCGAACGCTTTCTGGAAAAACCTAACCGCGCCACAGCCGAAGGCTTTTTAATGAATGGCGGTTACTATTGGAACGGCGGCATCTTTATCAGTCGCGCCGACACGATGTTAGCCGAAATCCAGCGCCAGTTGCCGTCGGTCTACAGCCGGTTGCAACAGATCAAGAGCGCACTCGACCAGCCCGACGCCACTGCCGTTCTTGCCGAAGCTTGGGCGGAGATGCCCAACATCAGCATTGATTACGGCGTCATGGAAGGCGCACAGCAGGTGGCCGTGACGCCGCTTGACGCCGGCTGGAACGACGTAGGCAGTTGGGACGCGCTGACTAGTGTGATCCCCCTCGACGGCGAGGAAAATTGCATTGCCCGTGGTGAAACATTGACGATTCAGAGTCGTGGGAATATTATATATAGTGAACGGTTGGTGGCGTTGATCGGCGTTGATGATCTGGCGATTATCGATACCGAAGACGCCCTACTTATCGGTCACAAAGCACAGATGCAAAAAGTCAAAGATGTAGTCGAAACTTTACGCACCCAAGGCCGTACCGAACTCTTATAGATTTCAGCGGTTGGTTGATTGGTTCGCTGGTTTCGACAAGCTCAACCAGCAAACCAGTCAACCAACCAACTTAACCAAGGACAGTTACCATGATCAACTACGACCCACGCCGTCAACCTGCGCTCGTCCTGCTTGTCATTGGCGCCATTCTGGGGCTGATCCTTGGCTTGTTAATTGGCTGGGTCTTTTGGCCGGTGGAGTGGACCGGCGGCAGCCTGCGCGATCTCAATACGGCCGAGAAAGCGGAGTATATTGCCGCCGTCGCCGATGCCTTTGCCATTTATGACAGCCCGGAGGCCACCGCCGTTGCCCAACGGCGATTGGCGCCGCTCGATGACGGTAACCTGGCGCAAAGTTTCCAAGAGACGCTGGCTTACTTTAGCGCCAGTCAATTCACCGATCGCGCCATTCGTGACAGCAATATTCGGCGGCTGGCTGTTGCACTCAATCTGTCGGCGGCGGGAGCAGCGCCGGCGCCACAGGAATTGGCCGGGGCCGAAGCGGCAGCTACGGCGACCAGCGACCCACAAGTGGCGCCAGCGACCAGCGAAAGCAGCAGTGGCATGGGTTGGGTTGGCTGGCTGCTCTGGCTGGGAACGGCGCTACTGTTGGTCGGTGGTGGCCTCTATATTTTGAGTCGCACGGGGCTGTCTGAGTTGCAGACGCTCTTCAAACGGCCCGCCCCTGCCCCAGATGGCATTGACGAGTTTGACGATCAGCAAGCCGCGGCTCCACACCGTGGGCGCACCGGCGGCAACTTGATCACAGCCGAACCGGAAGGCCCCTATTCGTTTGACCAGGAAGATGACGAGTGGAATGCGCCTGGACATGGAGCGCCGGAACCGTCCTGGCGCGATAACCCACGGCGGGATGATACGGTCTACCGCCGGCCCACAGCCCAGGTCTATGACGCTGCTTATGATGAGCCGGATGACGAATATGACCGGCTGCCACCCCACGGCAATCGCGATCTCACCGATGACGATTGGTTGGAAGAGGAGGAAAGCGACGAAACATTCCGGGGACAGCCCGATGATGAGCTGGATCAGGCGCCCTTCGATGATGACGATGACCCCCCTTCCGGTCCGCCTAATCGGTCGGGCGGGTCGTGGCGTCCGGCCCGTTCAAGCTATACTATTGATGTGGACGCCGATGATGTCAGCTTTGGCGACAAGAGCGGCTCGTCACCTGAGCACAGCCGCCCCGTTCCACCGGCAGCGCCCCCCGTCGAGCGCAATCCACCAAGCAGAGACAATGAACGCCCAAACGCCGCGTTAACTAGCGCCGCTTTTGCTCCCACACGTCAATCGATGTCAAGTGTGGCGAGCCAACGGACGACTGTTGTGCCGCCGGTCCGTTCCCGCACCACAGTGATTGACCAGCATGTGTTCCAGTATCAGATGGGGATCGCCGAGTATGATGAGTCACGGCCCATTGTTGATCCCCAAACGGGTAAATATATTGGCGAGTTTGGCATGGGTTCCAGCAGTAAAAATGGCCTGGCGCAAGTGGGGGCGGATCAACTCGTCGCACTGGAGGTCTGGCTCTTTGACAAAGCCGATGAACGCAATCTGGGCAACCAGACCCGTATTCTCCTCAGCGAATATGCCATTGACCACAATCTGGAACAGGCATTCCTCAAAGAGCGGCAGGACAATCCCCGCCCCTTTACAGCGCAGCGCAATGTCACCTTTCAGCTAGAAAGCCAGAATCTGCTGCTCAATTGCCTCATCGTCGATGTTAAATATAGCACGAACCCCGCTTCCAAAGGGATCTTCGAGCAAATTAAAGTCGATATGACGGTGCAGAAGAAGTAGCAGGTCGTAGGTGGCAGTGCCATCTGCTACGCCCGCTCTTCCGGATCGAAGAGCCGCTTGTGTTCCTGAATGGCATAGCGGTCGGTCATACCGGCCAGATAATCACAGACAACGCGTTCACGGCCACCGGGGTGGACTTGGGCGCGTTGTTGTATTTCGGGAGGCAGTTGCAACGGTTCTTGGACATAGGCATGAAAGAGATCGCGCAGCGTGCGTTCGGCTTTGCTCGCCATGCGCACCACCCGGTAGTGGCGGTAGAAATTTTTGAAGAGGTATTGCTTCAATTCACTATTCAACTGCTGGAATTCCAGTGAGTAATCGGCCACATTGGTCGGCAATGCCCGCAGATCGGCCAGCGAGGCAACGCCAGCCTGTGTCAAATTCTGTTCGGTGGCAGTGATCACATCGCTCACCTCCATGCCCACCATGCGGCGAATAAAACGATAGCGCACCATCGGGTTGCGCAGGTCAACGGTGAGCGACTCGCCCAAGCTCCCTAGCACCTTCTGGGCAATGCCCAATTGTAAAACGGCCGCCGGATCAAGAATGCTACTGCGTAAGCCGTCATCCATGTCGCTGGTGTTGTAGGCGATTTCGTCGGCCAGGTTGCTCAACTGACATTCGAGCGTGCCACGCTCTTCGGGCCAGTAATTGCGCGCATCCACCACATCATAATCGGTGTCATGTTTGACCACCCCTTCACGCACTTCGTAGGTGACATTCAGCCCCGGATGTTCGGGGTAGCGCTGTTCCAGTTCGGTGAGAATGCGGTAGGTTTGCCGTTGATGGTCATAGCCGCCAAAGTTTTTCATTAGATCATTCAGCGTCGCCTCGCCTACATGTCCAAAAGGCGGATGGCCGAGATCATGGGCCAGACAGATGGCCTCGGTCAGATCCTCGTTGCCCCCTAGCGCGCGCGCCATCGTCCGCCCCACTTGCGCCACCTCGATGCTGTGGGTCAACCGGTTGCGATAGTGGTCGCCTTCCGAGTAGACAAAGACCTGTGTCTTGTATTCCAGACGGCGAAAGGCGGTCGTATGGACAATCCGGTCGCGATCGCGTTGATAGGCAGTGCGATAAGGGTGTTCCTCTTCAGGGTAGAGACGCCCGCGGCTGGCGCTGCTGCGCATCCCATAGGGCGCCAGAAACTGATCTTCGCGTTGTTCTAAGTCTGTGCGCGTCACGAGCATGGCATCCTCCTTTAAGGAAGAGATTGAGAGATAAAGAGATTGAGAGATTTTACCATCCTAATCTCTCGATCTCTTTATCTCTCAATCTCTTTATCTCAACTTATCCCATTCCCTAACCCTTACCGTTTGTTGATGGCGTACCGTTCACCGCCATCCACCGTCAACGCCTCACCGGTGACAAAATCGGCTTCGAGTAGGTACTTCACCGCTTTAGCGACATCCTCAGCGCTGCCCCACCGTTCCAACAAGGTTTTTTTGGCCGTCTCGGCCTGCCAATGCTGACTGGCGCCAGGGGGCGGCAAGACAATGCCCGGCGCCACAGCGTTGACGCGAATGGTCGGCGCCAGTTCTAGCGCCAGTTGCCGCGTGAGCGCCAACAGCCCCGATTTGCCTACAGCATGGGCGGTAAAGTCCGCCCAGGGAGACCAAGCCGAAAGATCAACGATGTTAACGATAGCGCCGCCGCCGCGCTGAATCATCCCCGGCGCCAGCATGTTACAAATAAAAAAGGGGCCGTCGAGCAAAATACGCGTCACTCGCTCCCAACGTTCATAAATGTCGGGGTCGGCGCTGGGGAAGGGGGTCTTGCCAAAGTAGCTGGCGCTGTTAACAATCATATCGACGCCGCCAAAGCGTTCCGTAATGATCGCCACCATCCGCGCCACCGCTGCCCGGTCGGCCACATCACATTGCACAGCCATAGCCGCCACGCCCAATGCTTCCGCTTCCGCCACCGTCGCCAATGCTTCGTCAGCGGAACTATTGTAGTTTACCACCACACTCGCCCCTGCCTGCGCCAACATCAACGTAATTGCTTTTCCAACGCGATGAGCGCCGCCCGTAATCAAGGCAATTTTGCCACGAATTTCCATACATTCACCTTTCTCTTTGCTGTCTCCATTGCTTTCATCATACCATTAGCGGCAGCGAAAGACTACAACGGATTGAGGTGGGAGCGGATTTATCAATGATTGCAACATACAATGACGAATAACGCCAGTAACTTACTTAATGACAATGTCTCATCAAATTCGTCATGTAACCGTAGTTTATAGAGCAAAAACGTTATTAAACTTACCAGAAAGTGATGACAAGTTTTCAAATCTGACCCAGTGGATGTTATAATTACGTCGCTGAGAGTAATCCAGTTACGACCATCATCTCTTCATCAAAGTACACGGTAAAGAGTAAGTCAATGTACAAAAATCATATTGAACTCTGCAAAAACCAACTGTACTTCCAGTATAATAGGTACCATGATCAGTCAGCAACCCAGCGCTAGTGAACCGCATTTTGACACAACGCCCCCAATCCGCATTTGGCTTTTTGGTATGTTTCGTGTGAGCGTCCAGGGTGTCGATATGGTTAACTTTCGCTCGAACAAAAGCCGGGCATTGCTCAGTTACCTTCTCCTCACCCATAACCAACCGTCATTACGGAACGACCTGGATACCCTCTTTTGGCCAGGCTATCTGACTAAATCGGCCCGGAACAATTTACGCCAAACCTTAAGCAATCTACGTACGATTCTGGCGCCTTTTGATCTGATCGCCGCCGATCATACCCATGTCTATTTACAACTTGATCCAACCCTCATCTGGTGTGATGCCTTGCACTTTGCCGAACTGCTGAACCGTTGCCAACGCCATCCGCACCGTAGCCAGGCTGATTGTTCAACATGTCGCACCCGTCTCCAGCAAGCCGTAGCCCTTTATCGCGGTGGGTTGCTGGAAAACTTCCCGGCGATTGATAGCCCCTCTTTTCACACCTGGCTGCAAGCGCAACGGCAGTGCTTGGCAGCGGGTTTTGCCGAAGCCCAAGCCGCGCTGACCAAACCCGGCGCACCGCTGGGCAATCTCCGGCCCGCCCTCACGCCATTGATTGGGCGCACCCATGAACTCCTGGCAATTGAACAAAAACTCCGCCATCCCGTTTACCGCTGTGTGAGCATGCTAGGGCCGGGCGGCGTCGGCAAAACGCGATTGGCATGTGCTGTAGGTATGCAGATGCAGCCCGACTTTCCTGATGGGGTTTGGCTGGTGGAAGCGGGCGCACTGACGTTACCAATGGCGGAGGAAACACCGGCACAAGTGGCGGACCGCCTGGCTACGGTCATTGGCATCGCGCTAGGCTACACGTTTCAAGGGGCAACTCGCCCAACGGAACAACTGGCGAATTACCTGGCGGCGCAACAAGCATTGCTCATTCTGGATAGTTTTGAGCATCTCAGCGCCGGCGCTGCCTGGCTGCCGACGTTGTTATTGGCGGCGCCGCAGATCCGGCTGCTAATCACCACCCGGCATCGCTTACCAATTCAAAGTCAGATGATCGTTCCTATCGATGGGCTACCGACGCCACCGGTAGCACTGCCGGCGCCTTTATCCGCCAACCAATTCATGGCCCAATATACCAGTGTGCAACTCTTTGTTGAACGCGCCGCCAGCACCCAACCACAAGTAACCATCGACGCCCCCACCTTGAAGACCATTGCGCGCCTATGCCATTTCGTGAACGGTTCGCCCTGGGCGATTGAACTGGCTGTTGCGCTCCTCGATCAACAGAGTCCGGCGACCCTTTTGGCCGCCATCCAACGTCATTACGGCGTCCTAAGCACCGATCTGTTGGATCTACCGCCGCGACAGCGCAGCGCCGAAGCGGTCTTCCAGACTTCCTGGCAATTGCTCACACCCCATGAAGCACAAACCCTGGCGCGCTGCGCCATCTTTCAGGGGGGGTTTACCTTCAGCGCGGCGCAGGCCATTGCTGCGGCAACGGCGGCCGATCTTGCTGCGTTGGTGCATAAGTCGCTGCTCCACCCCGTTGACACCCTTGGTAACACTCTTGATAACTCCGTGCGCTATACCATGCATGATCTCGTGCGCCACTTTGCCGGCGAACAATTGGCGCAGCACGCCGACCTGGCGCGCCAAAGTCAGGAGCATCACGCCACCTATTACCTGACCCTGGTCGCCGGTTGGCAACCGACGGAGGCAGCGGAAGACGCCTTTCGCTTGGCGGTGCAGGCGGAGCTTGACAATATCGAAACGGCGTGGGCGTGGGCGCTCGCCCATTACCAGTATCCGCTGCTCCTCGCTGCCGTTGAGGGCTTGGCGGAGTTTTATCAAATAACGGGCGCCTTTCATGCCGCCGAGGCGCTTTTTGCGGAGAGTGTGGCCCAAGTGCGCTGCCTTCGACAAACTCAGGCTGCTCACAATGCGCAGCCTAAGCTTGTCGAAGACGATGAACGCACAGCCCAACAACTCTTAGCCACCTTGCTGGTCTATCAAAGCGATGTTTGTATGGGTCTCGCCCAATTGGTGCAGGCGCAGGCGGCCGCGGAGGAAGCGTTGGCCCTGGCCGAGCCGTTGGGGGTAGCCAAATTGCTTGTGCGCAGCTATTATGCGCTGGCGATAATCGCTTTGGCCCAAAGTCAATTTGAACGTACGCAGGCCCTTTGCGAAAAAGCCATCCAACTGGCGCGACCACAAGGGCTATGGCGGGAGGAAGCGTTCTGTTTGGGGATTGCCAGCATGGCCGACACCGATCAGCAAACCCGGATAACCGGCGTGAAATACCAGACGCAGGCGCTCGCACTGGCGGAAGCCCATCAGGATACGCGCCAGGCGGTGCGCTTCCGCACCTATTTGGGCGTCGCCTATCGCGACCTGGGCGACTTCAGCGCGGCCTTGCACTGCTTTGAACAAAATTTGGTGCTGCTCCGTCGCCGCGAAGATCGTTACAATGTCGCTTTGACCAGCGTCAATTTGGGTGCGCTGCTGCTGTTGCTGGGCGATTATGCCGCCGCTGCCGACGCGCTGGAAGAAGGTAACGAGCATTTACAGTTGCTTGGGCAAAAACGGCTCTTGGCGCAGAGCCTGGCCTTGCTTGGCATCTTGCGGCTGGTACAGGGCAACTACGCCGCTGCCGCCGATCTCTGCCGGCAAGCACTGGATCAACCCCATGTCTTGCTTATGGCGCGACAGATTGCCTGGCTGACCTTAGGGGAACTGCACCAGGCGCAGGGTGATCTTACCGCCGCCCAGCGCGCTTACCAACAAGTCATTGCCATTACGCAAGAGCCGAATGCCTCAGCGTGGTTGGTGGCGCAAGCGGGGCTGGCCACCGTGCACTTGGTCCGTGAGGACGCAGCAACAGCCCTGACTGCGTTGGAAGCGCTCTTGCCCCTCTTTGACCCTGATCGCTTTGACATTATTTTTACAGCGCAACGCTTTCTCCTGGCGGCCTATCAAATCCTGGCTGCCAATCAAGACCCGCGCGCCGACGACATCCTGCAACAGGCATGGCAGCTTGTCACCGCCCGCGCCGCCCGCATCAGCGATCCTCGCCTCCGCCAGAGCTACCTCGCCCAAGTGCCGGTTCATCGCACCCTTGGTCAGTTGATCAATGCCCGCCTCAGCGGGTAAAGACTTTTATATTCTAGGAAAGTGCGATTAGTTTTTATGAAGTTGACCGCACTTTTGTTATAATCAGCCGTTATGATCAGTCAGCAACCCAGTGATAGTGTAGTGGATAGTAACGCAACGCCACCGATTCGCATCTGGCTCTTTGGCACGTTTCGTGTGAGCGTCCAGGGTGTCGATATGGTTAACTTTCGCTCGAACAAAAGCCGGGCATTACTCAGTTACCTCCTCCTCACCCATGCCCAACCGTCATTGCGGCGCAACTTGGACACCCTCTTGTGGCCCGACTATCTGGCCCAATCGGCTCGGAGTAATTTACGCAAAACCTTGAGCAATCTACGCGAGGTGCTGGCGCCTTTTGATCCCATTACCGCCGATCATACCCATGTCCATTTGCCGTTTGATCCAGCCATGATCTGGTGTGATGCATTGCACTTTGCCGAATTGCTGGATCGTTGCCAACGCCACCAGCATCAGCACCTGGCTGACTGTGCCGCGTGCCGCACCCGTCTACAAGAGGCGGTTGCGCTCTATCGTGGCGGGTTGTTGGAAAACTTTCCGACCATTGATAGCCTCCCGTTCCACACCTGGCGACAGGCGCAACAGCAGCACTTTGCGGCAAGGGTTGCCGAAGCCCAAGCCGCGCTGACCAAAACCGGCGCCCTCCACGACAAGCTCCAGCCCGCCCGCGCACCATCGACCGAAAGCCACGCCGCCGTGGTTGCCCCAGCCGTCTTACAGCACCCATTTCCTCACAACCTTCCCCTGGCAGTCACCCGGTTTATTGGCCGGGAAGAGGCCATTGCCGCGGTCACCGCGCGTCTGCTGGGCGTTGAGCAACCGGCCACACGCCTGCTGACCTTGACCGGCGCCGGCGGTACAGGTAAAACACGCCTGGCGCTGCAAGTGGCCGCCGCTGTGCAAAAGCACTTTCCCGATGGCGTCTGGTTGATCGACCTGGCGCCAGTGACCGACCCTACCCTGTTGCCGGATGTGATTGCCGATAGCGTAGGGGTGTATGGCGAAGGGGGGCGCCCGTTGCTGGCAAACCTCTTGCAGTGGTTGCACACCAAACATTTACTGCTCATTCTGGATAATTGTGAACATCTGATCGATAGCTGCGCGCACTTTGTCGGGCAAGCATTGCAGGCCGGCGCCATGGTCCACCTGCTTGCCACCAGCCGGGAAGCGTTGAATATTGCCGGTGAGGCGATCTACCCCGTCGCCCCGCTGACCTTGCCCCCTACCCTGCCGCATTCCTGGCCGGCGCCGGCAGGCGACGCGTGGCGCCAGCCGTTGCTTCAATCCGAGGCCGTCCGCTTGTTTATCGACCGGGCCTTTTTGGTGCAACCTACCTTCCAGGTGACAACGGCAAATGCACCGGCGCTGGCTCAACTCTGTCAGCAACTGGACGGCCTGCCGCTGGCGCTGGAACTAGCCGCCGCTCGTGTCAAGGCGCTGCCGGTCGAGCAGATCGCCGAGCGGCTGCGTGACCGCTTCCGCCTCTTGCGCAATGGTCCCCGCAGCGCCGTTCCCCGCCACCAAACCTTACGGGCTGCCGTGGATTGGAGTTATGATCTGCTGACCGTGCCGGAGCGCGTCCTCTTGCGTCGGCTGGCGATCTTTGCCGGCGGCTGGACGTTGGAAGCGGCCGAAGCAGTCTGTGCTGATGATGACGGCTATGCTGATGGCAACAACAGAGCGGCGACGGGGACCGAGGGTGTAAAAGCCGGGGTTGACCCAAACGCGCTGCCACAGGGCGAAATTCTGCCTTTGCTCACCCGTCTGACCGAGAAGTCGCTGGTAACGTGGGATGGTAACCAGGAGAAGACGCGCTACCGCCTGTTAGAAACCATTCGCCACTATGCACAGGAAAAATTAGCGGAAGCGGACGAAACCCTGTGGCTTGGTCGGCGCCATTTTGTCTACTTTTTGCAGATGGCTCGTGAAACCGAAGGGTTGCTACAACACGGGCAACGCCCCCTGGCCACTGCCCGTTTACTCGCTGATCATGACAATTTACGTGCGGCAATTCTCTGGGCTTGCCGCCACGATGGCGAAGCGGCTTGTCACCTGGTGGGGTTGCTCCGCTGGTTTTGGTTCCATGCCGATTTCATTGTCGAGAGCGCGGGGTGGCATCAACGGGTGTTGGCCTTGCCGGCAACGGCCACCCTCACCCCCGGTCGCGCCCTGGCGACCCTGAGCCACGCATCCCTTGAAGTCTACACAAATCACCTGAACCCACGGCTCTTACAAGAAGCAGTCGCCAACTTTCAGGCGTTGAACGACCCGGTCTATTTGTCGGAAGCGGTGCTGTGGTTGGGCATCGTGCTACCTTTTCTGGGGCAAGCCGCGGAAGCCCGACGCCTCTTTAGCCACTACGAGCCGGTGTGGCGGCAGGCAGCCACACCGCTGGTCTTGGGACAGATCCTGGTGCATTGGGCCAAGGCGCAACCCGACTTTGCCCACGCCCAGCCCTTGTACGAAGAAGCGCTGACCATCGGTCACCAGTGGCAAGAGCCGGTGATCCTGGCCAATGCCTATTTGGGGCTGGGTGATTGGGCGCAGCAAACGCAAGCGTATGACCGTGCCCGCGCCTATCATCAGGAAGGACTGGCCTGTATGCGCCGGGTGGGGACCACAGGGCTGATCGCCACGGCCTTACTACATGTAGGGACAGCAAGCGGGTGGGGCGGCCATTGGGATGAGGCGCGCGCCTACTTTATCGAAGGGTTGCAACTAGCCCGCACGGTTGGCTATGAACGGTATCTGGCAACCGTTGTGGCGTACCTGGGGCAGATTGCGGCCCGCCAAGGCAAGTTTGATGAAGCGGAACGTTATCTAACAGAAGCCGTGGCGATCTGGCGCACGCAGGCGCTACAGAGTGGTTTGATTCTTTGCCTGATCATTTATGCAAGCCTACGCTATCGGCAGGGACACCCGGCGCTGGCTGTGCAGTTACTGGCGCTGGAGGCGGTGCGCAAGACCCCCTTTCCCTTTGATGCCCGCCTGTGCGAAGAGACGCTGGCCGCCGCCCGCCGCCAATTAGCGGAAGTAGATTTTGCCGCCGCCCAAGCCGCCGGGCAGACCTTAACCGTAGAAACAGCCCTGGTCTATGCCAGCGCCCCGGTGGAGACCATCATCGCAACCACGCCGGCAACGCTAACGACAACGGTGACGGCAACCTACGGTTCTGTCAAATAAATTGTAACAAGCACATCGTAGTAAAGACTTTAGTCTTTCTCCCGGCTCGGGCAAAGGCTAAAGCCTTTACTACTGATCATGACTTCGTTAACAAAACACCACCGTCTGCAATCTTACGCAGATCGTTGTACACCTTACCCTTTTCGTCACACTTTCGTCACACCTTTTTCTTGCCAAACCCCTTGACAAGCACGCTTTCTTTGCTATTATAGCTATGGCAAATTGAATGAAGCTTCTGTAAGCGCAGACAGCGAACCTTTTCATTTGCACCGTGCTGGCAACTCGCCAGCCTACCCTACAACGACCAAACAAAAGGAGATTTTATGAAACTCAAGCAAGTAACCAATCTGTTGGCGCGTGTGAAGAATTGCTTTGTCCCAACACAAAGTCCAGCGATGAAACAAGCCGCAGGGTTGACCGTGCAAAGTGGACTCAAAGCTGGTCGTGATTATGACTTTCCTGATGGCGGTACTTATGATGTGACCCTCCCGGATGGACGCATTCAGACCGTAACATACAATGTTGCAGATGCAACCGATTATTGAGCACTCGAATCTGATTGGGACGAACTTGAGCGGGACCAACCTGACAGTATCGCCGTGTTCGATACACGAGCAATCGGAGCTAACTTTAGCGGTGCCAATCTGGAAGATGTCAATACGTCCCAGTTCGTCGGCGTAGTCATTCACTAGGTAACAGCGGATGCCAGCCAGCAAGCAGGCTCCCAAGCTGACGCAGCGTCGTGATCTTGTCACGAAACCGACAGGGTCACGATGGCTGGCTGCTGCCATACACACCCTGCTATAGATGTTCGGAAAAAGATCCGTGGCACACCTGACAGGTTTTGGAAACCTGTCAGGTGTAGAATGTCCCGAAAGATTATCTGAACACCTATAGCATAAACTGAACTGTAGAAGCTTCCCGGAAGATTGCAAAGTAAGTTTGTTAATGCTGCACTAGGGTGGATTGTCCATCACCCCCAACATAGGATGCTCAAGGGTATTTTCAGCCATAAGCTTGGGTAGTTTGTAGTCTGGTCAAGTGACGAGGATGGTGTTATACTGGGGTCAGGTAAGCAAGGAATCATGAATGGAAAGGAAAGCCGTATGACATCAACAGCCCTCCAATTGCGCCACCGCCAGGTTGGACCATGGCCGATGAATACCTATGCGTTGATCTGCCCGACCACAGGCGCCAGCGTCCTCTTTGATCCGGGCGCCGACCCCGATGTGTTAGCCGAGATGATGGCCGACAGCCAACCGGCGGCAATTCTGTTGACCCATTCGCATCCCGACCATATCGGGGCACTGGCGGAGATGCGGAAACGGTTGGGTGTGCCGCTGATGGCCCACGCTAATGTGGCGGAACGAGGCATTCAAAGCGCTCAGGTTTTAGCTGACGGTGATTATGTACAGGTGGGGAAGCATCGACTGCGGGTCTATTACACCCCCGGCCATATCAATGATCAGATCTGTTTTGCCATTGAAAATGACCCGCGTATCATTGTTGGTGACACAATCTTCGCTGGCGGTCCGGGCAAAACTTGGTCGGTGGAAGGCTTTCAGACGACGCTCCACACGTTGCGCACGGTGGTACTACCCTGGCCGGATGAAAGCATCTGCTACCCCGGTCATGGGCCATCATTTCGGTTAGGTGATATTCGGGCAGGCGTGGAAGCGTTTGTGGCGAAAGATCACGGGGCATTTTATGGGGATGCAGAGTGGCCGGTAAGTCCGTAGTCAAATAGTCCGCAGTTCAAAGTCCAGGCTCTTCCGCTTTGGACTCTGAACTCTGGACTACGGACTCTGGGCTACTTAGCGTCCTTGTAACGTGCGGGCAATGATCTCTTCTTGAAGCGAACGGTTGCCGCGCTTGTTCTTCTTGTTGCGCTTGTCGTTGCTGGCAAATTTGACGCCGCCGGCTTCCATAGCACGCTTGAAAGCCATTTCCATCGGTGTCAGGATTTCCATATCGGCGTATTCGTCCACCACATCGTCTTCCGGTTCCGGTTCGGGTTCCGGCGTCGGCGCGGCCTGCATAGGTGTCGGTTCGGGTTCCGGTTCCGGGCGCAGCCCCTTCATGCTCAGGTCAACGCGTTGGCGGCGGCGGCTTAGTTCAATGATGCGCGCTTCGATCACATCACCGACATTGACAACGTCTTCCGGCTTGGCAATGTAGCGCTCGCTCATTTCGCGGATGTGGAGCAGGGCGTCGCGGCCGATGCCAATGTCGACAAAGGCGCCGTAGGGCAGAATACGGGTCACGGTTCCCTGAACAATTTCGTCCTTTTCCAGGTCGCGAATGGTCTTGGTTCCCGGTTCGATCATGCTGAGGCTAATACGATTGCGGTCGCGATCCAGCTTTTTGATCCAAACGGTGATTTCCTGCCCTTCCTTCAACACATCAGCGACTTTGCCGACACGGCGCACCGACAGTTCAGAGATATGGACAAGGCCATCGCGGCCTACGCCAATATCAACAAAGGCGCCAAATTCGGTAACACGCTTGACGGTGCCGGTGATCTGCTGACCAACCGCTAACAATTTCACTACACGACCATCCACTTCAACGGCAATAGGTTCTTCTGCTGCGTCCATAGCCCCATCGGTGTTGCTGCTCGCATCGCCCTCTACCGAGGGCTCGGCTACAGCCACCATAGGATCAGCTCCAACTTCTGCAACAGTGGTTTGCGCTTCTTCGCTCATCTTTTCCTCCCAAGACTTACAACATCATAAGTTCAGCTTATCGACCCTAGCACTAACGATGTTGTTCTCCTCAACTTTAAAATTAAAAAATAGCTGCTGTCCAATAATTATACCTGCTGCCTCTGGATCTGCCAAACAGATGTTGTGCTTGTGAACAATGGAACAACTAGGACGAATGATATAGGAAATTGTTGTTCTACCAGATGTGCCGTATAATAGACAACAAATTTGCATGGCGACGTTGTTGGTAGAAAGACATAATAGTTGTGAAAATTACTCAGTCATCTCCAGAAATTCAAAAAACTTTTGCCGACTTGCATGAACGCTTAGGGGAAGTTAACGACTTACGCTCGGCAGCCGATCTGCTGGGTTGGGATCAGACGACGTATATGCCGCCGGCCGGGGCAACGGCCAGAGCGCGCCAAATGGCAACGCTCCAGCGACTGGCCCATGAAAAATTTACCGATCCGGCGATTGGTCAGCTCTTGGACAAACTGGAAAAAATGGTCGAGGGCTTGCCGCCGGCGGATGACGCCGCAGCCCTTGTACGCGTCACCCGGCGTGATTATGACCGTTTATTGCGCGTCCCGCCCGCCTTCACCGCAGAACTGACAAACCATATGGCTGAGGCATACGAAGTCTGGGCCAGTGCGCGACCGGCCAACGATTTTGCCGCGACCGTGCCTTACTTGGAAAAGACAGTCGCGTTAAGCCGCACCTTTGCCGATTTTTTCCCCGGCTACCAACATATTGCTGATCCGCTGATCAATCTTAGTGATTACGGCATGAATGTTGCAACCTTACAGCCACTCTTGCGGGAATTGCGCACACACCTACAAGCGCTGGTCAAAGCCATCAGCGCCCAACCACAAATCGATGATCGTTGCCTGATCCAGTTCTTTCCGGAAAAAGCGCAGTGGGATTTCGGCGTCCCGATCATCAAACAATTTGGCTACGACTTTACCCGTGGTCGGCAGGATAAAACCCATCACCCCTTTATGACCAAGTTTTCGTTGAACGATGTGCGCATTACCACGCGCTTCGATGACCACTATCTGGCCGAAGGTCTCTTCAGCACCTTACACGAGGCTGGTCATGCTTTATATGAATTGGGGATTGATCCGAATTTTGAACGCACGCCGTTGGCCGACGGCGCGTCCGCCGGCGTTCATGAAAGTCAATCGCGCCTTTGGGAGAATCAGGTTGGGCGCAGTTTGGCGTTTTGGCAACATTATTACCCACAACTACAGATGACTTTCCCTGAGCAATTAGGCAAGGTTGACTTGGCAACCTTTTACCGCGCCATTAATGTTGTACGCCCTTCGCTGATTCGCACCGATGCCGATGAAGTAACCTATAATTTGCATATTATCATTCGCTTCGAGTTGGAATTAGCGCTGCTAGAGGGGAAACTAGCAGTACGCGATCTGCCGGCGGCGTGGGATGAACTCTATGACACCACTCTTGGTGTGAGTGTGCCCGATTATCGCAATGGCGTTCTACAGGATGTCCACTGGTTCTCCGGTCTGATTGGCGGCGCTTTTCAAGGGTATACGTTGGGCAATATTATGGCTGCCCAGTTTTATGCACAGGCGCTGCACGCCCACCCGACCATTCCCGACGAGATCGGACAAGGCCACTTCGCCACCTTACACAACTGGCTGCGCACCAACATCTACCAACATGGCAGTAAATTTACAACCGCCGAGTTGATCCAACGGGTGACAGGGGGTTCGCTTTCGCTGCAACCCTACTTGGCGTATTTGCACACGAAGTATGGCGCCATCTACAACCTGGCGTTTGCGTAAGGCCGGCGTAGCCGGAAGCTGGTTGGTTAGTTTGTTGCTTGATGAACCGACAAACTAACCAACCAATCATTGGTCAGAACATCAAAATCTTTATGCTGCCTACTACTCACATCATTGACCACGCTGAACGCACGAGTGTGCGTTCGTCTGTACCTTTGCCTTGCATGCGATTGCGTTGGAAGGTCCACGACCGCCAGCAAACTCGTGGCCTCACACTGGGGGTCATTGGGTTGATCCTGACGCTGCTTGGTACAGCAGTGGGAAGCGCGGCGTTTCAACCGGCAGTGTCACGGGCGCAAAGTTGTTCCGCCAAAAAGATTCTCTTTGTTGGTTCAACAGCGTCATTGGAAATCCGGGATGAACCGCTGCGCATCTATCTCTTTGCCCTCGGCAACGAGGTAACAGTGCGCAGTGCGGCAGCCGTGCAGGCTGCGGACGCCAACGGCAAGGATCTGATCATCATCTCGGAATCGGTGGAGTCCGTGCAGGTCAACACGAAGTTACGCGATGTAGCCGTTCCAGTGGTGACATGGGAGGGCTGGCTGCAGGATGACTTTCAAATGACCGGACCGACGGCCAATGTGGATTACGGTGAAAATTTACGCCAACAGAGCATTCAGGTTACCAACCCCAATCACCCGTTGGCGGCCGGCTTTACCGGCGTCGTGACAACCGTCACGAATGATCGCAATAAGTTCCAATGGGGTCATCCCAATGGGAATGCCACCATTGTCGCCGTAGATGTCGCCAACAGCCAGAATACCATGATCTATGCCTATGAAACAGGGGCGATGATGGTGGGGATGACAGCACCGGCGCGCCGCATCTTTATCCATAACGCTACTGGCCCTAATCTCAGCAACGCTGGTTGGCGCCTCTTTGACACCGCCGTTACCTGGGCTGTGGGTTGCGGCGGAACACAACCGACAGCAACGCCGACATTGCTTCCAACCACGTTCCCAACCTTGATGCCAACCGCCACGGCGACAGCCACCCAAACGCCAGTTGCCACGGCCACGCCAACCGCGAGTGCAACCCAGACGCCCAATGCGCCACCAACCATTGGGCCAACGCCTACCAGCACCCTCCCGACGCCGACTCGAACGCCGACGGCCACGCCAACGCCTCAGCCGACCAACACGCCCCGCCCTGTTCGGTTAACCTTGCAAAAACAGGATTACCTCTTTGTGGATGCCAATGAGGATGGCCTCGCCTCCCAAGGTGACACGCTGCTCTATGCGCTCGAACTGCATAGTGGCGACAGTCGGACGCTGACCAGTGTAACCATCGACGATACGCCTGATAGCAATACAGTGTTGGTTGCCGGAACCGTGCGCACTGACATCGGCACAGTGACTACCGGCAACCAGCCAGGTGATCGCACCGTAGCAGTGGATGTGGGTACGATGACAGAAAAGCAGACGATCAAGGTTCTATTTCAAGTACAGGTTCAGATCAGCGGAAGCCCGACCCAACTTAGCAATCAAGCCCAGGTGCGTTACACACTCGAAGGGCCGGGGGGGCAGGGGCAGATTACCTCCGATGATCCGGATACGTCGGCAGACAATGATAGTACGCTCACACCATTGAGCAATCCTGGCAACCAGGGGCCACAACGGCTTTACTTGCCGTTGGTTACGAAGTGAAGTAGGGCGGGGGATGGGGAGCATATTTTTATCTACCAATTTGCATACAGTTTCGACCCAGGGTGCATTTCACTATTAGGGTGACAACGCTCAGTGCGAGTCACGGACTCGCACTGAGCGAAAACTTGCCCTATATCAATTTGACAGAAGCAAGCGCCGTATGATAGTCTTGCAAGTCGGTTGGTTTATTTTGGGAATCAACCGTACATAACGAACAACAGCGTTCTATTATTTTTTTACAGCAACAAAAGCAAACGTAACCGCCCTACTTGCGGTGCCAGCCGATCGGTCAAGGAGACGATCAATATGACAAAGATGCGAATCACATTCGCCGTTTTTAACGGGATCGGAGTGCGTGATCAGGGGAGTGGTGCGTCTGCTGACTAATTGTTGCCGTCTGTAACCAGAAGTGGCAGCCGCAGCGCATCCGGTCTGATGCCTGCGGCTTTTTTTTTGCCTTGCGCCCAAGACGTTGGCCGTCGTGTGCGAGGGAGAGAACGTAGGCATTGGAATGTCCAAGAGCCTACGTTTTTTTATTGGGGTATTAGATGTTGGGTATTTGGTGATTGAATCGCACAATCCCCAATATCTAATACCCCAAACACAAGAAAGGATTCTCCCGGTGGTAGAGAGTATTGCAGTACACCAACCGAATCTTGATCTCAAGCAGGTTGTGAGCGACGAGAGCAAGCTGCGCAAAATCTGGCGCTTGATGACCGGCTATCACAACAGTTATATTGGCGCAACGGTCAGCCTGGGGCTGTCGGCTTTTGCCAACACTGGCACCTATTTGCTGATCCGTTATTTTATTGATACTTACCTGGGCGGCAACGGCGAAGCGGTGGCGCTCTGGCTGATCTTGCTGGGCTTTTTGAGTCTGGCGGCGGGACAGTCCTACTTCACCTTTCTGAGTCGCAAACTGGCGGCGCAGACGGCGGAAGGGGTGACGCGACGGCTACGCGAATATCTCTATGACCATGTGCAGCGGCTGCCCTATCGCTATCATGACAAGATGCAGACCGGCGATCTGTTGCAGCGCGCCACCTCGGATGTCGATGCCATTCGCCGCTTCTTTGCTGACCAGGCCATCGAGAGCGGACGCGTCTTGCTGCTCTTTGTCGTGAACTTTGCCGCCATCTGGTACATCAACTGGCAGTTGGCGCTGGTTTCGGTCATTGTCATTCCGCCGATTCTGGTGGTCTCGTACTACTTCTTCCAACTAGTGGAGAAGCGCTATGAAGCCTACCAGAATCAAGAATCGAAGCTATCGACCGCTGTGCAGGAAAACTTGAGCGGCGTGCGCGTGGTGAAGGCATTTGCCCGCCAAGGCTACGAAGCCGAGAAGTTCGACAAGATCAACTGGGGCAAATATACGCTGGGCAAGCAACTGCTGCTGACCCATGCCACCTTCTGGCCGGTAACAGACCTTATCTGCGGCGCCCAACTGGTCGGTGGGTTCGCCTTTGCCGCCATTATGGCGATTCGGGGCGAAATCAGCGTGGGCGACTACCTGGCCTATGCCGGGTTGATCGTCTGGATCATCTTCCCCATGCGCAACCTGGGGCGGTTGATTGTGCAGATGTCCACCGGTCTGGTCTCGCTGGGGCGCATTGGCGAGGTGATCAAGGCTGATCGCGAGCCGATTAGCCGGGATGATTACCACCCCAAGCAACCGTTACGCGGGGAGTTGATCTTCAGCCATGTCGGCTTCCGCTACAATGACGAGGATGAGCCGGTGCTGCGCGACATCTCCTTCCACTGCAAGCCCGGCCAGCGCATTGCCTTGCTAGGGCCGACCGGATCGGGGAAGAGTTCGTTGGTCAATCTGTTGCCCAGGTTCTACGACTACACCGACGGGCGCATTCTGCTCGACGGCGTGGATCTGAACAAATATGATCGGCACTATCTGCGCAGTGAGATCGGCATTGTCGAGCAAGAGCCGTTCCTCTTCTCGCGCACCATTCGCGACAACATCACCTATGGGGTGAATCGTCCAGTGACACAGGATGAGGTGGAGGCGGCGGCCAGTGCGGCGGCAATCCACGAGGTGATTCTCAGCAAATTCCCGCAGGGCTATGACACGCTGATCGGGGAACGCGGCATCACCTTGTCGGGTGGGCAGAAGCAGCGCATTGCGATTGCCCGTACCCTGCTCAAAGATCCGCGCATTCTGATTATGGACGATTCCACCTCGGCGGTGGACACCGAGACGGAAGCGCTGATCCGCCAGGCGTTACAAAACCTGATGCAGGGGCGCACCACCTTTATCATCGCTCACCGCATCCAGACGGTGATGGACGCCGACCTGATTCTGGTCTTCCATCAAGGTCACATTGTGCAGCGCGGCAGCCATGAACAGTTGCTGGCGCAAGAGGGCTTCTACCGACGCATCTATGAGGCGCAAACGCGGATGGAGCAGGAGTTTGAAGCACAGTTAAGTGCGATGAGCAACTGAGGAGACTAGAGACTAGAGACTGGAAACTAAAGGCAGGAAATTTAACCCAGTAGAAGAACCAGTCTCCAGTCTCCAGTCTCTAGTCTCAATCTGACTGACAGATTCAACCTGATTAGAAGAATCTTAGGAGTAACAACATCATGTCCAACATGATTGAATTTGAAGAAGAAGAATTTACAACCCAATTTAACGGGCAGACGGTGCTGCGTATCTTGCAGCAGTTGCGGCCCTATTGGCGTTGGGTTGCCGGTTTCTTGATCGCGGTGCTGGCGGTCTCCGTTTTGGAGTCCTACTTCACCTATCTGAGCAAGCGCATCATCGACGAAGCCATTGTGGCACAGAATGTGGGCGCGCTCTGGCATCTGCTAACCATCTATGGCGGGCTAATCCTGATCCAGGCGGTGGCGGTCTTTGGCTTTATCTATATCACCGGGCTGTTGGGCGAGCGGGTGCGCTATGATCTGCGGCGCACCATGTTCAATCACTTGCAGCGGCTGTCGCTCTCGTACTACAACCGCACGCCCGTCGGCTGGATCATGTCGCGCGTTACTTCAGACACGGATCGACTCTCTGATCTGGTGACTTGGGGCTTGCTCGATGTGACCTGGGGTATTATGAATATCATCGCCGCGGTCTACTTTATGTCGCTGATCAACTGGCGGCTGGCGATCCTGGTCTTCTTGCTCATACCGATCATTGTGGTGATTGCTGTACAATTCCAGAAGCGCATCATTAGTGAATACCGTGCGGTGCGCAAGATCAATTCCAAGATCACCGGCGCCTATAACGAGACGATCACTGGTGTACGCGTGATCAAGGCATTGAACCGGGAAGAGCGTAACCTGAGCGAGTTTAGCGACCTGACCGGCAACATGTATGGGGCCAGCTATCGCGCCGCTTGGTTGTCGGGTCTCTTCCTGCCGGTGGTGCAGATGATCAGTTCCATCGGTGTAGTGCTGATTGTCTGGTACAGCGGCAGCGCTACTGTCACCAATAGCGTTGTGGGTGAGATCAGCATTGGCGGCATTCAGGCGTTCATCTCCTATGTCGTCTTCATGCTCTGGCCGATTCAGGAGATGGCGCGCGTCTATGCCGAAATGCAACAGGCGATTGCCTCCGGCGAACGCATCTTCTCACTCATAGACGCCCAGCCGGACATTGTCGATCGACCGGGCGCCCAAGAGATCGCAACGCTGCGGGGCGACATTGTCTTTGACCAGGTTGACTTCTACTACACCGACAACGAGCCGGTGTTATCCGATTTCACCCTGCATGTCCAGCAAGGCGAAACGATTGCGCTGGTCGGGCCGACGGGTGGCGGCAAGTCAACGATTGTCAACCTGCTCTGTCGCTTCTTCGAGCCAAAGCAGGGGACGATTACCATCAACAATCATGACTATACGCAACTAACCCAACAGACGATCCAATCTCGCATCGGCATGGTCTTGCAGACGCCCCACCTCTTCTCCGGCACCATTCGCGACAACATTCGCTACGGTCGCCTGGATGCCACCGATGGCGAAATCGAAGAAGCAGCGCGCATGGTGGGCGCCCATGAATTCATTCTGGCGCTGGAAAAGGGCTACGATGAAGAGGTTGGTGAAGGCGGTGTCTTGCTCTCCGTCGGGCAGAAGCAGTTGCTCAGTCTAGCTCGCGCCATCCTAGCTCACCCCGACATCTTTATCATGGATGAGGCGACCAGTTCGATTGACACCCTAACCGAAGGGTTGATTCAGCGCGGCATGGACAAGTTGATGCAAGGGCGCACCAGCTTTGTCATCGCCCACCGCCTCTCGACCATTCGCAACGCCGACCGCATTCTGGTCATCGAAAATGGCCGTATCGCCGAGATGGGCAACCATCACGAACTGCTGCGTCAGCACGGTCACTACTACCGACTCTACACACAACAATTCCGCCAAGAAGTGATCGAACAGGTGGATCTGTGGGAGACGGACGAGGTCAAAAGCGCTTTGGCGAATTTGAATTAGGGGGCGTACTCCGTGCTGCATGATTCGTGACCTTCGACAAGCTCAGGTCACGAATCACGCAGCACAGAGTCTATAATTCTCTTAACCAAAGTCAAGCAATTTGATAACATCTTGTAACACAACGCTTAACAAAGCTCTGCTACAATTGTTTCAGACCAATGGTAAGAATTGTCTCTTGGCCCTGGTTCGGATGGCGACAATGTGGTACATGCGAAGATTGTAGCGTAGCTGACGCCCATCCCAAACAAGACCGAATAGGCACTTATAGAAGAGCGGGGCGCTTGGTAAGAAGAAACAAGCCGTCCCGCTTTTCTATTACGGACACGAATTTAGGAAGCGCGGATTGCTCAATAAAAGACGAATATCCGCGTTCCCTAGATCCGTGTCTGTCACTTGTGCCGTCGCGCCAGTTCCGCCTCAATCTGCGACCAGGAGAGGCCACGCTGCGCCAGCAACACCATGCAATGGTAAACCAGATCGGACATCTCATAGATCACCCGATCATCGCCCTCCCCCTTGGCGGCAATAATCACCTCCACCGCCTCCTCGCCAATCTTTTTACAAATCTCATTCTCGCCCATGGTAAAAAGCTTGGCCGTGTAGGACCCCGGCGGCGGATTCTCCTTCCGCTGCTGAATCGTCTCAAACAATGATTGCAATACAGTTGACATAATTGGTTCGTTTGCTAGTTGGTTCGTTGGTTGGTTAATCAAGCGGATCCAGGCTGCCCAAGTTCCCATGATAGAACAGACGCCCACTCAAGGTGCGGTCAAATCCGCTCCTGTCCCGAATCCGTTGTTGTTGTGGGTGCGAAAGAAGCAACTGACTTCCCCTGTGTGGCAGGCCGGACCAGCCGCATCCACGCGAATCAGCAATGTGTCGCCATCACAATCAACACTGATGTCGATCACCTTTTGCGTGTTGCCGCTCGTTGCGCCCTTGTGCCAAAATTCCTGGCGGCTGCGACTCCAAAAAACGGTCTCGCCAATGGCGAGTGTGCGTTGCAAGCTCTCGGCATTCATCCACGCCATCATTAAGACCTGCTGCGTGTGAGCATCTTGCACAATGGCCGGCACTAACCCTGCTTCATTATATTTTACTAGGGCGGTTAACTCTTGTATGGTCATGTTACAACTGAATTTCGTTTGGTAATCTTCGTAGGTACATCGCTCGTAGCCGGTCCGTGACCGGCGATGGGATCGCCGGTCACGGACCGGCTACGAGTAATGCATAGGGTCACAACAACTCCAGCGGCATCCGCACCGGCACCCCCGCCTGCGCCACCGCTTCCTTCACCTGCAAAATACTCAGTTCCTTAAAGTGGAAAAGACTCGCCGCCAGCGCCGCCGCCGCGCCCCCTTCCGTCAACGCTGCCGTAAAATCCTCGGCCCGACCGGCGCCACCACTGGCAATGACCGGAATATTCACCGCCGAGCTAATGGCGCGGGTCAGGGCAACGTCATAGCCTTCTTTTGTGCCGTCGCCATCCATGGAGGTCAGTAAAATTTCACCAGCGCCACGCCGTTCCGCCTCTTTTGCCCAAGTCACCGCATCCAACCCCGTGTTGATCCGACCGCCATTGACATAAACGTCCCACCCTTCACCCCGCTCCACCAGATCCTGCCCCTGACGGCGACGGGCGTCAATGGCGACGACAATACATTGACTGCCAAAGCGTTTGGCGCTTTCGCTGATCAATTGCGGGTCGCGCACGGCAGCACTGTTGATGCTTACCTTGTCGGCGCCGGCCAGCAAGAGGGCGCGCATGTCGTCAACCGTGCGAATCCCGCCGCCCACGGTAAAGGGAATAAAGACAGTATCGGCCACCCGGCGCACCACATCGATCATGGTGTTGCGCGCTTCATGGGTGGCGGTAATATCGAGAAAGACCAGTTCATCGGCGCCTTCCTGGTCATAGATCTTGGCCTGCGCCACCGGGTCGCCGGCATCGACCAGATCAACAAAGTTCACCCCCTTGACCACGCGCCCATCTTTGACATCCAGGCAAGGGATAATGCGTTTGGCAAGCATTAGACTACTTTCTTATTCTTTCTTATTCAGTGATTGGGTAATAGATATTAGGTATTGGATATTGCATAACTACGGTAAGGAAGTGATTAATATCTAATAGCCAATAGCTAATTCAAGAACTACTCAGTAATCTTCAAATAGGCCATCGCCGCATCGAGCGCCGGCAACTGTTCCGGGGAGGTTTCGGTTAACAGTTCCCAGGTTTCGCGCACATCCAGCCAGCGCGCTTCGCAATGATCTTCGTGGCCGAGATGCACTTCTTGCAACCCAGTTTCGGCCAGGTAATAGACAATGGTGCGCTCGATCTCATAGCTGCGAATCGATGCTGTATACTCTAACACAGCCCGGCACTCTTCGTGGAATTTTAAGATAGGCAAACCGGTTTCTTCGGCGAATTTCCGGCGCGCACAGCTTTGGTCATCTTCATGGGGGTGAACGCCACCCCGCGGGAATTGCCATTGCTCCACAAAGAGATTAAAGAGCAAGAGAAACTCAATCCGCTCATTATGATGGCGATAGGGGATGATGCCGGCGCTCCGGCGGCGAAGCGGTTGTTGGCCCAAGGCAATGGCGGCGGGCAACGCTAGCTGATCGGCATAGAGGGCTTGATTGATGACCACGCCCTCAATATTATAATGTTCATGGGCTTTGAGGCGCGCAAGTTCATCCAAATTGGTGATCTTACCACAAGCAATCACATGGAGATCGGTAATATCCCCCAAGTGGGCGCTGGCTTCGACATTGATGCCGTTCAGCCGATCATCAGCGTTCAGGTCACGGTAGAGAACCCGTTTCACCCCTAGGGCACGCATCCGGTAGCCAACATCAATGGCATCCACCGCGACAACTGACTTGCGTCCTTGCACCTGCACTTTACCATCATGTGCTTCAATGCTAACCATAATGCGGTCGCCACCCCACTGCTCGACGGCCAGTTCGACCAACTCAGGATTTTCCGTCGCAATGGTCCCCAGCACCACCCGATCAGCGCCCAGTTCCAGCGCCAGTTGAATGTCATCCAGCGTGCGCAGACCGCCAGCAAATTGAATCGGCGTCGTCACCGCCTGCCGAATGGCCCGTAACTGCTGGAGATTGCTGGGTAGTTGACGCAACAGTTCGGTAGCCGGCGCTTCCGGCTTTTCGGCGCCCGGACGTTGGATTAGAATCGTCGTTGGTCGGCGAAGCGCCTGGAGATGGGCGGCAGTTGCGCCAAGCGGGCCATCAAGGTTCACCACGTATAGCCACTCCGCCCCTTGTTGCGCCCAGTGCCGAGCCACCGCAACGGGATCGGCGGCGAAAAGAGTCTCGTCGGCGGGATCACCCAGGTGCAAAGGCCGCGAGCGCCCCTGACGCAGTTCAATGGCTGGGTAGATAATCATAAGTTGCGCACTTCCTCAATCCGGTGATAACTAGCCAGGAAGTTGAATTACTAGCGCTGTGAGGAGAGCAATTCAACGCCGCCGGGAACGACAAACATATCAACAAACCATACGCTACACACCCGTTGATAGTAGTGGGCGATGGTAGTGATGGCATCTTTGGCATGGGCCTGCTTGCAAGATTCACTTTATCACAAAATTCCCTGCAATAAACGTAACATCCCATCCATCATCCAGGAGATCCGGGTAATTGCGGAAGTGCAGGTGAGTGCGGAGCGGGTTGTGAGTGGTTGCGTGATTCTTATTGCGTGTTGCGGCCTCTTAATTTGATCATAAGGGCAAGGGGCAAAAGTCTTCAAGTAATTGCGGCGTTAGCGGATCAACACAGGCGACGGCAGCAAAAGGTAGTTGGTGCCAGTCGGCAAAGCGCACCTGGTCATAGCCCAACAGATGGGCGCGGTAGAGACTAAAGGTCAAGCCATGCCCCACTACGGCAACCGTGGCGCCGGGAAAACGCTGACAAAGATCGGCAATGCCCGCCTGAAAACGGGCCAATGCGACAGCGGCCGGTTCCCATTCACCAGCGGACTGGGTTGGATGGGCAAAGGCGCGCTGGACTTGTGCGGCGTAGTCCTCCACCCACCCTGGCCGGTGCAATTCATCAAACCGTGGCTCAACCTGCACCGGTAGCCGGCGTTGGGCAATCGCCGGGGCAACGGTCAATCGGGTCTTGATTTCACTACTCACCACAATTTGTGTGATCGCATTCCACATGGGCAACGTTGCCAATTGTTCGGCTTGCCGTTGCCCCGCCGCCGATAGCAGCCATGTTTTGACATCCTGTTCCGGCTGCATGTGCGCCAAAGCATGTCTGATCAAATAGAGACGCATTGTTCAAACCTCTATTTTCGCCGGTTGGGGCAGGCCGACGACCATGCGCATAAAATTGGCGAGAATACGCAACCCGACGGTATGGCTCTTTTCGGGGTGGGGCTGGATACCCCACGCGTTTTTATAGCGCACAATGCTCGGATAGGCGACACCGTAATCAGTCAACGCCAGCACAGCCGACCGATCGGCGGCGTCACAGAAGTAGCTATGGGCAAAATAGGCATAGGCGCCATCGGGCACCCCCTCCAGCAGCGCGTCATGCTGTTGTTGATGTAGTTGGTTCCAGCCGATCTGGGGGACGCGCAAGGTATGACCGGCGTAGGCAGGGTCAGCCATCTGGTCTGGGAAGCGACGTACACGACCGGGGATAATGTGCAGTCCCTCATGCTCGCCCATCTCTTCGCTGCCGTCAAAGAGAAGCTGCATGCCGACACAAATGCCCAGTAACGGCAAGCCAGCCTGCACGGCATCCAGCAGCGGCTGCTCAAAGCCCTGGCTGCGCAGATTATCGACACTGTCGCCAAAGGCCCCCTGGCCGGGCAAGACCACCGCCCGCCAGCGGGTCAAATCGGTGGGCGCATCAATAATATCAACGGGAATCTGTAACGGCAGCGCCACGCTTTCAAAGGCTTTGTAGACGCTGCGCAAGTTGCCAACCCCATAATCGATGATCGCAATCATCTGTTCCTATCTTTCATTTCGGTCTTCAACGGTAGTAAAGACTTTAGTCTTCGGGGCGCCCCGAAGACTAAAGTCTTTACTACCGTTGACAAAACCCTATTGCACAGCAAAGTTTCGGACAAATGCCGGAGGAAAGACATGGCGCGCCAGACCAGTGGTGAACTCACGGATTTGATGCTCGGCATGTTCACTCTCCACTGGTGTCAGATCACCGGTTGCGACGGCTTCATCAAAGCGTTCTTCATGCAACACGGTCAAGCGACTATCGGGCCTTACCCAAAGTGCCAGGTAGAGGGAGACCGCTTGCAGGTTATTCCCACGCCGCTGCGTTGGCAGGCAGATCGGCACATAAAAACCAATCGTCTGCCGCTGGCGATCAAAATATTTCTCCACCACAACGGCCTGCTCCAGAAGCCAGAAGCGCAGCCAAACATAACCGGGGCCACCAATTGTCTGGCCGCCAAGTTGTTGCGCCGGCGCGGTGGCTCCCCAGCTTACCCGCTCCACCATCATATTGCTCAACCATTCAACCCGGTAGTCGGTCAAATGGGGCTGCCGCTGCCACTCACCACTGACTAGCGTGCGTAGTACATTCATCGGCGCTTGACCTAAATTTTAATCGCCAATACCCAATATCTAATATCCGGTATTTGGTATTAGATATTGGGTATTAGCACCAGACCCTTAAAAGACTCAATACTTCTTCACAATCGCCCGGTAGGCCATTGGTTCACGGTATTGAATCAACTGCCGCTCCTCGCGCACGGTGCGCACCCGATCGAGGTCGATGGTCGCCACGGCATAGCCTTCAATGGCTTCATCCAGCGCCGTGTAGAGTTCGCCGGAAGGGCCAACCACCATGCTGTCGCCGGCAAAGCGCCGGGTTGGCTCTTCCCCAACGCGATTGGTTGCGGCCACAAAGATGGCATTTTCACAGGCGCGGCTGATAATGTGCGCCCGCCACGAATCGGCGTATTGCTCTTCCCAGTTGGCGCTCACCACCATCATCTCGGCCCCTTCCAGGGTCAGGCTGCGGGCGGTTTCGGGAAAGGCCAAATCGCTGCCGATGCTCAGACCGATGCGTCCCCACTCCGCTTCGACATTAATAAAGCGAAAACCAGCACGGTAGACCTGGCGCTCTTCGCCCAACAGGTGAACCTTCCGGTAGTCGCCGGCAATGTCCCCCTCCGGCCCCAGACAGACGATGCCGTTGTAAAGAATGCTCTCCACCTTTTCTTTGACCACTAGGCCAAAGACAATATGGGTGTTAAAGTCATTGGCCCGTTTCGCCAGGTAATTGGTGGCATGGCCCGGCACCCGTTCCGCCAAATCCGTGGCGCGTAAGCCCAGTTCCGCCCCGGTGTAGCTCAATTCCGGGAAAATAATGAGATCGGTGTTTTGTTCACTACAAATCTTCTCAACAAAGTCGCCCATCTTGCGCAAATTCGCTTCTGGGTCGGCCAGGGCCGGCGCCATCTGCACAAGCGCCACTGTAATTTCACGCGCCATAATCGCTCCTACTGTTGATGTCTCTACTGTTGATGTCTCTACGGTTGATGTGATGGTAGATCAGAATCATATCCTGTCAGTATAGCATAGTTTGCCCGAATCGCCATGTAAAGAAGTTGTTATTACACAAAAAAAGTTGTCTATAGTCCGCAGTCCGTAGTCCAAAGTCCAGAGTCCAAGGTACACTTCTCGACTACACGACTCTGGACTGCGGACTTTGGACTGCGGACTACATGACTCTGGACTGCGGACTTTGGACTTTGGACTCTTTTAGGCTACAATAGCAACAGCAAACAGGTGAAAGGAGTCTTATGACAAAAATTACACATTGGCTACAGCGGGCCTGGTTGGTGTTGTTAGTGGCCGGTATTATCATTACCTTAGATCAAATCACCAAGGAATGGGTGCGTAATAACATTCCGAAATTTAGCTCCATGATCCCAATCCCGGCATTGGGGGAATATTTTGTTTTTGAGCATGTAGACAACTACGGCGCCGCCTTTGGCATTTTGCAAAATCAGGGGATGCTCTTTGTCGTCATTGCGATTGTTGTGGCGATTGCGATCCTGGTCTATGTGCGTTACTTACCGGTTGAACAGACCTTTGTGCGCTTTCTGTTAGGGTTGCAACTGGGGGGCGCCGTTGGCAATTTGGTGGATCGCATCAACCAAGGCTTTGTCACCGATTTTGTCAAGATGGGCATTCCTGGCGTCTATTACTGGCCCAATTATAATATCGCCGATAGCAGCATTGTCGTCGGCGTGATTGCGTTGGGCATTTACATCATCATGGATGATATACGCAAGCAACGCCAGGAGCAAGCGCAACAGCAAGCGAATGGATAACTTTGAGTCGGCATCAATCCCGCCGCTACCAACGCGAAGCCGCCGCAGCGGTTAAATGACAATGACGCTGGCCTCAAATCAAACACTTATCTTTACTGTACCACCGGTTTCTGCCGGCCAGCGCATTGACCGTTGGCTGGCAGAAACCTTACCCGACCGTAGCCGCAGCGAGATCCAGCGTTGGATCAAAAACGGTGAGGTCTTGGTGGACCAAGTTAGCGCCAAAGCTAGTCATCGGCTGGAAGCCGGTCAAGTCATTGCCATTCAACTCCCCCAACCTGCTGAAACACCTACCGTTCAACCACAAAACCTGACCGTGCCAATCATCTTTGAAGATGATGATCTGTTAATTATTGATAAGCCCGCCGGCATGGTCGTCCACCCGGCGCCGGGGCATGATGATGGCACGTTGGTCAATGCCATTTTGCACCATTGCCCAACCATTGAAGGCGTCGGCGGCGAACGGCGGCCAGGGATTGTTCACCGCTTGGACAAGGAAACGTCCGGTCTGCTGGTCGTTGCAAAAAATGACCGGGCGCATCGTTATCTCCAAGCCCAGTTCAAAGCGCGCACCGTTTACAAAGAATATCTGGCGTTGTTAGAAGGGCGCATCGAACCGCCCCAGGGTCGCATCATCGCGCCGATTGGTCGCCATCCAGTGGAGCGCAAACGGCAGGCGGTCTTACCCGCTGATCCACGCACGGGTGAAACAGAGGGGCGCGAAGCGATTACCGATTATTGGGTGCAAACCTATTACACCCTGCCGGTGCGCGATAGCAGCGCCGTTGCCCACTTTTCGTTTGTCAAGGTGGTGTTGCACACGGGGCGCACCCACCAGATTCGCGTCCACTTGGCCTGGCGCAAACATCCGGTGGTGGGCGATACGCTCTATGGCTATCGCAAACATCGGTTGCCGATTGAACGTCAATTTTTACATGCCCATCGCTTGCGGCTGCGGCTGCCCAGCAGTGATGAAGAGCGGGAATTTGTCGCGCCGTTGCCGGTGGATTTGCAACAAGTTCTAGACAGTTTACAGTGATTTGTTCATATCCTTCCGATACGAAGTTATTTTGAGGGGGCTTTTGCAAGGCGCAACATGACCAGACCTCCGGGAGGGGGGCAAACGAACTTTCTCTACAGCAACATCTTATGCCCCCCTCCCGGAGGTCTGGTCGCGCTATCTCATCGTGGCTTGTCTTGCACAAGCCCTGTTTCACAATTATTTTGTACCCAACCATCGAACTCATGGAGTAAGCGTTGTTTGACCTCAGCCGGCGCACCGGAAGTCACAAACGCATTGCGCGCAATTCGCACCAGATCAGCATGGCTGTAGCCAAATTCCATCGCCAGCACCTGATATTCTTGCGTCAGCGAGGTATTAAAAAGCGGCGGGTCATCGCTATTGACTGTGACCAGCAGCCCCATGCGGTCGAGTTTGGGGAAAGGGTGTTCCGCCAGGCTAGGATAAACGTGCAGACAGATGTTGCTGGTCGGGTTGATCTCTAGCGGGATCTGTCGTTCTTTGAGCAAGGTGAGCAGCGCCTCGTCTTCAATGGCGCGCACGCCATGCCCAATGCGATCCGCCGCCAGCGTGTTGATGGCGCCCCAAATGCTCGCCGGCCCGACCGTTTCGCCGGCATGGGGGACGGAGAGCAACCCGGCGGCCTTGGCGGTGCGAAAGACATGGGCAAATGGCTCCGGCGGCGCACCGACTTCAAAGCCCCCCAGCCCAAAGCCGATCACCCCTTTATCTTGACCGGCCAAGGCATAAGCCAGGGTCCGTTCCGCCGGGTAAGGGTGATACATTTCCTTTTTGCGCAACCCCAGGCGGCGCAACCCCGCATCGAGCCCACGGACTACGCCCCGCACGCGACTAGACTTATGCCACGGCTTAAAACTGGTGTTGCGTGGAATGTCAAAGACCCAACGCATCTCAACGCCAAAATCCCGTTTTGCTTGGGCGCGCCCCGCCTCCAAGCCTTCAAAAATGGCCTCCATCGTCAGCCCCTTATCCTGTAAATCGGTGTGAGTGAAGGGCGTAAAGGTCAACTCCCGGTAGCGAATGTTCTGCGCCGCCATGTCGGCGCCACAGGCATGGACGATCAGCGCAAAGTCTTCCGGCGTGCGCAGCAGATCCGAAATGGTCCAGTAAATCTGGATAAAGTGGGGAAAATCGGTAAAGGTAAACCAGTCGCGCAACCCCGCAATGTCGGTGGTGGGCAGTTTGTCCTCCCGCTGATGACGGCGGGCCAATGCCAGCAGTGTCTCTGGTTGGATGGCGCCTTCCAGGTGAATATGGATTTCGGCTTTGGGCATGGCACTGATAAAGTTGCGAGTTGCTTGGGCAAGTTGTGAGTGTTGGTTCATGAACGTAACCGATCGGCAAAGTTTGGGTTGGCGGGTATGGCGTGTAGAATATAAAGTAAGAATCAGCTCAACAGCAGATAAACACTCCCTGAGAAAGAGAAAACCCTTCCAGTCCAGGGAAACAAGTCGCGCTATGCTCTTGCAAGCACCGTTCTAGAGATTCTAACCGAATTCATGTATATCGAACAAACACGACCAGATTCTGTACAAGCAATCCAACCCCTTACCAATAAATGGCGCTGGACGCGCATCCGCACTGCTATTTTTTGCCTATTCATGCTCTGGGTTGGCTTAGGATTGAGTGGCGGCAGTACGATTCCCGCAACCGAAGCGCAACAACGGGGCAAAGCGATGATTGTCGCCGGCTGGGGCTTTGATCTGCTCGGCTGGGAAGTGGAGGCTATCGGTGAAAAGTTGCGCGCCCTGTTGAATCAACCGGCGCATGGTCTCACCTACGCCGAATCAGTTAGCCTGGTGCATGAGTATCTGGAGCGGGCGCAGGCCATCCGCAAGCTGGAAAACGACATCAACCGCACCTTTGCCGAAAACAATCACCAGGCCACGCCCCAAACCAAGCGCTGGCAAGAACAAGTAATCGCTTTGCGCAGCCAACAACAGGCCAAACGTCCCGCGGTCGAGCAGATCATCGAAGGCCAGGTCGCCCATGAATTGGCGAACGAGGGGTTGACGTGGGCCAACACGGTCTTTCCGCCTGTCCAGTTCACCTTTGTCGAACCGCCGCGCAAATTGGTCGTCAGTCCACGCGATAAGATTACCACCATCTACAGCCAGATGCTCACTGCCGAAATGAGCATCGAAACCATCGAGCAGAGTGAAAGCGCCTATCGCCAGCAATACGATGTCAGCGCCTACATCACCAATATCGGCGGCTTGGGCGCTTTTCCGACGATGGTGATTGACCGTGCAGGGCTAGACTGGATCTTAAGCACGGTGGCCCATGAATGGTGTCACAACTATCTCAGCCTCTTCCCGCTCGGTCTGAACTATCTCACCAGCGCCGATCTAATGACGATCAACGAAACCGTGGCGGAAATTGTCGGCAATGAGATCGGGGAACGCGCATTACGCACCTTCTACCCCGACCAAGTGCGTCCGCCAGCGACAGAGCAGCCGTCGCCACAAGTCAAAGCCGATAAACCGCCGGTCTTTGATTTTGGGACAGAAATGCGCGAAACCCGGATTCGTGTCGATGGCTTGTTGGCGGCAGGGCAAGTCGAGGCTGCTGAACGGTACATGGAAGCCCGGCGCCGCTTCTTTGTGCAGCATGGCTACCCGTTGCGCGTGCTGAATCAGGCCTACTTTGCTTTTCATGGCAGTTACGGCACCAGCCCGGCCAGTACCAGCCCCATCGGCCCAAAATTGGAAGAGCTACGGACGCTGACACCGGATCTACAGACATTTCTGGTGGCCGTGCGGGGGATTACGTCGGTCGAGGAATTGGATGCGGTTTTGGCACAGTGGACAATCAAGTAGATTCACAACATCTCAAGCCTGAATTGTTGAGCATCTGTGATGGTTTGCACCGCAACTTCTTTACGCTCGATGGCTAGTTCCATTTCGAGAGCAGCAACTGTATCTTCTAAATCGGCTAGATGTTCAAGCAGCGCGTTCCATTGTTCAGGTGTAACCAACACCGCAGCATTACGGTCGCTTTGCGTTATTACCACCGGCGCAGCTTGGATAGCAGTCAATGTTTCCAGTGGATGCGTACAAAAATCATGCAGACCGATCATTTGGATTGTTTGATCCATTGACACCTCCTCAAATTCAAGATTGGCGATTATGATCTTTCCCTTTACCACCCAGCCGGCTACTTTTTTAGAGCGCCCCAACCGCTATCGTATTATCGCACAACTGCATGAAAATCAGCAGATCATCAATGCTCATTGCCCCGATCCCGGTCGATTGCGCGAGTTGTTGATTCCCGGCGTAACGGTTCACATTAGCAACGCTAGCCACACCGAACGCAAAACCGCCTATGACCTGCGCTTTGTCGAACACCCGGAACATGGGCAACTGGTCAGTCTGGATACACGCTTGCCCAATCAGATTTTCGGTGAAGGTCTGGCAAGCGGCTTCTTTCCACCGTTTCGCGGCCATCAAGCCATGCAACGGGAGAAACCGCTGCCTCATGCGCCAACTGACGGCGGCGTCCACAGCCGGATTGATTATTACATCACTGACGCCGCAGGTCGCCCCTGCTGGATCGAGGTCAAGTCCGCCAGCTTGGTCGAAGAACGCTGCGCCCGCTTTCCCGATGCCGTTACCGCTCGTGGGCGACGCCATGTGCTGGAACTGGCGGAAATGGCGCAACATGGCATCCGCACCGCCGTTGTCTTCATCATCCAACGCCCCGATGCTGATCTGTTGCGACCCCAGTGGTCCACTGATCCTGACTTTGGTCATGCGTTGGTGGCGGCGCAAGCGGTGGGGGTGGAAATTTATGCGTATACCTGCATTCTCACCCTACAACAGGTCTACCTTGAGCGTATGATTCCGGTTGTGCTAACTGTGGGTTAACAAAATGTCAACGAAACGCCAACATTTTGCCCCTTTACAAAGCGGAACTGATGTGCTATACTGTGGTTGTTAGTCAAGGGGATGTCCGGTTTCGACGGGGCAGGAAGTGCTTTGACGGCAGGTCGTAGAGCGTGAGGCTACGTAAAAAGACGCAAAACCTATAAATGCCAACACAGGCAAATCCTTCAACTTCGGTTTCGCTAGCGCCCCTATGGCGGCAGCTGCCTAATCAAGCTGAAGTGATCCTCTAATCCAGGATCACGGCCCGTTCTAGTGCTACTCGCAGGCTAGACGCAAGCTGACATATACTGCGCAGGTGCGGGGGTTTGACGCCGATACGGCCCCCTAAGACCTATCGGCTAGGTGGGCATGTGCATCCCGTCGCTCGGAGGCCGCCCAGCGAAACACCAAATGTGGCGACTAAACCTGTAGAAGTTTCTGTACGAATGTTTCGGACGCGGGTTCAACTCCCGCCATCTCCACCTTGCAAAAACGGCTCGGATATAATCCGAGCCGTTTTTCTTTGTATCCAATAGGCTATAAGAGGTCATGCGCTAGCAAAAGTTCCTCGACTTCTGCCACAAATTGGAGCAGGGGACGGGGTGACATTCCTACCGGCAAAGCAATAACTGTTCAATTGTCGGCATAGAGCAAATCAGTTAACTGGCGCTGGATAGTCTCAATACCGTCAATCGCCGTTTCCCAGGCCATCGCATCGGACTCAACCTCCCATGTATGATTCTGCTGTGCTGTGATATGCTGATCTTCAAACTCAGCAAAAGTCATGCCATATTTTTTCCGTAATTGACGATCACTTAAGTGGTATTGTGCCAACCGGCGGCGATATTCAGATTGAAGCAGGCTACTCAATTTTTGGTCAATCTCAGTAGCCTGCCCAATCATAAGCTGTTTTAGGTGTTGGGCAAGATTATCAGAAATCTGAATTGTCACACTCATATCCACTCCTGTACCAACGTTTCACACATGACGGAATGAATAGCAGTATACGAGATCATAGCTGTTTCCGGCAACTCTTCCGACATCCAACCTATCAAGCTGCTACAACTTCTCGAATCGCCTGGCTGATCCTACCTACATTCGGGATCGATGCATCTTCCAGCGGCGGGCTATAGGCCACCAATGCACCACCCATGTTGACCCGCTTCACTGGCGCATCCAGATAATAAATGCCCTTATCCGCCGCCAGCGACACAATATCACCACCCCAGCCGGCGCCGTGGGGCGCTTCTTCGACAATCACCAGCCGATTGGTCTTGGCGATGGAGTTTAACACCGTCTCTTCGTCCAGCGGGACCATGCTGCGCAGGTCGATCACTTCCACGTCGATGCCTTCTTTGGCCAACGCTTCGGCGGCTTCCAACGCCCGGTGCATCATCAACTGGATAGCGACAACCGTCACATCCTTGCCCTGGCGGCGCACTTTGGCCTTGCCCAGGGCCAGCGGCCCGGTGTCATCCGGCACATCTTCGCTCAGGTTGTAGAGACCTTTGTGTTCCAGCACAAAAACCGGATTGTTCTCGCGAATTGCGCCGCGCAGCAAACCGTAGGCATCGGTTGGCGTGCCGGGGGAGACGACCTTGATCCCCGGCGCATTCATCAACCACGATTCGGCGCACTGGCTATGTTGGGTGCCAAAGCCGCCGGCCACCCCTTGCGCCGCCCGAATGGTCAACGGCGCCACAAATTGGCCACCGCTCATGTAGCGATATTTGGCAATCTGATTGACAATCTGATCCATCGCCACCGGAATAAAATCGGCAAACATTAGTTCGGCCACGGGGCGTAGACCGGTAATCGCCGCGCCCAACGTCGCGCCAATAATCGCCTGCTCCGAAATAGGGGTATCGCGCACCCGGTTCGGGCCAAACTCTTGAAACAGCCCCGGCGTCACCTTAAAAACGCCGCCAGCCTCGGCCACATCTTCGCCAAAGAAAATTACATCAGGATCGCTGCGCAACTCATCAGCCAGCGCCTTGCAGACCGCTTCGCGGTATGTCATGGTTGTCATGTTTACTGTTCTCTCATCTCTTTGATAAGAGATTGAGAGATTAAGAGATTGAGAGATTCTGTTATTCCACAGCGGAACTTAATCTCTTAATCTCTCAATCTCTTAATAAGGTCAAATGAGCCAGAGGTCAAATTTGACAAGCCGTGATCGAACTAATCGGG
>JAPKMW010000008.1 GCA_026645575.1 Caldilineaceae bacterium
GTGGTCAAATTGCTGAAGGCCCCGCCGCGGTTGCCGCCGTAGGGGTAGTAGTAGTTGTTTGCCAACGGGGCGCCGCTTTGGTTGACAAAGCTACTACTCGACTTCAGGTGATCTTGCAACAGGTAGAAGACGCCGTCGTCGATCCCATACCCACTGCGGCGCATGGCGTTGCCGTCATAGTAGGTGGTCATCTTGTCGGTGTTGCCATTTTCGATGAACTCAAAGACGCCGGCAATGTAGACCGTGGTCACGCCGTCTGCTGTACTCCTGACCCGGTTGCCGTCCGCATCGTAAACAAAGCTCGCCGTCGCCCCGCCGCTGATCGCCGTTAAGCGATTCTCGTAGTCATAAGTGAAGGTGGAAACCGTACCGCCAATGGTACGGCTGGTCTGGTTGCCATTGGCGTCATAGCTGTACGTGTTGCCAAAGGCGCTAGTCACGGCATGAGGCTTGGCGCCATAAGTGTAACTGTTGCCGTCATAGCTGGTCAGATTGCCGATGGCGTTGTAGCTATAGCTGTGGTTGTACGTCCCCGTGCCGGCGCCGATGTAGACGCCGCACCCGACATCGCCAGTGAAGGCCGCCGTTAGCCGGTTGAGATAGTCATACTGGAAGCATTGCTGCTGCCCGCCATTGAGGGCGTCGGTGAGATTGATGACGTTGCCATTGTTGTCATAATTGTAGGTCAACTTCTGCCGATCATCAAAGGCGGCGTTCTTGCCGGCTTGTAGGGTGCTGAGGCGTAGCGTGTTGGTCTGATAACTCCACTGCCGGGTTAGGCCATTGGGGGTGACATCGTTGACCATTTGCGTCAGTTGCCCCTGGGCATTGTAGGTGGCTGAGGCGATGTACGACACGCCGCTGCCGCTAGCGCCGGTCAATTGACCGACGGCGTTGTAGGTGTAGCTGACGGTTTCGCCCGGCGCGCCGGTGTTGCCGCCCGGATAGGTCATACTTGTGCGCTGGTCAGCTTCGTTGTAGGCGTAGTCGATACGGAAGGTGCCGCCGCCGGCCACCACCCAGTTCTGTTGGGTGACGCGGTTGCGGTTGTCATAGGTAACGGGGTCAACCTCCACCTGCACCGTGGTGCCGGCGCTGTCATAGGCCAGACTCTTGTTCAATAAGCCCTTTTGCCCCGCCGCATCATAGAGATATTCGGCCACCTTGGGGCCGGTGCTGGCTGTATCGCGCCGCTTGCGAATCAGACGGTTGAGATCATCATATTCCAGGTAGAGCCACTGGTTGCGCCCATCGCGCTGGCCGGTCAAGTTGCCGACGGCGTCATATTGATATTGCCAACTGCCCATGTCGGGGTCGATCATCGTCAGCTTGCGCCCCAACAGGTCATAGGTGATGGTGGTGACGTTATTGGCCGCATCGGTCACGCTGGTCAGGTTGCCTTGCAGGTCATAGCCATAGCTGGTGTTGTAGACCTGTCCACCGACATTGTATTCTGTCACCTTCGCCAACTGGCCAAAGGCGTTCTGGTCATAATCGGTGCGATTGCCGCGTGGATCAAAGGTGCGCGTCTGCCAGGCATCGTGAATCGTGGTGGTAGACCAGAGGGTAATCCCCAGGACTGTTTGAACCCGATCCAACCAGAGGTTGCCCAGCTCATCATATTGTAGGGAGCGATAGTTGGCCACCGTCGCCCAATCGCTAATCGCCACAAAGTTGCTACCGGCGGCGCCGCTCTGCTGGAAGGGGGCGCTTACGTTGGCCAACTGCCCCCGGTTGTTATACCACTTGGTCACCACGGCGCGGCTGCCATCGGCCATCGGCGTCTGCGTTTGCAAGTCGCGGCCAAAGCCATCGACATAGGCCCAGTTGTCGAGGTAAGTGCTGCTACCCTTAACACGCAGGGTGCGGCTCTTCACATTGGCCGGGCGGGCGGCGGCGTCATAGACAAATTCCAGACTGGCAGGGTCGGTCGCTTGGCTTTCGGTGGGCAACCAGACCTTTTGCAGGCGGCCATAGCCATCGTATTGCAGATCGGTCACCTTACCGTTCGGATCGGTGATCTGCGTCTGCACGCCCCAAGCCGGATCGTTGATAAAGTTGGTGACATGGTCCAGGTTATTCGTAATATTGACAGGGGGCCGGTCATTCATCACACTGGTGACATAGCCATAGAAGCTGTGATAGGCGGTGATGGTCCGGTTGCCACGCGCATCGGTGACGACCGTGGGGCGACCAAATGCATCATAGGTCGTGACTGTTTCGGCACTAATGTCGGTTGGCGTCCGCTGGGCATAGCGCTTCACCTTCGTCAGATTACCTCTGTTACTGGGAAGTGCGCCATAGGCTTTACCATCATAGGCATATTGGGTGTAAGCCAGCTCCTGATTGGCGCCGCCACTCCCTGTGCCGGACCAAAGCTTTTCCCACTGCGCTCGGTTGACAATCCAGAAATCCTCGTAATAGAGAAAGCTGCGCTCCACATTCCGGTCATCGGTGGTCACTGCCGTGTCGCCGTGCAAAATTTCGCGCGTCACATTGCCGTAGCTGTCGTAGGTGTACTCGGTGCGGGTCGTTTTGTTCGCCGTACCATAGAGTGTATTTTCGTTCTTTTGCAGACCCACAAAATACGCCCCGTTGATGCCGCTGCCGGCATTCAAGGTTGCCGTGAACCAGTTAACACTACGGCTTTTGGCGTTGTTGGTGCTGGTGAGGCGGCGCGTTTCTACCGTTTGGCCGCACAACCAGTTTTCATCGGGACGCGTTGAGGCGTCGCTGAGGGTAATGTTAGCCGTGAACCAGCCGCCGGCAACACAGAGATTACCAGAGACGGCGGGCACATTGCACGGTTCGAGGTGGCGCACGATGTAGCCGCTCTCCAAGTTCCACCCAATGCCGGTCCAACCGGGCTGGTTGTTTTTATTGCTGGTCATACCATCGACACTGCCGCTGTCATAGGTGAGCGCCACCGCCGACGCCAGTCCGCCCGCGGCCGGTGGCAGCGGCACGGGGTAACCCGTCTGGGCTGAACCGCTGGCCAGGCTGACCTGATAATCGCTAAGGTTGGCCAGGGGGGTGGCGGCATAGTTGCCCTGTTGGCTGCTGGCCGACGCGGCCAGAACGTAAAGCTCGTCAGTGACGCCAGGGGTAGTGACGCCAGGGGTAGTGACGCCAGGGGTAGTGACGCCAGGGGTAGTGATGCCAGGGGTGGCGATGTCATTGGCGGCTCCCCCATTCGTGGCCAGCGGCAAGTAGAGTTGACTCGTTTGTTGCGGGTCAACGGTTGGTGGTGTCACGGCCGGCATGGCGTCTTCTGCGGCGCTGCCATTAGCATCTTCCCCGTTCGTGGTCAGCGGCAAGTAGAGTTGACTCGCTTGTTGTGGGTCTACAGTTGATGGCGTTACGGTCGGCAGGGCCTCTTCCGTAGTCGTTGGTGAAACTGCTACGGTAGCATGCAAATCAATGGCCAACCCCTGGTTGGTTGTGTCATTCGTCGTTGGTGAACCTGCTGCGGTAGCCTGCAAATCAATAATCAACTGCTGATTGGTTGTGTCGTTGAAACTGGGTAACAGTTCCCAAGTTTGACAAGGCTCATTGCTGATTTCACCAGCCTGTATCTCTTCGTCGGTCTGTTGCCGCGGTGGACAGGGATGGACGCGGTACAAGGCCAGCCGATCCTGAAAACTACCACCATAACGCAACGACGAGGTTCCCTCTGCCAACAACCGGTTAAGCAACCCCAACAACGGTCTGTGCTGCTCAAAGCCGCTTTCACTATAATCACTAATGCCCAAGTAAATCTGTCGTCGCGTCCGATGGATCAGGACGCGGAGCAGGGGGTGTAAAGTCGTCTGTCGTTTGTGCTATTAGGCGGACTCCGCCCCGCTACGTGCGGACAGGGGCTTGGGTGTTACCGTCAGCGCCAGCGCCAACACCTCATCCTCTGCCGTCGCCGGGTCATCGACCACCGTCACATCCGGCTGAATGCCTTGTTGCTGCACCCAATGCCCCGCGGGGGAGAGCCATTTGGCAATGGTCAGGTGGAGCAGGGCGTGGTCATCCAACGGGATGGTATCTTGGATCGTGCCTTTGCCGCCGGTGGTCGCACCGATGATGGTGGCGCGGCCATGATCGCGCAGGGCAGCGGCGATCAATTCGGTGGAGGAAAAGCTGCCGCCATCGACGAGGACGGTGAGGGGGAGATCGGCCAGGAAGGCGTTGCCGTCGGCGTGGGTGGTGCGGCGTTGCCCATCTTTCAACTCGGCGGTGTAGAGATCGCCGGAGCGAATAAAGAAATTGAGAATGGCGGCGGCGTCCACAGTCGAACCGCCGGCGTTGTTACGCATATCGAGAATCAACGCGGTCATACCCTGCGCTTGGAGCGCGATCAGTTCCTGCTTTAACGTCTGTGCTACCCCCGTAGGAAAGCTGGGGAGACGGACATAACCGGCGCCGTTTGCCAAGAGACGGCTACGCAGTGGCTCCCGTTCTTCCCGCTGCACCGGCAAGGTCAGCGTCTGCTCGCCTCGCTGCACTGTAAGTGGCACTGCCGTCCCAATCGGGCCGCGCAACATCATGGCGATTTCATGGCCGCTGGTCAATTCATTGACGGTCAGGCCATCGACGGCGCGAATCATGTCGCCGATCTGTACGCCGGCCTTCTCCGCTGGTCCATCGGGGCGCAACGCGCTGATCACAAAATGCCCATCTTGATAGTTGTACCAAAGTCCGGGGGCGCCGGTTTCACCGGCAAAGTCGGCAGCATAGCGTTCCTGCGCCGGGCCGGTATAGAGGGCGGCGTAGCGATCTTCGGTAAAGCGCAACATGCCGCGAATTGCGGCATCGGCCAGTTCATCGGCCTGAAATTGGGCGCTGGGATAGGCGCGGGTCAAAAGCAGTTGCCCGGCTTTGGCAATGCGCGCCACTTGGGGGGGCAGTGTGGCGGGCGCTACGTTGGCGTGTGCTTGCCACCCAATCCCAAACCAAACAGCGCTCAAAAAAAACATCGTCAGCAGCGTTCGCCAATTCGCTTTGAACATGCGGCTCCTTACCTTTGTGCTTCTGTCTTGAAAAAAGAACTGGCAGAATGGGCAGATTGGAGAGGGAAAAATCTGCGCACTCTGCCAGTTCTTTGATTAGCATCCTTTGCGATGTTGATAACCGGGTTACGATTCACTGCTTTACCGGGTGAACGCTGCGATGTCTGTGTTCCAGCTCACGCTACTCCAACTAACATCACTGCTCCAACTAACATCACTGCTCCAACTAACATCGCTACTCCAACTAACATCGCTACTCCAACTGACATCGCTACTCCAACTAACATCACTACTCCAACTGACATCTGTACACTGATTTTGCTTACAACCAGTCCAGTTGAGCGAGGCAATCTGTTCCACTTGTTGAAACAGCCCGGAACCATAGAGCATGGCGGCCAGAATAAGGGTGCTGATCAGGACATAAAGCTTTGTCATACAAAGTCTCCTTTTGGGTAAGATGGTGATGGTTGAAACCGGTTGGTGCGACCGGCCTTGTCTTTGTGCCGTTGCGTTGTCTGCGCTTATTCGTTGTAATGGCGTCGGCTAATCTCAGGATAACAACGCCGCGTCTCCCGAACGTCTCCGTTTTTGGCAAGTCGCGTCTCCGTTTTTGCTCTATCGCGTCTCCGTTTTTGGCAAATGCGTCTTCGTTGAGTGTAAGACGCGTCTCCAGCTATATAATTCTTGTTGCTAGCTAACGATTTTGTAAATCCTCGTTATTATTTCATCAAATAAGTTTTGAGCAGTGTGCATCTAATGGGCGCCTGCCCGTGCGCACGTCCTAGTGCGCACGCCTTGTCGATCAGAATTTGTGTAACAGAACAGTAGAATGGTGGGCGGTGTTGATCGACATTGGTATTCCATCGGCTATGTGATAGAATATTCCGGCATTAATTATTTCATTTCAATGGGAGCATTGATTTGACCCGTCTCAACCTCTCTTTTCTTGGTTCACCAACGATTCTGCTCAATGGCGCTGAAATTCATATTCGCCGCACCAAGGTACTTGGCCTGCTGGCCTATCTGGCGATCAATGGCCAGCCCTCGACGCGCGACGCCGTTGCCACCCTCCTCTGGCCCAGCGACGCGCCCAAAGATGCCTACACCTATTTACGCCAGACTCTCTGGCATCTGAATAAACTGTTAGGGAAAGAGTGGCTGCTGATTGAAGGGGATCGCATTGGTCTACAGTGGCAGGCTGAGCCGTGGGTGGATGTGCAGATCTACCAACAAAGGCTGCGCGCCCTGGCCACCCAACCGGAAGAGAACCGGGTGGCCACCATGATCGCCGCTGCTGATCTCTACCAAGGTGAGTTGTTGGCCGGCTTTACGATGGATGACAGCCCGGAGTTTGAACAGTGGCAATTGATGGAGCGGGCCGCGTTGCACCATGCCCAAAGCGCACTCTTAACCACGCTGGTCGACCACTTACAGCAGGCGCAGAATTACCTGCAAGCCATTGCCTATGGTCGTCAACTCTTGAAACTCGATCCGGCAAATGAAGCGGCCCACCGCCAGTTGATGACGCTCTATAGTCTGACCGGACAACAAGCACTGGCGTTGCGTCAATATCAGGAATGTGTGCAACTGCTGGCCCAGGAGATAGGCGTTCCGCCGGATGAGGCTACCACGGCGCTCCATGCGGCGATTCGCGACAAGCGCCTTCCCTCCTTTACCGCAACAGTGCCGAGCGCGTCCCCGTCGGCCACAGTGCCGCACTCTCTGTTACCCGCCGCGTCCCCTTCGTCTGCCGTGGGCCATTCGCCAAGTCATATCACCACCATCACCGCGACTGTTGCCCCACCACCTCAGCCAGTAACCACGGCAACGACACCGTCAGCCGCTGCTTTGCCAACCCCCATCACCCCTTTTATCGGTCGCGAGCATGAATTGATCCAGATCCATACCTTGTTGAATGACCCTGGCTGTCGCCTGCTCACCCTGGTCGGCCCCGGCGGCATTGGTAAAACGCGCCTGGCCTTGGCCGCTGCACAGAAGACTTTAGATTTTGGCTTTTCGCTTTTCGACTCGCCGGAATCACGAGCAAGCCAAAAGCCAAAAGCCAAAAGCCAAAGCTTCTCCTGGAAGGATCTAAAATTCCCGGATGGCGTCTTCTTCGTCCCCCTGGCCGATGTGGTGACGGCCGACCGGCTGGCGATGACCATTGCGGGCGTGGTGCAATTTACGCTCTATCGCCGCGATGAAGAGCCGTTGCAACAATTGGCGCGCTATCTAGCTGATAAGCGGCTCTTGTTGGTTTTGGATAATTTTGAACATCTTGTTACTGGCGCAGCCCAAGTGACACTCCTGTTGGTTCAAGCGCCGGGGGTCAAGATTCTGACTACCTCGCGCGAGCGGCTGAATGTCCAGGGCGAATGGCTGTTGGAAGTGACCGGGTTGCTCTACGACCAAGATGCGCCTCTCCACCAGATGGCCGACTATAGCGCTGTCCAACTCTTTGTCGAGTGTGCGCGACGGGTGAACAGCGGTTTTGTCTTGGATGAAGTGAACAAGGGCGCCGTTGCCCGGATCTGTAGCCTGGTCGAAGGTTTGCCACTGGCACTGGAACTGGCGGCCACCTGGTTACGCCATCTGCCCTGCCAGGAGATTGTGGCCGAATTGGAGCAGAGCCTGACCACGCTCACTGCCACCCAGCGTGATCTGCCGGCCCGCCACCGCAGTGTACGCGCCCTCTTTGATTACTCCTGGTCGTTACTCAGCGACGAAGAGCGGGCGGTAATGGAGCGGCTGGCAATCTTTCGCGGCGGCTTTCGGCGCGAGGCAGCCAAAGCTGTGGCCGAGGCCCCGTTGCCCATCTTGATGGCGCTGGTGGACAAATCCCTGTTGCGCAGCGACAGCGCCGGTCGCTTTAGTATGCATGAGTTGGTGCGTCAGTTTGCTGCCGAAGGCTTAAACGCCCAGCCCTTTGCTGCGGAAGGGGTCGCCCAGCGCCATTTCAGTTATTACACCACCTGGCTCCAACAACAACGGGGGCAGTTGCATCGTAAAGCGCAAAAGCGGGTCTTGGGTGAGATCCTGGCCGAGTTGGAGAATGTACGGGCCGCCTGGCGTCGCGCCCTGCAACAGCAACATCTACCCGCCATCACCGCCGCGCTCGACACGCTGGCCGATGTTCATGAATTGTGCGGTTGGTTTCACGAAGGCGAGGCGGTCTTCCAGGAAGCGGTCACAGCCTTCGTCCATGCCGACGGTGAGCAACAACAGCGTTTACAAGGGCGTCTACAGGCACGGTTGGGTTTTTTCGCCCAGCGTCTAGCCAAATATAGCAGTGCCCGTCAACTCTTGCAGGAGACCTATGCCAAACTGCAAGCCTTGGGTGAGCTGGCTGCGACCAGTTACTGTCTGAATTGTCTAGGTGAAATTGCCCGCATTGCCGGCGACTATGAAGAAGCCGAGCGCTGTTTAACCGAAAGCATTACCCTTTGTCGCACGCACGGGGATCGCCAACTGTTGAGTCGGGCCTATAATCTTTTGGGCATTGTTTGTGGTGTGCGTGGGCGTCATGACGAAGCGCAACAACTTTTCCGTGATAGTCTGGCTCTCAGCGAAGCTGCGGAAGACCAACTGGGCATTGCCAAAGCGCTTAACAACTTGGGCATCATGGCCTACTTTGCCGGCGACTATGATGCTGCCCAGCGTTTCTATCAAGGTAGTCTAAATATCAACCAAGATCTCGGCCACCAATATGACACGGCCCTGGCGCTGAGCAATCTGGGGTTGGTGGCGCAAAAGCAGGGGCGCTTTGAAGACGCCGTCGCCATCTTTACCGAGAGCATCGCTATCCAGCGTAAGATCGGCTACGAATTAGGGGTGGGCCTCTCGTTGCGTAACCTCTGCGCCACCTTGCTGGATCTCGAACAACTCGACGCCGCTGCCACTCACCTGCAAGAAGTGCTACACCTGGCCTACAAAATCCGCAATCCCCCCCTCGGTCTTGCCGGTCTGCTCTGTCTGGCGCAGATCTACCGTCTGCGCGATGATTGGCCCACTGCCGCCCGCTTTGCGACCCTTGTGCACCAGCACCCCGCTACCGAAGACGAAATTCGCACCAAAGCAGCGGATCTCCTTGTCGCTGCCCAATCGCATCTCGCCACAGCGCCGCTGGCCGCGGCTGTCAACGCGGCGGAAGAAGCTGATCTATGGCAAGTCGTGGCGAAAGTGATGGACAATTATGTATTATCTGCGTAATCTGCGCAATCTTTGATGAATCACTGCTTTGTAGTAACATGGGCATGAACAAATTTTCGAGTCGGCGCCGGCCCTTGTCCGCTCATCGCCGGTCACGGACCGGCGATGAGCGGACAGCGTAGGGGCGACTTTTTAACGAAACCGATCATGCTCAAAAATCCATCTGCTCTATTGACCAATCTCAATCCTCAACAGGCCCAGGCAGTGCAGACTGTAAACGGGCCGGTGTTGGTGCTGGCCGGCCCCGGTTCGGGGAAGACTGGCGTCCTTACGCGCCGGATCGCCTATCTCATCGAAGTAATGGGGATCGCGCCGTGGAACATTCTGGCCGTCACTTTTACTAACAAAGCCGCCCGCGAAATGCGCGAACGGGTAGAAAAGCTGCTCGAAGAAAAGTTTGGTCCGCCTGTTGTCGGCGAACCCCGTTCCCGCCTGGGCGGCTTGACCATTGGCACCTTTCACAGCATCTGCGCCCGCATCTTGCGTGTCGAAACCGAGGCGATCAACTATGACCGCAACTGGGTGATCTATGACAGCGCGGATCAACTATCGCTCATCCGCAACATCATGCGTGAACTCAACCTGGACGAGAAGCGCTACAGCCCCAACGCCATCCAATCGCGCATTAGCAGCCAGAAGAACGAGATGATCACGCCGCAGGAGTATCGCGCCAACTCCTACTTTGAAGAGATCGCCGGTCGTGTCTACACCCGTTACCAAGAGGCGCTGCTCACCAACAACGCCATGGACTTTGACGACCTGTTGCTGAAAAGTGTACTGCTCTTCCGCCAACGGCCCGATCTGCTCGACAAGTACCAGAAAAAGTGGCCCTATCTGATGGTGGATGAGTTTCAGGATACCAACAAAGTGCAGTATGAGTTGGTTCACCAAATAGCAAATGCACCAGGGGGACAGCGTAATTTATTTGTCGTAGGCGACGATGACCAGTCAATTTACCGATGGCGCGGCGCAGATTATCAGAATGTACTTCGCTTCAAACAAAACTATCCCGACGCCGTCGTCATCTTGTTGGAACAAAACTACCGCAGCACCCAGACGATTCTCGATGTCGCTAACTCAGTGATTAGTAACAACCGTAACCGGACAACCAAGCAGTTACACACCGAGAATGGCCTGGGCGAAAATGGCGTTGTCGTTTACGAAGCCTACAACGAAATTGAAGAGGCGGCCTACGTCTGCGACGAGATCGAGCGTCTGATGGGCAAAGACGCCAGGTTGGGGCTGGGCGATTTTGCCGTCATGTATCGCACCAATGCCCAAAGTCGCGCCCTGGAAGAGGTCTTTGTCCGCCGCCAGATCAAGCACAAGTTGGTCGGCGCCACCCGTTTCTATGAACGCAAAGAGATCAAAGACGCCCTCTCCTACCTGCGCCTAGTGCATAACCCCACCGACACCATTGCCATGGATCGCATTATCAACGAGCCATCGCGGGGCATTGGCACCAAAACCTATGCCGCGCTCAAAGAGTGGGCGGCGGCCATGAAGGTAAGTGAATACACAGCGCTGCTCATTTTGCGCCACGGCCCTGATCTGGTGAGTCAGGCTATCGGTCAACAGTTGCCGGCAGCAGCCTATAAAACCCCGGACCTCGGTTCACGCGCCAAGAACGCCCTGACCGACTTCACCCGGCTGCTGGAAAGCTGGATCACCCTGCGCGACGCCAACCGCTATGAACATGTGGCCGATCTGCTTGATCTCATCATGCGCGATGCGGGCTATGTCGATGCCCTGCGCGATGGCAGCGATGAAGGCGAGGATCGTTTTGCCAACTTGCAGGAGTTATATGGTGTGGCGGCCCAGTATATGCCCGGTATGCCGGCGCTGGAAGAAGGCCAGACACCCATCAGCCTTTTCTTACAAGAGGTGAGCCTGGTCAGTGATCAAGATCAGGTGGAGGAAGGGGGCGGCGCCGTCACCCTCCTGACCCTGCACACCGCCAAGGGGCTGGAATTTCCCATTGTCTTTATGGTTGGGTTGGAAGAGGGTATCCTCCCCCACAGTCGGAGTATGGAGAGCAACGACCCGGAAGACATGGCCGAAGAGCGTCGCCTCTGCTATGTCGGCATTACGCGCGCCAAACGGCGGCTCTATCTTGTCCATGCCTACCGGCGCACGGTTTGGGGCAGCAGCGAGACGCAAGCGCCCAGCCGTTTTCTGGAAGAGATCCCGGCGGATCTGCTGGCCGGCATGGTCAACCGCCAGGAGCGTCGTCGCGCCTCCTATGAACGCACCACCACCTGGGGCGACAGCGATGATGACGACGACTTTGACAACCGGCGCAACCGCCAAAGCAGCCGCCCAAGTGGGCAACGCAATGCCTACAACTGGTCGAGCCAGAGTGGTAGCGGTGGCCGTAGCGGCGCTGATCGCCAAAGTGACGCGAGTAAACCAGGTGCTAAACAAAATTACTGGTCACCCAGTGAAAATCAACGCGAAAATCAACGTGAAAATCAACCCATTACCCGCCCATCCGCCCGACCGGAAGGCCAGAAAGCTGGCAGCACCGACCGCAAGCCGCAATTTAACCGCCGGGACAGTGTCCAACATGCCAAGTTTGGCGTTGGCACGGTGATCGAGAGTCAGTTGACGCGCGATGACGAAGAAGTGACCGTCGCCTTTCCTGGCGTTGGCATCAAGAAGCTATCGGCCTCAATGGCCGGTCTGAAAAAGTTATGAGTTCGCTACGCGCTCGTATGGCCGCCACCGGCATCGGCTTTGCCGGCATTGAGGGCGCTTGGTGGTTGCCGGCGGTTGAACCTTTTCGCTTGCCGCCCGCTTGTGCTGACCAGTTGCAGGCGATTGGCCCGGCGCTTTTGGGCTTTCTTGATCTTGTCGCCGCTCTGTATGGCACAGCGGAAGGCGCGGCTGTCGGTCTCAACCACCTGCTTGATTACAAAGTCCCGGTCCACATTCCCCGCATCATGAGTGGTGGTCGGGTCGAGAGTTTGCGACCTGATTTTCAGTTGGTGGTTGAGCAAGACGCCACTGGCACGCAGCACTACCGCCTGGTTGTCACCGAGTTGGAGATCTGCCCGTCGGCGCATGGCTTTGCCCATGCCATGCAAGTTGGCTATGGCCTCCAGCCTGACCTTGTGCGCGCCTTTGCCGATTACCTGAACGGTCGCACCCTGCTCTTTGTCGGCACACACCAGTGGAGTGAGTTTCTGCTGGAACAGTTGGCCTTTTGTCGGGCGCTGGCGGCGGTGGGGGCGCAAGGACGGGTTCTCTATGATCGCCCTGTCCAGCAACTGGCGGCCGAGATTGCTGCTGGTCAACGCTGGCAACCGCCCATCTTTGGTGTGAAGCAGAAAACCCCGGGTTGGCAGGAAAGCCTAACTGACCGCCCCGCTTGGCGTGATCTGGCGCCCTTTGTCTACTCCCCGGATGACCCCTGGCCGGATAGTGTCGGTGATGCCGTTGTTTTTCGCTTTGGCTATTTCGACTGCTTTGCGCCCGACCATCTGGCCTACTTTTCCCGCTGGCAAGCGCAAGGCGCCACCTTGCTCAATCCTGCTCACTTTATGCTTGACAGCAAAGTTGTAATGGCGGCGCTGCAACTTCCTCTGGTGCGCCAACGTATTGCAAGAGAGAACGTCACAGCCTTGACGGTGCTGGATCGCTGTATTCCCGAAACAATCTTACTAACACCTGAAACTGCCCCTGCCATTTTGGCCGACAAGGACACCTGGGTGGTAAAATTTGCAGGATACGACAGTGGACAAGGGGCGTGGGGTGGGCGTAGCTTACAGATCGGTGCACAACACACAACGACAAGCTGGCAGACAGCGCTTGCTGCGTATGAGCAACTGCCCTGGCCGGTCGTGGCGCAACGGTTGATGCCCTCCGTGCAGGTTGATATTGCCTACCTGGACGGTCAGGAGCAATCGCAATGGCTGCACAACGGGCATACACGGTTACGGGTTTTCTTTTTGCGCCACGCTGGCCGAACAACCGCTGCTGGCGCTCATCTGACGGTGAGCAGCGGTACACAACAAGTTTCAGAAGCGACTGATGCTATACAAACACCGGTGTTCTTTGCCGCAGCAGATGATTGAAACCATAGAAGGGGCTTACCTTGACTGAGAAGCGACAACTTGAATCAACAACAGCGGCTGGCGCGCGTCCGTCGCTCAGCCATGACTCGCCTCCTTGGAGCTTGTCGATCAAAGTTATTGTTGCTGTCACTACACTCCTGTTGATCGTCCTCGTCATTTGGCGTTTCCAATCCCTGATCCCTACGTTGGTCCTGGCCGCTATCGTCGCCTACCTGCTGAATCCCTTAGTGAATTTGGCAACGGCGCGTCTCAACGTTACGCGCGGGACGGCGGTCGGGATTGTCTATGTCCTCTTGCTGTTGATTGCCGTTGGTGGTGGCGTGGGGCTTGGCTTTCTTGCCGTTGAGCAAGCATCGAGCTTGACCACCGAATTCTTGCCCGATTCCTTCACCGATGCCGCAACCCTGGTGCAAGAACAGATCCACTTGTTTTCTGAGCGCACCTTCGCCATTGGTCCCTACACCTTTAGCCCGGCAACGTTACCAAGTTGGATCAACCTGCAAGAACTGGCACAACAGGCGGTTAATCTGATCCGTCCCATCTTTAGCCAGAGCGGTTCGTGGGTGGCGCAAGTGGCGCAGGCCACGATCAGCACGCTGGGGGTGATCTTTTTGGTGATCGTGGTTTCGATTTACCTGGTTAAAGATGCGCCTAAATTGTGGGAAGGAATTAGCAACCTGGCCCATCAACCCGGCTATCGGCAAGACGCGGAACGCCTACTCGCCGACTTTGCCCGCATCTGGGATGCCTATTTGCGCGGACAGGTGATTCTCGCCCTGGTGATCGGCTTTATTGTCAGCGTGACGCTCTCGATGCTGGGCGTCCGCTATGCGCTGGGGTTGGGCGTCTTGTCCGGCATCCTCGAATTTTTGCCAATCGTTGGGCCGTTGATCGGCTCCGGCGCGGCCATCCTGGTTGCCCTCTTTCAAGGTGATACCATGTGGGGGCTGCCGTCATACCAATACGCCATCTTGATCGCCGTGGTTATGGGGTTGATTCAGGGCTTGGAAAACAATCTCCTCGTGCCGCGCATTGTCGGGGATGCGCTGGATCTACATCCGTTATTGGTGATGATCAGCGTCATCATGGGCGCGTCGCTGGCCGGTGTATTGGGCGCTGTCCTAGCCGCGCCGGTGGTCGCCACGATTAAATTGTTGGGCGCCTATGCCTGGCGCAAGATGCTCGATCTACCCCCCTTCCCTGAACCGGCCCCGGATCTAGCCGGTGTGTCCCCCGGTAGCTTCTGGACACGTTGGCTAGGAATGCGCAGCCGTCTGGCGAAAACTGCCGGTGCAGATGCCGACAAGACGCCCAAAACCATTGTCAAAGCGCCCCCAACCGAGCGCACCAATTTGTCCGTAACCGATCCCCGTGAACGACAGCAAAAACGACCCAAAGCCAAACGCTAACCTCACCCCGTCCCGTAGGGACGCATGAGTTTAGGACCGAAGATGATAAACCTCCGCTCTAAACTCAACCGTCCCTACGGGACGAAAGCGTTTCTTTTACAAACCATATTCGCCCGAAAGATAGCGATAGGACTTTACTTATATGGCAACGCATGAACTTTATCCATTGACCTTTGATCCAGTGTTCAAAGATTATGTCTGGGGTGGGCGCCGGCTGGCAGAGAAGCTAGGTCGTGTCCTGCCGGAAGGCATTGTGGCGGAAAGTTGGGACGTGGCGGCGCACCCCAATGGCTCCAGTGTCGTGAATGCCGGGCCGCTCCAAGGCAAAACCCTGGCCGAGGTGATGGATCTTTGGGGCGAAGCGCTGGTGGGTAGCAACAATGAAGGGGCGTTGGAATTGGGCAAATTCCCGCTGCTGATCAAGCTGCTCGACGCCAATCGGTGGCTGTCGGTGCAGGTGCATCCCGATGATGACTATGGTCTGGCCCACGAAAACGAGTTTGGCAAAACCGAAATGTGGATCGTGCTGGAAGCAGAACCGGGCGCTGAGATCATCTATGGGTTCAAACCCGGCGTCACCCGTGAAGCCTACGCCCAGGCGATTGACAAGGGCACGGCGGCTGATCCGCTCCATCGCGTGCCCGTGCAAAAAGGGGATGTGGTTTTTGTGCCGGCAGGCGCCATTCACGCCCTCGGCCCTGGCATTATCGTCGCCGAGATCCAGCAGAACAGTGACACCACCTACCGCATCTACGATTGGGGCCGCCCCCGCCCGATTCACAAGGAGCAGGCGCTAGCAGTACTCGATTTTGGCATGGTGGCGCCGGGCCTAGTCCAGCCGCGCACCTTGATCAAAGAGGACAACCTGCTGGTCGAGCAACTGGCCGCCTGTCCCTACTTTGAAACCGAACGCATCCACCTACCGCCGGACAACGCCTTCTTCGGCCTCTGCGACGGCGCGACTTTTGAACTGTGGGCGGTGTTGGAAGGTCGGGCTACCATCGAATGGTCCGGTGAACCGGTGACGTTAACTGGCGTGAACTGGGCGTTACTGCCGGCGGACCTGGGCGAATTTCAGGTGATCGCCGAGGAGCCGAGTACACTGTTGCGGGTAGTGGTGCCGGAGGTGGGGGAGGAGTGAACAAACTGAGGCGAATGCCAAGTTGTGTTATTAGAGAGCGTAACAACTAGGAAAAAGGCCAGATCGTCCTTGGTTGGAACAACAAGGAAGTACTAAAATGAACTATGCCATATAATCGGAAAAGTAACTCTTTACATCCAAGTGTTTCTTTTCCGATAAATCTAGGCATTCATATAGGATTGTAAGAGCGCTCTCTAACAAGAGAGCGTTCCTTGAAGGATCTCTAATTTCTCCATAGGAGAATTTCCCACCGTGGAATAAGTTGTTGCGCACTGTTTTTATTAATCTGATCATCCAAATAAGTGTTGGCTCATTATCCTGCTTAACGTTATCTTGCCAAGATAACACCTTGCCAGCCAGAACTTGCTTTTTAGGAGGATAGGTATCCAGGTATGCTACAGCGTCCTGCAAATCGTTGCTTTTGTTTGGATTAAAATCTTCCTTTAAACTAGAGGCAAATTTCATCCAGTCGGGTGATACACCATCGGCACTTCCATTAGTGAATCCTGCACGTTTTAGAGCATATTCGAAGCGTGCAAAAATTATGAAAAAGTCCCCAACTAAGGTTTTATCTACATGTAATTGTGTAAAGAAATCATCATAATTAGGCGCAGCTTTTGTCAAAACCTGTTCTCCATCTCTCTCAATTATCAAATGAATTGCATTTTATCAATTCCAGTTAAATTTCCTGAACGGTGGTGTTGCTCAATAACTGGCTCATTAATTACCGCTCCATATCAGCCCAGTGTGTAATCAATTCTACTGCCCACTCTGCATCGTCCGGTGATAGCGCGGGTTTGGGTGGCTGGTTGTAATCAATTTGTAGATCGTAGCGCGCACGGGCATAAGCGATGCGTAGGGCTTCCCCAAGATCGGCCATTACTGGTGGATCGGGATGTAACAGGGGGATCGGGATCAATGGAAAGGGATTGCGCACGCTTAGGGGCCAAACATCAACATCTGGTCGTTTACTTGCGTCACTAACCACAATAAGGTAATCGCAGGTCGGTAATTTCCCCGCTAACGGCATTCGCTTCCACCGCCTTAGTAAATCAATTTCGATAAAATGGACCGAAGATTCGAGATATTTGGCACGTTTTTCGAGATACTTTTCTCGCTTTTCACCGGCGCGCTTATTGACAGGGGAGAGCAATTCAATCACAGCAACCAAAACTTCCCGTTCGCGATGAATGATTTTCACGCGCGACAGACGCCGCTCGACCGGCATGGGGATGCGCAATTGCAAAGGCGCCACAACCACTGCTCCTGTGGCGGCAAGTTCTGTCACTGTGTTGGCTGGTTTACGAACGGCTACATCCGGCGATAGAACGGGTCTACTTTCCTTTCTGCCACCATTCGTGCCGCCGTTGCTGCCTGTATCAACAAAATCAATTACAATATCTGTTTCAAAATCAGCAATGTAGGTCGGTGCAAGTTTCGCAGTCAGTTGATCTGCTAGATTCGTAATCAACCGTGTGTGGAGCGTGTGCCAAATCTCAGGCGACTCCAAATAGGGATCCATACCAGGAAAAGGTGAGGTAATCATGGCGTGCTCCTTTGCAAACAAAAGTTCTATCGCAAGTTTACCACAAGTATGCCCTCATTTCAACATAAAAAGACAGGCTCCGGGGTGAAACCGGAGCCTGTCTTTTACTTCACGCAACACGAATCACGCAGCACGTTACGCCATTGCGTCTGTCACACACCCCAGCGACGCCGACGAAACGGTCTTCATATACTTGTAGAGAACGCCTTTCGTGAACTTGGGCGCCGGCGCTTGCCAGGCGGCGCGCCGCTGTTGGAGTTCGGCGTCGCTGACATCCATCGACAAGGTGTTGTTCTCGGCGTCAATCGTGATCACATCGCCGTCGCGCACCAAGGCGATGCCGCCACCGTCATAGGCTTCCGGTGCAATGTGGCCGACAACAAAGCCGTGGGTGCCGCCGGAGAAGCGCCCATCGGTGATGAGCGCCACGCTCTTGCCCAGCCCCGCACCCATGATGGCGCCGGTGATCGAGAGCATTTCGCGCATGCCAGGGCCGCCCTTGGGGCCTTCGTAGCGGATGACGATCACATCGCCGTGGGTCACTTTGCCCTGCTGCAAGCCTTCCAGCGTCGCTTCTTCGGAGTCAAAGACCTTGGCCGGGCCAGAGAAGCGCGTGCCTTCCTTGCCGGTGATCTTGGCGACGGAGCCATCGCTGGCGAGATTGCCATAGAGAATCTGCAGGTGCCCCGTCTCCTTGAGCGGCTTGGAAAGGGGGCAGATGATGGTCTGGCCCTCTTTCAGGTCGGGTAGGTTTTCCAGGTTTTCAGCCACTGTTTTGCCGGTAACAGTCAAGCAGTCGCCGTGGAGCAGCCCTTCGCGCAGGAGCAGCTTTTGCACTGCCGGCACGCCGCCAACTTCGTATAGTTCTTCCATGACGTATCGTCCGCTCGGCTTGAGATCGGCCAGCAGGGGGGTGCGGTTGGAGATGGCCTGGAAATCATCAATGGTCAATGGCACGTCACAGGCATGGGCCACGGCCAGCAGATGCAGCACCACGTTGGTCGAGCCGCCCAGCGCCACCGCCACCGTGATGGCATTCTCAAAGGCTTTGCGCGTCATAATGTCAAGCGGCTTAATGTCATGCGCCAGCAGATGAGCCATGGCCGCGCCAACCTGATGGCATTCGTCGATCTTCTCTTTGGCCGTGGCCGGGATCGACGAGCTATAGGGCAGGCTCATGCCGATGGACTCGATCACCGACGCCATCGTGTTGGCCGTATACATGCCGCCACAGGCGCCGGCGCCGGGACAGGCATTTTGCAGCACCGCTTTCAATTCCTGTTCGCTGATCTGTTTCGCCAGCCATTGGCCATAGGCTTCAAAGGCCGAGACAATGTCGAGCTTCTTGTCGCCCAGGTGACCGGGGCGGATGGTGCCGCCATAGACAATAATCGTCGGGCGGTTGAGACGACCAGCGGCCATCAAGGTGCCGGGCATATTCTTGTCACAGCCGGGGATCGAGACATTGCCGTCATACCATTGGGCGCGCATGACCGTTTCGATGGAATCGGCGATAATGTCGCGCGAGACCAGCGAACATTTCATTCCTTCCGTGCCCATCGAAATGCCGTCGCTGACGCCGATGGTGTGGAAGATCAGACCGACGATGCCGGCGTCGCCCATGCCGGCTTTCACCTCTTTGGCCAGGTCATTGAGGTGCATATTGCAGGTGTTGCCCTCCCAGCCCATGCTGGCAATGCCGACCTGCGGTTTTTTCAGATCTTCGTCGGTTAGACCGATGCCATAAAGCATGGCCTGCGATCCCACTTGGGAGCGGGTTTGCGTTAACATCCGGCTGTACTTGTTCAGTGTGCCGTTTAGGGTTGCCACCGTCATTGGTTTCTCCTCTAGATTGAATGGTGAATTGGTGTATGGTATACTATCATCGATTCTGTCCACGATCAAGCTTGGGACGGATAGGAGAGTCATATATGCAAAGTATGTAAAGCGCGCTTGCCGTTAGCCCAATCGACAACATCGTATTTTCTCGGTCCACCCGATCTGGCTGTTGAAGTACGATCACCCAATGATCCATTCGCCGCCGTAATCGATAAAGCTTATTTCTGGTTGCGCTATGGCGCCCGTCTGGTGTGGGTGGTTGACCCGCAGACCGAACACGTTTATATCTATCGCCCGGATGGCAGCCAGGAACTTGTGCAATTTGGTGGTGTTTTAGACGGCGAAGATCTCCTGCCCGGCTTTCGTTATCCGGTCGCCCGCCTTTTTCTAGCAACTTGAGCTATCACGGTCTCTTGTCGTCCGCTTTTTTATCCAGTGTTGCCTGCTGACTTGGCACACTGGGTGTCGTATTATCAGCTTCCGGCGGCTGTTGTTTTTCTGCCAGCAGATCATCAGTGACATAGAGAATCAGCGCGGTGGCGAGGCCGACAATCACCCCTAGCACCCAGAACCAGGTGCCAATCGCCAACCCAATCGCACCGGTAATCCAGATAGCGGCAGCGGTTTTGATGCCTTGCACCGTGGTGCCGGTTTTAAAGATCACCGCACCGCCCAAAAAGCCGATGCCTTGCAACAGCCCCTGGAGCGCGCGACTGACCGATGCTGGATCGTTGCGGGCCAGGTGCATGGCCAACATCATATAGCTGGCGCTGCCGATCGCAACCAACATCATACCGGCAATGCCAATCGGCTTATGGCGCGCCCGCCGCTCAAAGCCGATAATGCCGCCGATGAGCGCCGCAATCCCAAGCCGCATGAGCATCTGAACGCTGGTCAGGTCAACAATTTGTTCCATAATGATCCTCCCATCTAATCACTAGTTGGGAGTAGGGGTGGTAGATAGAGAGATTGAGTTACAATCTCTCTATCTCTCTATCTCTCAATTTCCCACCTTACTGCCGCTCCCGATCCGTCAACAAGAAATACTCGATCGCATCCGAAAGCGCAATCCAACTGGCCTCGATGATATTGGTGCTGGCGCCGACCATGCTCCAACTGCGTTCACCGTCGGTGCTGTCGATCAAGACGCGCACGACGGCGCCGGTGCCGCTTTCGCTGTTGAGAATGCGCACCTTATAGTCCTTCAAATTGACGGCGCTCAGACGGGGATAAAATTGTTGGATCGCCTTCCGCAGCGCCAGATTGAGCGCATTAACCGGGCCATTCCCCTCGGCCACCTCATGAAAAAGTTCGTTGCCGACCTTTACCTTCACCGTCGCCTCGGAAAAGAGACCCCGCCCGGCGCGATGTTCGACATTGGCCGTGTAGTCAATCAATTCAAAGGGCGCTTTGTACTCTGGCCGTTGACGGCGCAGGAGCAGATCAACGCTGGCTTCGGCGCTTTCAAAGGCAAAGCCAATGCTCTCCAACTCTTTGATCTGTTGCAGCACGGCGCGCTCGGCTTCTTTGCTCAGCCCTTCCAGGCCAAATTCTTTGCGCTTGACGGCAATGTTATCTTTCCCGCTCAATTCACTGACCAGGACGCGCGTCTCATTGCCGACCAGCGCGGGATCGACATGTTGATAGCTCATGACATGTTTCACGACTGCGTTGACATGCGTGCCACCCTTGTGGGCAAAGGCACTGCTGCCGACAAAGGGCTGGTGGGTGTCGGGGTTCAGGTTCGCCAGTTCGGTGACATAATGGCTCAGTTCCTTGAGTTGGCTCAACTTCTCCGGCGCGACCAGTTCATAGCCCATCTTCAATTGTAAATTGGGAATGATGCTGATCAGATTGGCATTGCCGCAGCGCTCGCCATAGCCGTTAATTGTCCCTTGAATATGGTTGCAACCGGTGCGTACTGCCTCCAGTGTGTTGGCGACGCCGGTTTCGCTGTCGTTATGGGTGTGGATGCCCAGCGTGACGCGCGCCGCGTGATGCGTAGCTGTTTTGCCCTCTTCAATGCCCAAGACTTCCGTGCGCACGGCTTGAACCGCTTCGGCCACCTGCCAGGGTAAACTGCCGCCGTTGGTGTCGCAAAGCGTAATACTGTCGGCGCCACCGATAATCGCCGCTTTCAACGTGGACAAGGCATATTCGGGATTGGCGCGATAGCCGTCGAAGAAATGTTCGGCATCGTAGACTACTTCTTTGTCATGGGACTTGAGATAGCGCACTGACTCGCGAATCATACGCAGATTCTCGTCGAGCGTTGTACGCAACACCTCGTTGACATGCAGATCCCACGATTTGCCAAAAATGGTAATCACCGGCGTCTTTGCTTGAATTAACAGCCCGATCTGCGGATCATCTGCTGGCTTGACATCGGCTTTGCAGGTGGAGCCAAAGGCCGCAATTTTGGCATGGCTCAACTGTAATTCCTGCTGCGCCCGCTCAAAAAATTCCATATCCTTGGGATTGGACCCCGGCCAACCACCTTCAATATAATCCATGCCGAATTCGTCAAGACGGCGGGCAATTTTAAGTTTGTCGTCACAACTCAGGGAAACACCTTCCCCCTGCGTGCCATCGCGTAGGGTGGTGTCATATAGAATAACGTGCATGGTAATTTTGCCTCTATCGTTGCTGTTGTAAAACAGCATATGTGTCATCTAGACTTTAATCTGCTGTACCTGGTGGTGCGCTTTGCTGTGCGTGTTTGTCCCGTAGGGGCGATTGAGTTTAGAAGGGGTAAAAGATGAGACCTTGCCTAAACTCAATCGTCCCAACGGGACGGGTTATCCGGGGCGAACAATTTCGGTGATGCTTTCAAAGATTTTGTCCGGCCAGATGCCGCGGGCTAGATCCTCTTTGCGAAAGCGACCAGTCTTCACTAGCCAGCCCTTCATACCCAATAGCTGCGCACCGCGCACATCGTTTTCAACGTCATCACCAATCATGGCCACCCGTTCCGGTGCAACGCCCAGATCATCCAACACCATGCGGAAATAGGTGCGGCTTGGTTTGCCCATCACCTCGGCTTTTAACTCGGCGGCATATTCCAGGGCGACGACAAAGGGGCCGGCATCCATGTACAGCCCTTCTTCCGTGCGCCAGGTACGATTTTTGTGCAGGGCAATCAAGCGCGCCCCATTGAGAACCGCCCGCAAGGCGCGATTCAGCCGGGCAAAGGTAAAGTTCGCGCCCAGATCACCCACCACGACAAAATCCGGCTTCTCTTCATTGACATCTAGTCCGGCAAATTCCTGTTGTGCATCGGGCAAGAGCAGGGGATAATAGCTTTGGGCGTTCTGTTCTTTCAAGTAACGGGCAGCAGCATAGGTGGCGGTAAAGAGTTCCTCCAAGCCGATGGGAAAGCCCATTGCCTGCAAGCGCTCAACCAGCGTATGGCGGCAATAGATGGTGGTGTTAGTGATAAAGCGGTAGGGAATTCCGCGGGCGCGCAGCGTCTGTAAAGACTCATGCGCGCCCGGAATCACCGCTGTCCCGTGCATCAAGACACCTTCAATATCAATTAATAAGCCGTCGATGGAAGCGAGATGATCTGTCACAGTGAAAATCCTATGGTATTGTTTGGTAAATAGGTAGACAGGCAGACAGGTAGACAGGTCGATAGGTCTTATTTACCTGTCTACCTGTCTACCTATCCCACATTTTGCAGGCCGGCGGCAATGCCGTTGACCGAGAGCGAGACGGCGGCTTGCAAGCGCTCCTTTTCGTCGAGGGGGGGATCCGTGCGTAGGCGGCGGAGCAGTTCGACCTGAATATAATTCAACGGATCGACGTAAGGGTTGCGCAGACGGATGCTGCGTTGGAGCCAGCCTTCATTATCCAGTAACTCGGCCTGCTTGGTGATTTGTAAAATGGCCTGGCGGGTGCGTTCAAATTCGGCCCGTAAATCGGCGAAGATTGTTGCCTGGAGCGCCGGATCGGCCAATGTGGCATAAAGTTGAGCAATGCCAATGTCCGCTTTGGCTAACCCGACTTGTACATTATCGAAGATGGTGCGGAAGAAGGGCCACGTTTGGTACATCTCCCGTAGCATCGCCAACCGTGTTTCATCCAGAGGGCTGGTTGGTTGGTTGGTTGGCTTCGAACTGAGTGACTCGACTGAGATCGTCGAAGTCTCAGCCGAAGGTTGGTTGGCTAACCACTGTTCGATGGCGGTGCCGACACCATACCAACTGGTTAAGTTCACACGCGACTGCGTCCAAGAGAAGACCCACGGAATGGCGCGCAAGTCGCTGATCGCCGTGGTCGTTTTGCGCCGCGCCGGTCGCGATCCGATATTAAGTACGTCCACATGGTTGATGGGCGTGGTCTGTTGGAAGTATTGCACAAATGCTGGGTTTAGCACCAGGCTGCGATACTTCTGAAAAGCCGATTGACTCAGGGTTTCCATCGCTTCGGCCCACAAGGTTTCTTTCGGATAGTGGGGCCGGCGACCGCTGGTCAGCAGAACGGCGTTGACCATCTGCTCCAGATGGCGATGGGCAATGCTTTCATCGTCATAGCGGCTGCTGACCACTTCGCCCTGCTCTGTGATCTTGATGCGCCCCCGGATCGATTCCGGCGGTTGGGCCAGAATGGCGCGATTGGCCGGCCCGCCGCCGCGCCCCAATGTGCCGCCGCGCCCATGAAAGAGCGTTAACGTCACCTGGTACTCATCACAGACGCACGCCAGTTCGCGTTGGGCCTGGAAGAGCATCCAGTTCGCACGTAGATAGCCGCCATCCTTGTTGGAATCGCTGTAGCCGATCATGATCTGCTGTTGGTGTCCACGCTGTGCCAAGTGGCGTTGATAGGCCGGATTCTCCAAAAGCGCCCGCATGATCTGACTGGCGGCCAACAGGTCTTCAATCGTTTCAAACAGTGGGACAATGTTGATTTCGCCAAAGAGACCGGCGTCGCGCGCAAAGAGCAAGACCTCCAAGACATTGCTGACCTGCGTCGTCATGCTGATGATGTAGGTCTGGATCGCCTCATTGCCCACCTCTTCCCGTGCCCGCCGGATCAAGCGGAAGAGATCGATGGTAGCGTTGGTCTCCGGCGTGAAATCCAGGCGTGCTGTCAGCGGGCGTTCGCTGATAATTTCCCGCTCCAAGAGCGCAACACGGTCGGCTTCGCTCATGCCTTCGTAGTCTGTACAGAGTTGATAGCGCTGTAACACCTCGGCTATGGCGGTGCGATGGCGTTCAGCATGTTGCCGAACGTCAAGCGTTGCCAGGTGAAAGCCAAAGACTTCGGCGCTGCGGATCAGCCGCTCTAAGCGGCCGTGCGCCAGTCGTTCCCCTTTGTTGGCGCAAAGGCTATCACGAATCAGATAGAGATCGTGGAGGAATTCCTGCACAGTTTTGTATGCACGCGGGTTGCTCGGCATCGGCGTTGCGCGGTTGCGCCAGGGAATTTCATTGTCGGCGCGTGTGGCGCGTAACCGCCGGAACATCATAATCAGCTTCTGGCGGTAAGGTTCCAGTCGGAAACGTTCCAGCACCTCGCGCTCCTGTGGCGGCACCAGGGTAAAGTCCTGCTGGATACTATCGAGCAGCGCTTGGTCAAATTTGGTGCGTGTCAAGGCTGGGCTGAGCTGGTGATAGAGTGCATCGACTTCAATGTTGTATTGCTTGAGGATCGTCTCTTTTTGCTCACGCAGCGCTTCCTCGGTCACCTCCAGCGTGACAAAGGGGTTGCCGTCGCGGTCGCCGCCGATCCACGAACCATAGCGCAAAAAGACCGGCACCTGAAAGCTCTCGCCAGGGTAATACTCAGCCAGCGCCCGTTCCAACTCCTGATAAATCTTCGGGATCAGGCCAAAGAGCGTTGCTTCATAATAGTAGAGACCCTCACGCACTTCGTCCATGACCGTGGGACGACGGTCGCGCGTCTCATCACTTTGCCAGAGTAGGACGATATTTTCGCGAATGCGCTGGACAATCGCGTCTTCTTCGGTGGGTAAGAGGCTGTGATAATTCAGATCATGCAGATCGCTGGCAATCGCCTTCAGTTTGAGCAGAATGGTGCGCCGTTTAGATTCGGTGGGATGGGCCGTAAAGACCGGCATAATAAAAAGGTCGTTCAACAAGGAACGAACCTCCTGTGCGGATAGCCCTTCTTCGCGCAAACGCTGCACCCCATGAGCAATCGTCTCCGACATTGGTACATTTTGCTCATGGGCGCGCATGGCCCGTTCGCGCAAGACATGAATGCGTTGCTGCTCCTCCGCCAGATTGATCAACTGGAAATAGGTGGTAAAGGCTTTGAGGACAGCGTTGGCTTTGGGCAAATCATTAATCAGCGCCGGCACCAGTTGTTGTTCGGCTTGAATCAACACCTCCGCTTCGCCGCTGCGCCAGCGTTTGGCTAAATCACGAATCTCTTCTTCCAGGTCAAAAATAGCCTGGCCTTCCTGTTCAATAATCGTCTCCCCCAGCAGATTGCCAAGGAAGCGGATGGTCGAGCGTAGACGGTCTTGTGGGTCGATGATCATGAGTTTGGTGATTGGATATTAGGTATTGGATATTAGATATTAGATATTGGCGCTATGATCAATAACCCAATACCCAATATCTAATATCTACTGCAAAAGTTTCTCAACGACCAGATCGCCCATGACCTGTGTACCAACAACTTCGCTGCCGGTGTGAGCAATATCAGGCGTGCGAACTCCTTCGTTCAGCACAGCGTCGACGGCAGCTTCAATGGCGTCGGCTTCTTGCTCCAAACCGAGACTGTGCCGCAGCAACATGGCGCTGCTCACAATGGTTGCCAGGGGATTGGCGACGCCCTTGCCGGCAATGTCGGGGGCGCTGCCGTGGATCGGTTCATAGAGGCCCAAGGGCAACTGCTGGCTGTTCATGAGATCGCCCAAACTGGCCGAAGGCAACATCCCCATCGACCCGGCCAACATGGCTGCTTCATCGGTGAGAATGTCGCCAAAGATGTTGCCGGCTACGATCACGTCAAAGCTGGCAGGGCGGCGGATCAGGTGCATCGCCATCGCATCGACCAGGACATGCTCGATCTCTAATTCAGGGAAGCCGGCCAGGACTTCGGTTGCTACCCGTCGCCACAAGCGGCTGGAGGCCATCACATTCGCCTTGTCTACACTAGCGAGCTTTTTGCGGCGGCCCATTGCCGTCATCGCAGCCAGGCGGACAACCCGTTCAATTTCCGGGCGGGTGTAGACTTCGGTGTCAAAGGCTTCATACCCCTCTTCACCAGCTTCCTTCTTGGGGCCGAAGTAGAGACCGCCGGTCAACTCGCGAATGACCAACATATCGACGCCTTGCAAGACCTCTTCCTTCAAGGTGCTGGCGCTCAAGAGTTGCGGGTGCAGCTTGACCGGGCGCAGGTTGGCAAAGAGATTGAGCGCCTTGCGGATCGCCAACAGCCCGCGCTCCGGGCGATCCTTGGCCTTCGGGTCATCCCACTTGGGGCCGCCCACGGCGCCTAATAGAATGGCATCGGCGGTTTTACATGCTTCCACGGTGGCATCGGGCAAACTCGTGCCCAATTCATCAATCGCCCGCCCGCCCATCATCTGGTCGGAAAAGTTGAATTGGTGGCCGAACTTTTCGGCAACGGCGCTCAACACCTTGCGGGCTTCACCCGTCACCTCCGGGCCGATGCCATCACCGGCTAGAACTACGATTTTTGCGTTCATGGTTACATCTTTCTATGCAATTTTATTTTTGATTATACCGCTTCAAGCGCTGATTCCCATTCAAAAAATTCCGTAATCCCCAAAATGCGTTGGGCGAGCGTATCCGCCAATTGCGCTTGGCTTTGTGCATTACTGGTTTGATAATAAATCCTGAACAGTTGGGCGATTTCGGGGTCTATTTCGGCTAATTGGGTTATCGATTCTTTGATTCGTGGCAAAAAACGTCCATTGCTTAAAAAACAATAATCTACCAATCCATTATCAACTGGCTTTCCGTCTTTCTTCAGACCCTCCCTTACCTGATACCAAATCCACGGCAACTATTATAACACAGACGGGCGCAGAAGCCTGCGCCCGTCTGTGAATTGTGTCAAACAAAACGAACGCCTAGTAGGCCGGTTGCGCCTCATGGGCGGCAATGGCGGCTTCTTTGGATTGGAGATAGCCCAGATCATCCAGCCCATCGAGCAAACAAATCTTGCGGAAGGCATCGATCTCAAAGCGGTGTTGTTGCCCGTCAGGCAGGGTGACGGTTTGGTTTTTGAGATCGATGGTAATCTCGGTCTCCGGCTCTTCTTCCACCAGATCAAGCAACATGTTAACCGTCTCCTCGGCCAACGGCACCGGCAAGAGACCATTCTTCAAGCTGTTGTTGTAAAAAATATCGGCAAAGCCAGGGGCGATCACCGACTTGAAGCCATACTCGGTCAACGCCCAGACGGCATGTTCACGGCTGGAACCGCTGCCAAAGTTGCGCCCGGCGATCAAGACCTTGGCCTCTTTGAACTCTGGCTTGTTCAAGACAAAATCGGGCTTGGCGCTGCCGTCGGCGTTGTAGCGCCAACTGGAAAAGAGACCGTCGCCCATGCCCTCTTTGGTCACCGCTGTGAGAAAGCGGGCCGGGATGATTTGATCGGTATCGACATTTTCCGCCCGCAACGGCGCAGCAGTGGCATTGAGTGTTTTGAAGGGTTGCATTTCTTAGATCCTCTAGAGTTAGATAAGTTTCAAACGGTTAAAACCGCATATAGTTCATCATGTTCCAGCCAGGCTAGATCAAAATCTCCTATTGAAACATTAGTCGGCGCTGTAGGTAAATCGGGATCATTAAGATAGACATAGCGATCATCCATACCGGCGACAACCATAGCATGATCTAGGCTTCGTTTCCAATAGGGTAATTCCCCTGTTTTGACAAAGGCAATACAGGGTTGCCCGGCTAGAAGATGCTTACGTAAAGCTTCAAGATTGCCTTGTTTATAAATAACACGAACACCAAGCCGTTCCAGGTTACGGATTTTAAAGGATGGCGTCCCGAAATCATCTTTGATCTCCAGCAGCCTTAGTAATCGTTTATAGGCAACAGGGACCCAAGGAAGTTCAGAATCATTGCGGCGCAAGCCGCCAAACATTCACCGTCATTTTGTTGTGGAACGTGCTCTATTTCAAGAAATACAGCAGGCATACTTTACCTTTACTCATCATCTTCGGGAAGTTGCGCCATTTTCGCTCTTGGTAAATGTTTAGGGATAAATTCCTCCGGCACGCTTTGCCGTGGCTGGTAAGGGGGTAGATCCTTCACCATTTCTAAGGCGCAACAGGTAATCTGTTTGATGCGTGCTTCTGAATCATCCATCTGACCTGTGTGTACATTAACATCAACTGTACCAGCGACGCCGACATCCTCGACACGCGAATTGGTTAAGATGGCTGGCACCCGCCACACGGCCTGTTGTCCATCTACCACCAGGGCTGGCGGATCAGCGTGCATCATATAGCTAACATATTCCAGTAGCCAGCGATTCACCTTACGCCGCGCCTCCTCCGCCGTCACCTTGATTTCAACTGATTGTTTGAAATCAAGTTCTAACAGACCGCGCTCAGGAATGGTCAAGTTTTCAAGCACAACCGTCATTGTTCACCCCCTCTAATTTTGGATTTGCGATTTTTGATTACTTGGTCGAAGCGGACGAAAATCTAAAATCAAAAATCGCAAATCCAAAATTACAAAATCTCGCGCACATCCACAACCTTGCCATTGACCGCCGCCGCCGCCGCCATGATTGGACTCATGAGCAGGCTGCGCGAGCCGGGACCTTGGCGACCCTGGAAGTTGCGATTGCTGGTGCTGGCGACATATTTGCCCGCGCCGGCCTTGTCATCATTCATGGCAAGACACATGCTGCATCCGGCCCCGCGCCATTCAAAGCCGGCTTCGCTAAAGATGCGATCCAGCCCTTCGGCTTCGGCCTGCGCCTTGATCGCCTTGGAACCGGGGACGACGAGCGCCTGCACATTGTCGGCTACCTTGCGCCCTTGCGCCACCTTTGCAGCTTCGCGCAAGTCTTCAATGCGGCTATTGGTGCAGGAACCAATAAAAACAACGTCCACCGGCTGCCCTTGCATTGGCTGACCGGGTTTCAAGCCCATGTATTCCATCGCACTGAGCAGGCTGCGCCGCTCGGACAAATCTTCCAACTCTTCCGGCAACGGAATGCGTCCGGTGACGCCGACACCCTGACCAGGGTTGGTTCCATAGGTGACCATCGGCTCCAATTTGTTGGCATCCAGATGTAATTCGCGATCAAAGGTGGCGTCGGCATCAGTAACCAGGGTTTGCCAGTAGGCGACGGCCTTGTCCCAATCGGCGCCTTTGGGAGCGTAGGGACGACCTTTGATATACTCAAAAGTAGTTTCATCCGGCGCAATCAGACCAGCGCGGGCGCCGCCTTCGATACTCATGTTGCAGATGGTCATGCGGTTTGCCATGCTCAAGTTGCGGATGGCGCTGCCGCGATATTCAAAAACATACCCGGCCCCGCCGCCGGCCCCATTTTTGGCGATGATGGCGAGAATAATATCCTTCGCCGTCACGCCAAAGCCTAGTTCGCCTTCGACGTTAATGGCAAAGGTCTTGGGCTTCATCTGCAACAGACATTGGGTGGCAAGCACATGACCCACTTCACTGGTGCCGATGCCAAAGGCCAACGCGCCAAACGCGCCATGTGTACTCGTGTGGCTGTCGCCGCAGACAATGGTCATGCCCGGTTGGGTCACACCCATCTCCGGCCCGACGACATGGACAATGCCTTGCACATCGCCATCAATGTCCCAGAGGGTGACGCCAAAATCCCGACAATTTTCGCGCAGCGTGCGTACCTGGGTGGCGGCATCGCTCGGCCACAATTCAATGCCAACGCCAATGCGCGTCGGGATGGCATGATCCATCGTTGCAAAGGTTTTATCCGGGCGGCGCACCGGCAACCCGCGCTCGCGCAACATGCCAAACGCCTGGGGTGATGTCACCTCATGGATCAGATGGGCATCAATATACAATACCGCCGGCGCCCCCTCATCTTGGGCGACGACATGCGCATCCCAGACTTTTTCAAATAATGTCTTTCCCACAATGCTTCTCCTCAGTCAATTTGTAAATCTATAGTCATGGCTTTTGATGCAGCTATTGCGAACTGGGTTCAATTCTATTGCGATTCTACCGAAACTGCTTTGGCAGCGTTTGTCCGATTTCGTTTTGCTGGCGACTTGACCTGCCGTTGTGCAATACTAACCAAGGTGCGCAATGCTTCATTCACTGATTCTGAATCAGGAAAAAATTCTGCAACATCTGGCGCCAACACAACAATATTGCTACCCGCGTCTAATCGTTGCACATATTTGCCCCGAACTCCCTTGCTAAAGTCGTACTCTGGCAACAGATCTGGGTCCGCCTGTTTTTCATTAATCTCCACTATAGTACCCTTCTTCATATCGCCTCCTTTCGGGTGGCTCTGCAACTCTAGCGCTGATGATCCTGAGTAGATTTCCTTCATCTGTATGAACAACGACTAAGAGCCGGCGTTGTGTTGACGTTCCAATGATAATAAACCGATCTTCGTTGGTCGAGTGTGATGGATCGTCAATCGTTATTGAAAGCGGATCATAGAAAACCGTTGCTGCCTCTTCAAAAGTTACTTTATGCTTTCGACGATTTGTGCGCGCTTTATTTGGATCCCATGTAACGAACAGATTCATCGAGACAAAACCTTACGCTGCAACCTTCTCTTCTTCTGTTTCTACTGTACCCGACCCTTCCGTCGCCGCTTCAATCGCCACGACATTTTCGCATGGCGCGACATACCAGAAGAGTTGACGCTGTGTTTCCCAATCATTGAGAATGGCATGCGCCCGTTGTGAACCCGTCTTTTCCAGATGTAGGGTGATCAACTGTTTGAGTTCCTGGTCATCGTCAGCCGCCAAACGGCGCACCGCAATTAACTCGGAATTATACCGCTCTTCAAAGTTGTCGCCAAGATCGTAGATGTACGCTTGACCACCAGTCATGCCGGCGCCGAAGTTGCGTCCGGTTTCGCCCAACACCACCACCGTGCCGCTGGTCATGTATTCGCAGCCGTGATCGCCAATGCCTTCCACCACCGCCGTGGCGCCGCTGTTGCGCACCGCAAAGCGTTCACCGGCGCAACCAGCGGCAAAGAGGCGCCCGCCCGTCGCACCATACAACACCGTGTTGCCGATGATCACGTTACGGTGGGGTACAAAGCGCGCATCCTCATGGGGGCGGATAACCAACTCGCCGCCGCTCAACCCCTTGCCGACATAGTCTTGCGCTTCGCCATAGAGCCGCAAGTTCAGGCCATTCAGCCCAAAGGCGCCGAAGCTCTGACCGGCGGAACCGGTGAAGGTGATTTGGATCTGGCCGTCGGGCAAGCCATTGTCGCCATAGCGCAGGGCCAGTTGACCGGCTAACTTGGCGCCAACCGTACGCTGCGAATTGCTGATTTTGTGCGCCAACCGCACCGGCGCATCGGGATTCGCACGCAGACTCGCCAGCACCTGTTCAACAATGTAATCGCCAATGGTGGGTTGGGTCGGCAACTCGTTGCTGGGCAACACATTGCGACGGGCGCTGCCTGTGTCCGGCACATAGAGCAACGGCAACAGATCCATAAAACCGGCCTCGCGCCCAAAAACCACTTGCTTCAGCATTTCAGGGTGGCCAATGACTTCATCCAGGCTGCGATAGCCCAACTCGGCTAGCACTTGGCGCACCTCTTCGGCGACGTAGGTCAGGAAATTCATGACCATCTCCGGCGTGCCGGCAAACTTTTGGCGCAATTCCGGGTCTTGGGTGGCGACGCCGACGGGGCAAGTATTCTTGTGACAAACACGCGCCATAATACAACCCTCGGCGATCATCGCGCTGGTGCCGAAGCTGTATTCATCGGCGCCTAACATGGCGGCCATTACGACATCGCGCCCGGTTGCGATCCCGCCGTCGGTGCGCAGGCGGATGCGGTGGCGGATGCCGTTGACCAGCAGCGTCTGGTGCGTTTCGGCCAAACCGATCTCCCAGGGCAGCCCGACAGATTTGATGCTGCTTAGCGGGCTGGCGCCGGTGCCGCCGCTGTGACCACTGATATGGATGACATCGGCATAGCCTTTGGCGACACCGGCGGCAATCGTGCCAACACCCATTTCGGCCACCAGCTTGACACTAATTTTGGCCGACGGATTGATGGTCTTCAGGTCATAGATCAGTTGCGCCAGGTCTTCAATGCTGTAAATGTCGTGGTGCGGCGGCGGGCTGATCAGGGCGACGCCTGGTGTGCTGTGGCGCAATACCGCAATCTCCGCCGTGACTTTGTGGCCCGGCAACTGACCGCCTTCGCCGGGTTTGGAGCCTTGCGCCATCTTGATTTGCAACTCTTCAGCGCTCATCAAATATTCGGGCGTGACGCCAAAGCGACCTGACGCCACCTGTTTGATCTTGCTGGCGCGCTCGGTGAAGTAGCGATCTTTGGCTTCGCCCCCTTCGCCGCTGTTGCTCATGCCGCCTAGCCGGTTCATGGCAATGGCTAACGTCTCGTGCGCTTCTGAACCCAACGCCCCGTGGCTCATGGCTGCGGTGCTAAAGCGGCGCAAAATCCGCTCGACCGATTCAACCTGTTCCACGGGAATCGACGGTCGCCACTTCTGGAAATCCAACAGGTGACGGGGTGCTAACCGCATTTCACGCAAGAGATTGCGGTAAGCGGCATATTTTTCGCGACCCGCCTCCCCGGACGACGCTTGCGCCACTTCTTGTAACGCATGAACGACCTGTGGACTCCACTCATGCAACTCGCCGCCGCGGCGTGACTTGAAAAGCCCCCAGCTTTCCAGTTTGAACGCCTTTGGTGTTTTTGCCGGGTATGCTTTATCGGCCCAAGCCAGGACATCGGTGGCGATACTGTCAAAACTAATGCCGCCCAACAAACTTGGCGTATCGGCAAAGGCAGAGTTTAATAATTCCGGCCCAATGCCAATCGCCTCAAAAATTTGCGCGCCACAGTAGCTGTCGAGCGTGCTGATGCCCATCTTGCTCATCACCTTGAGCAGCCCTTTGTCCACCGCTTTGACAAAGTTGTTCTGCGCCTGTGCCACCGTCATGCCGGCCAGATGCCGACCTTCCGCCGCCATGTCGTCAATTGTGTCGTAGATTAGATAGGGACAAACGGCATTTGCACCATAACCGATAAGCGCCGCAAAGTGATGCACATCGCGTGGTTCACCACTTTCGACGATGAGGCTGACGCTCATCCGCATACCCTGCCGAATCAGGTGGTGATGCACAGATCCAATCGCCAGCAAGGAGGGAATGGGCAAGCGCGCTTCATCGGCCTGTTTGTCACTGATAATCAACAAGCGAACCCCAGCGCGCACCGCCTCTTCTGCTGCCAGACAAAGTCTTTCCGTGGCTTTCTGCAAAGCGTCACCGTTTCCCTCACCGTCATCAGCCCTCCCCCCAAGCTGGGAGGAGATGGAGGGGGGTGTCCACAGCGCATCAATCGTGGCCGCACGGAATTCTGGCTCCGGCATGGCGCGTAATAAGGCGATTTCATCTGGCTTGAGGATGGGCGATTTCAACTCAATTAAGCGGGTCGCTTCCGGGAGTTCGGTCAATAGATTGGCCCGCTGCCCCAACAACATGCGCAAACTCATCACCATCTCTTCGCGTAGCGGATCAATCGGCGGGTTTGTCACCTCGGCAAAGCGCTGCTTAAAATAGTGAAAAAGCGGACGGGGCAATAGGCTCATCCCTGGCGGCGGCGCATCATCACCCATCGACCCGACCGCTTCCTTAGCATCGGTGATCATGGGGCGCAGCACAACGACCACTTCTTCGCTCGTAAAGCCAAAGGCGATCTGGCGTTGAGTAAGCGTGTTGCGTAATTCGCAATTCGTAATTCGTACTTCGTGATTCGTGACCCGTTCCGCTAGGCTCACCAAATTCTCCTTGACCCAACGGTCATAGGGGCGACGGGTGGCGAAGTGGCGGGTGATCTCGTCGTCTTTGAGGATAAGACCACGCGCGGTGTCTACACAAAAAATTTGGCCAGGACCCAAACGCCCTTTTTCCACCACGCGACTTTCGTCATAGCCGACAACGCCGGCTTCACTGGCGCTGATCACATAGCCGTTGTCCAGCACCACATAGCGCGCCGGGCGTAGACCATTGCGATCCAAAATGGTGCCAACCAACCGGCCATCGGTGAAAGTGACAGCGGCGGGGCCATCCCACGGCTCCATGAGCGCGCTGTGATATTGATAGAAGGCGCGCCGTTCAGCAGTGACGCCACTTTCGGCGCGTTCCCAGGCTTTGGGCATCATCATCAAGAGGGCATGGCGAATGTCACGACCACTGCGCACCAACAGTTCCAGGCCGTTATCGAGTTTGCCGCTGTCGCTGCTCTTGCGCCAGAGGACGGGACGAAGCAGCGCTTCGTTGCCCTGCCAAACAGGATGGGCCAACTCTTGTTCGCGGGCGCGCATCCAATTTTCGTTGCCTTGAATGGTGTTGATTTCGCCATTATGACAGAGCAGCCGGAAAGGTTGCGCCAGTTCCCAGGCGGGCAGGGTATTGGTGCTGTAGCGCTGGTGAAAGACTGTAATCGCTGTCTGGAAATCTTCATCACTCAGGTCGGGGTAAAAGTGGCCTAGTTCTTGTGCGAGTACCAACCCTTTGTAAACAATGGTGCGGTTGCTCAAACTGGCGATATAGAGACGCTGTACGCCGCTGCTTTGCGCACGATTGACAATCGTCTTGCGTACGAGATAGAGTAATCGTTCAAATTCATCCCCAGCGGCGCACGCCGCGGGGGTGCGCCGGATAAAGACCTGCTCCATCCAGGGGCGCGTGCTTTCGGCGCGACGCCCCAATGCCGTGTCAATGACCGGCACGGAACGGAAGGTTAGCACTTCTAGCTGAAATTCAGCACAAACTTCATGAATGACCTGCTTGGCCCGTTGTCGGTCCGCCTCATCCTGACGGAACAGGTAGAGTTGACCAACCGCCAGATCACCGGCAGGGGGCGGCTCACAGCCCATGCGGCGCAATTCGCGGTTAAAAAATTCGTAAGGCAGTTGGGTGAGAATCCCCGCACCGTCACCGGTTTTACGATCATCGGCCACAGCGCCACGGTGGGCATGGTTGGCCAACGCTTCCAATCCCATTTGCAAAACACGATGGCTACGCCGCCCTTCGACCTGGGCGACAAAACCAATGCCACAGGCGTCATGTTCAAAGCGAGGATCATACAGCCCCTGCTTGGCGGGTAGACCGATGGATGAGGACAACAATGAATTTTCCAGCGAATATTTCATGATAAGCTCTCCTTCTACAGTGAATACGCCTTTTCCTGTTCGCTTGTCACCAGGAAAAGCCTTGTGCTCAAAGTTCAGGCTAACAACCAAAATCAGCTCAAGCTAACGAAAAGACAGACAATTCGCTTCAGCTAACTTGAGCTAGCGGCCTAAACTTTAGTTCAAGGCTTGCTACGTTGGCACGCTCGTAGCAAAACCGAAGATTGTTTTGCGCATTATTGCGTAGAAAGAATCGACCATGAAAATTATCTTCGCCAGCGAAGAAGTTTAGGTGAACCGGAAGGGCAGCAGGTGCTGACAACCGAGTATTAGATTCGTGTTCGTAGAGTGCAACGTAGCCGGAATTGCCATCGACCGACTTTGGACTCTGCGACTGCGAACTACTAAGTGTATCAGATTGGCATTCATTGCGCTGTAGGATCGTACTCGATCTTTGCCGGCAGAACATCCATCAAACCATGCAATTCTCAATCGTGAAAAATGTCGTAAACATCGCGTGGCTTGCGCTTCCGTTTGGGCGCTTTGGTGTTTGCCGGTTTCGGCGATGGAACCGGTTTGCTAGGTGATGATTGTACAGCGGTGCGACGCCGACCAGCCACACTGATGACTGCCAACAACAGGGCGGCGAGTAGAATCACACCAAAGGCTACTACAATGCTATTCGCATAGATAAATTGCCAGATCGCCGCAACTGACGGCAAACCAGTAATACCACTTGTCGGCGTCGTCGCCGCGGGGGTTGTCGGTTCTGCGACGGTTGGATTGAGCAATCCGGCAACCGTTTGTTGTCCACTTGCCAGGTCGCTTGCTAGAGAGGCCGGGAGTGGCGAGGTTCTTGTTGCCAGATAAGTTGCCAGTTGACCGATCTCCTCGGCGGAGAGGCGATTGACCAGACGGAAAAAGTGGCTATCGGCAAAGGTCACCACTTGGGTTAACTGTTCACTAGTTAGCGGCAGAACCTTGGCAACGGTCTCTGCGCCCTCCAAATTTAACACGGCGCGCAGCGACTCTGGAGTAAAGTCTGTCGGCGCTTTCTGCTGGTAGATCCCATATTCCGCTACCTTGGGCAAGCGATCGCCGGCCAGTTCCGCCCAAGCCAGCGTTGTCGCCGTTGATTTGGTCGCGCCTAAGATGGGAAAGCTCTCTGGAGGCAGGATGAGCAGCTTTTCAAACTGGCCGTCATCAATGGCCTTTTCCAGGTCACTGCGCCCGATGTTGTCAATAAAGGTGTTGACCAACGTAACCAACGTACCAACCTGATCGAGCGACGTATATTCCAGAATATCGCGAAAGGTGCTATTATCTTCGGCCAATGTGCAGACGGCGCGATTGGTGTCACAGAAGCGATTCCAATCCTCGACCAAACTGACGGCTATCTCCAACGAAACAATCGACACCTCTTCGGGCAGGCCATCTTTGATGGAGTCGGCCACTTCCTGGCGAATCTTGGCTTTCACCTCTTCGCTTTGCAGCGCGTCCTGAATCTGGGGCAGCGCACCCTTGCCCCCCTCCCAGAGATCCCATACAATCAAGCCGAGACCAATCACCCAGCCGGCAACCGGAATCAGCGACGAACCGGCCTTGCCGATAATCCGCCCGACAATTTTGCCGGCGACCCGTTGGGCAATCTTCTCGCTCAGTTTGATGGCAATGCGCCGCGACAGCTCGGTGACAATGATCACACCGACGCCGCCTAATGCCTTTTGGTGGACATCAATAGCGGAAACATCAACGTTGGTGGTGGCTTGCACATCCACTGTTTCCACTTCAGCGCTGACTTTGGTTTCAAAGGCGCTAAAGAGGGTGCCGGAATATTTGTCACCCACATACGCCTTCATACAGAGAAAGGCGGCGGACGCAGCGCGCGCAAAGTCGGCCTCGATCTCGCGGGCAATCTCCTGGGCAATGGCGGTCGAAAGTTCATTAATGGTGGTGTGAAACCCTTCCGCCCCAAAGGCGCCGTTGGCAACCTGGGTGGCAAATTGTTCCGCCTTATCCGCCGACCAACCCGACCAGAGGCGACTCCAGTAGCCCTCATTGTTATAGACCGTATCAATGGCGCGTTGCACCTCGCGGTCGATGGCATCATCGACCCGCAACCCGACCCACTGGCGCATGACAATGGCGTCAATGTTAATGCGCGCACTGTCGCCGGTCAGCACCTCATGGGCGACCTGCTCAATTTCGGCGCGCAGTTGCTCCTGATTGACCGTGCTACAGTCGCCAAAGGTGTAGTCGGCTGTGCCGCCGTTCTGGGCATAGGCATGGATCGGCAACTGAAGCCATAGCATGGTGACGACTAGAAAAATCGAAAGGGTTTTGGTTACTGACATGTTAGCCGGCAAATTGCCGCTCCTGAAACAAGAGAAAACAATGGGTATGGCGCCTCGCTATGTCGCAACCATCTCCGTATACATTGGCAATTTTTGTGCAGTAATAATAAAGGCGCGCTTAATTTCCAAACCGAATAAATCACTATTCATAATTTCAATGACACCATGCTTCGGTTGCAATGTACGTTGGATCTCATCAAGTGTAGGGTTTGTTTCATCAATTAAAGCGATTCGTGAAATTTGCAGAACCTCATCTCGCGTCAGCGACAATTGAAGTTGTTGTGAAATATAATCAAGCGCCGTTTTGCGATCTGAATCAATCCAAGGCGCAGCGACCACAACATCCCATTTGTTTAGGCCGTTATCGCGCATAAATAAGGCAAAAAGGGTAAACTCTCCCTTCTGCTTTTTGATTCTGCGTTCCAGTTCAATAAATTTATTGATAAACTCTTTCATAAGACACTGCGTAACTTTCTTGCCGCAGCAACTAATAACTGAGCATCAGCTTTTGTAACACTACCAACAGGATTATAGCGTATTTCAGAGTTCCAAATGCCGATAGCAGACCATTCTGGCAAGTAGTTTGTTCTGATCTTATCTTCAAAACCAGAAGATAACTGATGGATTATTAGCTCTTTTTCCGCCGCCGAAAGCCATTCCCATAAATAATCACCTCTACCCCGCCTTCGACTACGGTTGGGTTGGCGATCTTGACGCCGATTACGCCGTCGTAACCTTTGGCTTTGGCTTTGGCTTCCAGATCGACCAACGCCTGGGCGACCGATTTGTCGATTAGCTTTTCGTAGTGGCTCAGACGGCCACCAACCAGATTGCGGATATTTTCACGAATATCGTTGACCACATTGGCCGCCGCTACAGATACGACATAGAGCAATTCCCCAATTTCCACATCATCGGTGGCGGGGTAATGATCCAAACTGATTAACACAATTTCACCTTCCAAATAAGCGCGTGATGGGGCTGAAGAGCCAGCCAATCAACCCCAAGACAATGCGTAACGCAATCAGGGCAAGCAGAATGGCGCCAACGGTTACTAACGCGCTTTGCCCTACCCCATACTTAAACAAAAAGAGACGCCAGGAGGCTTGCCCCAATAAGACTTGTCCGGCATCAAGCAAGGGCGCCATGCCCTCTTTAGACGACAGAAGGAAGGGCAAAGCCGCTTCCAGATTGGTGTCATTGTTGGCTAAATAATCACGCAGCGCCGGATCTTGTAAATGGCTGACGGTACCTGGTTCACTAATTACTCGTGCGACCAATTGATTGACCTGCGTCTGGTTGAGCGTGGGCAGAAAACCGGCCAATGCTTCGAGATCTGCTGCTTCGACTTGGGTGGCCAGGGTTGCCAAGTTGCTGGTCGATACCATCAACAGCGCTTGCAACGCCTCTGGGTTGAGCAGCGCCAACTTCTGGATGGCGGCTTTGTCATTCACCGCCAACAGCTTTTCCAACAGCGCTTTATCCAGAGCGCCCGCCGGTTGGTGTTTATAAATTTCCGTGGCGACCACTTGATCGAGTAGATTGCCGGCGGCGTTTGACCAGTCAATGGCATCCTGCAACGAACCGCTGTCGCTGACAATCTGAAAAGCCGCTTCGGGTTGGGCAAAAACCTGGGCAAAGAGACCGCTATCGACCGCTTCGATCAAGCCATCACGCCCTAACACCGGCAGCGTAGCGCCTACAAGGTTTACCAATTTTGCCAATTCTTCCGGTGTTTTCTGTTCATTCAACAGTTGGCTAAAGGCACTATTTTCTGTTGATAGCTCCAACACTTGGCGAATATTGCGTTTGACATCACGCCATTGGTTAAAGAGTTGGTTGGAAATATCGCGTGCGATCTGCGGCAACTCGCGCATTAGCTCCGGTTCAATTGACGCCGCAATCTCGCTGCGGATGCCGCTCTTCACCTCTTCCGACTTGAGCGTCTCCTGGATCTGGGGCAAGGCGCCATCGCGACTGCTGTAGAGATCATAAGCAATCATCCCGGCGCCGACAATCCAGCCGGCAATCGGAATGATGGTCGAGCCGGCGCGACCGAGGATGCGCCCGACAATCCGTCCGGCAATGCGTTCAGCAATCGTCTCCCCAATCTCCACCATAAGCCGCCGACTGATCTGCGCCACGATGATCACGCCAATGCCACCCAGAGCCGTGCCATGTTGCCCGATGATGGAGAGCAGACTGGTGTCTAGCGCCTCATTATTAAAGGTGACACCTTCGGTCGCGAGCCGCACCTGTTCCTCAAACGCGCGTACCAAAGCGCCGGAGTAGTTGCGGTTGATAAAGGTTTGCAAACAGAAAAAGGCCGCCGAGACCGATTGTGCTGAAAGCAGTGCGATCTTCTCTGAAATGCTCAGAGCGACATTGTGCGACAGTTCGTCAATCTTGGCCTGAAAGGTTTCCGACTCAAAGGTATAGTTGGTGACTTTGCGGGTCAATTCCGCCGCAGTGTCCGCCGACCAACTGGAGAGTAACTTATTCCAGTAATCCTCTTCGCCCTTAACCCGCTCAATGGCATTGTCAACCTGGGCGTCGATAATGGTGTCCATCTTCAACGCACGCCATTGCTCTTCGACAATCTGCCCAATATCGATCTGCGCGGCGGACGCCGCCACCACCTCTTGGGTGATCGAGTTTAGTTCGTCTTGTAACGCTTCTTCATCAACACTGTCACAATTTTGCAGCGTGTTATCGGTGGCTTGTGGCGCCGGCGCGGCCAACACCCCCAACGGTTGTAACAGTAGACTGATGACAATCAGCAGTCCAAGTACGGCTTGGTAGGCGCGTGGCTTATATCCTCGAAATTGGATCATGTTGCTTGTTCTCACTAGAGAAGCGAGTAATGGTAGGTGCGGTTGGTTGTAACCCATACCTATCACATTAAGGGTTTCCTGTGCCTTATTCTTAACTTGATGCCGATGGGTTTGTAACCGCACATGTCCACCGGAATCTCGTGCGCGCCTAGAAGGCAACCGAAACGGCACCTATGATTACTCAGCCGCTCTTGCAAAAACTGGGAAGTGAGCGCGCTTGTCAGCCCGCTCACTTCCCAGTTGCCTCGTTGCAAAGGACGGGTGCATCTACGCACCCGCGGGCGCCGCCACATTGGCGGCAATATTCACGCTGGAACTTTCGCTGTCCGGCGTACTCAGCATTTTATTGAGCGCCTGCATATAAGCTTTGGCGCTGGCAGTGATAATATCGGTATCGACGCCGCGACCACTAAAGAGGCGGCGACGGGGGCGGCCTTGCGCAGTTTGGCTATAACCACGGCTATCCGGCACTTCGATGCGAATGGTGACATCACCGTTGGCGTCGATGCCTTCGGTCACGGCTTGCACCAAAAATTCAGTGAGCGTGTTTTCTACCTGGATGATGCGATTGATCCCCTTGTAGACCGCATCCACTGGGCCAGTGCCAAAGCCGGCGTCGGTGATCTCCTCACCCGTCTTGTTGTTGCGCAGGGTGACAACCGCCGTTGGAATGACATTGTTGCCGCACTGTACCTGCAACTTAACCAACTCCCACGTCTCGACAGGCTGGTAAATTTCATCGCCCACCAGCGCTTCAATGTCGGCGTCGGTGACTGTCTTCTTCTTATCGGCCAAGTCTTTGAAGCGCTTAAAAATCTCTTTCAACTCTTCGCTATTCAGATGATAGCCCATGCCCTCCAACTTGGCGCGCAAGGCGTTGCGGCCACTATGTTTACCCAGCACTAGCGTACTCTGGTTCAGGCCGATAGCGGCAGCATCCATAATCTCGTAAGTGCGCTTGTGCTTCAACATGCCATCTTGATGGATGCCGGCCTCATGGGCAAAGGCATTGGCGCCGACAATCGCCTTGTTGGGCTGAATCACAATGCCAGTGTAGCGGCTGACCATGTCGCTGGCCCGGTGAATCTCGGTGGTGACAATGTTGGTCTCCAAGTCAAAGACCGGCTTGCGCGTATAGAGCGCCATCACGGTCTCTTCCAGGCTGGTGTTGCCGGCCCGTTCGCCGATGCCGTTGATGGTCACTTCCATCTGGCGCGCCCCTGCTTTGATGCCGGCCAAGGTATTGGCCGTCGCCAACCCTAGGTCGTTGTGACAGTGCAGGCTGAAGATCACATCCTTGCCGCCAGGGACATTTTCGCGCAAATATTTGATCAGCGCGCCATACTCTTCCGGCGTCGTATAACCGACGGTGTCGGGAATGTTCAAGGTTGTCGCCCCAGCTTGGATCGCCACTTCCAACACCTTGACCAGAAACTCCGGGTCGCTGCGACCGGCGTCCTCCGGGCTGAACTCGACATCCTGGCAGAGGCTGTTGGCGTATTGCACCATATCGCCCACGGTTTCCAACACATCGTCGCGACTCATGCGCAGCTTGTGTTCCATATGAATGTCACTAGTGGCGAGAAAGGTGTGAATGCGCGGTCGCACCGCGCCCTGCACCGCTTCCCAGGCTTTGTCAATATCATTTTTGTTGGCTCGTGCCAGACCGGCAATGATTGGCGGCGCAGCGATCTTGCCATTGCGATCGGTCCGCGCCCGTCGCCCTACCGAGTTGGCGATCATCTTGACCGCTTCCAGATCGCCAGGGCTGGCTGCCGGAAAACCGGCTTCCATAATATCTACGCCCAAACGGGCCAATTGTTGCGCGATGTCCAACTTTTCCTGCGTGTTGAGCGTGGCGCCGGGGCTTTGCTCGCCATCGCGCAGCGTTGTATCAAAGATCAACACCGTGCTGCCATGCGCCACTGTACGCGCATGGGCGCGCATGTCTTTGATAGCAAACTGGCTGACATCAATATCATCTACGACGGGTTCGTCAATGGCGGCAATCCCGTTTTCGCTAGCGCCGTTCTGGGCCGTAATCATATTACAACTCCTTCAAAGGGTAATGAAATGAATAGATAGCTTGATAAACAACGATTGTTCAAGACACAAATTACAACACTAAGTCCAGCAAGACCATCGTCCATTGTCATCACCCCCTTTCGCTAAGATGGTAGTTTAAACATCTAGTTCCTTGTGTAAACCCTCAAGGTACATGAGTATTTTGCTTTGTTACAGGACTTACGCAACACCAGACCTGTCAAGTTTCGGAAATCTGACAGGTCTCTGGCAACGAATCCGTCTTGCGTAAGTCCTATGTTGATACGCATCAAACCGGCACTGCCTTCACATCTTCTGGGCTTGCGGTAACAGACAATGAAACTTTGCCCCACTCTTCTGAAGTCAATTTCTCCATAAGTCTGGCCCAAATCAAATCATTGCGCTCTTTTAGTCCTTGACCATCAAACTTTCTGCTGACAATGACGACATGGATACTATCGCCCGGACCATCAGAAACATCAACAGCGTCATCTGGCCCACTAAAATAGGTTTTTAATGCAAGATAAACTCTGTTTTTAGTTTTTGACTGTATTTGGGAATTCGACATTGTTTCACCCTCTAGGTATTATGTTCGATCCAACCCATAACATTGTCGACTGCTTCTAAGAAACTCTCTGCATTGCGACGATTAGAAAGATCGCTAGTGTATCGCCAAGCAGGCACCCAACGATTGACCATAGTAAACTGCGGCCAGAGTGTTGAATTTTGACGCAGTCGATCTAAACCTTGCGTTAACTCAAGCAGCAATTCCAGATGATGAGTAAATATAGTAGCTGTCGCTGTTAATGTGCCTCTCCGTTGCAATTCCGTTTCAAGCTCAAACAGGTTCTTGGCGTTATATATCTGCATAAGCTTGGCTTTAAGTTGACATTCTACAGCATAACCAGCCAGGTACATCGAACCCCGCCACCGCTGTTCTCGCAGCAATGCACGAGCATCATCAAGGCGATGTACACTGGCTTTGGTCTGCTCTGTTATACCAGAATATAACACTTACCCCACCAACGCAATATCCACTGACGGTCGCATTTCGGCGCAGACAGACAGCACCTGATGAATACTATTGTTCATGAAATTGTCAAACAACTCTTCATCGACCTGGTTGCCCTGATCGAGCGCCGGAAAGGTCTGTTGCATGAAGATGTAATCAAAGCGCGGCCCCCACTTACGTGTCCCCAAGCGCGCTGTCGTCGAGCAGTTATCGACCATGTAAGCGACGCCCTTGTAGTGCATGTAGGGGTTGAGTGAATCGACCGCTTCGATGATCGACTCGTTGGCGATTTCCGAGTAGGGGTGGCCCTTCTCCTTGAGCAGATCAACTTGCGCCATCATCGTCGCGACATAAACGCCCGCAGTGACGGGATTGATCGGCGTCTTGTCCGCTTGGCGGTTGGCGCGCACTTTGACGCCAACCTGCCACATTTCGGTGCCGTCGATCTTGCCCATGGGATAGCGCTTGTGGCGTTCGTTGGCTTCAATGACGCTGCGAATCTCGTTTCCCGTGGCGACTTCCGAGTAGATCTCCATCAAAATCTCAAAGGCCGGATGGTACGCGGCGGAATAGGCGCGGCGGAAGAGATCCTTGCCCGCCTCATCCAGCGCTTCATAAACCGACAAAATGCCATTCTTGGAGATCATGTGGCTGATCGGCCCGGTGGTCGATTCAACGGAATTGAGGAACGCCTCTTCGTGCGACATGCCGTGGGCGATAAACCAGCGGTAGAGGCTTTCGACAATGCCATGCACCGCGCCCAGCAAAATGCCCCGCTCGCCAAAAATGTCCGACTTGTATTCTGATTCCAGTGTCGTCTGGAAAGTCCACGGCGAACCGAGCGCCACCGACCAACCGAGTGCAATGTCCGTCGCCCGGCCATCAATGTCCTGATGAACGGCAAAGCTGGCGTTGATGCCGGCGCCGTTGACCTCTTTGCCCTGTTCGTAGAGGCGGCGCACCGATGGCCCCATACCCTTCGGACAAACGGCGATCACATTGATGTTGCTGGGGAAGCTTTCGCCAATGCTTTGCAAGTGACCCAGTAAAAAGCCGTGGGAGAGACCCAACGTCGCACCGGGGCGCATGGCGGCAAAGATTTCCTTGTAGCTTTGCGCCGTCGCCGCGTCGGCGATCAGCACCAGCACCAGATCCGACTCGTTGATTACCTGGAACATCTCACCCAGCGTGCCATTGGCGGCGGTGAAGCCAACGGCTTCCGCCTTTGCCATTGACGACGAACCGGCGCGCAAGCCAACCTTGACCCGAATATCGGTGCCGGCCAGTGAATCGCGCAAATTCTGCGCCTGCGCCGGCCCTTGCGATGACCAGCCGATCACACCGATCTGCTTGACGCCGGCAAAGGCTTTGGGCAACAACGGGAAAAGATGCCGCCCGCCGCGCACGACATACTCTTCGGTATCGCCGATGGTGATCTTCTCTTTGGTAAAGACGTTGGTGGTAAAATTCAAATTCATGGCTGCTTTCCCTAAAATTTACTTTGTTGTATGAATCGCTGCTTTTTTGTAATGCTTTTCGTAATCGGGGGTGGTTAGGTATTAGATACTAGGTATTAGATATTGGGTATTGCGATAGTCGTAGTCACTGCGCAGCGACAAATCTCTAATACCTAATATCCAATATCTAATATTTGAATGATTGACCTACGATTATACCATACTTACACGCCGCCGGTAGAAAATCGTTTGGCGGCCTCGGCGCTAACCTGGCCGTTGGCCGCGGCGCGCCAGCCGGCAATGCTGCGCTTGGCGCGGTAGGAGCCGCCGCGCGCCATTGCTACAGGACCAGTGCGCACCATCTCCTGAATCTCAAAATTTTCCATCAATTCGATCAAGGCGTCCACCCGCTGCTCCGAGCCGACGATCTGTACCACCATGCTTTCCAGGCTGACATCGACAATTTCGCCTTTGCAGACATCGACAATCTGAATAATCTCGGCGCGGTTCTGGCTTGTGGTATGCACGCGAATCAAGGCCATCTCGCGCACAATGGTTGGGCGTTCGGTCACATCTTCCACGCGGGTGACATCGACCACCTTGCGCAACTGCTTGATCACTTGGTCGGTCATGTGTTCGTCGCCATTGACGACAAAGGACATGCGGCTGATCCCCGGCATTTCACTGTGACCCACCTGCAAACTGTCAATATTAAAATTCCGCCTTCGCAGCAACCCCGCCACCCGATTCAGCACACCGGGTTTATCGCGCATCCAGGCAATGAGAGTGTGTTTCATAACTGCTTCCTTTATATGAAAGTGATTTGTGTGTTACTGGGTATTGGGTATTAGATATTAAGTATTGGCAATCGAGCGTGTCGAAATTACAAATACCTAATATCTAATACCCAATATCTACTTACCAACTCGGCTCCACGCCGCTAAAGCCCTGCATCACCCCGGCTTTGGGGCGGCGGATCATTTCGTTGACGGCTTTGCCGGGGGCGATCATGGGGTAGACGTTGACCTCTTCTTTGACCTGGAAGTCGATGAGGAAGGGGCCATTGGTGCGGTGCGCTTCTTCTAGCGCCGCCACCACTTCCGAGGGGTGACGCACCACCAGCGCAGCAATGCCATAGGCTTCGGCCAGTTTCACATAATCAGGGGAAACGACCGGCGTGCCGACATAGCGCTTGTCATAGAAGAATTGCTGCCACTGGCGCACCATACCCAGAAAGCCGTTGTTGATAATGGCGATCTTCACCGGCAGGTTGCGTTCTTGCTTCAGCACCGCCAACTCTTGCAGTGTCATCTGGAAGCCGCCGTCGCCGGCCACAGCCCAAACCAGCCGATCCGGGTAGGCCATCTGCGCACCGATGGCGGCAGGCAAGGCAAAGCCCATGGTTCCCAAGCCGCCGCTGGTGAGCAACATGCCGGCAAATTCGTGGATAAAATATTGACACTCCCACATCTGGTGCTGACCGACATCGGTGACCACAATCGGCGGTTTGTCGGTGGCTCGTTTGGTGGCGTGCCACAACTGGCGAATGACATAGGGCGGGATCAACTCATCGGTTTCAAAGTTCAGAATGTCCGTCTCGCTGGTGTCGCCGCGCCACTCGTTGATCTCCTGCACCCACAGTTGGTGGCGGCGTGTTTCGATCAGCGGCAGCAGCGCCGGCAGCGTCTCACCTAGATCGCCGATGACGGGGACATCCGGCACCACATTTTTGCCGACTTCGGCTTTGTCCAGTTCAAAGTGGATGATCTTGGCCTGCTTGGCAAAGCTGTCCAAGCGACCGGTAATGCGGTCGTCAAAGCGCATCCCCATGGCGATCAACACATCACAGGCTTGCACCGCGCGGTTAGCATAGGCTTCGCCGTGCATACCCCCCATGCCCAGACTGAGCGGGTGGGTTTCGGGAATGTTGCCCGTACCCAGCAGCGTGGTGACGACCGGGATTTCCGCCTTTTCCACCAGTTCGAGCAACTCTTTGCTGACGCCGGCCAGATGGATGCCATGACCAGCCAGGATCAAGGGGCGCTCGGCACGGTTAATTAGCTCGGCAGCTTTAATAATCGCCGCTTTATCAACCGTCGGCCACGGTTCAAACCCAGGCAATTCAATATCAAAATCGTATCGGAAAAGGCCGGTGGCATTTTGCACATCTTTGCAAATATCAACGAGGACCACACCGGGGCGCCCTTCGCGGGCAATGTAGAAGGCTTCTTTCAGGATCAAGGGGAGGTCATGCACATCGGTGACTAGATAATTATGCTTCACAATCGGCTGTGTCACCCCCACCACATCAGACTCTTGGAAGGCATCGGTGCCCAGCAGGGTGGTCGGCACCTGGCCGGTGATTGCCACAATCGGCACGCTGTCCATCTGCGCCGTTGCCAGCCCGGTCACCAGATTGGTGGCGCCGGGACCGCTGGTGGCGATACAGACACCCACTCTACCAGTTGCACGGGCATACCCGTCGGCCATGTGGGCTGCACACTGTTCATGGCGCACCAACACATGGTGGATCTTGCCCTCCGCCTCATACTTGGCCAGCGCATCATAGGTGGGCAAAATGGCGCCGCCGGGATGGCCGAAGATCACATTCACGCCTTCCAGATAGAGCGCCTCCCAAACCATCTGGGCGCCGGTCATCTGCCTGGGTTCGCTTGTCCGCGGCGCTTGCGTTGCCGTTGCTGTTTGTTGCCTCATTTGATAATCTCCCTTCCCGCAACCAACACACTGTTGGTTGTGACTTCAATGTAAGCAGGAAATAATCATTAATCGTTACCAATTGACAATTAATGATTAAAATACGATTAGAAAAAAAAGACCCTTCCCGGTTGGGAAGGGTCTGCAATGACCGAAAAGGCAGTGTGATCCTACGCCTCTTCTCCAACCGGCAGTAACTTCTGGCAAATGACTACTACGACCAGAAGCTCGCTGATAAGGAGGCGTACAATCCCTTGGCTAACAACAGCGTTAGCACACTGGGATGCAGTTGAAAAAGGCGTCGCTTTGTTCATACGTTCCTAAGAATAGGGCAAGTTATACAAAGAATATAAGGCAGTTTGCATATCTTACCTGCAAGTATAGCGGAGGTAAGGCCGGTTGTCAACTACTGAAAAGGAAAAGTGAAAAAATTCACCGAAGCAGCGGCAGGAAAAGTCACTCAGCACATCGTCGCTATCATAAACGCAAAGCGTTATGGTGAAGATAGGGCTTGGTGGTTAGCCTTGTACTTTGCAAGCCCATCTGATAGCCTGTCAGTATGGACAATACATAACTACTGTTTTGGCGAAGAAGCCGAAACCACCATGTTCAACTCGGACATGATGCTTTATTTTTTGAATGCCGCTGAGGGGCGCACCAAGATGCCCTTGCCGTTGATCGGCCAGAATATCCGCATCGATTACGGTAAACTGCGCCATCTCATGGCGGTTAATCAGCGGCTCGACGTGAGACTTCGGCGTGAGCGCTCAGTCGAACGCTCGCCGGCACGTTTGAACGGCAACGAGCAAATCCGCCAGCAAGCCTCGGTGCGCGACCATCTGCATAGCGAAAAGGTGATCCAGGGCTTTCTCATCGCCTATCTCAATGTCACCCACAACTTCCTCACCTAGTCGGAGCGGGAGATGGGCGGCGGCCCTTCGACTTCGTTCAGGGCAAGCTTTGTCGATCTCTACCTGGAGCCGTTCCTCGCCCGCTACCCCGGCATCAAATACGGCTACTTGATCGAACTGGAATATATTTCAGAGACGCAATTCAACAAGAAAGACTTTGACCAATCGTTGGCGAAAGAAAAAGCCGAGGCCGCGCCCAGAGGGCTCCCGCAATTGCGCCAATACGCCGGGGATGCGCGCATTGCCCAGGTGGCCCAACAGGTGACGCTGAAGAAGCTGGCGCTGATCTACAAGGGCTGGGAGTTGGTCTATGCGGCGGAGGTGGCATGAGGTAGCGTTGAACCCAATCACTCGTCCCCGCGCAGTTGATACTTGACCATGGGACGCAGCGAATTCGCCAGCCCTGCCGTCAGCGAGACCATGCTAATCATGGCTGCGTGAAGCAAGTTAAAGTGCCAAAAGAGGGCGCCTACCATGCCCAACCCGCTGAAGCCTAAGACGGTGGCAAAGGTGGTATTGGTGTTCCGGCGAAATTCATGGGCAAAGGTAAAGAGCGCGGGCAGGGCTTGTAGGTTGCTGTTGACCAGAATGATCTGGGCGGTATCGACTGCCACTGACGAGGCGCCGCGTAGAGAGATCGAAACATGCGCTTTCTTCAAGGCAATCGCATCGTTGATGCCATCCCCAATGTAGCAGATAAAGCGTCCTTCTTGCGCCAAACGTTCGATGATGGCGGCTTTCTGTTCGGGTAAGGTTTCGGCAAAGTAGTGGTCAATCCCCAATTCCGCGGTCAGTTGACGGGTGGGCGCCGTGTGGTCGCCAGAGATGATGTAGGTGCTGTGAATCCGCTGTTGTTCACGCAAGGTCTGAATCACCTGCTTAACCTCCGGGCGGACGGTGGGCATCAACTCAATGCCGCCGACCACCTGTTCGTTGCAGGCCACCAGCACCAGCGAGTGACCGCGCCCATATACATCCGCTTCGATCGCATGCAGCGCCGTTGGTATGGTCAACCCAGCCGCCGCCATCAAGCGACCGCTGCCCACGCGCACGGTCTGCCCCTCAATTTGCACCGTTAAGCCATAGCCGATCTGGTAGGCTGTCTCTTCCACGGCTGGGATGGTCAAGGTGCGGGCTGCGGCGGCGGTGCGAATGGCGCGGGCAATCGGGTGGTTCTGTTTTTGCTCGGCGGCAGCGGCCAGCCGCAACAGATCGCCTTCGCCAAGCTCAGCTCTCGTCGCTCCGGGCAAATTGACTTCAGCGTACGTGATCCCTGGACAAAGATGAACGGCGGCGACCGTTGGTTGCTCTTCCGTGAGCGTGCCGGTTTTGTCAAAGACTAGTGTATCCACCTGGCTCAAGAGATCAAACGCGCGGCCATCCTTGATCAGCACCCCCCGTTGCGAGGCGGCGTTGAGGTAGACCATCATGCTGAGTGGGCCAAATAGCCCCATGGCGCGGCGAAAGTGCGAACTCATCAAGGTCAGCGCCGCCATTGGCCCCACAAAGAGCAAGGCGACCGCCCCCGCCGCAAAGGTAGGGAGGACGGTGCTATCGCCCAGTTGATCGGCCCGCAGTTGGATATTTGATTTGTATTCGAGCGTATGGTTGAGGATTTGTCCGATTTGAGCGACCGAAGTTTCATTGCCGGCCTTTTCAACCGTAATCTGAATCTGCCCGGCCACAACCATCGTCGCCGCAAAGACCTGTTCGCCGATCTGTTTGTCCACCGGGCGCGCTTCACCTGTGAGAAACTGCTGGTCAACCGTTGCCACGCCGGCTGTCACCACGCCATCCACGGGAATGATCTCGCCGGCACGAACAGCAATCACCTGGCCCGTTTGCACCTCATCCAGCGGCACTTCCACCTCGCCTGCTGGCAACACCAACCAGGTGTTTTTGGGCGTCAAGCGAAAGATGTTGACTAGTTTGGCGCGTGAATCATCGACAACCGTTGCCACCATTTTATCGGCCAGTTGTTGGATGAGCAGCCCAATCGAGCCAAAGGTAAAATAGCCAAAGGCCAACGTGCCGAGATTGACCGCCGTCCCAATCATTGGCACGCCCACGCGCCGTTGTTGGATCAGGCGCCAGGTGCGGTTCAAGTTGCGTGTAAAGAGGTGGAGAAAGCCAGGCAGGCTGAGCAATTTGAGCGGCCAATAGACATTGCCGGCGATCGAAAAGCCCAACGTGGCGACGGCAATCACAATATTGCGGTCGGCCTCACGTAACCGTTTGGCCCGTTCGGCCTTTTCCACCTCGGTCAGCAATTCACCCAACTGTTGCCGCCGCAGCGCTTGGCCGCTTTGGGGCGCCGGTTGGCTGGCGCGTCGGCGCGGCTGGAATGCTGCTACTTGCGCCTGCACCCATGTTTTCACCGTTGCCGCCAGCGCGCCGCGGTTGGCTTTGCCCAATGGCCGGGCGGGTTCCTGTGTGTTGAGCAGATCAATGAGCGATTTAAATTTTGCGAGCGCAATCATGCCGGGTTCCTTTCAGCGGTTAGCTGCTGTTGTACTTGGGTCGCCACCTGTTGGGCAACGGTATTGACATAGGGCGGTAAGAGGAAGGATAGATGCGTGCCGGGAACAAGTTGACAGCTCAGCTGGGTCGGCAAGAAAGCCCGCCACCCCAACGCCGGTTCGCCGGTCAAGGGATAGCGCAGGTCATAGTGACCTTGCGTGTAAAAGAAGGTGGCCGGCACGCTGATGGGCGCGGCGGCTGCATAGATGAGTCGGCTGAGGGCTTGAAAAAGGGCATAATCGGTCGCCAGCTCCTCGGTCGCCAGCATCCCCCAATGGGCGGCGTTCAGGCGTTGGTTCAGGTGGGTGATCTGCTCGGCAAAGGGGAGCGGGCGCAGCGTCGGTTCATCCATCAGCGCCAGAAACTCGGCCTGTCCCAGCGCTTGGCCCTTCTCTTGGCGCCAGGCCGTACTATAGGCGCGATAGAGCAACCAATCGGCGCTGTCCAGGCGCCCCTCCCCGGCGGCGACGTTGGGCGGGCGCCCATCCAACAAGAGGAGATGGGCCACCGTCGCCCCCTCTGCCTGCAACTGGCGCGCCATCGCCAGCGCAATTTGACAACCCAGCGAGTAGCCGCCCAGCAGATAGGGGCCGGTTGGTTGCACAGTGCGGATCGCCGCCACATAGTGCGCGGCCAACGCCTCGACCGTGCGCACCTGCTCCGTGCGGATGGCCGCTTCGTCATTCATGCCGACCGCCTGTAAGCCGTAGAAGGGCTGATCGCTGCCAAGGGCGCGCGCCAACTGGTAGAAGCTATGCACCGTCCCGTTGACATCATGGACGCAGAAAATGGGTAATTTGCGGCCGCGTGTTTCAATGGCGACTAGCGGGGACCAACGCGGCGCTGGTCTGTTCGGATGACCATTGTGCGCCGGCGCGACCGGCGCCACCCCCCATTGCTTGCCGTTGTGGGCGGCAACAAGCGGCCGGCTATACCCCACCTGCTCGGCCAGTTGCCAGGTCGGCTCGCCGATAAAGTCTTCGGTGTAATGTTCGCGCCAGCGTTCCGCCGCATTGGCATCCACCTGGCGATGCGTGTGGAACTTGGGGTCCCCCAGCATCTTCGAGACGGCATAGATGCCGTCGGTCATGCGTTTTTCTTTGTCAGCATAGGGTTCGGCCATGGTTGAGGCAAAGGGCAGCCCCAGGAAGGTACAGATTTCCTGCGTGGTGCGATAGGGATCGGCCACCAACGCTTCATACTTCACCCGCTGTTGGCGTGCCGCTGGAATTTCTTGTAGGAAGGCCAGAATATTCTGATGTGAAACCGTCCAGACCAGTTCGGCCAACTGGCGTGGGGTGAAGGCATGGCTCTGGCGGAAGAAGACCTGATCCGTGCGCGCTTCCTCAAAGGAGCGAATCATCGCCGCCGGATGACGCAGGAGATGGATATAGTGAACCTCGTCAAAATAGGCCTCGGCCCGTCGTAACGTCGCTGGGTCGAGGGCATAGATCGGCGTCTTGTCCACCAACAGGCGGTTGGCGCCCACCCAATCCTGTAATTGTGCGTAAAAATTCGGCATCGGCAAGTTGGCGCTTTCCAGCTTGCTCAACAACGCTTTGGCTCTGTCGGCATCGCAACCCTGTAACTCCATCATGGCCCGCAGCAAGCCTTCCCGGCGGAAGCTAAAGCGCCCTTCCAGTTCGTGGGCGCGGTCGCCCATGCTGGCAAAGCCCAACAAATCCAGCTCCGGCGGCGAGAATAACTGGGGATGCCCACCCAACATGACGCGGAAGAGGGTCGAACCAGAGCGTGGCGCTGATAGCACAAAGATCGCTTTGCGATTTTTCCGATTGACCGGCGCCGCAAGGGGCGGCAAGGAAGGAATCAAGCGGCGGAACGCGGTTAACATGGCGACATCGACTTTGGTGGTCGTGGTCGCCAGATCCTCGGGCGCCACCTTCGCCCCAGTGAGCCGCGCCACCGCTGTCGGGTAGTGCTGTTGCAAATAGGCTGCCAGTTGGGCCAGCGTTGGCGCATCAAAGAGCGCCACGACATAGAGTACTTCGCCAAACTGCTGCTGCAAGTTATTGATCAGAATTGCCCCGCGAATCGAATCGCCGCCGATCTCAAAGAAGTTGTCATGCCGTCCCACCTGGTTCACCTTCAAGACCCGCTGCCACTCTTTCGCCAGATAGCGTTCCAAAGGCGTTTGCGGTTCAACAAACCCCACCGCCGGCGTCACCCTCTCTTCCTGTGGCGATGGCAACGCCTTGCGGTCAATCTTACCATTCAAGGTCAAGGGCATACCATCCAGGAAAACAAAGAAGGCGGGAACCATGTACTCCGGCAGCTTGCCCTTGAGATAGTCGCGTAGGGCTGCCAACGGGATCGGGCTGTTGTCACGCTCCTTGTCACCCTGTCTCCTTGTCTCCTTGTCTGCCACGATATAGGCTACCAAATGCTTAAAGGTCTGCTCCGCGGCATCCTCCTGCACGGTGACCAGACATTCGCACACAGCGGGGTGTTGCAGGAGGGCGGCTTCGATCTCGCCCAGTTCAATGCGGAAGCCGCGCAGCTTGACCTGGAAGTCGAGCCGACCCAGAAATTCGATATTGCCATCGGGTAGGTAGCGGGCGCGATCGCCGGTTTTGTAGAGGCGCGCCCCCGGTTCAGCGACAAAGGGATTCTGTTTGAACGCCGCTGCTGTGCGTTCGGCATCATGCAGATAGCCACGCCCCACCCCAATGCCGCCGATCCAGAGTTCGCCAGGGACGCCAATCGGCAAGGGTTGCATCTGTGGATCGAGAATGTAGGCCAACAGATTGACCACCGGTCGCCCAATCGGCGTGTAGATCAGGGTCGCCGGCAACGGCTGACGGATGGGATAGTGGGTCACATCATCCGAACATTCAGTCGGGCCATAGGCGTTGACCAACGGGATGTGCGGGTAGAAGTGCAACCACTGGTTGGCAAGTTGGGGCGGCAATGCTTCACCAGTGGGGATGAGCCAACGCAACGCTTGTAACGGATAGCGCAGACTGGCGATCCCCGATATAGCACCCTCCCCGCTCCCTACGCTTGTCGAAGGTTGGAGAGGGGTAGGGTGGGGTGTCGCAATGGCATCCAGCAGCGCCCGCATAAGCGATGGCACCGTTTCCCAGATCGTAATCGCATCGCTCTGCACCCGTTCTAGCAGGAGCGTCGGGTTGAGCGCCACCTCGTCGCCATAGATCTGCACTGTGCCGCCCACCAGCAACGCGGCCAGAAATTGCCAGACGGAGATGTCAAAGGATTGGGGCGCTGTCTGGGCAATGCGGTCGGCGGCGGTCAGTTCCAGATCGCGCACCTTGGCGTAAAGGTGATTCAACATACCGCGCTGTTCGACCATCGCGCCCTTGGGCAACCCAGTGGAGCCGGAGGTGAAGATGACATAGGCCAAGTGCGCCGGCGTCGGGCGGTTGGGCGGATTTGTCGTAACCCCAGCTTGGGCCAGACTCTCTTCCAAAGGCAGCACCGGAATGGCGGTTGGTAACGCTTCCTGGAGCAGAGGTGTTAATTCCGCCGCTACCAAGACCACAGCCGCACGGCTCTGGATCAGCACCTGACGCAGCCGGTCGGCGGGGTTGCGCGGATCGAGGGGCAGATAGACGCCGCCGGCTTTGAAGATCGCCAACATGGCCGTGAGGAAATCGAGGTTGCGCCGGGCGAGCAATGGCACAATCGCTTCGCTTGCCCCCGCCCTTCCTCCGACCCCAATGCCTTGCGCGACGAGCCGGTGCGCCAACTGATTGGCGCGTTGGTTCAGTTCCGCATAAGTCAAGGACTGATTACCGGCAACCGCGGCGATAGCGTCAGGTGTGCGCATAACCTGTTCTTCAAAGTGTTCATGGAAACAGCGGTCCAGCGGCAGGTCGGCGGCAGTCTGATTCCAATCAACCAATAGGGCCTGGCGTTCAGCGGCGCTCAACAAAGGCAGGCGCGCAACCGGCGTCAGCGGGTTGGCGACGATGCCGGTCAGCAAGCTCTGCCAATGCTCGGCCATGCGCGCCATGGTGGCGGCAGCGAAGAGATCGGTGCTGTAGGCGAGATTGACCTGGAGTGTGTCGCCTACTTCCCAAACCATCAGGTTGAGGTCAAAGCGGGCGATCGCCCAATCCAGGTGGAGCAGGCTGGCGTCAATTCCCGGCAGGGTGAAACTGAACTGTTGATCCGCGCCGGGATGAAAGGCAAAACGTACCTGCGCCAACGGGTTGCGACTGAGGTCGCGCGGCAGATGGAGTTCGTTGATCAACTGGTCGAAGGGATACTCTTGGTTGGCATATGCCTCGGTTGCGGTCTGACGCAAGTGGCGCAGCAGCGTTTGAAAGCTCATTTCCTCGCTAATCCGGCTGCGATAGATCAGGTTGTTGAGAAAGAGACCAATCAACGGCTCGGTTTCCAACCGGTTGCGCCCGGCAATCGACGCACCGACCAGGATGTCGTTCTGTCCACTGTAACGATAGAGTAAGGTCTGCCAGGCGGCGAGCAGGGTGATAAAGAGCGTACAATCTTCCTGCTTGCTCAGGGCGCGCAGCCCGTCGTTGAGGGTTGCCGATAGGGTAAAGTGGTGTGTTGCTCCCTCATTGCTCTGTACCGGCGGGCGCGGGTGATCGGTGGGCAGATCAAGCGACGGGGGGCTTTGCAGTTGCTGCACCCAATAGTCGCGTTGCGCCAGGGCCGCCGCACGCTGCACCCATTGGCGTTGCCATACAGTATAGTCGGCATATTGGATTGCCAACGGGGGCAGGGGTGACGGTTGGCCCTGGCTAAAGGCGGTATAAAGCATTTCCAATTCGCGTAGGAGCAGGTTGATCGACCAGCCATCACCAACGATGTGATGGACTGTGAGTAAGAGGGCGTGGTCAGTCGGCCCCAGCTGGAGCAAGGTGGCGCGCAAGAGCAGATCGTGGGCCAGGTCAAAAGGGTGCTGCGCTTCCGCTTGGGCCAGCCGCTGCACCGTCGCCGCTTGTTCAGGCGCAGCCACCGTGGTTAGATCAACCTGGGTCAGGGTGAAGCGGGCCGGGTTGATCTGCTGGACAAGGCGGTTGGCCTCATGTTGATCGCCGCTTTCAGCCGTCAGGACAAAGGTCGTGCGCAGGCTTTCGTGCCGTTCGACAATGGTTTGCAGGCTCTTTTCCAGTGCGGCAACCACCAACGGTCCTTGTAAGCGCAGCGCGGTCGGCATGTTATACCCGGCGTTGTTCCCCTGGTATTGGCTGGCGAACCAAAGCCGCTCCTGGGCAAAGGAGAGGGGCAGCGGCGCGCGACGTGACGCCAGCGGAATTGCGTCGGTGGGCGCTGCGGCGCTCTGCAAAAAATGGAGCAGTTCGGCCTTACGCGTCTTGAGTTCGGCCAAGAGCGCGGGGGTCAGCGTCCCCGCCGGCGCACGATAGGCGAGATAGCCGCCCTCATCTTGCCAGATTTTGATGCCAAGCTGATGAAGTTGGCGGAGAAAATCGGTGATCGATCTCATAATCTTCCTTCCGTATAGGTTGTTGCCTCTGCTACCGGCGTTTCATCACGCTGCAACCATTGCACCGTCTCGGCATAATCAGCCAGATCGGCAATGGTCGGTGTTTCAAAGAACCGGCGTAAGGGCAGATCCACACCCAATGTTTGGCGGATGCGGGAAGCAACTTGCGTTGCGAGGAGGGAATGACCGCCTAGGGCAAAGAAATTATCATGCACACCGATACGTTCGCTACCAAGCAGCAATGACCAAATGTCAGCCAGGGTGCGTTCTGTGGCGGTGCGCGGCGCAACAAAGTGCGTCGCCTGCGCGCTGTGGTTGATACTCGGCGCCGGCAGCGCCTTGCGGTCGATCTTGCCATTGGGCGTCAAGGGGAAGGCATCCAGCAGGACAAAGGCGCCAGGAATCATATAATCCGGCAACCGCTCTTGGAGATGGTTGCGCAAAGCAGGCGCGAGTGCGCGATGGCGCTTGCCCAACAAAGGATTGTTGGTATAGGGAGTGTTCATCTGGCCGGGGGGCGGCGCTGGTGAGAGATGCCAGTTGTCGGCGTGACTGCGCGCTGCTGTGGCTTGGTACTCTGCCTGACGGCTTACGAACAAAGCATCAAAACAAGCCGGCTGGCTGGACCAGGTGAGATGTGCCTCCAGGGAAAGTTGGTCAGCCAGTTGCCAGAGGTGGGCCGGGTCAAGCGCAGCAGCTTGTTGGTTCAAGTGCGTGCGCAACTCGCCCACTGTCTGAACCGTTGGTTGGGTCAAAGCAGCCAACGTCGCCAGTGCGTGCTGGACTCTGGCGTTGGGAATGTTGCGCACGAGTAAGCTGTCAGGCTTGTCTCTCTGCAAACGCGCATGCAACTGAGGCAAACTGGCAAGCTCGCGCCAATCGATAGCTGGTAGTGAGACAGGGGGCGCCGATTGCGCTGTATCGGCCCCTTCACCAATCTGTAAACAGACTTGATAGCGAAAACGGGTTAACTCATTGTGGCAGTGACCTTGTTTCAAGCGCACGGTCACCTGGTGAATCCGTGGCAGGCGTTTGGGCAGGTCATAGAAGAAGGCTGGGTCAACCAGCAACTCTTCCTCATCTTGCAGGCGTTGTTGGATGCGGCGGTGCAACTCCTGGAGTGCAAGGGTATCATCGGCTTGGTAGAGTTGCACAGAGGCATGGTAGGCGTCCAGCAAACGGTAGTTGCGCACATCGCCTACATAGAGCGTGCCGCCAGGTTTGAGTAAACGTACCGCCCCTGCCAACACCCGTAGCAGATAGTCGACACCGGGGAAATACTGGACAATTGAATTGAGAATGACACAGTCGAAGCTCCCCTCGCGCAGACCGTGAAAGTCGTCGGCCATGCGTTGCTCAAGGTGTACATGCGCCAACCGCGCATCGGCGGCGCACAAGCGGGCCACATGGGCAAGGGCTTGCTGTGAATAGTCCACACCCCAATACACTGTACACTCCGCTGCCAGGCGCGCTAATAACAGACCTGCGCCACAGCCGATCTCTATTACACGTTCTGGTTGTAAGCGGCGAATCTCGGCCACCGTCTGTTCGACCCACTCCACCATTTCGGCTTCAGGAATGGGCTGCCCGGTGTAACTGCTGTTCCAGCCAGTCAGATTGAGGGTCAGCTCACCTTGTGCCGCTGGTTGGCTGTAGGAAGCTTCGTAAAGATTTTGCCAAGTAGTGATATGTTCGTTTTGCGTTGCTGCATCAGCTTGGGCGGCGACCACATAGGCCACCAGTTGTTTCGTGCCAACCTGCTCTTCTCTGGCGACAACGGCGGCTTCTTGCACAGCCGGATGTTGGTTCAAGACTGCTTCAATCTCGCCCAACTCGATGCGGAAACCACGCAGCTTGACTTGGTGGTCGCTGCGCCCCAGAAACTCGATGTTCCCATCGGGAAGCCAGCGCGCCAGGTCGCCACTTTTGTATAGACGACCTGCGCCAAAGGGGTTGGCAATGAAGCGCTCGGCGGTCAGTTTGGGGCGATGCAAATAGCCACGCGCAATGCCCGCACCGCCGATATACATCTCCCCCACCATGCCAATCGGCACGGGTTGTTGCGTTTGGTCGAGCAGATAGATCTGCACATTTGGCAGCGGACGGCCAATCGGCACGATAGTTCCCTGCCAGTCGGCAGGGAAGCGATAGAGCGTACTCCAGACGGTCCCCTCGGTGGGGCCATATTCGTTGTACAGGGTAATCGCTGGCAAGAGCGCGGCCTGTTGTGACAGCAAGGTCGGCGGACAGGGTTCGCCGGCGACAATGGCTACTTGTAAAGAGGCCAGGTGGGCCGGATGACTATAACGCAACAAGAGGGTATAGAGCGACGGCAAGGCTAATAGGTGCGTAATCTGATAATGGTCGATTAGGGCTGCCAACTGCGCTAGATCCTTTTCGTCATCGGCCTTGGGTAAGACCAACGTCCCTCCTTGGCAGAGGGACCAGAAGATGCCGGCGACCGAACTATCAAAGGCGAAAGACGAGAGGAGGAGAAAGCGCACGACAGGCTGTGGATAAAGGTGAAAACGCGCGGTGGTTGAATGAACCAGATTTTGATGCGTCACCATTACCCCCTTGGCGCGTCCCGTGGAACCGGAGGTATAAATCACATAGGCCAGATTTGTCGGCGCCGTTTGCGTTTGTGGGTTCTGGGTAAATTGCTCAAGCCGTTGTGTATCCAGGGTATCGACCCTGATGATATGGTCGATCTCTCCTACCATAGGCTGTGCTGTCGTAAGCGTGGATTGTGTGAGCAGAATCATGGCCTTGCTGTCGGTGAACAGATAACGAATGCGCTCTGGCGGATAGGTCGGGTCAATGGGGACATAGGCGCCCCCCGCCTTGAGTACAGCCAGTAAAGCCACCACCATCTCGATGGAACGTTCCATGACCACCGCCACTAGTGTGTCGGCTTTCACCCCCAGGTCGATCAGGTGGTGGGCCAGTTGATTGGCGCGGGCGTTGAGTTCGGCATAGGTCGAGCGAGTTATGAGTTTTGAGTTACGAGTTACGCTTGTCAGTTCAGAGAGACGTAATTCGTCATTCGTCATTCGTAATTCACGAGCGGGTTCTGCCATGACGACGGCAATTGCATTCGGGGTACGTTCCACCTGTTCCTCGAACAACTGATGGATGCATTTGTCGCTAGGATAGGCTGTCGTCGTCGCATTCCACTCAACCAACAGTTGGTGACGTTCCGCTTCGGTCAGTAGCGAGAGATCAGCAATGGCAAGCTGTGGCTTGGCGACGATGCCGGCTACCAGCGTTTGAAAATGTCCCAGCCAACGTTCGATGGTAGCCTTGGCAAAGAGGTCGGCGTTGTAAATGGCGTAGAGATGAAGCATCTTCTCCATCTCCCAACTGTGGACTTCCAAGTCAAAGCGCACACGCTGTGCCTCGAACATGGGCATCTTTACCTGCAAACCGGGTAACTCCCATGCCCCCATCGGTGCATTTTGTAGGGCAAAGACGACTTGGGCCAAGGGATTGTGGTTGAGGTTGCGTTCCGGCGCAAGTTCCTCAACCAACCGCTCGAAGGGCAGATCCTGGTGGTCGTAGGCGGCTTGTGTGGTGGTTTTGACTTGGGCCAGCAACGCAAGGAAGGATGGGTTAGCGCTCAGGTCTGACCGCAAGAGCAGGGTGTTGACAAAGAAGCCAATGAGCGGCTCTACCTCTTGGCGCTGGCGGTTGGCAATGGGTGAACTGACGACAATGTCACTTTGACCGCTGTAGCGCGCCAGTAGGATCTGAAAGGCGGCGAGTAACGTCATGTAGAGTGTCGCTCCCTGCTCCTGACCCAGGCGGTGTAACGCTTGGGTCAGGTCAAGGCTAAACGTGATCTGCACCGACGCCCCGCGGAAGCTCTGTTGCGGTGGTCGGGGGCGATCCGTGGGCAATTGCAGGACTTTCGGCGCACCGGCAAGCTGGTGTCGCCAATAATCCAACTGCTGCGTCAATAGCTCCCCTTGCAGATAGTTCCGCTGCCAGCAGGCAAAGTCGGCATATTGAATGCTGAGTTCGGGGAGAGGTGAGGGTTCTCCCTGGCTAAAGGCGGCATAGAGGGCGTTCAGTTCGTATACCAACACCCCTACTGACCAGCCATCCGCGGCGATGTGATGCATCGTCAACAGTAACAGGCAGCGCTCTTCGGCCAACTGCAAGATCCGGGCGCGCAACATCAAGTCTTGGTTCAGGTCAAAGGGGTGTAACGCTTCCAACTGGCGCAAGCGCTGCACTTCAGCCTGCTGTGCCTCCTCTGGCAACGAACACAGGTCGACCACAGGCAGCACAAAAGTTGAGGGTGGTTGAATGACTTGATAGGGCATCCCTTCATCGCTGGCGAAGACTGTGCGCAGGCTCTCATGGCGGCACACGATTTCTGTCAAGGTCTGTTGTAAAGCCGCCCGATCCAGCTTTCCGACAATTGCCAATACCGTCGGCATGTTGTAGGCGGCACTGCTCCCCAACTGCTCTAAAAACCACAAGCGCTGCTGGGCAAACGAGAGTGGTAGCGTTTGCGCGCGTGATGCAATCGGTATGGCAACTGGGCGCTGCCGATTGCCCTGCTTTTGAAGTAACTCTTTTTGATGGAGCTTACTGAGTAGTAAACGGCGCTGTTCCGGCGAAAGTTTGTTGAGCCGTTCTTGTACATGATTCATCATCTTATGCGGGAACCCCTTCAATTTCATTCAGCAATTCTGTCAGTTCCGTTTCATCCACATAGTCTAACAGCCGCAGATCAACTGCTTCGGCGAGCTGGGCAATGGTGTTCTTTTCAAAGAGTGTCCGCAGCGGCAGTTCGATGGCAAAGCTGTTGCGAATGCGTGAGACGACCTGCGTCGCCAGTAGCGAGTGTCCGCCGAGTTCAAAGAAGCTGTCGTGAATGCTAACCTGCTCCAGACCGAGAATGGCTGACCAGATCGCCGCCAGGTCAACCTCTGTTGGTGTACTGGGCGGCGTGTAGACCGTTTGGGGCAAAAACGGGGAAGCAGCCAATGCCGATAAGGCTTTGTGGTCAACCTTGCCATTGGGGGTAAGCGGCAGGGCATCGAGCAGCACAACAGCGCTGGGGATCATGTACTCTGGCAACTGCCGGCGCAGGAAATTACGGTAATCCAGGGGTGGCGATGTTCCCTCACTAGCGGCGTGACCATTCGGTGTGGGTGGGGGCTGGCTCACCGGCGCTTGCGGATGGCATACAAGATAGGCGACTAGTTGCTGATCACCGTTATTTTCCTTGGTGATGACGACTGCTTCTTGTACAGCCGGATGTTGCCGCAAGCATGACGCAATTTCCCCTAACTCAATGCGGAAGCCGCGTACCTTCACCTGGTGGTCACGGCGACCCAGAAACTCGATGTTCCCATCGGGAAGCCAGCGCGCCAGGTCGCCGGTTTTGTAAAGCCGACCGTCACCGAAAGGGGTCGGGATGAATTTCTCTTTTGTCAATTCAGGGCGGTTCAAATAGCCACGCCCAACCTGCACCCCACCAATATACAATTCGCCAGGCACGCCGATGGGTACAGGCTGGTGATTGGCATCGAGCAGGTAAACTTGCATATGGTTGATGGGTTTGCCGATGGGTAACTGCTGGCTAAGTTTACGACCATGCCTTGGCAATTGATAGGCGACGGCAATATCGGTACACTCGGTCGGGCCATACATGTTTGCGACTGTACAATGATGATGGGGTGAAGATAACCAGGACTTTAGCTTTGTGAGATCGGTTGCTTCACCGCCCACCGCAAGATACTGTAAACTGCGCAGGGCAAAATAATTGCTCTTTTCCGTAACCTCGATCAAGGGATAAAAGGCGCTTGGGACACAGTTAATGACACTTACCTGATATTGTGGAATCAAGTCACACAAAGCTTCCGGATCATAGGAACCACGACGCGGGATCACCAGTTTGGCGCCACAAAGCAAAGGAACCAGAAAATTCTTAATCGACGCATCAAAGCCAATGGGGATGAGCTGTAGGACCGTGGATGCTGAATTTATGGCACAGAAATGCTGATACCAGTGACAGAGATTTGCCAGTGAACCTATTTCTACTTGGACGCCTTTGGGTGTTCCTGTCGAGCCTGAAGTATAGATGACATAGGCCAGTTGCTCGGCCTGTCCGTGACTGACCGGTGTCACGCTGGGCTGTGTGGCAATCAACGGCCAGTCGCGATCCAGGCAAACAACTTGGGCAGTCGTCATGGGCAACTGCGGAAGTAAGTGTTCCTGGGTCAACAGCACGGGTGTGTTGGCGTCTTGCAACATAAAGGCAAGCCGCTCCGCTGGGTAGGTAGGGTCAAGCGGCACATACGCGCCACCCGCTTTGAGGATCCCCAGCAAAGCTACCACCATCTCGATGGAACGTTCGACCGCGACCCCGACCAGCACCTCCGGCCCGACCCCCAACTGCTGCAAGTGGTGGGCCAGTTGGTTGGCGCGGGCATTGAGTTCGGCATAAGTCACTTGCTGATTGTCAAAGATGACGGCCACCGCAGCGGGCGTGCGTTCGACTTGCGCCTCGAAGCGTTGGTGGATGCATGTCTCTTTGGGGTAAGCGGTGGTGGTCGCATTCCACTCGACCAAAAGCTGGTGATGCTCCGCGTCGGTTAGTAAAGGCAGGCTGCCAATTGCTTGCTGCGGGTCGGCGACAATGCCCTTGAGCAGTCTCTGAAAATGACCGACCATACGCTGAATGGTCGCTTCCTCAAAAAGGTCGGTGGCAAAGATGCAGTACCCCTTGAGCCGCTCCCCCTCTTCCAACAGATGCCATTCCATGTCCATACGCGTGAACTTGATTTCAAACACCATTGGCTTGATTTGGAGACCGGGTAAGGAGAACTGACCCATTGTTGTATTCTGCAAAGCAAACATCACCTGCACCAGGGGGTTGTAACTGAGCGTGCGTTCCGGTCGTAGCGCCTGCACCAGTCGCTCGAAGGGCAACCCTTGATGGTCGTAGGCTGTTTGTGTTGTCTGTTGCACCGCTTTCAGCACCGCGCGAAAGGTCGGGTTGCCGGCAAGGTTGCACGGCATGACTAAGGTGTTGACAAAGAGACCGATCAAGCCTTCCAGTTGTTGCTGGTCGCGATTGGCAATCGGTGAGCCGACCGCAATCCGTTCTTGCGCCGTGTAACGATAGAGCAGCACATAGAAGGCCGCCAGCAGGGTCATGTAGAGCGTACAGCCCGCTTCTTGGCTCAACTGACGGAGTTGTTGTGTCAACTCGTCAGCGATCAGGAAGGGGACGACGGCGCCACGAAAGCTCTGTTGCGCCGGGCGCGGTTGGTCGGTGGGCAAGGCCAACAACGCTGGCACATCGGCAAGTTGCTCCTGCCACCAACGCAGTTGCCGTTCCAACTGCGCCTCTTGCTCATGGTTGCGTTGCCAGAGCGCGAAATCGGCATACTGGATCGGCAGTTCCGCCAGGGAACAGGCTTTCCCTGCCGTGTAATCGGCATAGAGGGCGGCTAACTCTCGCTCTAACACCCCGATGGACCACCCATCCGAAGCAATATGGTGCATCGTTAACAACAGAACAAACGATCTTTCCGCCAACTGCAAGAGTTGCGCACGCAGCATACAGTCTCGTGTCAGGTCGAAGGGTTTCAAGGCTTCCGCTGCCGTCAGCCGTTGCACTTCCTGCTGTTGCGCTGCTGCCGCCCAACCGCGTAGGTCGGTCATGGGTACTTCTATGCTGCGGGCCGGATGAATCACTTGTTGCGCTGCGCCATCCTGCACAGCAAAGGTTGTGCGCAGGCTTTCATGGCGTCTCACAATCGCGCACAAAGCCTGTTGCAAGGCCACCCGATCCAATGCACCAACGAGTTCCAGCCTGATCGGCAGGTTGTAAGCGACGCCGTTGCCCAGGGCATCCATAAACCACAAGCGCTCTTGCGCAAAGGAAAGCGGTATGTTGCCAGACCGCGTTGTTGGTTGAATGGGCGATTGTATACGGTTGTTTTGCGCCGTGGAGAGCAAGTCTACTAGGTCGTTTTTATAGAGCCGTATCTGTGCGGCTAACTCGGCTGTCAGTAGGCCCGCTGCCGCTTGTGTATGAAGCTTGTCCTGTTCAACCCAGATCTTGATTCCTTGCCGGCGTAGCGTGAGTAGCAATTGTTCGATCGGCACAGGGTTTGTCACTAATCCCATACAACAACTTCTCCTTCGGCTGCCGCTTCGCCATTGGCTGTGGGGGGTAAGACTGGGGGAGTGGGCAATAGTAAGTCACTTGTGGCTGTCAAAAGCTGAATATGCGTCGCTAGATCAGCGAGCGTCGGGCGTTCTAGCAAGGCGCGCAGGGAGATTGGGAGTTGAAGCGTCGTCCTGATCCGGGAAAGAATCTGGGTGGCTAATAAAGAATCGCCGCCCAGATCAAAAAAATTGTCAAAAATCCCGATATCATCGCGTTGCAACACTTGCGACCAAATCTCAACCAACGTCGCTTGGGTTGGGGTTTGCGGTCCGGTAGTGGCTGGACGTTCTTGGCTTGTTGGCACTTGCGGTAGGGGCAGGGCTTTCCGATCCACTTTCCCATTGGGGCTGAGTGGTAATTTATCGAGCCTGATCCATGTTGCCGGAATCATATAGTCGGGCAATTTCTGGGCAAGATAGCTGCGCATTGTTTGTGGATCAACTTGTGGCTCGAAAGGATGGACGGCAAGCGGCGCTTGCACGACCATCAGATCAACCCCAAGCCATTCTGCATCAAGTTGCGGCAAGTGGATTGACTGTTGAAAGCCGGTCAGAGCAAACGCGCGCTGCCATTGCTCCGGCGAAAGCAAAGGATGGAATGGCCGCAACTCATGATCGGAAAAGCGTTCAAACCCAGCTTGTAACCCCATGCTTAAATCGTAGAAACGATGAAACTGTGTCTCTTCGATTACCACAAGCAAACCACCTGGCGCCAAAAGGGTGCGTAGATGGGCGAGTGTTTCATCAACACGGCGCGGCACATGGAGAACACTGGAGGCAATAATCAGCTCAAAAGAATGCGGCTCATACCCCTGACCTTGTGGGGCAACTTCTAGATTCAATAAACCATAGTCAAGAAAGGCGTAGGCTGCAAAGGCTGTTTTGGCTTGCTGCAAGAAAAAGCTGGAGACATCGGTAAAGGTATAGTGGGTCTGTTGGGGTGTAAATAAGGGCAAAAGATGACGTGTCGTTGTGCCATAACCGCCACCGACTTCTAGGACACGTACCATTCCTGACTGTTGCGCAATGATGCTTTTCACCAGGTTGACACAAGTTGCGTTGGCGGCTTTAAAGACCTCTGCATAGAAGGCCGTAATGCGCTCATCGGCGTAGAGGGAAGCCCAATGAAGCTGTTCCGTTAAGAGCGCCGCTAAATTGCCGCGCAGCTTTGTAAAAAGTGCTTGACTGGCTTCTGAAACAGGGGTAAATTCTGCCATTGCGCGGTTGGGTAGCGGCTGCAAATTGCGAAAAGCCGTTCCAGACTCGCACAACCATCCTTCGTCGACCAATACCGCAAGCGCACGTTTCAACCATTTGGTATACCGTGGGGCAATGTTCGTCTTTTCTACCAATTGTGCAAGCGTATATTGTTCGTTTGGTGATTGATAGATGGCAAAATCAGCAAATGCTTTGTAGAGGGCGTCCAAATAGAACGCATTCATGGCGGCGTGTTGTTCAAGTTGCTGGTTGCTTACAAGCGTCTCGGCGGCTTGTTGTGCTTGGAGCCGTTCAAATTCGCGCCAAAGCGCAGCCGGATCGCTGGATGCAAGCGCTTGTGGCATGACAGGCGGCTGCTGCGCAGTATCGGTTACTACGTAAGCCACCAATTGGCGGTTGCCTTTGGGATTGCCAACCGCTGTGACCACCGCCTCCTTGATGGCAGGATGTTGCAACAGGGCGCTCTCGATCTCACCCAGTTCAATACGATGGCCGCGAATTTTGACTTGGAAGTCGGCCCGTCCCAAAAATTCGATATTGCCATCCGGCAGATAGCGGCCCAGGTCGCCGGTTTTGTATAAACGTTCATGGGTGCGCGGGTGAATAATAAAGCGTTCGTTGGTCTTCTGTTCGTCTTTCCAGTAGCCCAGCGCCAGGCCAATCCCACCAATATAGAGATCGCCAGGCGCCCAATGCGGACGTAGATTGAGATCGGCATCCATGACATAAAAGGTTTGATTGCGCATGGGTTTGCCATAGGGAATGCTCGGCCAGCTTGGATCCACCTTCGTAATCGGATAGTAGATCGACCAGATGGATGCCTCGGTGGCGCCGCCAAGACTGTAGAGGGTCACATGGGGCCACAAGGCGTAAATGCGGTCGGGCAAGGTCACAGGAATCCAATCCCCGCTCATCATCACCAAGCGGAGCGCGGCCGGCAGGCGCTGTTGTTGCGTCTGCTCAACTTCCGCATAGTCCACCAACATCTGCATTAGCGCCGGCACGGTATCCCAGAGCGTCACCGCATGACGCCGCATGAGTTCCAGCCAATGCTCAGGCTCGGTGCGCAAATGGGCCGCCGGAAAGACAACCGCGCCGCCAACCGTCAAGAGGCCAAAGATGTCATAGACCGAAAGGTCGAAGTTGAGGGCGGAAAGCGCCAACACCCGGTCTTGACTGGTGACGCCAAACCGCTGATTGATATCCACCAGGGTGTTGACGGCGCCCCGATGATCGATGACGACGCCTTTGGGCAAACCAGTAGAGCCGGAGGTGTAGATGACATAAGCAATATCCGTCGGCTTTTGGATCAGGGTCAGCGGCGGCAATGGCCGATCCACTTTCATCGTATCTACGGCAAAATGCTGAACCGCCTTCGGCCATGTCAATTGGGCGGCGTACTGTTGTTGGGTCAAGGCAATGGTCACTTCGCCTTGGTGCAACAGATAGTGTTGACGTTCTGTCGGCAGGCTTGGGTCAATCGGCAAATACGCGGCGCCGGCTAAGTGAATGCCCAATACGGCAACGACCTGTTCCCACCCCTTTTCCATGACAACGGCGACAAGTTGATTGGGCTTCACCCCTTGGGCGCGCAGCCAGTGGCCGAGCTGATTCGCCGCTTGATATAGCGCCTGATAGGTTAACGTTCGCTCGGGTGTAATGACGGCGGGGGCTGTGGGGCGTTCTTGCACCTGCTGCAAGAAGCCGGATGGCAATAAGTCATCACAAAGCGGGGCCGCCGTTGCATTCACCGCCCGGTACTGACTGGCTTGGGCGGATGGCAAGCAGGTCAGGTGCGCCTCCTGCCACAGCCCTTCATCACCAGCGAATCGCTCGATGAGATCACAATAGCCGGCAAACATAGCGTCTACCATCCCCGGCGGGAAGAGAGCATCGACCGTGTCCCAGTTTAGTAAGAGTCCCCCCTGGTATTCGTAGATTTGATGGTCAAGCCATAGTTGCGGTGTCTGGGTAATGGCATAGCGCACCTCCCCATTCAGTAGATCAAACAAACCCTTCCCATCCGCTTCACCCACGCCAATGGCGCTCGTAAAGACGATCGGCATGGCGCCGGCTTGTGGGTTACGCTGCCGGCGACTAAGTTCGCGAATGACTTCGACCCCAGTAAAGTGGCGATGTTCGATGGCTTCCCACAGTTGCAATTGCAGCCGTTTACTCTGTTCGGCGAGCGATAAGGGGGTTGTGTAATCGACATCCACCAAGATCAGGCTGGTAAAATCCCCAACCAGCCGCTTGATATCCAGGTGCAAAGGCGGCCGATTGAAGAGCGTCAGATTCAAGGTGAAGCGCGGCGCTTTACACCAATTTTTGAGGGTTGCGGCAAAGAGCGTAAGTTGCAAAACAGAGGGGGAGATGCCGAATTGTTGCGCTTTACGTTTCAGGCTTTGCCAGGCGGCTTGCTCCAGTTGATAGGTGCGGCGCTGAAAGCGTTGGTGGGTCAGCGTGGCGGGCATTTGCGCCAAAGGCAACTCCGGGCCTGGCGCAAAGTCGCCAATCCGCTTGTGCCAATAGTCACGCGCCGCTTGATACGCCGCGGTTGTTTTGGCCTGTTCCTCCGCCAACACATAATCACGGAAGGAAAATTCAAGCGGCGCAAGCGGCGTATCGGGGTTTTCATACAATTTGCCCCACTCATCCAAAATGATATAGAGGCTGCCCACATCACACAAGAGAAGGTCAATGCTGACATGCAACACCTGGGCGCAATCGCTTAAGCGGGTCACGCGTATATCAAACGGCGGCGCCTGCTCTAAAGAAAGCACTTGGTGTGACATCGCTTGGCGAATGGCTGCTAGGTGTTGTTCCTGTTCAACGCCACTGGCCTTGCCCAAATCCAATACAAAAATTTCATAGGGTTTGCTGCTGGCGAGAATCTGTTGTTGACCACTGGGCAAGATCACGGTTCGCAACATCTCATGCCGTGCAATGAGTTTGTTTAAAGCCAGCGTGAGCCGCGCAACATCCAAATGGCTATACAGAAACTCCGTATAGCCATGCGTTGATACCTGGCCTAATGGCAATGCCCCACTCCGCCCGATCCAATAGGCATGTTGAATATCCGTCAGCGGAAACGGTTGATAGCGCTGCGCCAAGGTAACCTGGCTCGGCGGCGCGGCTGCCTGTGCCCCATTCGTGCCGTTCTTCAGCCAGGCCAATAACTCCGCCTTATGCTCTGCAATGCGCGCGCGTAGCGCTGGCGTGGCCGCCCCTTTCGGCGCCTGGATACGTAGATTTTCGCCTTCTGCCCACACGTTGACATGCTGTTGTTTCAATTCAGCCAGCAAGGTTGCTGCATTCATACAATAAATTCCTCCATGTCAAATTCTTCCGGGTCAAATTCTTCCGGGTCAGCTTGACTTGCTTCTGGTTGGGGCGCCTGCCGATCCATGACTGTGTCAAGTGCAGCCAGTTGGTTATACTGTTCCGCGATCTGGGTTGTGAGCGTCGCAACCGATGTCCCAATAAAATCTGTAATCGCAAGTTTGATCAGCGGCAACTGCTCGCGCACCTGGTTGCGCAGTTCAATCGCCATCAAGGAATCTAAACCCAACGTGGTCAACTCCTGATGCGCGTCAATTGGTTCGCTTGTCGGCCAGCGTAGCACTTGCGCCACGCTACGCCCTAATGTTTGTAAAAGCAGCGTTCGCCTTTGTTCGGCGTTGGCTTCCATCAATTGCTTCTCCAGGCGCAAACGGGACGCAGCAAGCGACGTCTCTTCGGCCAGCGGCGGCGTTTGGGCAAGTTTGGCGGCGAACTTGGCATAGAAGGGGTTTTGCCTTGTTGTACCGGACAAAAAGGTTGCCCATTGGATCGGTATCACCCCAACCTGCGCCGCGGCTTGTGGCTGGGCTGCGGATCGCAGCAGATAGGCCAATGCCCCAATCCCTGATTGGGGTGCAATCCACCCCATGCCATTGGCGCGCATTTGTTCCTGTTGATGTGGCGATAAGTGGGCAGCAACCCCCACTTCCGACCAGGCTCCCCAGTTGATACTGAGGGCGGGCAACCCTTGTGCATGGCGGCGCCAGGCCAACGCATCCAAGAACGTATTGGCTGCGGCATGATTGGCCTGTCCTCGGTTGCCCAATAACCCGGCGGCTGAGGAGAAGAGGACAAAGAAATCGAGCGGCATCCCTTGTGTAAGTGTATGCAAATGCCAAGCGCCCATAAGTTTTGGGGCAAGGACATGCCGAAAGCTCTCCCAGTTTTGCTGCAGCAAAGCCTTGTCCTCTAATACACCGGCTGAATGGATAATGCCGCGCAACGGGTGCGCTGCTTCAATCTGGGCGAGCAACTGTGTCATCGCCGTTGCATCGGTCACATCGACTTGGGCATAGGTAACGTGGACGCCCAGCGCGGCCCATTCAGCTAGCCGCGCTTGTGCGTCGGCGTTCGGTGGACGGCGACTGGTCAAAAGCAGATGACAGGCTCCCTCGGCAACTAGCCACGCGGCCACCGCTAATCCAATGCCTCCCAAGCCACCCGTGATCAAGTAGGTGGCCTCCTTGTCGATGGTTAGTAGACGCGGCGCCTGTCGGTCATAGGCGGCGAGCCGAGCGACATAACGGAGCGTCTGTTCAGCGTTTTGTCGTAATGCGATCTGCGTCTCGCGTGGTTCAGCCACTGCCGACACCATCAATTCAGCACGCAGCAGGGTTGCTTGCGTTGGTCGATCCAATGCCCCGTCCAGGTCAACCCGGATGACGTTCAACTCCGGATGTTCCAGTTCAATCACCCGCCCCATGCCCCACAAGGTTGCTTGCCCAAAGCCTGGCATCGGCTCTGTCTCATTGATCGCCTGTGCATTTTCGGTTACGAGCCAAAGCCCCAGCGGTTGAATTTGCTCACGGAGAATTGCTTGGACCAGATAGAGGGTAGAGCCACAACTTTGGCGCGCCGCCTGCATAAGATCAGTGGCCGTCGCCGGTAGCGGCGCCTCAAGACTCCACAGATGCACAATGCCTTGGCGGTCACCAGACTCACGAACCACCGTGGCAAAGAGTTGCTGATAATCTGCCAATGACTCTGGATTCATCACAAAGGTTCGTTCGTCAAGCTGACGATAACTGTTCGCACAGAAAACAAGGCGCACAGTTGCCCCGGCTTGCTGCAAGGCGGCGGCAAGCGCCTCCCCAAGCCCCCCGCCATCAGCAAAAATTAACCACTGGGGTGGCCGGTGCGCCTCCTTGCTTGTTGTTGGCGCAAGAACCAGTGACGCGGCGGGAAGCCTCTGTGGTTGCCATTCAACCGTATAGAGCCACTCTTGCCAACGATTACGGGTGTAGACCGCCGCCGGCGACGCTTCCCGCATCCGCAAGCCTTGGATTGCCGCAACCATCGCGCCCTGACTGTCCAATAGCCAGATATTCCATTGCCGTTCATCAACCTGTTGGATGTGACACCATAGATCCTGATGGTTGGTGGCGCGGTAAACGTACATGGCATCGATGGCAAAGGGAACGGTCGCCAGCCCCTTGTCAGCCGCGGATGGCTCGTCATTGCCCCTGACCCAGAGTGCCGCCCCCAGTTGGAAGCAAGCATCAATCAGGCTGGGAAACAACGGATAGCCAGCAATAGGCGGGAGGGATTCCGGCACGACTAACTGCGCCAGCGCCTCGTCCTTCCCACGCCAGATCTGCTTGAACCAACGGAAGGTAGGTCCTAACGTTATATGATCTGTCTGAAGTTGTGCGTAGAGGGCCATTGGCGCCACTGATTCGCGACAGCGTTCTTGTAGTAAATCTAATGACACCGTTGGTGTAGCTTCGCCCAAAGGTATAAGCCGGCCGCTTGCGTGCGTCACCGGTTCATCTGTGTTGTTTGCATGAAAACTGATGATTTGAAACGTTTTATGCCGCTTCTCATGCGCAAAGAGAATTTGTACAACACATTCTTCCTCTGCCCCCAATGTCAGCACTCTTTGAAAGACAATATCATCGATAGCACATTGTCCATTGCCTGTGACCAACTCGACACAACTCAAGACAAAGGCCAGATGACAGGCTCCCGGCATAGCGATCTTGTCATAGAGAAGATGGTCTGCCAGAAACGGTAAAGTCTCTGTGCTAACCACCTTTTCAAAAATGACTTGTTGTTGGATAGGCAATTCGACTTTTCTATCGATCAAGGGCCGCAAGCCAGCTTGTGGCTGGCGTTTTTTTACTCCATCAAGCCAGTAGCGTTGGCGCTGGAAGGGATAGGTCGGCAGGGCGACCTTGCGCCGCTTCTCGGCGTCATAGAGCGTCGCCCAATCCACCGCCACCCCGCGCACATACAGGGCTGCCAGCGCGGTCAACATCGTTTGGCGGGCATCCTGTTCGTGGTGCAGCGCCGGGAGGAGCGCGAGATGGGGCGTCTCCGCCATAATCTGCCCGACCATGCCGAGCAACGTGGGCTTTGGCCCAATTTCGATAAAGACGGTGCAACCTTCCGCCGCTAGGGTGGTGACGCCGTCGGCAAAGCGCACCGGGTTGCGCAAATGGCGCCGCCAGTAGGTGGGGTCGGTCAGCTCATCGCCAATCAACTGGCCCGTCATGCTGGAGACGACGGCGCGTTGTGGCGGGTGCAGGGTGATGGTGTTGCGCACCAACGCTTCAAATTCGTCCAGCACGCTATTGAGCAGTGGCGAATGGGCCGCCATTGGCACAGCGACAGGGCGCGTCTTGTAGCCGGCAGCCTGTAACGCGGCTTCGGCAGCGGCCACGTTGGCATGACCGCCCGAAATCACCACGCTCTGCGGTCCGTTGATCACGCCGATCACCACATCCGCATAGGCTTCGACAAAGGGCGCAACCGCGGTTTCGGTCGCCATCACCGCCACCATGCTGCCGACAGCCTGTTCCATTAGCCGCCCCCGTTCGCTTACCAGCCGCAGCCCATCTTCCAGCGAGAGGACGCCGGCTGCGTAGGCGGCGGCAAAGTCGCCCAGGCTGTGGCCGAGAACATAATCGGGTTGTACGCCCCATGCCCGCCACAAGTCGACCAGCGCGCATTCAACCGCAAAGTTGACCGCCTGTCCGCACGGGTGTGAGTCGATGAGATCGTTGTGTTGGGGGTCTGCCGTCGGGTAGAGCAAGTCAATCAGCGAACGTCCCAACACCGTCTGCGCTACGCCATCGCAGCGGTCGATGACTGTGCGGAAGACCGGTTCGGTGGCGTATAGTTCCCGCCCCATCTGCCGATATTGCGCGCCCTGGCCGGTGAAGAGAAAGGCGACGCGCACTGTTGGCTGGCTGACTGTGCCGCGCACGATCCCGGCCATTTCGTCGCCTTGGGCAACAGCGGCGAGTTTTGCCAGCAGGTCGGCCCGCTCCTGCGCCACCAGTGCGAGCCGGTGGGCAAAGTGGTTGCGCCCGACGGCAGCGGTGTAGCAAAGGTCGGCCAGCGGCAGGTCGGGGTGCGCGGTGAGCCATGCCCGATAGCGTTGGGCATAGGCGCGCAACGCCGGTTCACTTTTGGCCGCAATGGGCAGCAACTGCGCCCGCTCCCCTATCTCCCTGCCTCCTTGTCTTCCTGTCTCCCTGTCTCCCGATGGCGCGGCGGCCACAATCACATGGGCATTGGTGCCGCTGATGCCAAAAGAGCTGATGCCAGCCACGCGGTCGTGGCCTTCGACAGGCTCAGGCCACGGTTGGCGCGTGGTCGGCACCCCGATGGCCCATTCGTCCCACTCAATGTAGGGGTTGGGCTGGGTGAAATGGAGATGGGGCGGGATCTCGCCGTGGTGCAGCGCCAGCACGGTCTTGACAAAGCCGACAATCCCCGCGGCCGCTTCCAAGTGTCCAACGTTGGTCTTGACCGAGCCGACGAGTAACGGCTGCTTGCGTTCCGCCCCAAAGACGGTGCCCAAGGCGCGCAGTTCAAGCGGGTCGCCGAGAGGGGTGCCGGTGCCGTGGGCTTCAACATAGGCCACTTCGTCCGGGGCCACGTTGGCGTTTGCCAAGGCCTGGCGCAACAGCTTCTCCTGGGCGCGTTTGTTAGGGACGGTGAGGCCGCTGCTGGGGCCATCGTGGTTGACGGCGCTGCCGCGGATGACGGCCAGAAGCGGATCGCCATCCGCCTGGGCGTCGCTGAGACGTTTGAGCAACACCATGCCACCCCCCTCGCCGCGCCCGTAACCGTCGGCGGTCGCATCAAAGGTTTTGCAGCGCCCGTCCGGGGCGAGGGCTTGCATCTGCGAGAGCGCCACATGGCCCGCCGGCGAGAGCATCAGGCTGACGCCGCCGGCCAAAGCCAGGTCGCACTCGCCGGTGCGCAAGCTCTGACAGGCCAGGTGGAGCGCCACCAGGGACGAGGAACAGGCGGTATCCACCGCCATGGTTGGCCCTTGTAGACCCAAGGTAAAGGCCAGCCGCCCGGCGGCGATGCTGTGGCCGCCGCTGGTGGCAGCGTGCATGTCGAGTTCGGTGACATCGTAGCCACCCCCGAAGGCGCCATAGTCACCCTGACCGATGCCGACAAAGACGCCGGTTGCGCTGTCAATCAGCGCCTGTTGGGCCAGCCCAGCCCGTTCGAGCGCTTCCCAACTGGTCTCCAACAACAGGCGGTGCATGGGGTCCATGCCGATGGCTTCGCGCGGGGCGATGCCAAAAAAGAGCGGGTCGAACTGATCAACCTGCTCGATAAAGGCGCCCTCCCGCATGTACATCTTGCCTGGCCTGGGGCGTTGCGGGTCGTAGTAGTCATCGAGTTGCCAGCGGGCAGCGGGAATTGTACGCACGGTGTCCACCCCGCCACAGAGCAGTTGCCAGAATGCCTCGGGAGTGTCGGCGCCAGGGAAACGACAGGCCATGCTGAGGACGGCGATGGGGTCGTCTAGGCCGGTATGGCGGCGTTGGGGGGCGCTCTCCTGCCCTTTGCTTGTTGGCGCGGCCAAGGTCAGCACGTCGGTCAATAAGTGCATCGCCAGTGTATCCACGGTGGGGTATTCAAAGGCCAGGGTGGTGGGCAGCGCCTGCTGCAGTTCCTGTTCGAGGCGGCGGCGCAGTTCGAGCGCCATCAGCGAATCCATACCCAGGTCGGCAAAGCCGGCGGTAGGGTCGGGCAAGTCAGCCATGCCCAGCACCCGGCCCACCCACTGTTGCAGGTACGCCCGCACGTGTTCCAAGCGCCGGTTCGTCGGCAGTGCCGTCAACATGGCAACCAGGGATGGGGGGGCTACGCTGGGTTCGGCGGCGGTAACAAAGTGGCGCAAGAAGGGGGCGGGGTGGTCCAGGCCGGCGAACTGCCGCCAATCGATGGGCGCCACGCCGAGTTGGGCCGGGCCGCCAACGCCTTGACACAGCAACTGCGCCAGGGCCGCCATACCGGTTTCGGCAGTGATGCGTTGGTCGCTTGCCAGCTTGACTTGGCTGGTGCGCGCGGCCATGCCGAGTAGACCTTTAGGCCCCGTCCAGGCGCCCCAGTTGATGCTCAAGGCCGGTAAGCCCTGCTGCCGCCGATAGTGCGCCAACCCGTCCAGAAAGGCGTTGGCGGCGGCGTAGTTGCCCTGCCCTGGATTGCCCAGCAAGGCCGCCAGCGACGAGAAAAAGACCAGATGGTCGAGGTCAAGGGTCCGGGTGAGTTCATGTAGCAGCCAACTACCCACCACCTTGGCCGCGAACACGTTTGCAAAGCGCGCCCAACTTTGATTGAGCAGGATGCCATCATCGAGAACGCCAGCGGTGTGGAAGACGCCCTTGAGCGGCGTGGCCGTGGTCATCAGGTCGGCAAAGAGGTGGCGCATGGCGGCAGCGTCGGCCACATCCAACTGGGCGATTTGTACACGAACACCTTGCCCGGTTAACCGATCAATGACCGCTTGCTGTGCGGCGGTGGTGATGCCCCGGCGCCCGGTGAGGATGAGGCGCCTGGCTCCTTGGGTTGTCAGCCATTGGGCGACGAGGAGCCCCAAAGCGCCCAGCCCACCCGTGACGAGATAGGCGGCATCGGCATGGATGGGCGGCACCTGTCCCTGCGCGTTGAGTTTGCCCGGCGCCAGCCGCGCCCCATGACGGGCGCCATTGCGATAGGCTACCTGTGTTTCGTCGTCGGGGTGCGGTTGCAGCAGTTCGGTCAGCAGCAAGTGGGCGGCCGTTTCTGGCGCGGCCAGTGGCTCCACGTCGATCAGTCCTCCCCACAACGCGCGATGTTCCAGGCCGATGACGCGGCCCAATCCCCAGAGTGGCGTTTGTGCAACCGTAACGGCGGCCAGGGGGGCAAGCGGTTGGGCGCCCTGGGTTACCACCCACAGCCGTGTAGGGCTTTGCGGCTGGGCGGCCAGGGCTTGCACCACTGATAACAGGTTGCCCACCAGGGTTGCCTGCTCTTCCAGCAACGCTGCACTATCGACTGGGATTGTCGCTTGCAGCCCCCACAGATAGACAACGCCCCGCCACGGCAAGTCCCCCACTGCGGTGGTGGTTGTCCCGTGTGCCAGGGCGACCGCCAGCTCGGCTGGAGTGGTGACGGTCGCGACGATCTCCCCCAATGCACGTAGCTGTCCGGCCAGGGCGTTCCCTACCCCCTGTGCATCAGCCACCAGCAACCAGTGGCCAGGCGTGGCGGGTGGCGTTAGGGGCAATGACGGCAGCCGTTCCCACGCCACATCGTAGAGCATCGCCGCAACCTGGGCGGTTAGTTGTTGGGCGCGGCTTTCGGCATTGAGGGTGGTCAGGACACGGGTGATGGTCGCCCGTTCGTCGGTGGCAAAGCGGCCTTTTTCCGTGACCAGGTCTGTCAACTGTTCAATGTTGTTGTTCGCCAGCCACTGGGCAAAGCCCGCTTGATCTGCGGCGCCAGTGGTGTTGCCGGCGTTGCTCTCCACCCAGTAGCGCTGCCGTTGGAAGGGATAGGTGGGCAGGAGGATTTTGCGGCGCTGGTAGTCGCGGTCGCAGCCCGGCCAGTCAATGGCGACCCCCTGGACATACATGGCGCCTAAACTCTCCAACAGTTGTTGCCAGTCGCTCTGCCCTTCGCGCAAACTCGGCAACAAAGTGATCGGCGCCTGCTTCCCCGCACCTTGCTCTGCCATCCCGAGTAACGTGGGTTTGGGTCCGATTTCCAGGAAGACCATACAGCCTTGTTCGCGCAACGTTTGCACACCGTCACCAAAGCGCACGGCTTCCCGCACATGGCGCACCCAGTACTCCGGCGTGGTGATGTCAGCGCCGGCCACCTGACCGGTAACGTTGGAAACAAGACGCCGTTTGGGTTGGTGGTAGGTGATGCGCTGGGCCACCCGGCGGAAGTCGGCCAGCATCGGTTCCATGAGCGGCGAATGGAAGGCGTGGGAGACGGTGAGCTTGCGCGTCTTCACCCCGGCCGCCGCAAACTGGTCGGCAAGCGCCAGCACCTTGGCGCGTTGGCCGGTAATGACAATACTCCCCGGACCGTTAACGGCAGCGATGGAAACCTCCTTGGCGTAGGGGGCAATGGCCTGCCGCACCCGCACTTCGAATGATGAGCTTGCCGAATCAGCCATCAAGGAAACCATGGCGCCATCCTGGGGCAAGGCGCCCATCAACCGCCCACGCGCTGTCACTAGCTTCAGCCCATCTTCCAGGCTAAAGACCCCCGCCACACAGGCCGCCGCCACTTCCCCGATGCTGTGGCCGAGGAGCATATCCGGCTGAATCCCCCACGACTGCCATAAGGTCGCCAGCGCATAGGCCAACGCAAAGAGCGCCGGCTGCGTATAGGTCGTGTCATCGAGTGACGATGGTTCCGCCGGCGCACTTTCGTCATCTTCTGTCTTCTCTCTTCTCTCTTCTGCCCTCTGCGCCGGGTACAGAATCGCCAACAGCGACTTTCCTGTTTCTTGCTGAAATAACTCCTCACAGCGATCCAGTGTGGCGCGGAAGGTGGGGCTGGTGGCGTAGAGTTCGCACCCCATGCCCACATATTGCGCCCCCTGGCCGGTAAAGAGGAAGGCGATTTTTGGCGCTGTCTGCCGGGGAGGAACGACCCCTTGGCAACGACCGGCGCTTTCCTGGTGGACAAGATAGGCGGCGAGCGCTCTTTGCAGGGCCGTTGCCGAAGGGACAGCCAGACTCATCCGGTGTTCATAATGGCTGCGCCCGACGTGGCTAGTGTAGCAGAGATCAGCCACGTCGAGCGACGGCTGGTCAACGAGCCAGTCGTGATAGCGTTGGGCATAGGCGCGCAGGGCCGCGTCGCTCTTGGCGGCGATGGTGAGCAGATGGATCGGGCGTTCGACGGCGTTGCTGACGGTGGCAAAGTCTGGCGCTTCGGCCACAATCACATGGGCATTGGTGCCGCTGAAGCCAAAGGAACTGACACCCCCGATCCGCGCGGCGCCATCTGCGGGTTTGGGCCAGGGGGTTGTTGCCGTGGGTACTTGCACCGGTGACGTGTCCCAGTCAATAAACGGATTCGGCGTATGCAAATGCAAGTGTGGCGGGATCAGGCCATGCTGTAAGGATAGGGCGAGCTTCATTAACCCAGCCACCCCAGCGGCCATCTCTAAATGGCCGATATTGGTTTTGGCCGAGCCAACGTACAGGGGGGTGTCGCGCCCTTGAAAGACGTTGCTGATGGCCCCGATCTCAATCGGGTCGCCCAGCGGCGTGCCGGTGCCGTGCGCTTCAATATAGGCAATTTGCGCCGGTTGCAGTTGGGCATCCGCCAGTGCGCGCCGGATGACCCGTTCTTGGGCAGGTCCGTTTGGGACGGTCAACCCACCGCTCGGCCCATCCTGATTGATGGCCGTGCCGCGAATAACTGCCACAATCGTGTCGCCATCGGCTACTGCGTCGGCAAGGCGCTTGAGTACAATGATGCCGCACCCTTCCCCGCGCACATAGCCATTGGCGGCGGCATCAAAGGTTTTGCAGCGGGCGTCTGCCGAGAGCATGTTGCCATTGACAAACATGGTGGTCCAATCGGTGTCTAACAGCAAGTTGACGCCGCCCGCCAACGCTGTGTTGCATTCGCCATTGCGTAAACTCTGACAGGCGAGGTGAATGGCGACAAGCGAAGCGGAACAGGCGGTATCCACAGCCACACAAGGGCCGGTTATCCCCAGCAGATAGGAGATGCGACCGGCGGCTGTGCTGGCGGCATTGCCGGTGGCGGTGTAGAGATCGCTGCTCTGGTCAATACAGTATTTGAGGTAGCCACTCATCCCACTGCCGATAAAGACACCCATTTCGGTGTTAAAGAGCGCTGCCGGAACAAGATTGGCTGCTTCCAGCGCCGCCCAGGTTGTCTCCAATAGCAGCCGATGCGCCGGATCCATGACCACCACTTCGCGCGGGGCAAGGCCAAAGAAGGGCGCATCAAAGTGCGCGACCTCTGACAAAAAACCACCGGACAAGCTGTTCTGTATCGCTAGATCCGCGGCGCGCGCGGCGGGCAGTTCACCAATCGCATCAAGGCCATTGCATAGATTCTGCCAAAAACGCGCCGGTGTATCGGCTTCGCCCGGATAGTGACACCCCATGCCGATGATGGCAATGGGGGCGTGTTGGGCGGCTTCAACGGCCGCCAGCTTTTGCCGGGTTTTTTGGAGCGCTTGAATGGCCCGCGCCAGCTTTGTGTGCTGTGGATCGGTTGACTCTGTTTCGACAGTCATCTTCTTATTCCTCAAGGAGTGCTAGTTCTTGTTCGAGCAGGTCCTCAAGATCTGCTGCGGTCAGGGCTGCCAATGACGGTTCTATGCCCATGCTTTCTTCGCTGTTCCCCACCTGGTTGGCATTGCCGGCGGTCCGGTCTGTGTCAAGTCCCATTTGTGTGAACAGATAGGGCATTAGCACTGCCAGCGTCGGATAATCGAAGAGCAGCGTGGAGTGGACGGTCACGCGTAACCCGGCCTCGATCTTATTCTTCAATTCCACGGCCATGAGGGAATCAAGACCAAAGTCAAAGAGGCGAGTGTGCCGATCAATCGCTGTGTCGGCTCGTAGGCCCAAGACAGCGGCAATTTGTGTACATAGATAGTCATGCAATGCTGCTTGCTGTTCATCGGCCGGCAAGGTGAGCAAGCGTTCGCGTATGCCAATCCCCTGTGGTTGTGTCCTATCGGGAACCGCCGTACGCGTTTGGAGGGGAAGGACGGCAACCTGCGCTACGGGTTGTTGGCGCAGGTGTTGGAAGAGTAATTGCCCCTGCTGCGGTGTGATCATCGCCATCCCCTGCGCCGCAACACGCGCTTGCAGATGCGCCGCCATCCCCGCTTCGCTCCAGGCGCCCCAGTTGATGCTTAAGCCGGGCAAGCCGGCTTTCCGCCGCTGTTGCATCAGTGTGTCCATAAAGGCATTGGCCGCCGCGTAGTTGCTCTGCCCTGGTGAGCCGAGGAGCGAAGCCGCAGAGGAGAAGCAGACAAAGAAATCGAGCGCTATGTCTTGGGTCAGCATGTGTAGATGCCAGGTTCCGTCCACTTTCGGGCGCATGACGGTGGCGAAGCGCTCTGCTGTCTGCTCAGTCAGCACCCCATCGTCGAGGACGCCGGCGGTGTGAACAATCCCGCGCAACGGTGCGATGGCATGGCAACGGTCAATCAAGTCTTGCACGGCGGCCCGCTCGGCAATGTCGGCGGGTATCACCGCAATGGTGGCGCCGGCCTTCGTCAGTTGCGCCAGCGTTTGCCGCTGTTGTTCGGTTGTTACCCCGCGGCGACTGGTCAACACCAGATGGGTGGCGCCATCAGCCACCAACTGGTGGGCGATGGTTAAGCCCAAGGCGCCCAGCCCACCAGTGATCAAATAGGTTGCCTCCGGTTGTAACCGGAGTGGGGGGGGCGGGTCAAAGGTGACGACAATCTTGCCAATGTGCTTGGCTTGCTGCATGTAGCGGAAGGCGTCCACGATGTGATGGGCCGGAAAAACGACATGGGGTAGGGGCTGCAAGCAGCCGGCCCGCAAACGTGCGGTGAGCACCCCCCACAGTTCAGCATACAGGGTTGGCGCTTTGGCCATCTCCTCGCTCAGGTCATAGGGGAAGTAGGTCACATCGGGGCGCTGTTGTTGCACCTGCTCGTGACGGCGGATGCCGATCTTGCCAATTTCGATAAAGCGTCCGCTCTGTGCTAATAGGTCAATACTATGGTCAATGAAGTCACCGTTGAGGCTGTTGAGAACGACATCCATGCCTTCGCCCTGGGTCAGTTGGCGGATCTCCGTAGCAAAGTCAAGCGTACGGGAATTGAAGCGGTGGGTGATGCCTTGTTGGCGCAAAAATTCCCATTTGCCTGGGCTGGCCGTGGCAAAGATTTCGGCGCCAATGGCCTGCGCAATCTGAATCGCGGCTTGTCCAACACCGCCTGATGCCGCATGGATGAGGATCCGTTCCCCAGGTTGGAGCTTTGCCAGCGTTACCAAGCCATACCAGGCAGTGAGGAAGGTAAGGGGAACGGTTGCCGCTGCGCGGTCGCTGATATTGTCAGGGATAAGAGCCATGGTGTTCGCCGCCACAGTGACGTAGCTGGCAAAGGCGCCATCTGCCATCCCCATGACGCGGTCGCCGACGGCAAAGCCGGTGACGCCTTCTCCAACCCCGGTGACCACCCCGGCACACTCAAAGCCGAGATTGACATCCTGGGCGCGTGTAATGCCGAGGACTTTGGCGTAATACTCTTGCAACATACCCAGCGCATTCAAGAGATCGCGGAAGTTGACTCCTGCGGCCTTGACTTCCACCTCGATTTCACCGGGGCGTGGGCGGCGACGCTGCAGCGGGACAAAGCGCAAGTTCTCCAGGTCTCCATACGCCAGCAATTGCAGCCGCAGGGGCGCCGTCGGTTCGATGCGCAATGGTGGCTGCCATGATTGTTGCACGCCCACCAATCGCTCACCGTTGTGATAGCACACTTGCGCCGCCGGCTGGTCGGTTTGTAGGCTGGCAAACAACTCTGCCTGTAACAACGCTGTTTGTTGTTGCAGGTCCGCTTTGGGGTCCAAATCAATACAAACCGTCTGCAGCCGCGGCTCTTCTTGGGCAAGCGTGCGACCAAAGCCCCAAAGGGCGCCGGCGGCCACGGCCGATGGCGGCGCTGCGGGAAGGGACAGGGCGCCTTCTTCCTGCCCCCCTTGTCGCGCGGACTTTGGTTGACAGCCTTGCGTCACAAGCCACAGCCGGCTGCGCCGATCCAGTTCAAGCAGGGCTTGGGTCACATGTAACAACCCGGTGCAAAGGTGCAGGCTCCAGGTTGGAAGCGCAGCGCCGGGGGGTGGGTTATCAAGCCCGCAAAGATAAACAATGCCGACCGTGCCGTACTGCGCCGCCGCTTCCGCGACTAGCTGTTTGACCATGGCGGCATTCGTCAAGTCCACCATTGCCTGCTGGACGCCGCCAGCGGTCAATGCTGGTGGGAAAGAAACGTGTTGATCTGGATTGACCAGCAGGGTCGGTACCGCGGTAGCGGCCAATGTCGCGGCCACCGCGCTGCTCACCGCGCCGCCGCCAAAGAGCAGCCAACCAGCCGGCATGGGCGCTGATACGGCTGATTGTGTCAGGGGGTGCGGCAGCCAGTCGAGGGTGTAGAGCCAGTCGGTGCGCAGGCGCGTCGTCTGAATCGCCGTGGGGGGAACGGCGCGCATTTGGAAGCCGACCATTTCGGCAACGACTTGGCCGGTGGCGGTGAAGAGCGCGATGGCCCACTTGTCATCGGTTGTGCGTTGCCCATGGCACCAGAGATCACGGTGCGTTATTGGGCCATAAAACATGAGCCGCTCTAGGGCAAAAGGGAGTGGCGTGCCTTCCTGATTCTTGCCATCTCCCCGCGGCGTATCCTTGTCATAGCCCAGCAGTGCAGTCCCTACCACCTGAAAGCAAGCATCGATCAAACTGGGAAAGAGGGGATAGCCCTGAAGATCAGGCAGCGCCGCCGGGATCTGCAACTGCGCCAGCGCCGCATCGTCGCCGCGGCTGATGGAAGCAAACCAACGGAAGGTTGGCCCTAATGTCACCTGCGCATCGGCCAAATAGGCGTATACGGCATCCGGATCGAGAGCCGTGGGACAGGTTGCCTGGCATTCGGCCAGCAGGCGCGTTGGGGGGGCGGCGTCCGTCTGGGCAATTTTTCCCGTGGCGTGGATCAAGGGTTCGACTTGCTCATCGGTTTCGGCAAAGCTGAAAACTTGAAAGAGGGCCGGGGCGTTGGGCTGTTCACCTGCGGTCACGACCAACTGCACGGTGCGTTCTTCTGCCGCCAGGAGCGCCAATGCTTGTGGGAAGATTACATCTTCAATGACACAGGGCGCCCCGGCAAAGAGCAAATCCGCCCCACTCAAGGCCAGGGCCAGATGACAGGCGCCAGGCACCACCACCGTCCCGTAGACATGGTGATCCGCCAGGAACGGTAACGTTGTCGTGCTGAACGCCTTTTCAAAAACCGTTTGCTTTTGGTGGGGCAGCCAAGTTTTCTTATCGATCAAGGGGCGTACTGCGACCGCGCGCGGTTGCTGCCGCGGTTTATCAAGCCAATACCGTTGCCGTTGGAAGGGATAGGTTGGCAGTGGGACTTTGTGCGGTTGTTCCGCCGCATATAGCGCCTGCCAGTTGATTACTGCGCCACAGACATACAATTCGCCCAGGCTGGTCAGCAAGGGTTGCCACGCGCTTTGCCCTTTACGCAAGCTCGGCAGCATGACCGGTGGCTGGGGCGTCGCCTTGTCGTTATGGTTGCCGGCAACCTTGTCCACCCATTGCCCGGCCATCCCCAACAGGGTTGGCTGCGGGCCGATTTCCAGCAGGACGCGAATCCCCTGGGCATAGAGGGTTTGGAGACCATCGGCAAAGCGGACCGTCTCACGAACATGACGCACCCAGTAATCGGGCGAAGTGAGTTCATCACCAGCCACGTTGCCGGTGAGATTCGAGACCAGGGGCAGTTTGGGCCGGTGATAGGTGATGCTCTGGGCCACCCGGCGGAAGTCGGCCAGTATCGGTTCCATGAGCGGTGAGTGAAAGGCGTGTGAAACGGTGAGCTTGTGCGTCTTCACCCCGGCGGCGGCAAAGTCCTCGGCAATGGTCAGTACGGCCGCCCGCTTGCCGGCAATGACGATGCTCGCCGGACCATTGACCGCCGCGATTGACACTTCCTTGGCGTAGGGTGCGATGGCCTGACGCACCCGATCTTCAGGCGCTACCACGGAAACCATGACGCCATCTTGGGGTAAGGCGCCCATTAGCCGGCCGCGCGCCGCCACCAGCTTCAGCCCATCCTCCAGACTAAAGACCCCCGCCACACAAGCCGCAACCACTTCCCCGATGCTGTGGCCGAGGAGGATGTCGGGTTGAATGCCCCATGATTGCCATAACATCGCCAGAGCATATTCCAACACAAAAAGCGCCGGCTGCGTGTAGGTCGTGTCATCAAGCGAGGCTTTCTTACCTTGCCCGTCGTCCTGTTTCCCCGGCTCCCGATCCGGGTATAGGATTGCCAACAATGACTCCCCTAGATAGGGTTGTAGCAACTGGTCACAACGATCCAGCAGGCCGCGGAAGGTCGGTTGTGTTTCATAGAGATCGCGTCCTATGTCTCCATATTGCGACCCCTGCCCTGTAAATAGAAAAGCAATTTTGGGTGGTTGTTTGCTGATCCTGGCGGTCGAACCAACTTGCATCAACGTTGTGAGTTGTTGCGCCGCATCAGCAGTAGAAGCTGCCACCAGTGCAAGGCGATGCGCAAAGTGTTGTCGGCCAGTGGCGGCCGTATGGCAAAGATCGGCCAAGGCGATCGTCGATTGTTGGCGTAGCAGGTCGTCGTAACGCGCCGTCAGCGCGCACAGCGCCTCCGGTGTGGCCGCACTGAGTGTCAACAAATGATGGCTGCGCTCATATCGCTTTCCTTCTGCTGCTGCACTTTGAGCCGAGTAGGATGAAGCTTCTTCGAGAATCAGATGGGCGTTGCTGCCGCTTAAGCCAAATGAGCTGACCCCTGCCAGACGCGGTGCGCCATCGGTGCGCCAGGGTGTGACGGTGGTTGGCACAGTGATGCCTAGCTTTTGCCAGGGGATACGTGGGTTCAGTTGGTTGACATGCAGGGTGGGCGGGATCTCGCCATGTTGCATCGCCAATACGACTTTGCACAGCCCGGCAATTCCTGCGGCAGCATTGAGATGGCCAATGTTGCTCTTGACCGAGCCAATCGCTAACGGCGTTTTGCGTTCAACACAGTATGCCTCGGCGATCGCAAAGACTTCGATGGGGTCGCCCAATTCGGTGCCGGTGCCATGCGCTTCAAGATACTGGATTTGTGTTGGGGCAACGCCCGCCTGCCGGATTGCTTGACGTAGCAGTTGCTCCTGGGCGCGGCCATTGGGTGTCGTCACTGTGCGGCTATGTCCGTCGTGGTTAATGGCAGAGCCGCGAATCACGGCCAGGATGGTGTCGCCATCGGCTTGCGCGGCGGCCAACCGTTTGAGTAAGACCATGCCGCACCCTTCGCCCTGACCCAGGCCATCCGCCGCGCGGTCAAAGGGTTTGCTGCGGCCATCGGGGGCCAAGGCGCCGAGGCGACAGACGCCAAGTGTAACCTCGGGGGCGAGTAAGAGAAAAACACCACCAGCTAACGCTAAATCGCATTCACCACTGCGCAACGATTGGCAGGCCAGGTGAATGGCTGTGAGCGAGGCAGAACAGGCCGTATCGATCTGAAGACTTGGCCCATGAATATTGAGCAGATGCGCTAAACGACCGGTAATCATCGACCGCAGATTGCTCAACGCATTGTAGCGGTCAATCGTTTGCGGATCGTCGGTATAGATCTGGCGGGCAGAGTAATCATCCCAGAAGGCGCCGATAAAGAGACCCGTTTGACTGCCCGTGAGCGCTGCAGGGGGCAGGTTGGCATTCTCCAATGTTTCCCAACTCACCTCCAAGACGAGGCGTTGCTGGGGATCCAGGGCGATGGCCTCGCGCGGCGCCAGGTTGAAAAAATGCGGGTCAAATTGCGCAACATCAGCCAAGAAGTAGCCCTTGCGTACATACATTTTACCTGGTGCATTGGGATCTGGGTCATAATAGGCATCGATATCCCACCGGTCTGCCGGAATCTCCCTGGCGATGTCTGCACCGGCGCGCAACAATTGCCAGAACTGTTCCGGGGTCGCCGCGCCAGGGAAGCGGCAGCCCATGCCGATGATGGCAATGGGTTCTATGGGGGTGGGCAGTTGGGTTGTTGGCTGATTCATTGCTTTTCCCACTCCCACTTGGGCAAAATACTTTGCATCCGCAGCAGCATCCCATGACAATAATCAGCCGCGTGGTCAAGGCTGCGTCCCGCCATAAAGGGATATTGCAGGCGCTTGTGATCGATGTTGATCTGCCGGTTGCCTGGCGCCGTTGTTGGTTGGGCCGGCGCAAATTGCTGAAATAAAGCCAGATAGGCTTCCGGCAATTCAACGCGATAGCTGCGGATGGCGCTGGCTTTTAGCTTGATGTGACGAAAGAGACTGGACTCGACGCCAAAGGGGGTGTTAAGGTAAAAGTAGGGCTGGTTCAGCAGATCGACCTCAAACAAGAACTGCGCTTCCGGGTTGCGCCACCACGGCTGCGTCGTCACAAACGCCAGGAGCAACTGGGTAAAGTGGGTGCGATGGACATGGGTGATAAAATGGGCGACTTTGCCGTAAAACCCGAATTCATAGAAACTATCTTCCGTGATCGATTTTTGATATAAGTTGGTGATGGGTGAGTCCGGTTGCTGCGCCAGAAAGTCAGTAAAGGCCAAAAATAGATTGTTATGCGAGAGCTGGTGCGATTGATGGAGATAATCGGCAACGGTGGTGAGCATACCGATATTGTGCAAAAGGTGAAGCGCGAAATAGAATTGCAACCCGGCTTGATACTCCTGCTTATTCACCTCATTGGTCTGTGTGATCAATTCAACTTCACCGACTGCTTCATCCATTGTTTGGGTGACAAAGCCAAATTCGGCGCGCTTGTGATACAAGGGCGTGTTGTGTAACAGAATATGCGGATAGACGATGATGGTGCCGGCCTTGGCGTGGCAGAGGGTGTTGATCCCCGCTTGAAACGACGTCAGCGTTTCGCCAGGCAAGGGCCAGATCATCTCAGTGACGGTGCTGATGCCCTTTTGCCGCAAGCTATCTTGAATGGTGACATAGGTACTTAATTTAATGTTTTCGCGCGCCACCTGCATCAGGCTGGTCGGATTCATCGTTTGCATGGAGATCGGTTGGGTGGAAATCACCCGCGCCGCATCAAAGATCTCGGTAATCTGTGTCACCTTATCGGGTTGATTTTTGGCGGCAGAATAGTAAACGACCTGCGGGGCGTGCAGTTTGCGGGCATTTTGGGCAATGTGTTGGGAAAGCCCGACATCGCGCCGCAACATGCCCCAATTGGCATCGGCAATAATAAACCAGCGGATCCGTTTTTGGCTTAACCAATCCAGCTCGGCTTGGATGCGTTCCTCACTAAATTTAAAGACGCGGTCATTGGTGGCCGCGCCCCAATAACAGAAGCCGCAGTGGAAGGGACAACCGCGGTTAGTTTCAAAGACGGCAACGTTATAGGCATCCTGGAAGAGGCCAGTGAGAAACGGGGAAGGAATTTCGTCCAGATCATGAATCCGTTTCTGTTCCGGTGTGCTGATCAAGCGACCAGCTTGGTAGAAGCTTAATCCACCCACGGTTGAGAAATCGGGAACGGAACTGCGTAGCGCGCACAGAAACTCGTAAAACGTTTTTTCGCCTTCGCCATTGCACAAGACCACATTTTCCTGCTGCGGGTTGAGATATTTGGCCGCGTGGTCCATCACTTGTGGTCCACCCAGGATAAAATATGCATTGGGTTTGCTTTTCTGCAAGGCGGCAAGGAGGCGTTGGACAAGACCCATATTCCAAACATAACAACTGAAGGCATAGACATCACTATCGGCTTCCTGTAACGTTTGCAGGATCGAATCCACCGGCGTTTTGGCCATGGCAGAAACCTGGCGAAAGGTGTAGTTTTCTTGAATTACGGGGTCTTTACACGCGTAGGCTTGTAGATAGCCGGAGACGAGCGGGAGCATTTTTTCGTAAACGGTCAACTCGATAAAGGTCACTTTCTTCATAAACGTCTCCTCTTCGGTCGGTAGATAAAACCGGTTGTTGATCGGGGCAGCTTGCTTGGGATAGCGGGTTTACAAGGGCGGCGCTTGGGGTGTTGGCGGATTCAATGGCTGCTTTCCGCATTACGCAATTTGTAGCGTTGTATCTTCCCGGTTGCCGTCTTGGGCAATTCTTCGACAAACTCAAGCCATTGTGGGCATTTGTGGGCCGCCAACTGCTTACTGCAATGGCGCAATAGATCACGTATGCCGTCGGTGCCCGTGGTATAGCCCTCACGCAGGCGGAGGAAAGCTTTCGGTTTGAGCAGCCCTTGCGCATCCCGCCAACCAACCACAGCGCATTCCAATACCGCTGGATGGCTAATCAGCACGCTTTCGACCTCAACCGGTGAAACCCACAGCCCGCCGACCTTGAACAGGTCATCGCTGCGTCCGGCATACCAGTAGAAGCCATCGCTATCAACCCGATATTTGTCGCTAGTCCAGTACCACTCGCCGCGGAAGGTCTGCCGACTTTTTTCGGATTGGTGTAGATAGAAGAGCGCAGTAGTCTCGCCACGGATGATCAGGTTGCCGACTTCTCCTGGCGCTACTGGTGTTCCGGCGGCGTCAACAAGCTTTACCGTGTAGCCAGGGCAGGGAACCCCACTACTACCCGCTCGCACCATACCCGGATAGTTGGTAAGGAAAGGCGCAATGGTTTCGGTCGCACCAATATGTTCGTAGATTTCAAGTCCGGTCTTTTGCCGCCACTGCTCCCAAGCAGAAACAGGTAGCGGTTCGCCGGCAGAGACGCATATGCGCAGCGAGGAGAGATCGTACTTTTTTGTGAACCCTAGCAGGCTCAACATGTTGATGTAGCCGCTGGGGACGTTGTAGAAAACTGTGGGCCTGAATTGCTCAATCGTCTCGATAATTCCTTGCGCCATGCGTGGTGAATGGGCATAGAGCACGATGCTGGCGCCAACATACCAGGGGAGAATCAAATTGCCGCTGATGCCATAGGTGAAGAAGAGCTTGGAGGCAGCAAAGGAGCGGTCGGCTTCGCCAATCTGCAGCGTATCAACGCCATAAAACGCCGCCGTCAGTGGATAATCTTTGTGTGCGTGGAAGATGCCTTTGGGCCGGCCTGTTGTGCCACTGGAATAATTGAGCGTACAAAAATCGTCACGGTGGGTCTGTGCCGTCACCAATGTCTCGGCTTCGTCTGCGATCCAGGCGCAGTACGATAGGTCGGTGGTACGATTCGGTTGCCCAATCACAATGACGTGTTTCAACGTCACATGGGCATTGCGAACGGCCTCGATCTTGGGCAACAAACTTTCGTGAACAAGTAAGACGGACGCACGGCTATCGCCCAAGATGTAATCATACTCGGCTTCCTCTAGCATGGTGTTCATGCCCAGAGAAATCGCGCCGATCTTGAGGATGCCAAAAAAGGCAGTGACCCATTCAGCGCTATCGGGTGCAAGGATGCCAACGATATCGCCAATGCGTACGTCCAACCGGCGCAAGGCATTCGCCACTTGGTTTACCTCGCGGGAAACTTCCAGGAAGGTCATCGTGCGCTCTGTACTAAAGAGCGCTTCTTTCTGCCCGCGTGCGGCCAGATTACGTTCTAAAATATCAACGGCATTGTAGTGGAGGGATAGATCTGCTGCCTTCATCGTCCATTGACCTCTTTCACTAGAGCCGTGGAGATTGGCGTTGATATTTCTTGTCCATAGCGTTCAAACCCATTCAGGCGGATGGCAATAAAGTATCCTGAGCCGCTGAGTACGTTAGCGGCGTGCATCATTCCGGCAGGTATCCAAACCGTCGAATTCGCTGCGACACAGAAGGTCTCGTCTTCTAGTTGGATTTCATAGGTCAGTTCGTCCCTTTCGTCGCCGACGACAATATTAATCTCCGGCACGTCATGACAATGCAACTCTGTGTACCGCGCAACATTGGCGGCGCTTGTCACCTTGTGAATGGCTAGATGCAAGGGATACGTATCGGCAAAGAAACGTTCAATACAATCCACATCATGATGGTGTGCGATTGAAGATAAAGGGCTTGGTACATTATGATGAATCAATTTCTGATACTGGTCACGGCGATTCATGGGTTGGCTCCTTTAAATCTTCAGCATTTCCGCTGTGCCATTCTCATAAGCTTCGATTAGATCTCCCACGGTTTCTGGAAATGCCGTTCCCCGGAGAATCCCGATCGGAATAAAGCCGAATAGTTCTTCAAGCCTGGCAAGCAAACTTGTGAATGCAACAGAATCCAAGCGAAAGTCAGCTAATTGTGTTGTATCATCTACATCTGGCGGCATGGAATATGGCGTGAACTCGTTCACGATTCCACCCAATTGTGTTAATACCAAATTGCGCGTGTCCATTCGTGTTTTATCCCTCTCTTTGTACTTCGATTGCATTAAATCCCAAACATTTCAACGGATGAACGGCACTGATCTTGAAGTTTGCTGCCTTTAATAAAGCCTCGTACCCTGCCGTATTGCGTTCACACCCTTGAGTTAGCACCAGCATCATCAAATCTGCATCGACAGCCGGCATATTGCCCTTGAGCTGGGTGGGGATCAGCATTTCAAGAATCAAAAGTTTGCCTTGCGTTGTCATCGCATCATGGCAGTTGCGTAAAATTTCGATGCACTGTTCATCGCTCCAGTTGTGTAAGATCTGTGAGAGGATATATAGATCACCGCCAGGAGGTACACCGTCCATAAAGCTCCCGCTAACGAAACGACAGCGGCCACCAAGGTGTTGTAGCACAGCGCGTTGTTTTGCTTCTGTGATAACCGGTGGTAGATCAAACAAAATCCCCTGTAATTGCGGATAGCTGTGCAAGATTGTTTGGAGCAGGGTGCCGTTGCCACCGCCGATATCAACAACAACTGCGGCTCCAGAAAAATCGTAAGCGTCAACTAACGCCTGGGCGCTCTGTTCTGATCTGATCTGCATAAATTGATTGAAGCGCATACCGGCTTCTGGTTTTTGTGCAAAGTGGGTGTAATAGTCACAGCCAAAGGCCGCCTCGAACGGCACCTCTTCCGCTTCAACGGCGGCTAACAACTTGTTCCATGACGGATACCACTCTTCGCCGGTCAGGATGGCATAGCCGCGCAGTGAATCTGCCTTATTGGATTCGAGAAACTCGATTGGTGGCGTTGTTGCAAAAACGCCAGGTTCAGTTTCGACAAGCAAACCACCACTGACACACCCGCGCAAAATCCGGTGGAGTGGTTCCTCTGCCACATGTAGATCGGCCGCCAAAGTCGCACTCGATTTGGGACCCGCGGCAAGGTGATCCGCTATCCCCAATTTTGCAATGATATAGAGCAGTTGTGTATTCACATACCCGCCCAGTTTCTGCAACAGGGCTGCTCTACTCAACCCCGTCCCCCTTTCTGTTGATGGTAAGTTTGCTGCACCCATATGTGGTTTTGACATCGGATCAATCCTTTGATCGTTGAAATGGTTGCACCCAACCTGTGGGCAGAAGGAAGCCGGCAGCAGAGGGAAAAACCGTTGCTCTTTGTTGGGTGGCTACTGTGATGGGTGATAAATCTGTTTGCATTATGGTGTGATTGTTTGTTTGTGAAACAGATGGGCGCACGTTTTGTCGCCTTGCGCTCTCGGCCGCGCCCCTAAATCCACTGCACGGCAGCACATAAAGCAACCTATTTACACCTGAAAAAGTGTACCTTTATGGCGCCGTTGCGTATAACACGGCAATGGCGTTGAGCAGGCGGTGGGGCGAAACCCCGGATAATAAGACACTATCGGCGCCGGCGGCTTGGGCAAGCGGCTGCTGTTCCGGTTCGGCCACCAAGACCAACAAGCCGGCGGCCGGCCATAGCTGTTTCAATGTCTGGACATCTGTGAGCGCGGCTGACGCCGTCAAGGCATAGATGAGTAGACGCGGGCTGAGGGTCGGCGCCAGGCTGTGAATTGTGGTGGCACACACAACCGGCTCGCTAATGCCATGGGCCTGCAAGAGAACCAACAACGCAGGTTGTAACCCAACGGGTGCGATCACAATGGTTGGTTTCTTTTGCATCGCTACTAGCGCTCCCCTGTCATCAGCCCTTCACGCCCGGTGCTGTTGCTGATTGGCGCTACAACACCTATCATGGTCATAGGCTGATCTTAGCACGCCTGACGCCATCCTTCATCCCCAGCAATACGTATTTGTTTCTTTGCCTTTGGGAAGGATCGTCTGCTGGAAACAGTAATGGTGTTTGGCGCAAAAAGAAAGAGCGTCTACGTAAAAATACGTAGACGCTACGATATGATTCCGTTCCCGTTGACCCCTATCGTGTCCCTATGTCAACTATAGACGTTACCCCAGAGTTTCGGAAACCCTGGGGGCTGCCCACAACTTGTATAGAACACGAGTTGTGCGTGGGGTGTGCCGTGGTTGCTCAAAGATTGTGCAACTGTGCGGTCTTACTGCGGGCGAAGAGGGCTATCTGTGTACGATTCGACAATTCCAGTTTGATCATGATATTGCGTACATGGGTGGTCACTGTGCGGGTGGAGACAATCAATTGTGCGGCGATCTCCCGGTTCGACAAGCCTTGCCCCAGGTGCTGTAAGACATCAACTTCACGCTCGGTCAAGCGCTCCAGCCGGGTTTGCGTTTCGGATTTCCGGTAGCTTTGGATCATCTGTTGGATAATCACCGGATGGATCGCCGGTTCGCCCTGGTAGACGGCGCGAATAGCATTTAACAAGGTTTTGGGCGTGCTATCCTTGAGTTGAAAGCCCTCGATCCCGACGGCAAAAGCCGCCGTCACATGCGCCTCTTCGGCAAAGCTGGTGAAGATTAAGATACGCGTCGCCGGCTGGCGTTGGCGCACCTGCTGCAATGCGGTCAGACCGTCGGTCCCCGGCATTATCAGATCCAATACAAGAACATCGGGGGTATATTGTTCGGCCAGACGAATCGCTTCGGCGCCGTTCGCTGCCTCCGCCACCACTTGGATGTCGGGTTGGGTGGCGCACAGCAAAGCCAAACCCTGGCGCACAATCGGGTGGTCGTCCGCGACCAAAACGCGGATGGGTTTACTCATCATTTTCTTCCTGGTGCATTGGTTGGATGGTGACAAGAACGGTCGTCCCTTGCTGGGGGACGCTGGTGATCGTGAGGCGGCCACCGACTAGATCTGCTCGTTCGCGCATGGTTGTTAGGCCCAGACCGGCCGATGAGCGCAGGGGATCAAAGCCACGGCCGTTATCGGCAACGGCAAACTGGAGACAATCGGCTTCCTGGCTGATGCGTACTGTGACCATGGTGGCCCGTGCATGACGTAAGGCATTGTTGAGCGCTTCCTGGGCAATGAAGAAGAGTTGTTCGCTCACATTGGGGGCGATCGGCGCCAGCTTGTCGCTGATCAACAACACCGTTTCCAGTCCGGCCCGTTGCTCGACACATGCCAGCCGTTGTTGTAATGCGGCGACCAATCCCTCTTTTTCCAACAGGAGCGGGCGCAGTTGGTGGATCAGCAAGCGCATCTCTTGATAGGCTTGTTGCGCGACCTGGTGCAGTTGTCCAAAGATCGCTGCCGCCTGGGCTACTTCAAAGCGCCCCGCTGCGGCCATCATCTCCCAACTACTGGTAAGCAAAAGCAGGCTATAGAGGGACTGGGTGACCGAATCGTGCAATTCGCGACTCAGGCGCCGCCGCTCTTTCTCAAGAATCAGTCGGCGCAACTGTACATGGGTGCGAATACGGGCCAGAACTTCCCCTTCGCGGAGCGGTTCAGAGAGATAGTCGACCGCCCCTACCTGAAAGCCGGCGTCCCACTCGTCTTGGTTGCTCACATCTGCCAGCAAGATCACTGGAATGTCCTGCGTTTCTGCATTCGCTTTCAAGCGCTGGCAGAGTTCAAAACCATCCATGTCGGGTAGCCGGAGACTAAGCAGAATCAGATCAAGGTGGGTCAAACCGGCCCGTTGATAACCTGCCTTCCCCGTTTGGGTCGCCAGCAGCGTGAAACCGGCATGGCGTAATGTCTGCATCAGCCCATCGCGACGGTTGACGGCTGCGCCGATCATGAGGAGAGTCCCTTCGGCTGTTTTGGAAAAAGAACTCATCGTTACCTCGTGTCCCTACGGCTGCGGACATTTTATTTTTTGAAAATGCCTTAGTAAGCTGTTTTACCCAAAATGGGTTATGGTAAGGATGATAGAAACCTTACAAAAATTGTGTAGACGATGTTGTGTCACTGACTAAGAGCTAAAGAATATGACGTATGCTATTATAGAGAGTTGTAGTTGTTTGTCAATAGGGGTGGCAGGCAAAAGCGTGACGAAAGTGTGACGAAAATATGACTGGCGTGTGATCACTATGCCGTGTCGATCAATGCTGCTAACCATTGATTTAACTTTTCAATTTGATATGCGCGGATCAGCCGCCATAGCTCGCTGGCAAATGGTTCCAAGGTGGGATCTTGGCGGAGCAGAGCTTCGGCCTGCCGGCGCAATTGCCGTTGCCCGTGGGTCAACAGCGTCGTTAAGAGCGCCACTGATGACAGCGGGTAGGTGACAGGCATTACTGCTGCTACGTCAATTGCTGGCGGTAATGGCCCCGCCGACAGGGCAGGGGCAGGTGCAAAGAGCCACTCCACACCCAACATCTGCTGCAATATTGTCAGCAACTCGTTAAGCACAATGGGTTTAGGCATCCTCACCAAAATAAATATCCAGTGTAAGGGCATGAACGCTTGAAAACGGACGGGCGATTGCCACGAACTTGGCAAACTGATCTCCCCGTCCGTTTTCAAGCGTTCATGCCTCTACGATACGTGTAGATACTTATTTTTGCGAAAGTGCCTTAGGCAAAAAGGCATCAATGCCCGCCGCCAGGCTGCGCTGGTGATCGTGGGCGAAGACGCTGGCCGACGCCGCGATGATGGGCAGGGTGGCAAAGGCCGCTTGCGACCGCGCCTGCCGGATCAAGCTATAGCCGTCCATCCCTGGCATGATCAGATCGACGATCAGGGCGGACGGGCGCCGTTCCTGCAAGAGCGCCAATGCGCTTGGCCCATCGGCGGCTTCCTACACCGTACAGCCCAGCCCGGTTAACAGATCGACCAGCAGGCGCCGGTTTTCCCACGTATCATCTACCACCAAAATGGTCGGCGCTGACCCGTTGATGCCGATGATCGGTTGCGGCGCCGTTGGGCGTTGTCCCAGCGGCGTCGAACCGATTAGCGCAATCTCAAACCAAAAACTGCTCCCGCGTCCTGGCGCACTCTGCACCTGTAACGTTCCGCCCATCTGCGTCACCAGCCGTTGGCTGATGGTCAACCCCAACCCCCTCCTGTCGCCGCTGTGGATCACTGACCTGACGGAACGGCTCAAAGATCGTCTGCTGCGCCTGTGCTTCGATGCCGATGCCGGTGTCGTTGACCGCAAACTTGACAAGGTGACAGGGTGAAGGGGTGAAGGGGTGCGCTTTCATTGATGCACCGTCTGTTCCCTTGTCACCCGGCCACCTTGTCACCTTGTCAGGCGTTTTGGTGTCGGCCAGGCTGACCCGGAGCGTGATCGCGCCTTGGTCGGTGAATTTGACTGCGTTGTTGAGTAGGTTGATCAAGACTTGCCGCAGGCGCGTTTCATCGGCTTGGACATAGGTGGGTAGGTCGGCGGCAAATTCCTGGCGGAACACCAACCCCTTCTCTTCGGAGCGAAGGCGGAACATGTCGCTGATCTGCGCCAGGAAAAGCGGGAGATGGAAGTGGGTCGGCTGTAGTTCAAGTTGGCCCGTTTCAATGCGTGCTAGATCGAGAATATCGTTGATCAACCTGAGCAGATGTTGACCACTCTGCTCAATGATGCGTAGCCCATCTAAGGTGGGCGCGTTGCGCTGCAAAAGATTCGCATAGCCAAGAGTGGCGTTAAGCGGGGTGCGTAACTCGTGACTCATATTGGCGAGGAAGACACTTTTGGCTTGATTGGCGATTTCGGCAGCCTCTTTGGCGGTGCGCAGTTCTTCGGTCCGTTCCCGCACTCGATCTTCCAACGACAGGTTGAGTTCATGACCTGCCGTGTGCCTTGCACCAGCGCCTGCAACGGATTGACCAGATTGACGCGAAAAAAGAGGGGAAAGCCCAAGAGTACAATCAGTGTCGAGATGGTGATCAGCCAGGCCAGAGGCCGCATCTGTTGATGCAGATAACGGCGAAAGTCCAAGAAGCGGTTTTCGATCAGCGCTTGCTCTGGCGCACCAATGATGGGTTCATGGCCGGACAAGGGCGCCTTATAGAGCAATTCCGTATAGGGAACGAGCCAGAACTGCCCAAAAGCAAGGATCAAGAGGGCCAGACCAGCCATCACCTGACCAGAAGGCGATAGAACGTCCGCAACAACGTCATCTCATGCTGGATCTGCGCCAGGGAAAAGGGCAGATAGTAGGCAAATTCGATCATCAACAGATCCGTGACTTGAATCGAAAGCCAGAGACCCAGCCGCAGGACAATATGCAGCGGGTGCGGCGGGATGAGGCTGACCAGCCCCAAGAGACAAATCACCGTCCCTAGCCTACCGCTGATCATGCCTCAAAAAAACGGGTGGACGCCGATTTTTTCGGCAAAGTGAGCAAATAACCGATCGCCGCCAACAGCAAAAGGCATTGAGTAAGTAGACTGATTGCATTTTGGTTGAGATAAAACTGCGCCATGCTCCCTTCCTTTTGCGCGTGTGATCTTGAGACCGTCTGTAAATATGCTTGACTGATTATGCCATAAATGGCAGCAAAGGAGAGCGTAGGCCGCAGCGCCAGAACGATGTAAGATAGGCTGAACTGAGCAAGCAGGGCTTTTGTGGATCAGCTTTTTGCATAAGGAGGAGATACGGTAAAGCGCCGATGGCAAGGCCGTGATGCTTCGCTATGATCGTAAGGTCGTTGCGGACGTGACAGGTAGCGCGCTCGCAATGGCGCCATTGCCGATCAACCACAACACACAGACCAATCCTTGGACGTTCATCTATGCTCAATCGCCGCCTTCTCCCTGCGTTTCTCGTGACGCTTGCCTTGTCTTGCGCACTTCTTCTCTCTTTTGCCAATTTTTCTGCTTGGGGTAACGACCATTCAACCGGCTCCAACCGCGTGACAACCCTGTCATCGACGGTTGTCACCGCCACGATTGCGCCGGAAATTTACGGGTTGGCCGGACCAGACCCAGTCAACTGTAGCGATGCCACCTACTTGGCCGCAAAAACTGCACTTGACCAACAGCGGGCAACCTGGTTAGCGACAGTGGCGGCGACCCTGCCGGGCGCCGTCGCTCTCCCAGCCTGGGTCAGCGGCCCGTCGGGTACAGCCGTCAGCGCACCCTACCCAATCACCCAACCCGACGGTTTTGCCATGACCATCACGCCGGTTGATCTCGCGCCGGCTTGGGGCCTTCAAAGCGGCTCGGCAGCAACCGGCGTGCCGGCCTATGACAGCGTGCAGATCAACGGCAGTCCCAGTGGCTGCACCATGCAGGATAACGCGCCCAAGCCATCATCCACTGTTGGCGGCGACTATTACTTTAACCAATTGAGCAATGCGCGTGGCTTAAATGGCCTGCTCTTTAGCTTTAGTGAACCGGTGCAAGCCTTTGGCGCCTTTTTCGGGGATGTTGAGACCAGTTACCGTGGCACAATGGCCTTTCTCCGCTTGTTGGATGCCGATGGCACGCTTGTCGCTGACTTGCCCATTAGTTCAACTTTGGGGCTTACTGGGGGTATTGGCGCAGAAAATGCGGTTTGCGACCAGAGCAATGCGCCGGATGTTCATGTCACCGCACAAGGGCTGGCCCCAGGCTGCGGCAACGGCTCGACCCGCTGGATCGGCTTTCGTTCGGAAACGCCCATTGCCAAAGCGCTGGTTGTCGTCGGTGATAATGATGGGTTGCCCAATGGGCGTGGCCTGACTGAAAAATTGAGCGTCATGGGCGCGACTGTGTTGCGGGTGCTGCCACCGGCCGAAGTGACCATTGCCAAGCAGGCCCCTGTCACTGTAACCGTCGGCACGCCCTTTTTGTACACCATTATCATTTCTAACACGAGTAGCAACCTGGCTGCCGGTGTTGTTGTCACCGATAGCGCACCGGCAGGGATTACGTTCAACAGCGTAAGTGGCGCCGGTTGCACCTTAGCGGCTAGAGCTGTCATTTGTCATCCTGACACCCTTGCCGCCGGTGCCGCAACAACCATTACGGTGCAGGCAACGGCTCAGGTGACAACTGTGGTTACTAATATCGTCGTTGTCACCGCTACCAATGATAGTGATGGCAATAACAATCAGGCAAGCGTGACGGTTACACCTGCTGCCGCCCCGCCGGTTAACTACTGCGCCACCCCCTTGCCTACTGGCGGACCATTGCTGGTCATCAACGAAGTGTTATACAATGAACTGGGTAGCGACGGTGACGAATGGGTTGAACTCTATGTCACCGCTCCCATCGCCGCTGGCGCGCAATTTTTCCTCTCGGACAATGAAAGTGGTAGTGGCGGCTTCAACCGCCTCATCACCGCCCCCAGTGGCGGCATCCCCGCCGGTACATACATCCTTGTTCATGATGACGCCAATCCTGCCGGTGATGATCTGGATGCGGCCGATGGGCTGCTGGAACTTTGGAACGCCGGCACAAGCCCGTCCAGCACTAGCTTACGCAATGGCGGCGGCGATAATCTCACCCTCTACAGCGGAGCAACGGCAGTGGAGGCCAACGCTATCGACTATATGCGCTTTGACAACGATGACGTCACCGATGGCACCAATGACGCGCCGCCCGCCACCGTGCTGTGGTCTGGTTTTGCCGCCGACAGCGCCGGTAACGGGCAAAGCGTTGCGCTCATTGTCAACGGGCGCGACGGCAACAGCGGCGCCGAGTGGGCGCTGGCAGGGGCAAGCGGTACGCTTGGCCTGGCTACCCCCGGCGCCAACAACAATGGGCAAATCGCCTGTAACGTTGCCATTGCCAAAACTGGCCCGGCTACCGTCGCCGTCGGCGCACCCTTTGACTATCTCCTAACCGTGCGCAACACCACCGGCGTCACCATCACCGGCGTCACCATCACCGACACCCAGCCGAACGGGGTGATCTTCAACGCCGTGACCGGCAGCGGTTGTAACCTGAACGGTGGCGCTTTTACTTGTACAATCGGTACACTCTTGCCTAGCGCCGCGGCTGTTGTCACCGTCACCGCCACGGCTAATAGCGCCCAGACCATCAACAACATCGCCTATGCCAACGCGATCAGTGACACCCTGCCCGCTGATAACCAGGCCAGCCATGCTATCACCTTTCAAGCATTGGGATCGATTGGCGACTTTGTCTATCTCGACGCCAACCGCAACGGCGCGCAAGATGCCGATGAACTAACACCGCTCAATGGCGTAATTGTCACCCTGCACGACGCCAACGACTTTGTGACCACCACCCAGACGGTCGATGGTCTCTATCGCTTTCCCCATCTTCCCGCCGGCGTCTACACTGTGACCATTGGTAGCGCCGCTGGCTATGAATTGATCAGCGTTGGCTCCTACACCGTCAACCTGACCGCCGGTCAACGCTACACCCAGGCTGATTTTGGCTTTGCCTATGCGACCGCGTCCGTCCAGGTGACCAAAACCGGCGCGACTGCCGCCGTTGTCGGCGATACGGTTGTTTACACCCTGACCGTGATCAATGATAGTGTAACTACGCCGGTGCTAGGGGTGGTCTTGACCGACACGTTGCCCGCCGGTTTGGCCAATGCCCAAGTGGTCGATATACGCTGTGTGGTGATTGCCGCCGATCTGCTCTGTAACCTGGACGCCATCGCGCCGCAAGCCGCCACGACGATCACTGTGACCGCTATTGCGTCAGCCGCCGGCAGTTGGCTCAACCAGGTGGTAATTGCTGCTGATAATGACGTCGATGTGAGCGACAACAGTGCTGCGCTGACGACGATTATTGTCGCGCCAACGCCAACGGCTACCACCACGCCCACGCCGCCGGCGACACCATCATCCACCAGCACACCGGTCGCAACCAATACATCAACCAACATGGCAAGCGCTACGGATACCCCCACTGCCACGGCAACCGCGTCACCAACCGCAACCGACACCCCATTGCCGACGCCAACAGCCACCGCGCCAGCAACCGATACACCCTTGCCGACGGCCACAAGCACAGCAACTATGACCGCAACACCGACAGCAACCGACATGATGACAGCAACGTCAACTGGCACTGCGACCACTACGCCCAATGTAACGGCGACCGATACCATCGAACCCACCGCCACCGCGACGCCTGAACCAACGGTGACTGTCACCACGACTGCCACGGCAACAGACGAACCCACCCCCACTGCTTCACCGACCGTTACGGATACGCTAACGCCTACGCCCGAACCTACGGCGACCACCACCGCCGAACCCACCGTTACTGATACGCCAACCGTAACGCCGCTCCCGACGGCGACTGCCACAGTGACCGCCACAGTGACCGCCACAGTGACCGCCACAGTGACCGCCACAGTGACCGCCACAGTGACCGCTACTGTAGCGGCAACGCCTACGGCCACAGCCACCATCACCCCTGAACCGACGGTGACAGCGACGCCCTTCCCGACCGAAACGCCCACCGTTATACCGACCGCGACAGCCATTGCGACTAGCACTCTCACTGTTACCCCCAGCGCAACGGCAACGATTACGCCTGAACCAACCGCAACGGCGACTGACACTCCCGCCGCGGCGCCCACGGCAACCGTTGCCGAACCGACCGCAACGCCGACGGCAAGCGCAACCGCCACCCCCAGTGCGACGATCTTTGAGACACCAACGGCCACGGCCACCATGACCGCAACTGCGCTTCCAACTGCAACGGCCACGCCCAGCCTAACGCCGTCACTGACGGCCACGCCAACCGCCACGGTTGAACCAACCAGCACCCCGTCGCTGACCCCAACTGTCACGATGACTGCGACTGCGACGCCAACTGCGACGCCAACCGCGACGTCTACACCGGAACCAACCCTGACAGCAACGCCAACAACGACGGCTCAACCAACCGCTACGCCGACCGCAGCAAGCACTGCAACGATGACCACGACGCCAGCGCCGACTGCCACGCTAACACCAACTGCCATACCAACGGCAACCAGCACGGCCTCTGCTACCCCCGTACCCACGCCGACCATCACGCCGACACTATCGCCAACAGCGACGATGACAACGGCGGCAACCGCTACGCCAACCATCACGCCGACCTTGGCAGCTACGCCCACCGGTACAGCTACCCCGACTGTCACCAATACCGCAACCCCACCGGCAACCGCAACGACCACACCGTCCGCCACCCTTACCCCTTTGCCAACGGCCAGCCGCACGCCAACCCCAACAACGATGCCAACCATAACGGCAACCCTCACCCCGTCGCCCAGTGCAACGGCGACAGCTACCGATACTTTGACCGCCACGCCCACCCCAACAACCACGCCGACGCCGACTGCGCTTGCCACGGCTACCCGCACGCCGTCATCGACACCACTGCCGCCACCGCCACCCACATCGACCAGCACCGCGACACGAACACCCACCGCCACTGTGCTACCAACTGCCACCCTTACTCCAAGCGCAACCGCCACGCCAACGATGACGCTAACCGTGACGCCGACTGCCACGACGTTACCAACGGTCACACCTACCTTCACCCCAACTGTGACCACCACCGCTACAGCCACCGCCACCCTAACACCCAATGCCCCAACGCCAACCGCTACCGGGACATCGCCGGCCAGCGCAACGCCTTCGCCAACCACAACCGCCACTGTCACGCCGACAACCACTGCGGTGCTGTTGGCGGACCTTGCTCTCGCCAAAAGAGCCGGCAGCGCCGTGGTCGAACCGGGGGGCGTCATTACCTACACCTTGGTCTATAGCAATGTGGGGGTGGTGACAGCCGAACGGGTCACCATCACCGAGACCGTGCCTATTCATACTGCATTGTTGATCACTCAAAGTACCCCTGGCTGGATCTGCCCAATGGGAACCGGCGCCGGCGCACGTTGCACCTTTGGCGTTGGCGATGTGGCCCCGCAACAACAGGGCATCGTGTTGTATGTTGTTCAAGTGGCACAGAATCTACCGGTAGCAAGCCAAATCCAGAACATTGCCACCATTAGCAACCGGCTGGGCGAATTGGCGACCACCATTGGGAACAACGTGGACGCGCTGACAGTGCGCATCAGTCCGCCGACGGCGCTTGACGACGCACCGGAGCCGGTAATGGCGAATTATCTCATCTTTTTGCCAGTTGTCGCACGCGAGTGAAATGACACGTAAGATTGTTTAAGGCTGGCCGGTGTAGGATGGATCGCCCTGTGTCAAAAAGTGTAGGCAAAAGAAGAACGAAAAAACAATAAGAGATTACGCAATTTGTGCGATTTATCTCAATCGAATTTCCGATATACTAACAGAATCGTTATGGGCGAAACTTTCCGAACGACTGCGCGCCTTCGGAAGTTCCCGAATAATCAGTAGACCGCAACACACCCAGAAGCGCATAGACTGACTCTGGACTACGCGACTACCTGACTACGGACTACTGATAATAGAAATGACGATCGATCAGGTGTACCTACCCTGCATGAACAACTGTAGGCGCAATCCGTCATGCCATCTTGTCACTTTCTGAGGAGTTACCCTATGCATTGGCTGCGACCTGCGACCGTTCGCGTATTGAAACTGGTTCGTTCTCTCTTGTTGGTGGGCTTATCTGGCTTGTTATGCCTAGTCATGGTTGCGCTCACCGCCATGCCAATGGTGGCCCAACTGCCCGGTGCACAGTTGCTGCAACCCAAAGTGGCATTGGCCGCTACGACTTGTGACGTTGGCAATAATGATTTGGGTGGCGCCATCTTTCGCGATTTCAACGCCAATGGTCGCCAGGACAGTGGTGAACCAGACTATGTGGGTGAACCAGGGCCGATTGTAGTGACGGCGTATAATGATAGTGGTAGCGTCGTTGGACAGACATTGGTCCAAAGCGATGGTGGGTATCTGTTTCCCGGCGTCTTTACCACCAATCACCACATCCGTTTGGAATTTAGTGACCTGCCCGATCTGTATCAGAGCGGTCCGGCAGGGACCAATTCAGGAACAACCATACAATTCCATGCCGCCGCCTCTTGTACCGCCGATCTGGCCGTCAACGCACCTTGCCAATATTGCCAGACCAATCCGAACCTGGCCTTCAGCCGCTATGAAAGTGGCACTGGCGGCGGCTCTAATAGCGGCAATGGGGCGGTGCGCATGTTGCCCTATGACCATAGTAGCAGCCCAAGCACTATTGCTACCCTGAGCGAGGTTGGTTCGCTGTGGGGGCTGGCCTATGATTCTTCTACAAAACGGATGTATGGTGGGGCTTTTCTGAAGCGCCATGTCGGCTTAGGCGCCCGTGGCCTGGATGGCATCTATGTTTCTGACCATAGTGGCGCATCACCAAGCCTGTTGGGGGGCTTCGATCTACAAGGCGTGACCGCAACCAATGGGGGTACAATCGACCTGGGCAGTATAGACCGTAGCTCCGGTTCCGACTATACGCTGTCCGCTGATCCAACCCAGCCGTCGATTGATCTGGATGCCTTTGCCAAAGTGGGCCGGGCCGGTTGGGGCGGCATTGATCTGCTCCCCAACGCCGATACCCTCTGGCTGGTCAATCTCTATCAGCGCACCTTGGTGGCGGTTGATCTTACCCAAGCGACACCCGCGTTGGCTAACCCGAACACCATAGCTGAAGCTGCGGTGCGCCATTATAATATTGTGAGTGGCGGGCCGTCAAGCGTCACCATCACAGACGCACCCACCTGCACCAATGGCGAATTCCGCCCTTTTGCCCTTAAATTGCATATGGCGCGCGCCTATCTCGGCGGTGTCTGTGATGCTTCCAGCGCTTCAACGGTCAAGCAGCCTAGTGAACTGGTGGCCTATGTCTTGTCCTTTGATCCAGCCAATCCCACCAGCTTTACCACCGAGTTGAGCTTTGCCCTCGATTACGAACGTGAACCTTACTACCAAATGGAGAGCGGCACCAATGAGCGCAACGCCGAGTGGCAGCGCTGGATGAACACCTGGGACGATAATGAAATTACCATCAACGGTACAACCGGTGGCTGTTGCGCCAGCTTCCGCACAGCGCCCGCGCCGCTTCTATCGGATATTGAAATTGCCGCCGATGGGTCGTTGATCTTGGGGTTGATGGATCGCTTCGCGCACCAGAGCGGTTGGAACAATCGGAAAGCCATCAGCGGTGATTCCTCCACCTTACGCTTCTACGGCTCGGCCGGTGATACGCTCTATGCCCAGAAAACCACCGGTGGCTATAGTGTCGAGGGCGGCGAAAGCGATCCGGGTGATCCTCTGCCCGATGATACGACCGATAGCCCGGACGCCGCCGATCCCGAACCGGGCTATTCAGCGGCAGACAGCTATGGTAACGCCGGCGAATTCTTCTATGGCGATGCCTACAAAGGCTTTGACGCCAGCCATCACGAAACCGCGTTGGGGGGCTTGGCCGCCCTCTATGGCTCGGATGAGGTGGTCACCACGGCGTTTGATCCCAATCAATTTTACTCCCAAGGTTTGAAGTGGTTTAGCACGCTCACCGGTGCAGCCAATGATGCCTATGCCACCACCACCAGCACCGATTTGCAAACCTTTGGCAAAGCGGCTGGTATGGGCGATGTAGAAGTGCTTTGTGACCCCGCCCCGCTTGAAATCGGTAACTACGTCTGGGAAGACCGCAATATGGATGGCATCCAAGATCCATCCGAGGCGCCAATCCCCACCGTAACCGTCTCGCTCTATGACATCACCGGCACCCTGATCGCCACGGCGACAACCAGCAGCACCGGTGAATATTATTTTATCGACGCGACCGACCCACGCCTAAGCACCCTCTTTTCGGTGACGGTGCCGACCTATGTGGGCGTTGTGCCGACAACCACCATCGTGGGCGGCTTACTACCCAATACCCAATATCAAATTCGTGTTGACACCAGGCAAACCGCGCTGGCGAATTACAAACTCACCAGTGTGAATGTGGACAGCGGCACTACACTTACTGATAGTGTTGACTCTGATGCCATAAACAGCGGTAACTTTGCTATTGTCGATCTGACCACCGGCGCCGCCGGTGACAACGATCACTCCTTTGATTTTGGCTTCTGGCCCGATGTCGAGTTGGGCAATCGTGTCTGGTATGACACCAACAACGATGGCCTGGACAACGACGGCGCCGGCAACGTGGCGGGCAGCAGCGCTGGCGTCGCCAATGTTACCGTCGAACTCTATCAGGACAGCAATGGCAACGGCCTTTACAACAGCGGCGACAGCCTAATCACCACGACTACCACCGACGGCAGCGGCTACTATGCCTTTACTGAACTGACGCAAACCACCAGCGTCAACACGGCCTACCTCGTGGTTATTGCCGGCAGTAACTTTACCAGCGGCGGCCCGCTGGCCGACTATGTCAGCAGCGACGGCAATGGCAGCAGCGCACCCGACCCTGATAATGATCAGGATCAGGATGACAATGGCGACCTGTTGACGGCGCTTGGGGTTGTTGCCAGTAACGCCATCACACTGACGGCTGGCGACGAACCCACCCTGGGCAGCGGCGAGAGCAGCGATGGCGGCAACCTGACCGGCATCGACGCCAATGGCAACCAGACCGTGGACTTTGGCTTCTACAAACTGAGCGTCGGCAACTATATTTGGGAAGACTACAACAACGATGGATGGGCGGACAGCGGTGAACCGGGGCTGGATGGCATCACCGTGACCCTGCTGGGCGATAGCGGCACTGTGATCGCGACCACTGTGACCAGTAGCGGTTATTATACCTTCACCGGCCTGATCAGCGGCACCTATGTGATCAGCGTAACGCCGCCATCATCCACCTATGTGAGCAGTGACGGCCAAACAAACGCTGACCATGACGATAATACCGATCATGGTGCGCCAGCCGGCCACTTTATCGTGAGCCTGCCCTTTGCCATCACCCCCGGTGGTGGCGGCAGCACCAATGAGAGCGCCACTACAGCCTTGGGCCTCACCGAAAATTACAGTCTTGATTTTGCTCTTTGGCAGCCCATGCGCTTGGGCAATCGCGTTTGGGCCGATGAAGGCGCTGGCGTCGGTGAATCTAACAACGGCGTTGATGACCATGAGACCGGTATCCCTGGCGTGGTTCTGCAATTGTTGCACGGCAATGGCGCACCCATTCTCAGCGCCGAGCGACCAATCACGACGACGACCGATGCTACTGGGTACTACACCTTTACCAATCTGATCTCCGGCACTTACCGGGTGCGCGTAGTGGCGACAAACTTTAACACCGGCAACGCCTTGGCCGAGTACGTCAGTAGCGACGATGTTGCCACCACCACAGCCCCCGATGGCAATGACAACCTGGATGACAACGGCATTGGTGACGCCAGCAGTGGTAACATTGACAGCGCCACTATCGCCCTGGCCTATAACGACGAGCCGGATGGCGCGCCGGACGTTGATGGCGACGCCGACGACAACAGCAATCTCACCATGGACTTTGGCTTCTGGCGCCCCCTCAGCCTGGGCAACCTAGTCTGGCGTGATTTAAATAACAACGGTCTCTATGAGCCGGGCATTGGCGAAGCCGGTATTGCCGGCGTCACCGTGACCCTGCATTTGAGCGGTACAGCCTCCCCGCTGCTGACGACCACCACCAGCGTGGATGGCACGTACCTCTTTACCGATCTAGTGCGTGGTGATTACATTGTCACCATCCCGGCGGCGAATTTTGCTAGCAGCGCGCCACTGGCTGATCTGATCAGCACCGTCGATCCGGCCAGCGCGGCCAGCATCAACGGCGATACCAACAATGATGACGATGGCCCAGCCATGAACAGCGCTGCCGTCAGCAGTCAACCATTGACCCTGCTCGCCAACACGGAGCCAAATACCGACGGCGACAGCAGCCGCAACAGCAACCTGACCGTTGATTTTGCCTTTGTCAGTGTTGATCTTGGTGACTTGCCCGATGGCAATGGCGTCACTTCACCCAACTATGCCACCCTGTTAAGCAACAACGGCCCCAGCCATGTGGTGATTCCCGGCCTGCAACTGGGGGCAGTGGAAGATAACGAAACTAATGGTCAACCCACCGCTGCCGCTGACGGTGACGACATTAATGGCGATGACGAAGACGGCATCACCCTGCCCACCTTTGTCGCCGGCCAGAGCGCAGTTGTTACGTCGACGCTGGTCAACACTACCGGCCAGAGCGCCGTCCTCTATGGCTTTATCGACTTTAATGGCGACGGCAACTTTGGCAGCACGGAAACCGTCACCCAGACTGTCAACAGCGGCGCCGGCAACCAGACCGTGTTGCTAACTTTCAACGTACCGACTACGGCTGATAGCACCCAACAACTGGGGGCGCGCTTCCGTCTCAGTACGGTCGCTAACCTGACGGCGACTGGCCTGGCGACCGATGGCGAAGTGGAAGACTACCTGATCACCGTCGCCCGCTACGATCTGGCCTTGATCAAAACGGTTGCTGCCATCTCCGACAGTCCATTAGTGCCGGGGACAAGTGTCGTCACCTTTACCATCACCATCACCAACCAGGGCAACATGACTGCCACCGACATCCTGCTGGTCGATACGCTGCCTAGCGGCTTGAACTTTGACCAGGCTGATAACCCGGCTTGGGTTGCCTCGTCGATCCTGACCGCCGTCATCGCCGGCCCGCTGGCGCCGCAAACAGCGGTTAATGTCCCGATTGTGTTTGGCATTGCGAGTAGTACGGCTACAGGAGCTACCCTGCTCAACATCGCTGAAATTGCCCAGGCTGCCGATGAAACGGGCGCCCCTTTTGTCGATGTCGATTCAACTGCCGACTATAACCCAATTAACGATGGTACTGTCACCGATGACGAAGTCAACAATGCCAATGGCGACCAGGACGACCACGACACCGCCCAAGTCACTATCGGCGCACGGGTAGCAATGGGTAACTTTGTCTGGCATGATCGCAACCAGGACGGCAACCACGACGCCGCCGAGCCAGCCATTGCCGGCGTGACGGTCGCCCTCTATGCCAGCGGGGCGATACCGGGTGTCAACAGCCCCTTGGCGACCACTGTCACTAGCAGCGCTGGTCATTACATCTTTGATAACCTGGCGCCAGGCGGCTACTTTGTCTATCTGCCGGCGACCAACTTCCAAAGCGGCGGCGCGCTTTATGGCTATGTCTCCAGCGTGGGGGCTGGTACGTCCGAGAGCGATGACCAGACGCGTGACGAAAACGGTGTTGACACCCTCAATCCGGCGGTCAGTGGCGTCAGCAGCATGGTCTATAATCTCCAGCCTGGCGCCGAAACGTTTGCCGATAATGACCTCGGTTACACCGGTACATTGAGCGACAATAGTGTCAACATGACGGCTGACTTTGGCTTCTGGGCGCCACAGCCGGCCATCACGCTCTATAAATACACCAATGGTTACGACGCTGACACTGTCACCGGCCCGCTGATTCCCGTCGGCGACCCTGTCATCTGGGCCTATCGCATTACCAACAGCGGTAATGTGACACTCACCAACGTGACGTTGACTGACGACCAATTGACCGCGCAGAACCCGCTCACGACCGGCGTGACCTTGATCCCTGGTCAGGTGATCACGGTCACGGCAACGGGAGTGGCAACGTTTGGTCAGTATGTCAATATCGGTATAGTCACCGCCACCAATACCTTTAGCGCCACCGGCGCCATTACGCCGACAGTAACCGTGATCAATCCCAGTCACTATTATGGCAGCAATGGATCGATTGCGTTGCGCAAATACACTAATGGCGTTGATGCTGATACCGCCACCGGCCCCTTCATTGCCGTCGGTGACACGGTTACCTGGCGCTATGTCATGACTAACACCGGCAATGTCACCCTGACCAACGTCACCTTGACCGATGATCAACTCGTGGTGCAGAATCCGCTTACCAAGGGCGTTACGCTGGCGCCGGGAGAGGTGATCAATGTGATTGTCACTGGCACGGCCACGGCTGGTCAATATGCCAACCTCGGCACGGTCACTGGGCAGCCGACCGTCGGCGGCGTGGTCACGGCGACCAATCCCAGCTACTACTTTGGTAGCGAGCCGGGGATTAACTTGCGTAAATACACCAATGGCGACGACGCCGACACGCCAACCGGACCCGTGGTCGATGCTGGGAGCGTCATTACTTGGACCTATGTCATTGCCAACAGTGGCAATATCACTTTGACCAATGTGACCTTGACCGACGACCAACTGACCGTGCAGAACCCGCTTACCAGCAACGTAACGCTGGCGCCGGGCGCAGTCATCACCATCGCCGCCACTGGCGTTGCCACGGCTGGTCAATATGCCAACATCGGCATGGTCACCGGCCACGCGCAACCCGGCCTTATTGTGACGGCGACCAATCCCAGCCACTACTTTGCCGAGCAATATGACTTTGGCGACCTGCCCAGCGGCTACCCTGTCTTGTTGATCGACGACGGCCCGCGTCACCGCCTGCACCCGTTTGCCAACCCATTCTTGGGCGCGCTGGTGGATGCGGAAGTTAACGGCGTGCAGAGCGCCGCTGCTACAGGTGATGACTTGGCCGGCAACGATGACGAAGATGGCGTCAGCCTGCCCATCCTGCGTTCTGGCACAACCGTGACCCTGACAGTGGCCTATAGCAACCCAACCCGCACCGACGCCCTAATCAGCGGCTGGCTGGATGTCGATGGCGACGGCGCTCTTGACCAGATCGCTGCCGACCAGATCGTTGCGCCGGGTAGCGGTGTGGCATCAATCACGGTGACGATTCCCTTGACGGCGACCCCCGGCTTTGTCCCGGCCCGCTTCCGCATCAGCGGTGATAGTGGCTTGGGCCTCACTGGGCTGGCCAGCGATGGCGAAGTGGAAGATTACATCGCCGTCATCACCCCCGTTCTGGGCAGCATCGGCGACACCATCTGGTTTGATCTGGACAGCAGCGGCGGCGACCAGAGTACACAAGGCAGCGAACCCGGTTTGTCTGGGGTCGCAGTAACCTTGACTGATAGCATTGGCGGCGTCATCACCGCGACAACTAGCATCACCGGCTACTATCTCTTCCCCAATCTACCGTTGGGCGTTTACACCGTAACAGTCAATGTCGTAACTTTGCCGGGGACAGTGAGCCCCAGTCCAAGTTACGACCCGCAGGGGGCCAGTGACAATCAAGCGGTGGTGGCGATCACCACGGGCGGGCCGCAGAATGACGCCCAGGATTTCAGCTATCCACTAGTGGCGACGCCGACTAGTACACCGACCGCGACCGAAACCGCCACGGCCACCGCGACCGAAACCGCCACGGCCACCGCGACCGAAATCGCCACGGCCACGCCGATGGAAACAACGACACCAACGCCGACGGAAACGGTGACGGCAACACCGACCGAAACCGTCACGGCGACGGAAACGGCAACGGAAACGGCAACTGATCTACCGACGGCGACGCCCGCCGAAACCCCGACACCGACGGAGATGCCGACAGCCACCGCAACGCCAACTGATCTACCGACGGCGACGCCCACCGCGACAAGTGTTGATACAGCGACGCCAATGGAAACGCCGACGCCCACCGAAACACCAACGGCGACACTGACCGAAACGCCGACGCCAACCGAAACACCAACGGCGACGCCGACCGGCACGTTGGTTGTGATTCCGACCAGTACCGCCACCCCGACAGCGGCGGAAACGGTGACGGCAACACCGACCGAAACTGCTACAGCGACACCGACTGAAACCGCCACGGCGACACCCGTTCTGGGCAGCATTGGCGACACGATCTGGTATGATGCTGACAACGGTGGCAACGATCAGCGCAGCCAGGGCAGCGAACCCGGCCTGCCTAATGTTACTGTACAGTTGACTGACAGCATCGGCGCGGTCATTACAACGACGACCAGCATCACCGGCTACTATCTGTTCGACAATCTGCCCTTGGGGGTGTACACCGTCACCATCAACACCGCCACCCTCCCGGTAACGGTGACAACGACGCCAACCTATGATCCGGACGGCGGCGCCGACAATCAAAGTGTTGTCACATTAACTGTCGCCTTGCCGGACAACAAGGCGCAAGACTTTAGCTATCCATCCATAGCTGGGACAAACCCAACGCCGACAGCAACCGCCACTGAAACAGCAACGGCTACGGCAACTACAACGGCGACAACAACCAACACCTCAACACCGACCCAAACCGCCACGCCGACGCTAACGCCCACGCCTACCCATACTGCATCGCCGACGGCAACGCCAACTGCGCTGCCAACCATTACGCCGACGGCGTCGCCGACTGTGACCAGTACGCCCATAGTCTATCGTGACTATGGTGATGCGCCCGATGGTGACAATGGCGGCGGCTTCCCAACCGCCGGGAATGACGGCGGGGAAGGGGCAGCGGCTAATCATATCGTTATCAATACGCTCTACCTCGGCGCCTGTGTCGATGCCGAACTGGATGGCGCCCCAACTGCCCGCGCCGGTATCGCCAGCAGTGGTGGTGATGACCATACTGTGGGTATCGCTACCAATTGCGTCGGCACGGATGATGAAGATGGTGTCACCCTCGTGACGCCGTTGATTCCTGGCGCCGAAGCCTGTGTCGCGGTGACAGCGGCCAACCAGACCGCCGCCCCGGCGATTCTGCAAGGCTGGATCGACTTTAACGGCGATGGGCGCTTTGACGCCAGTGAAGCGCTCACCACCGGGGACTTCGCCGGTGGTGGCGCTATCGTCGCCAGTGGTGGCGTTAATGCGCAGCCCTACTGTTTCACAACACCAACCACGGCGACCTTCGCCGGGGGCGAAACCCATCTACGCTGGCGGCTCAGTCGTGCTGGTGGGCTGGCGGCCACCGGTCCAGCCCCCGATGGCGAAGTCGAAGATTATTGGCAGCCGCTGGCCTGCCTGGGCAACCGGGTCTGGATCGACTGGAACGAAAATGGCTTCCAAGATAGCGTGAACCCGGTTGAACCGGGGCTGCCGGGGTTGACGGTGACGCTGCTCTGGTATGGCGCCAACAACAGTGATGAAGCCGGCGCCGGTGATGATCGCACCTATACGACGGTCACGGATGCCAATGGCGGCTATCACTTCTGTGGTCTCCTGCCCAGTAACAGCATCAGGGCTGGAGGCGTCTATGAAGTGCAACTGGTTGATCCCTTTGCCCCAGTGGCGACCAACCATATCGACGCGCATGATGATGTCTTTGACAGCAATGTGGTCAATGGCGGCGCCTTCACGACCTTGATGCATACGGACAGCATTGTGATCCCGGCGCCGCAGCCCGATGCCGCGAATCCGTTCACCTTGCCGGTCGGTGAAAGCGCGCCGCTGGACGCCTTGGCGTCGCCCAACAACTATCCGGACAGCAGTGTGGATCAGACGATTGACCTGGGCATTGACCCACATGACATGGGTGACCTGCCCGATGCCAATACCGGCGCCGGCAACTTCCCCACTACTCTTGTGGATGGCGGCGAAGGTACGGGAGCGCTTCACACCATTCAGTCGGATCTCTACTTGGGTGACTGTGTGGACGCTGAAGTAGATGGCGCACCGGATGCCGAGGCTGGCGCCGATTCTGTCAATGGCGATGATGCCACCAACGGCTTTGTCGTGCGCGGCGCCTGTACGCGAACCGATGACGAAGATGGCGTGCGCCTGATGACGCCGTTGGTGCCGGGTGGCCCGGCTTGTGTCGCCGTGACGGCTCATCTGCCGGCTGGCGAAGGAGCGGTCTTCCAAGGGTGGATCGACTTCAACGGCGATGGCGACTTTGGCCTTCTCGGCGGGGTGGATGACGCCAACGAGTTGCTTGCCACGAGCAACTTCGCTGGTGGACGCATTTTGTTGACCGGCAGTGTGGATCGTCAGCTCTACTGCTTCGATGTACCACAGGGGGCAACAACCTTGAATGGCAACGTCTATATGCGCTACCGCCTGAGCAACGACGGTCTGACGCCCGATAACCTGGCGCCGCTCCGCTACTTTGGCCCAGCCGATACTGGTGAGGTCGAAGACTACATGATGGCGCCGCCGCCCTCTTGTGTCGGCAACTACCTCTGGATTGACAGTGGCCCCGTGCTGAATATGCAGGATAGTGGCGACATGCCGGTCAGTGGCCTTGTGGTCAATTTGATCTGGGGTGGCCCGGATGAACTCGTCAGTACCAGTGCCGACAACCTGATTTACCCGACCACGACTGATGCCCTCGGTCACTATCACTTCTGCGGCCTCACCCCTGATGCCGATGGTGATGGTGTGGCGGATCAGTATCAGGTGGTCGTACCGGTGGCGCCTGCCGGCGTTGTTGGGGTGGTGACAGCCGACCAGGGCGGCAACGATAGCCTGGACAGTGATGGCCGCCCCGGTGCAAGCAATGCGGCGGAATCGCTGCCCTTTGTCGTCAGCAATGACACGACCGATCGCGACCAGGCGGGGAATGACAACAGTGGCCTGGCCGGCAACATCCCGGATATCCGGGACGATCTGAGCATCGACTTTGGCTTCTATCAGCTTGGCGCCATCGGTGATCTGGTCTGGAACGATGCCGACCAGGATGGCATCCAAGATCCGACTGAAGTGGGCGTACCCGGTGTGATTGTCACCCTCTTTGATGGGGTAACGAACAGCGTGATCGCCACAACAACGACTGACAGCGCCGGCAACTATCTCTTTGATGGTCTGCCCACCGGTCAATACTACATTCAGGTCGTACTACCGACAAACTACACTTTTACCATTCCGGGCAGCACGCCGGAGAGCGGGGTCGATAGCAACGCTGACCCGAATAGCGGGCAAACGCCGATCATCACGCTGCTGACCAGCCAGATTAGCGTCATCTGGGACATCGGCATCTACCAAACGCCGACCAACCTGGATGAGACCGAGGAACCGGCTACCAGTCGCCTCTTCCTGCCTCTGGTCGCCCGTCGCTATTGGAAGATCGGTCAGGATGGCAAGCTGGTTTCGGTGATTATCTACCAGCCCATCTGTAACCAAAATGCTTGTATTGCGCCATAAGGTTGGCAGTGCGAAGTTAGGTAGACTTGTAGAAGGGATTTAAGATAAATGTAAATTAAACCATTTCACTGTAACGATTGTTTGTAAGATAAAAACGGGACGCGGTCAACGCGTCCCGTTTTTGTTTGCCCACTTTTAGCCATTTTTAGGCAAAAAGTGACAGTCGGCTTGTTAAGCAATAAGTCAAATGTTGTTTAGCATTAAATAAAAGAACTTTCCTTACGAAAACCTTTCTTTATCTTTTGTCATGGTTACATAATACTTACGACAGGCAACTGTAACGGTTAACCCTTGTTTTCCTTGTTATAGTGAACCTCAGCAATTGATGATGAGCAGTACAGCGGTGCTGCTCTTTGTTTGCCACCTTTTATGAATGAGCAAAGGGTGGATGCACAAAATAGTCGCTGAGGGTTCAACAGTTGTATGCGTATCGGGTTGCGTTTGGTGATTTGGCTGCTTGTCAGTGGTTTGTTTGGGGGCTGGTTGATGACAACGGCGGTGAGTGCCGCCCCTGCTAGGGTGATCAATGGCGCCGATGTGCCGGTGGGTGAACAACCATGGGTGGTGGGCATTCTCCAAGCCGGGGTTACGGATGATTATCTCGCCCAGTTCTGTGGCGGCACTTTGGTTGCCGAACGCTGGGTGTTAACCGCCGCCCATTGCACCTTTGACGAAGCAAATAATGCCTTTGCTGCCACTGATCTACATGTGTTGGTTGGTCGGCGGGCGCTACGGAGCAATGAAGGTATGCGCTTAACCGTTGACCGGATTATCCGCCATCCGGCCTTTGATGCCGTCACCTATAGCCATGATCTGGCCTTATTGCACCTAACAGAAGCCACCGCTGCGCCCCTGGTGAAGTTAGCCGGTGAATCATTCGACAGCAGCTTGCAGACAGTGCGCCAGGCTTTGGTGGTCGGCTGGGGGGTGACACAGGATGGGGTTGGCGCCGATACGCTGCAACGAGCACAGGTGCCGCTGGTGGCTACAACCGCCTGTCGCCGGCGCTATGCCGACTATGGCATCACCCTGGCGCCAACCATGATCTGCGCTGGTTATGAAGACGGCGGGATCGACGCCTGCACCGGTGACAGTGGCGGTCCGCTTTTGGCCTGGCACAACCGCCAGCAAGCATGGATCCAAATTGGTATCATCAGTTGGGGCAGTGGTTGCGCCGAAGCCGGCATCTACGGCGTTTATACGCAAGTGAGTAGTTTTAGGGAGTGGATTACGAACACGATCAACAGTGCAGAGTAGTAGAAGCGTGTTGCGTGTTACGTGAACCGTTCACCCGCTTGGTCGTTATTCCATAAAACGGTGGTTACACTTGACACAGTTCACGCAACACGCAACACGAATTACGCCATTTCCCCCACCTGCTGTTTCAGCCACGCCTCAATAAACATATCGATCTCGCCATCGAGGACGGCGGCGGTATTCCCAGTCTCGACATCGGTGCGCAGATCTTTGACCATCTGATAGGGGTGGAGAACATAGCTGCGGATTTGGCTGCCAAAGTTGGCATCGACATTCTGTCCTTTGAGGCGCGCCTTTTCCGCCAGCAGCTTTTCCTGCTCGATTTCGTATAGTTTGCCGCGCAACACTTTCATCGCCATTTCGCGGTTTTGCCCCTGGCTGCGCTCATTTTGCGAGGTGACAATGATCCCCGTCGGCAGATGGCGAATGCGCACGGCGGTCTGGTTCTTCTGCACATTTTGCCCACCGGCGCCGCTGCTCAGGAAAACTTCGACTTCAATGTCATTCGGGTTGATGTCGATCTCAATATCTTCATCAATCACCGGCATCACCTCCATCTTGGCAAAACTGGTATGGCGGCGATTATTCGAATCAAAGGGGCTGAGGCGGACGAGGCGATGCGTACCTCGTTCGGCTTTCAAATAGCCATAGGCATAGGGGCCATTCACCTCGACGGTGACGCTCTTGATGCCGGCCTCTTCGCCTTCGGTCATGTCCGTAATCGAGGTTTTGAATTTGCGGTGTTCGGCCCAACGCAGATACATACGCAGCAACATCTGCGTCCAATCCTGGGCTTCGGTGCCGCCGGCGCCGGCGTGAATGCTAAAGATGGCCGAATCGGCGTCATGTTCGCCGCTAAGGGCCAACGCGGTCTCACGCTCTTCCAACTCGTTGGCGAGGGCGGTTGCCTCTTGCTCTAGCTCGGTAAGCAGCGCGGGGTCATCCTCGGCCAAGGCATATAACTCGTTGGCATCCTGCACGCGCCGGTGGATGGTGTTCCAGGTCTCGACCACTTCGCGTAGGGTGCTAGTCTCCTGCATCTTCTTTTGGGCGGCCTGTTGGTCATTCCAGAAATCCGGCTGCTGTGACTCCGCTTCCAGCGTTTTCAGGCTCTCTTCTTTTCCCGCAATGTCAAAGACGCCCCCGGATCACATCAACACGCTCGACCAATTGTGCTAACCGCTCTGATAATTCGCTCATGATTGTTTACCTTTTCAACTAAACTCAATCGTCCCGATGGGACGAATATGACTTGCTACCTGCTACTTGCCGCTTGCTACTCTTCACCCAGTAAGCCATCGACAAAGGCGACCGGGTCAAAGAGCGCAAAATCGTCGATGCGTTCGCCGGTGCCGACAAAGCGGACGGGGACGCCCAACTCGCGCTTGATGCTGAGGACGGCGCCGCCTTTGCTCGTGCCGTCTAACTTGGTCAACACAATGCCGGTGACGCCGGCGCTGGCGCCAAAGGCTTTGGCTTGGGAAATGGCATTCTGACCGGTCGAAGCGTCCAGCACCAGCAGCACCTCATGGGGGGCGCGGTGCACCTGCTTGCCGGCCACGGTTTTGAGCTTTTCCAACTCTTTCATCAAATTGAACTTGGTCTGCAAACGCCCGGCGGTATCCACCAGTAGCAGATCGGCTTTGCGGCTCTCCTGGCTGGCGCGCATGGCGTCAAAGATGACCGCGCCCGGATCAGCGCCGGGGGCATGAGCAATGACTTCGACGTCGGCTCGTTCACCCCAAATCTTCAATTGGTCAATGGCAGCGGCGCGGAAGGTGTCGGCGGCGGCCAACACCACTTTGCGGCCCCGTTTTTTATACCAGTTCGCCATCTTGCCCAGGCTGGTCGTCTTGCCCGACCCATTGACGCCCACCACGAAGACCACTGTCAAAATGCGCGGCTCGTCAATGTGGAGCGGCTCGTCCGATTGCAGTTGGCGCACCATCTCTTCCTTGAGCGCGAGATAGGCTTTGCTGGTGGCCTTGATATTTTCCTCTTGCACCCGTTGGCGGGTCTTCGCCACCAACTCCTGTGTCACCGTCGAACCGACATCACCGGAGAGCAAGGTCGCTTCCAGTTCGTCCCACAGATCCTCGGTGATTTCATTTTCTTGAAAGATGGTGGCAATCCGGCTAAAGACAGTGGCGCGCGTCTTTTGCAGACTCGCCTCCAACTTGACCTCGTCCTGGGTCCTGTCTTCCTGCTTGCCAAAGAGTCGTCTGAACAAACGCAGTCTCCTTGCTACAATTGATGCTAACAAACAAAGACGCGGACGGCGCCGCGCCTTGAACAACCATTCTGTTGTCATTGTACCACTGTCAGGCTGGTCTATCAAGGTGGACAGGGGACGGGGGATGTTTCCATGAAAAAACATCAAAATTTTCTTGTGTGTATTTTTGCTTGGCTTTGCGCGCACTACTTGTTAACCAGTCGTTAACGAACCAAGTGCGCATGATTGCAAAGGAACGAGCTTATGTTTGCCCAGCAGCTTTTTGATCTTTCGGACGGTTTGCTGCCTCAGTACGCCGGCTACCGCTTTCGGCAACGCCGTGAAAGTACGACGCCGGTTTATGAGACAGTCGCCATTGCGCCACCTACACTGAGCCAAGCGCCCAAAATTTTGATCTATTCGCACGACACCTTTGGTCTGGGCAATATCCGCCGCACCTTGCTGTTGGCGCAGGCCATGCGCGAAGAATTTGCCAATGCGTCTATCCTTCTGGTTACTGGCTCGCCGGTGATCCACTCCTTCCGCATCCCGGATCGGGTTGATTACATCAAGTTGCCCTGCCTGGATCGGGTGGAGGCCGACACCTACGAACCGCTTTACCTGGGTCAACATGGCGCTGCAATCAAGGCAATGCGCCAGGATCTCTTGCACCGTTCCATCCTCAGCTTTGCCCCAGATTTGATGATTGTCGATAAGCGCCCTGGCGGCATCGATAACGAATTGTTGCCGACGTTGCAGACGCTTGCCCAGCAACGGCAACGCCCCCGCCTGGTTTTGGGTGTGCGCGATATTCTGGATGAGCCGGAACGCACCCGCCGTTCGCTCCACAACAGCCACTCCTTTGACCTAATTGCGCGTTATTATGATGAAGTATGGGTCTATGGCGTGCCGGAAATTTTTGACCACCTGGGCGAATATGGCTATCCAGCGCACATCGCCGCCAAAACCCATTATTGCGGCTATCTGCGCCGACCAACCGAAACGTCCAGCCCGAAAGCGGGCGCCCCCCGTGTTCTGGTGACAACTGGCGGTGGCGGCGATGGCAGCGCCGTTGTGGAAGCGTACCTGGCGGGCTTGCTGGAGTTGCCCCGCCGCGTCGCCCTGCGTACCAAGGTGATCTTTGGCCCGCAAATGCCTGCCGCCGAACGCGATGCGATTCTACACCGCTACGGCCATCTGCGCGATGTCAAGTTTCGCGACTTCAAACCCGATCTCACTGAAGAGTATGCCAAGGCCAATCTCGTTGTGGCGATGGCCGGTTATAACACCGTCTGTGAGCTGCTATCGAGCGGCAAGCGCGCAATCCTGGTGCCGCGCGAAGAGCCGGTGCAGGAGCAATTGATTCGCGCCCGCAAGCTGCATGAACTGGGTCTCTTTGACCTGGTGGAGCAGAGTCAACTGACGCCCACCCGCTTGCTGACCACCGTGCTAACCGCACTGGCACGCGAGAAGCCGGGGGAAGCGCTGGTCGATCTGGATGGTCTCCCGCGCATTCGCCGCCGCGTTCATGCGTTGTTGGGAGCCTAACCCTCATGACACAACCGGGCCTGGTCTTGCTCCTCAGCGGCTTTCCTCGCCGCTCGGAAACCTTTGCGCTTCACGAGGCGACCGCACTGTTGCGCGCCGGTCTGCTCACCGCTGTCTTTGCCACCAAGCCGGGCGATGGCTTGCCGCCGCAACCGGGCAGCGAAGCGTTGCTGTCACAAGTGCAACTGCTGCCGGCGGGTGATGTGGCTGTGCAAGCGGCGGCTGTGCTGCACCATCTTAATGGGCGTTCTGTTGCCGGGGTTCATGCGTATTTTGCTCACACACCGACCGCCGTCGCCATGAAAGTTGCGCAACAGTTGGGGAAGCCCTACGGTTTTAGTATGCACGCCAAAGATGCGCGCAAGGTAATACCAACGGAGTTAAATCGCCGGGCGCGGGGGGCAGCCTGCGTGGTTGCCTGTAACCGCGATGTGGCTGGCGCCATCACCGACTCGGCGGCGCCGTTGACGATCCTTCCGCATGGCGTCGATCTCCAGCGTTTCCAACCGACCCCCTTGCCGGTTGAACCGCCGCTGCGGTTGTTGGCGGTTGGGCGATTGGTCGAAAAAAAGGGGTTCGACCTGCTTATACGTGCCGCTGCCAACTTTACCTTTCCCTTTACCTTGGAAATTATTGGTGATGGGCCGGAGCGACCACAGTTGATGCAGTTGATCGCCACGCTGGGATTGCAAGCGCAGATCAGCTTGCACAGCGGTGTCACTCATGCCGAATTGCCGGCGCGCTATGCTGCTGCCCATGTTGTTGTTGTGCCATCGGTCGTGGACCGGGACGGGGATCGGGATGGGTTGCCCAATGTGCTGCTGGAAGCGTTGGCGGCGGGGCGGCCCGTGGTGGCAAGCGATGTGGCGGCGATCAGCAGTGCCGTGGTGGACGGCGAAAGCGGGTTATTGACCCCGCCCGGTGACATTGCCGCCCTGGCCGCAACATTGAACCGTCTGGCGACGGCGCCTGAACTACGCCACACACTGGCGCGCAATGGCTACCGGCGGGTTGTGCAACACTTTGCGCTCTCCACCTGCACCGACCGCTTTTGTAATTTTATTGCCAAGAGTTACACACTTTGATCGCAGTGCGGTTTGTAACTGTATGTGTCTATCGAAGCTCGTGCGGTTACAAACCGCACCTACGATGTTCTGGGGTGAGTGATGAGTACACAAACAAAACGAGAAGTGGCCTATATCCTCAAGGGCTACCCGCGTCTTTCCGAAACCTTTATTATCAATGAAATTTACCTGTTGGAGCAGATGGGGTTGACGTTGCGTCTCTTTGTCCTCAAGCCGGCGGAGGAGAAGAAGAGTCACGCCATTGTTGATAAGATTCGGGCGGTTGTCACCTACCTGCCCGAAACTGCTTCGATCACCGAGAGTCACTTTGGCTGGTGGCTGGTCAAACATCTACCCCTTTTTGCTGCCGCCCACTTCCATTTACTCCAACAACGACCGCGTGCCTATCTGCGCACCCTGCTCTATGCCATCTGTGGCTTGGGCTTTCAGATTTCCTTGCAAAACGGGGGACGCTTCAAAAAGAGCTTTATCAAAGAATTTTTGCAAGCGGGAACGATTGCCGACCAAGTGTTAGCCGCCGACACAATTGACCACCTGCACGGTCACTTCTGCCACGGCGCAACTACGGTCACCATGCTCGCCGGCTATCTGGCCGGTCTACCCTTTAGCTTTACCGCTCATGCCAAAGATATTTATCTGCCCGAACTCAACCCCAACGGCTTGTTGCACACAAAGCTGGCGGCGGCGGCCTTTGTCGTGACCTGCACCGATGCCAATCGCCAATATCTACTGCAGCTTTGCCCGAACGGTGCGCCGATTCATACCATCTATCATGGGCTGGATCTGGCGCGCTTTGCCCCGCCGACGGTTGCATCTGCCACGGACGTTCCGGTCATTCTGGCGGTTGGTCGGTTTGTCGAGAAAAAGGGCTTTCCCTACCTGGTAGAAGCGTGTCGCTTGCTCAAGGTGCGTGGTCATACATTTCACTGTCGCATTATCGGCCAGCGCGATGAACAGAGTGAGTTGGTGCGCCGCTTGATCGCGGAAGGGCAACTCACCGACACTGTCCAGATCCAGGGCGGCGTCACCCAAGAGGAACTACGCCACATCTACGCTGCCGCCACCATCTTCGCCCTGCCCTGTCTCATTGTCGATAGCGGCGACCGTGACGGCATCCCCAATGTACTGGCCGAGGCGATGGCGACGGCGCTGCCGGTTGTCTCCACCAATATCTCCGGCATCCCAGAAATTGTGGCAGATGGCGTCAATGGGCTGTTGGTGCCGGAAAAGGATACCACCGCCCTGGCTGATGCCCTGGAGCGACTGCTGCTTGACCCGGCGCTGCGCCAACGCCTGGGGCAGGCCGCCCGCACGACCATGACCGAACTCTTTGATTCCTGGCAGACGACCGTTATGCTACGTGATCTCTTCCTGGCGCAATTGGAACAACGGCTGGCGGCGACGAAAGCTGCGTCCGTCCAGTCCCAGTCGCGTCCTTCGTTGGCAATGGCGGTCTCGGCCATTTTTCAGCAAGAGGGCGGCAACTAAGGTGGCAGAGGCGCGAATTTTGGTTGCGTGGATGACAGTTCTAGCCGACAGCCATCCGTGCCAACCCCAATCTGCGCCTCTACCCACTCTTGATCAGGGTAATTAATTCATCTACCTTATGCAACAAATGTCAACGCTGGTTCACAATGAACCACCTTCGATCATTGCCAACCTGTTAACCGCGCCTTTTGCCGCGCTGACTGATGGGGAATTGCTGGCCTATTTCCAGACCCGCACGAATGTGCATTACTTCCCCCTGCGCGACGCCGAGCAGGCCAGTTCAGCCCAGATTGCCGCCATTCTGGACAATAATTTTACCTACAATGAGGAGACCTACCATTTGCCCCCCGGTTTTAATTGGACCGTCAACCCCAGTGCTGATCGAGAATGGTTGATCTTGTTGCATAAGTTTTATTTTGCGCCTGGGTTGGGTGAAGAGTACATCAATAGCGGCGACGAACGTTACATGGCAAAATGGCTGGCTTTAACCGAAGCGTGGATCGACAGCGTGGCGCTCGACTTTCTGCCCAGTGATGTCACCGGGCGGCGGGTGCAGAATTGGATCTTTGCCCATCACTACTTTGTCACCCAAGCGCAATCGGCGGTGGCGCCGTCCGCCTTTTATGTCAAATTTCTCCGGTCGCTTCACGCGCAAGTGACCTATCTCTGTGACCACTTAACGCCGGTGCGCAACCATCGCACCATTGAGTTGTCTGCGATCTTCATGGCAGCGGTGGTCTTTCCAGAATTTACTGACGCTGAACGCTGGTTGCATCTTGCCCGTCACGAACTGCTGCAAAATATCCAGGCCGACCTGCGCCCCGATGGCGTCCACTGTGAGCAGTCCACCGATTACCATCATCTGGTCGTCAAAAATTACCTGGGCGTAAAACGGCTGGCCGCCGCCAATGGTATTGTACTGGCGGGCTGCTTTGATGAGTTGCTGCAAAAGGCGCTCGACTTTGCCATGTTTGCCCACAAACCCGATGGCACGATTCCGGCCCTTAGCGATGGCGATTCCCGCTCCTTTCTGGATTTATTGCAACAAGGCGCGAATTTGTATGACAACGCGGCTTGGCGCTATGTCGCGACCCAGGGGCGCGCCGGCACGCCACCCGCCACCCGTTCGCAAACCTTCCCCGCCGGTGGTTACACCATTTTGCGCAGTGGCTGGGGTGAAGGCGCCACCCCCTTTACCGCGGAGCGCTATCTGATCTTTGATTGTGGCCCGCTAGGCGAGGGCAATCACGGCCATCTCGATCTGTTGAGCTTTGAGGCCGCCGCCTTTGGACAATCCCTGGTTGTTGATCCGGGGCGTTATACCTATCACGAACCGCACCCGGACACCGGTGCGATCAACTGGCGGGCGCGTTTTCGTGGCACTGCGTATCACAATACGGTGCAGGTCGATGGCCTGGAACAGACTGCTTACCGCTTTCATAAGAAAAAATTTAAACTCTGCGGCCCCGAACCAACCTGGACGCTGCGCCATTTTCACAGCGGCGCTACTTGCGACTTTGTGCATGGCGCCGCCGCCAGCGCCGAATATGACGCCATTCACGAGCGCATCATCTGCTTTGCCAGCCATGAATATTGGCTTGTCACCGACATCTTACAGGCGCAGAATCTCCATCGCTATGATCTGCGCTTTCACCTGGCCGATACCGCCGCGGGGCAAACAACACTCTGTGCCAAGGGGAATATGCACCTGATTCATGCACCCCACTTGTTGATGGCCCAACCCGCCGCAGCGCAGACCACTGTTGCCCTACAAGAAGGTTATGTGTCACGCACCTATGGCGTGAAGACCCCGGCGCCTGTAATTTGTTTTACCCGGTCGGCGGCGACTACCTGTTTTCATACGGTGCTGTACCCCTATGCCGACAGCCCGCCCTCGCTCCAGGTGGCGGCCTGGCCTGTGCGGCAACAGGGGCGTTGCCTGCCCGCCGACCAGGGAACTTTGTTACAAATCATGTTTATCCAGGGTGCACGCCATTATGTTGACACCGTGCGCTTGCTGCACGATGTCGCTGCCGGGCAATATCACTATCACTATACACGACAAGAGCTATCGCGATCGGAGTAAGGTATGAGCGTTGGGCAAACACCCCCTTTTGATCAAACAATGCCCCAGTTGCAGGTGGCGCTTGATCCGTTGATGATGCAGGTCATTTTTCAGAATCTATTCGTGACCGACAACGCGGCCATTCAGGTTGATTCTTGCGCCGTGGAACGGGTGAAGTACAAAGCGGGCGAGAAGTGTGTCATCAGCTATCTCTTGCGCCTGTACGATGCTAAAGGTGATGCTGGTCATGAACAGCGCCTGACCGCGCGGCTTTTTCCCGCTGGCTTGTCACAAACTCGGTACGAAAAGGCGCAACGCGAACCCATGACCCCACCGCGCTACGGCCAGGCCGTTATGCACCTGCCCGAACTGAGCATGGTGTTGTGGGCTTTCCCCAATGACCGCAAGATCGCCACCCTGCCCCATTTGCTGGCGACCGCCGCCCTTCATAACAATGAGCTAGCCGCCATTGTGACGCGTCTCTTGGATGATGCGCACCACATCGTTCAGCACCGCCACCGACTGGTCCATTATGTACCGGAACACACCTGCACTGTCTGCGTCGAGCTACAAGTCGCGCCAACGCCGTCCGCCGCACTTGTGCGACAAGCAGCAATGCCCAGCGCAACCGAACCCCAGAAGCTTCCAGTACAATCTTCCGGGAAGGGCTGTCTTGTCAATCACGAAGTCCGCTCTACCCTTCCCGGAAGATGCCCCGGCCACCCTGTCGGCTCTCCGCAACTCCTGACCCTCTTTGGCAAAGCCTATTACAACGACGACGGGGCTGAAACCTACCGGTTGATGAACTTGCTTTGGGCTGGTGCGGGCTGTGGCTTGCGTATTGCCCAACCGCTGGCCTACGACCCACAAAGCCGCATCTTATGGCAAAAGGGGCTGCCGGGGCGGACATTGTTGAGCTATCCATTAGGCCGTCGCACCTTTACCGAACTCTTAGAAGAGGCTGCCCGGTCAGTTGCGCGGTTGCATAGCGCCATGCTCCCCTGTGTGCGCCAGAGCAGCTTTGCTGATTGGATTGCTCATTTGCACAGCATCCAGCAGTTGCTCAAAGCGGTGCATCCTGCTAGTCAGGCAACCGTTGCCGCCCTGGTTACCGCCTTACACCGTCAAGCGCCGACCGTTGACCAGGCGCCGGCGGTCACGTTGCATGGCGACCTGCACCTACAAAACTTCCTGGTCGATGAAACCGCACCGGCAGGAGAGCGGGTGGCGCTGATCGATCTGGATAATCTCAGCACTGGTTCGCCCTGGCGCGATCTGGGCAGCTTTTGCGCCGGTCTATACTATCGTGGTTTGGTGGAAGCGTTGCCCCTGCCCTTGATCCGCCAAGCGCTTGACGCCTTTTGTACGGCTTATGCGGAAGTTGCACCGTGGTCGCTGGAACCGCAAACGATCGCCTGGTATACGGCCACTGCACTGCTCAATGAGCGCGCCTTTCGCACTGTTTCGCGTATGAAGCATGGTCGTTTTGATCTGCTCGACGATCTGATGGCGCTGGCCGGCACGTTGCTCTGACCATCATGGTTCAAGCTTGGGTATACCATTGAAAAGATAGGACATTATTATGTTGAATGTAGAAGCTACTGATCGCACCCGTATCATGCCAACGCCAATCCGTGCTGCCCAGCTAGGGCCATGGCACACGCCGACCTTGCTCTTCTACTGTCAGCATGTCCTGGGCATGGGCCACCTCATGCGTAGCCGGGCGTTGGTCGAGGGATTGGTGGACCGCTTTCAGGTCTGTTTCCTCAATGGCGGTGAACTGATCCCCGGCTTTACCTTTCTACCGGACGTGGAGGTGATCAACCTGCCGCCGCTCAAAGCCGACGCTGCCTTTACCGGCATTCACGGCACCGCCGGCCAAAGCCTGGAAGACATCAAGACCACACGCACGGCCTTAATATTGGACACTTTCGCCCGTCTCCAACCGGAGATCCTGGTGGTGGAACTCTTCCCTTTTGGCCGCAAAAAGTTCGGCTTTGAGTTGATGCCACTGCTGGCGCAGATCCGCCGTCAACGTACCGCGGGTGCAGGTGTCGCCACCAAAGTGGTGTGCAGCCTGCGCGATATCATGGTCAGTCGGCGCGACCAATGGAAACATGAGGAGCGCGCCTGTCGGCTCTTGAATCGCTACTTTGACCTGCTGCTGGTTCATGCCGATCCAACCTTTCAACGGCTGGAAGAATCGTTTGGTCAGGTGGCGGCCATTACGACGCCGCTGGCCTATACCGGTTACGTGGCGCAAGCGGAAAGCGCCGAAGAAACAGAAGCGGTTAACGCCCTTGAATCGCTGATCCCCATCCATAAGCCCTTGATTCTAGGCAGTATCGGCGGTGGGCGGGTCGGGAGTGAATTGTTGGCAAGTACGGTGGCCGCCAGCGCGCGACTGGCCGCGACACAGTCGCACCAACTGCTGCTCTTTGGCGGCCCTTATTTGCCGGAGGAAGAATTTCAACAACTGGCGGCGGCGGTTGCCGGCTATGATCACATTGTGCTGCGGCGCTATACCAACCGCTTCTTGCACTACATGGCGCAGGCCGATCTTTCGATTAGCATGGCGGGTTACAACACCTGTATGAACCTGCTCACCACCGGGACACGCGCACTGTTGCTGCCCTTTACCGGCGGCGACAATGACGAACAGTCGATCCGGGCGACCAAACTGGCAGAGATGGGTGTCGCCGGTATGTTGACCCCCGCTGATCTGACGCCGACCCGATTGGCGGAACGGATGGCCCAACAATTAGCCGCGCCGCAACCGGCAAGTACACTGGACTTAAACGGTGTCAACGCGACCGCTACCCGTTTGGCCGAACTGGTCACGCCGGAGCCAAAGGCGTCCATTCACCATCATGGCGCCCGATTGGCCTTTCCCGGCGCCGATGTGATCGACAGTCAATTGCGCCCTTTCCTCGACCAACTGGGGGAAACCCGTTCCACCATCGCCGAACCGCTCCATTTCTTTCTGCGTGATGATGATATTGACGAAGATGAGGAGACGCTGCGCGAATTGCTCGACATTGCGTTGGCCCGCGGCGTACCGGTTAACCTGGAGATCATTCCCGGTCGATTGACCGAAGCCGGCATCCGCCTGGTCAGCGACCACAAACGCTTTACACCGGATCTGGTGGGGTTGGATCAACATGGCTGGCAACACACGAACCATGAGCCGAGCGGGCGCAAGTGTGAATTTGGCCCCAGCCGCAGCTATGAACAGCAATACGCCGACATTGCCCAGGGCAAGGCGCTGCTCGAAGCTACCTTTGAAGAACTCTTTACCCCCGTCTTTACGCCCCCCTGGAATCGCTACACGGCTGACACTCTGCGCGTCTTGGATGAATTGGGCTTTGCTGTTTTCTCTGGCCTGCGCAATTCAAGCGCGCACCATTCCGAGCAAGTGCGCTTGCAAGAGAGTGCGCACCATTCCGAGCAGGTGCGCTTGCAAGAGAGTGCGCACCATTCCGAGCAGGTGCGCTTGAAAAATGGACCAGTGACCGGCTATGGTTTTCAGGATCTCTCAGTGACACTCGATCTCTACCGCTGGAAAGAAGGCGCCGCCATGAAAGCCCCAGCCCTCTTTGTGGATGAGTTGTTGGCCCAGTTGCGCAGTGGCGACACCATCGGCCTGCTGCTCCACCACAAGGTGATGGATACCGACGCGTTTGCCTTTTTGGATGAGCTGCTGGCGACCTTGCGCCGCTATCCCTTTATCCACTTTCACACCTTTGCCACATTACAACAAGTGCGCAACGACCAGTACGTTGTGCAAGGGAGTGCTTATGGCGCGTGAGATTCGCACTTGCCACCGCTGCTTACTGGCGGTGTTGGGACTACTTTTGCTGATCGCCGCGACCGGTATGAGGCTACCTGCGCCGTTGCCCAAGGACGAGCCGGCGCGTCAAGTCTTGATTACCATCCTCTCGCCCCTGACAATGAGGGCCGGCAATCCTGTGGACGTGCAGGTGGCGCTGATCAACGGCAATGGGCAGGCCGTTGAAGATCTCCCGGTTATGTTCTATCTTGGCGAACAGTGGCGCCAGGAAGTCGAGAGCGACGGGCAGGGCAGGGCATACTTTCGCCTGCTGGATTCACTCCCGGCGGGCGATCACCTGTTGATCATCAAGGTGAAGGGCAAACATGGCTTTCGTGATAGCTGGATCCAGAGCCAGCTAACGGTGCTTGGCGCGCCGGCAACCGCAACTAGTGAGGCCAAAGCCAGCGCGGTGGCAAACCCTGCGCTGGTTGTTCAACTGACCGCCGTCTCCGCTGTCACAGTGCCGCCCGTGCAAGCTATCACTCAACCAGTGCTGCCTGCGCCAACGGTGGCTGCACCTGTGGCTGTCGTGCGTGTAATCAGTACAACCCCTGCCAATGAAACTCGACCAGTCGTACTACCTACCGCCGTGTCAACGGTTGTTCGCACAGACGCACCCGCGCTCCCGGTTGCACTGCCTACGGTGGCGCAACTGCCGTCGCCCGGCTTCAGCTTGCGGGATCTGGGCCTGGGGTTATTCGTCGGCGTCCTGTTGACGATTCTGTTATTCATGTCGAACCACTTCTGGCAAATTCTGGCGTGGATCCGGTTACGCGTCCACACACCAACGGTCTCCCTCCCCTGGCACAGCACAAGCAATTTTTATCACTTGATGATAGACCACATTCGCCGTGCCAAGTGGGGATTGCTCTGCGCTCTGGCTAGCATGGTGGGCAGCGCATTGATGGACTTAATCAGTCCGTGGCCGCTCAAGATTATTTTTGACTATATCTTGCTGGGCGCTCCCTTGCCGGCGGCGCTGGGCTGGTTAACGCACCTGACTAATAGCGATCCGCTGATCCTGCTGGCTGTGGTTGCCGGCGTCATTGTGCTGATTGCCCTCTTGCAGAGCGGCTTTGCCTATTTGGAAAATTACATGACCACCCGCGCCGGCTACCAATTGGTCAATACGTTGCGACGTGAACTCTTTCTCCATTTCCAGCGCCTCTCGCTCACCTTTCACCAGGAGAGCAAACGGGGTGAACTGGTCTTTAACGTCGCCGATGACGCCCAGACCCTGCGCGATGCCTTTACCGATTCGGCGCTCTCCTTGGTAACGCAGGTGTTGACCATTGTCGGTATGTTTGCCATTATGTTCTATGTCAACTGGCAGTTGAGCCTGATCCCGCTGCTCACCTTCCCGTTGCTCTTTGCCGTCTATCACTATCTGCAAACCCAACTCAAGACGGCGGTGCGCAAGCTGCGCAAAAGGGAAGGCAACATTGCCGCTCACCTGACCGAGAATCTGTCGGTTATGCCGATGATCCAAGCCTTTGGTCGGGAAAAGCACGAAGTCGCCCGCTTTGACGCCGAGAACGACCAGAATCTGGCAAGCGGCGTGCAGATTGCCAGATTGAGCGCCGCCCTGAATCGCACCATTTCGATGATCAGCGAAGTCGGACTGGCGGCGGTGGTCTTTGCTGGCGCCTGGCTGGCCTTGCGCGGCACCATGACCCCCGGCGATGTGCTGATCTTTATCACCTATGTACGCACCATGTACAAACCGCTGCGGCAGATGGTCAAAATGTCCGCCAAACTCAACAGTGCCTGGGTCGCCGCCCAGCGCATTGCCGCCGTGCTGGATATTGCCCCAGCCGTCCAAGACAAAGCCGACGCCATCCCCGCTCGCCACCTTCAGGGCAACATCGTCTTTCAACAGGTCGCCTTTCAGTATAAAGCCGGTCAACCGGTGCTGCGCGATCTTTCCTTCCAGGTGCGACCGGGACAACGGGTGGCGCTGGTGGGGCCATCCGGCGCTGGTAAATCGACCATTACCAGTTTGCTCCTGCGGCTCTATGACCCAACGCAAGGCGTAATTCGGCTCGACGGCATCGATCTGCGCGACTACCAGCGGGAATCCTTACGTCAGCAGATCGGTCTGGTGCTGCAAGATGCCCTGCTCTTTGGCGCCACCATTCGGGAAAATATCTGTTATGGCAAGCCGGATGCTACCCAGACGGAAGTAGAAGCCGCCGCCCGCCAAGCGCACATTCATGACTTTATTGCCGCCCTGCCCAACGGGTATGACACCGTCATCGGGGAGATGGGCAGCACCCTTTCTGGTGGTCAGCGCCAACGCATTGCGATTGCTCGCGCCCTGGTCAAGCAACCTGCCATCCTACTTCTCGACGAGCCAACCAGCGCATTGGACGCTGAATCGAAAGCGCTGGTAGAGGAGACGATCAATCGTCTACAACGGGGCAAAACGGTGCTGGTGATTGCCCATCATCTGGCAAGCATCCACCATTTTGACAAGATTATTGTGATGGACCAGGGGCGCGCGGTGGAGCAGGGGACGCACGCCGAATTGTTGGCCCGCCGCGGTCTCTATGCCGAACTCTATCGCCTCCAACAGCCTGCTGCCGAGCGCCCCACCGCTGCGTCCGTTCCTTCATTCTTGCCAGCGATGGCGGGAGCCGACTAATGACCACGCAACCGTATGACACTTATCGCGACCTGTTAGCTGCGCTGACGACCGATGAAATCCCGCTAGCTGCACTGGAAGAGGCTGCTTGGCAATGGGGCTGGTGGCGCTGTGACCAGCCGTGGCAGCGCACCTATGCCCGCTTTCATTTGGGGGAGACGCCATTGGTGACGCTGATCTATGAGACAGTTCAGGCACCGCAGGCAATCTGTGTTATGGACCTCTTGGCGACCGCACCGGACGTCATCGCCCCGGAACAAACGTTGTTGCACAACAAACAAGTGGGTTGGCTTCGGCTTACGCGTTTCCCCCATGATTCGGCGCTACCCACCCTGCCGGTCACGTTGTCGCTGCCAGGGCAACCCAACGTGCTGCGTTATCGCCCACAGAAGCGCTGCACCATCCGCTTTGCCGAGAATGGCGCCGGGGAAGCGGTGCGCTTTGCTAAGGTCTTTGCTGATGAGCGGGGTGCAACGATTCATACGGAGAGTTTGGCTCTATGGCAGGCGGCTACTGGTGGCAAATTAGATTTTGCTGTGGCGCAACCGCTCTGTTGGGACGCTACCACCCGTACCCTCTGGCAAGGCGCGGTGCCAGGACAACCGCTGGTGGATCGGCTCCTTTCCCCCGCCGGCCCGGCACTGGCGGAACGGATGGGGCGCGCAGCGGCGTCGATCACCCGCAGCACGTTGCAGCCAACCCAGACCACTTCGGCCAAGAGCCAACTCAAACGCTCGACCAAGTATGCCGATTATTTGCGCACTTTCTTTCCTGCCCTGCGACCAGCGCTGGATTGTTTGTTGGCGCGGCTGACTGCCATTCATGCCGATGCTGATCCGTCACGCCTACGCCCCATCCACGGTGCGCCCCATGCCCACCAGTGGCTGGATGATGGCGAGCGGTTGGGCTTGGTCGATTTTGATGGCTTTGCCTGGGGTGATCCGGAACTGGATGTCGCGACCTTTATGGCGGAGATGGATTTTGAGGATTGGGAGAGTGCGCCCGTGGCAGCGATCAATGCGCGCTTCCAAGCGGGGTATGAAGCCGTGGCCGGGCCATTGGACGCCCGCTTGCTCCAAGCCTACCGCGCCCATAAACGGTTGAGTAAGGCATTACGCAATGCTTATGCCGTCCGTACCGACAATGATATGCGCGTCGAGCGGGCGTTGGGACAAGCGCTCGTCTGTGCATTGCAAGTATGATCTGTTACTACCGGAAAAAGCGCGCCACAATATTCAAGATGATCGACAGCACAATACTCAATACGATCATCGTGCCAAAGGGTGCATAGAAGCGAAAGTTTTCCCGCTCTACCGTAATATCTCCCGGCAAGTTGCCCAACCCCGGAATGCGCCCGGCAAAGGTCAGCAGGGCGCCGATTACAAAGACGGCAATCCCTAGTAGCATCAACAGTCGTCCCAGTTCGCCAAACATGGTTTACTCCTCACGTAATGACAACATCGTAGTAAAGACTTTAGTCTTCATGTTTGGTACGAAGACTAAAGTCTTTACTACGATTAATTCAACTGGCGCGCCAGCCGCTGTTGTAGCACATTGGCCGGTTGGACGCCCACCATCTGATCGACGACCTTGCCCCGTTTGAAAATATAGAGTGCCGGGATGCCCATGATCTGATAGTGCTGGGCGGTGTGCGGGTTCTCATCGACATTGAGCTTACCGACAATGGCACGCCCTTGAAATTCACGGGCAAGCTGCTCGACCGTCGGCGCCACCATACGACAGGGGCCGCACCAGGGCGCCCAAAAATCGACTAATACCGGCTGGGCGCTGTTGATAATCTGGGCAAAATTGGCGTCAGTCAAGGTAATGGGGTGGTCACTGCCTTGCGCTTGGGGTGTTGGCGATGGTTGTGGCGCCACTGCTTGCGGACGGACGCCGCCTTCGGCCAGATAGCGCAACCAGCCATTGATCGCGTCTGCGGATAAGGCGCCGGCCAGGGTATTTTCCACCGTCTTGTCTTTGATGAAAACCAGCGCCGGCGTTTGGCGAAGCTGGTAACGCTCCACTAACGCCCGTTCTGCGCTTGTATCAACCTTTGCAATCAACAACTTACCGGCATATTGGGTGGCGGCTTGGGTTAATTGCGTTTCAATGGCCGGCGGCAGCGGCGCTTGTTGGCTCCAAAAAACGAGCGCCACAGGCAAGCCAGTTTGCAAAACCCGGTTGATGCTCTGTTCATTCGTATGAATTACGGTGTCAATCTTCATTTGCTTTCCCCCGTCTCTGCTTTGTCACTCGTGTATGATACCCTACTGTCAACAATAACACAGTAAGATTAGTCTGGTGTCAGCACTCTGTTGGCGTTTTGTCTGTTTTGCTGTTGCTGTGTCTATCGTTTCTGGTATCGGTTTCCCTAAGGGCATGACTAGCCGATAGGTTTAACCGCCTGACCATTTTTCATAATTGCACAAGATCCATATTCCAGTATAAACTATCTGTCTACTTGCGCCGTGCCGTTGCCGGCCTTACCAATAATCGTCACAAGTAATTGTCTTAGCCAAGCGTAGAGAGTCGGGATCCATGCCAAAAAGTAGCAGTATGATCGCCTATTGTCCCAGCAGCGCGTTTCAGATCGCCGCGGAATTGAGTCCTTTGCGTTGTCCAATGAGTGGGCAACCGCTGGAGTATCGCGAAATTCCGACCTTTTCACCAGGAAAGATTGATGACACCCGGCAGGGTTTGTGGCGCTATGCCGCCATGTTGCCTGTGCTGAAACCCCAGCAGACGCCCGTAACCCTGGGCGAGGGTTGGACGCCACTGGTCAGTGATGAATGGGCCGGTCGCCCAGTCTTTTGGAAGATGGACGCTTGGACCCCCACGGGCAGCTATAAAGATCGCGGCGTCAGCGTTATGGTCAACTGGTTTAAGGGGCAGGGCGCTGAGACGCTGATCGATGATTCCAGTGGCAATGCCGGCGCCAGTCTGGCCTGTTATGCCGCCCGCGCTGGTTTGCGTTCTATCATCTATGTGCCGGAGCGCGCCCCGGAACCCAAGAAGGCGCAAATTGCCATCTATGGCGCCGAATTGGTCGAAGTGCCGGGGCCGCGTGACCTGGCAACACGCGCCGCCGAAGCCGCCACCCAACATTCGCGCGAGACAGTCTATGCTTCCCATGCCTGGCATCCCGCCTTCTTACTAGGGCAGATGACCTGCGCCTGGGAGATTTGGGAACAGTTGGGGCGCCAGGTTCCCGATTGGCTCATCTCGCCCGCTGGGAATGGCGGTCTCTTGTTGGGGATCTGCCGCGGCTTCCAACACCTGATCGCCTCCGGCATCACCAACCGGATGCCGCGCATTGTGGCTGTCCAGGCTGAACCCTATACCCCGATCTATGATGCCTTCCACAATCAGATGGATACGATTGAAAGGCAGCCGCGCATTGAACGAATTAACGCCGATGGCATTGCTATTAGCTACCCCGTGCGCGGCAACGCCCTGGTGGAGGCGATCCGCCAATCCAAAGGCACCGTTGTCGCCGTCAGTGATGAAGATGTGATGACTGTCCATCACCGCCTGGCTGAACAAGGAGTCTTTGTCGAGCCGACCAGCGCGACCGTGGCGCTGGCCCTGCAACATCTGGCCGGTGAATTTGGTCCTAACGACAAAGTGGTGGGCATTCTCACGGGTCACGGCCTGAAGAACCCACCGAAAGTGTAGAGGTAGACAGAAGACAGGAGACAGGAGACATAAATCGTCGATTTTTCGTGTCTCCTGTCTCGTGTTTCCGGTTTTGCCTCACGAACGATAATCACCGTTGATACTTACATACTCATGGCTCAGATCACACGTCCAGACGGTGGCGCTGCCGTTGCCGAGGCCCAGTTCGACGCGCACATCCAGTTCCGCTTGGGCAAAGCGAGCGGCGGCGTCGGCTTCCTGGTAACGAAGGGGGGTGCCGGCGGCGACCAGTTGTAACTCTGGTAGCCGTTCACCCCTGGTGGCGCCGCCGGTGACAAAAAGCGAACAGTTAGCCGGCTCGACGGCAATGCCGGCGCGACCAATGGCGGCCAGAATGCGTCCCCAGTTGGCGTCACTGCCGAAAAAGGCGGTTTTCACCAGGGGGCTGGTGGCGACAGTGTTGGCGCCGGCGTGCGCTTCGGCATCGCTGACGGCGCCGTTGACTTGGATTGTGACAAATTTGGTCACGCCTTCACCATCGCGCACCACCGCTTGCGCTAGGTCGATGCAAATGGTCGTCAGGGCGTCAACAAAGGCGCTGTAATCGGGGCTGCCGGCGCTGGTAATTTCGGCATTGTCCGCAAAGCCATTGGCGAGTAGAATCACGGTGTCATTGGTGCTGGTGTCGCCATCAATGCTGATGCAGTTGAAGCTTTTGCCCACCGCCGCGCTCAACGCTTGTTGGAGCAAGGGCTGGGCAATGTGGGCATCGGTGGCAATAGTGCTAAGCATGGTCGCCATGTTGGGGTGAATCATGCCGGCGCCTTTGGAGATGCCGGTGAAGCGCACGTTCTTCCCACCGATGGTGGCCGTATGGGTGAAAAGTTTGGGCCGCGTGTCGGTGGTCATGATGGCACGCGCTGCATCCTCCCAACCATCGGGGCGTAGCGCCTCGGCCACTTTGGGCGCGCCAGCCAATAATTTTTCCATTGGCAATTGCACGCCAATGACGCCGGTACTCATCACCAAGACTGAATTTTCACTAGCGCCCAGCGCACTTGCCACCGCCTCGGCGGTACGCTTTGTGTTGGCTGCCCCTTCCACGCCGGTGCAAGCATTGGCGCAACCACTATTGATGATCACCGCATGAATCCCCTCCGGGTTGAGGTTCAGCACCTGCTGATCGTAGGTCACTGGCGCTGCCGGAAACTTGTTGGTGGTAAAGGTCGCCGCCGCTCGGCAAGGCGTCCGGCTGGCAATTAACGTCAAATCGGGCGCCCCCGATTTCTTGATCCCCGCGGCAATGCCCGCCGCATCAAAGCCGGGGACTGTGTAGATTGACATGGGTTCCTCCTTGTTGTTGGATAGGTAGACAGGTAGACAGGTAGACAGGTAGACAGGTAGACAGGTAGACAGGTAGACAGGGAGACAGGTAGACAGGTAGACAGGTAGACAGGTATTGTGGGTGCAGACCTATTTACCTGTGTACCTGTTTCCCTGTCTACCTGTCTCCCTACTTCCCCTGCATATTCTTCAACGCTTCCACCTTCAGCGGCAGGCCGAAGAGGCGGATGAAGCCGCCGGCGTCGGCGTGATCATAGTCGCTGCTTTCCTCAAAGGTGACATAATCGACGCTGTAGAGGCTGTGGGGGCTTTGGCGACCGGCGAGGATGATGTTGCCTTTGTAGAGTTTGAAGCGCACCGTGCCGCTGACATTCTGCTCCGTCTCGTTGACAAAGGCGGTGATAGCGCGGCGCAAGGGGGTGAACCAGTGGCCGTTGTAGACCAATTCGGCAAAGCGCAGACCCACCTGTTGCTTGTAGTGGAGCGTGTCGCGGTCGAGACAGAGTTGTTCCAGGGCGGCATGGGCTTTGTAGAGGATGGTGCCGCCGGGGGTTTCGTAGACGCCGCGGCTCTTCATGCCGACCAGGCGGTTTTCCACAATGTCGACGCGGCCAATGCCATGTTTGGCGCCCAGTTCGTTGAGGCGCAGCACCAGATCGACCGGTCCCATTGCTTCCCCGTTGAGCCGGGTGGGGAAGCCCTTGTCGAATTCTAACTCAATATACTCGGCTTCATTGGGCGCATCTTCCGGCGCAATCGTCCATTCAAACATGTCGGCGGGCGGCTCGTTCCACGGATCTTCCAGCGGACCGCCTTCGTTGCTCAAGTGCCAGAGATTCTTGTCCTGGCTGTAAATGCGCGCCATCGTCGCCTTGACCGGCACATTGTACTCGGCGGCATAGTCGAGCGCATCTTTGCGGCCACGGATATTCCATTCGCGCCAGGGGGCGATAATGCGCAACTTCGGGTTGAGCGCCATCACCGTCAGTTCAAAGCGCACCTGATCGTTGCCTTTGCCGGTGGCGCCGTGGGCGACGGCATCGGCCCCTTCCAGCTCGGCAATGCGCACCATGTGCTTGGCGATGATAGGACGGGCAAAAGAGGTGCCAAGCAGATAGTCGCGCTCATAAATGGCGCCGGCCTGCATGGTCGGGAAGACATATTCGGTGAGGAATTCCTCACGCAGGTCTTCGACATAGCACTTGCTGGCGCCGGAGGCTATCGCCTTCTCTTCCAACCCAACCAATTCATCCGCCTGACCCAGGTTGGCGCAGAAGCAGACCACTTCGCAACCGTAGTTATTCTTCAGCCACGGCACAATAATACTGGTATCCAGGCCGCCCGAATAGGCCAGCACCGCTTTTTTGACAGTCGGTCTTTGTTTCATAGTAATAATCTTTCTTTTTCAATAGAAGCACAAATGATAAAGAGATTGAGAGATAAAGAGATTGAGAGATTGGTTCGTGCAATCTCTTTATCTCTCAATCTCTTTATCTCTGGCATGTAATGCCCAACAAAAAACGCCACCCGGTCTCACCGGTGTGGCGTTGTGGAAGCAATGGCGCACAGCTACAATCTAATATGGGCAATACAAAAGTAAGCATTCCCTCTTAGGTGGAACTGGGGCCGCTTCCGGCGGGCAGTTTCCTCAAGCGTAGCATAGCCATCACAGCCGTTTTCCTCTACTTTGCAATGATGATAAACAATCGGGATCGGTTGCTGTTGTCAAACGATGTCAGTAGCATACATCACATTGGGACGGCTGTCAAACTATGTTGAATATACATTAGAAGTTGGTGTAGAGCGTAGGAAGTAGGAGGCTTGGCTACTGCCTACTTCTTACGCTCTGCACCAACTGCACTTACCGTTTGACGACTAGCGGCATAAAGAGTCGTTTGAGTGGCTCTTTGCCCGGATCGGCGCCGGTGGGCAGGGGGCTGACGCGGGCCGTGTCCTGATCGGTGGGGTTGGGCAGGCCAGGAAGGTCACGCCCTTGATCATCGGTGGGGTTCGCTTCGACAGCGGCGGTGTTGATCCGTTCGCCGCCACTGCCCGGAATCGTCGATTGATAGTAGTAAAGCAGGCGGGCGCCAGGGGCTAAGGGCGTTGTTCCACTAATCAAGGTGAGATTACCCAGATCAATCCCCAGGATCGTATCGGTAAAGACCAAGCTGTTCAGATAGGTTTCACCGGTGTTGGTGATTTCAAAGCAGTAGGTGACCGGCGCGTTTGCTTGATCAGAAACCGCTTCGATGCCGGGGCAGCTCGCGCCGCCGTTATGCCCTTTATAGACCGTCTTTTCCAAATTGATGCCGGCGGTCGGCGGGTTGCAGTAATGGCTCGGATCAGCGTCGGTGGCGCCGGGGACGGTGACGCGACCCAGATTGAAATAGGTGGGTTGAGTGCCCGGAACCTGTCTGTCATTCGGATTGCACCCATCCACCACAACCGTGCCGGGCGTTGGCGCATCCAGATTTTGGACAACGCCGGTTGCTATGTAAGTCCACGATTCTCTGGGCGAGAGTAGCCCGTCGCTATTGTCATCACTGGTCGTCACCAGTACCGGCACGACGCCCGGCTGGCTATCGGTGACGACAACCGTGGCCTGGGCAAAGGTGATGTTGCCGGTGTTGGTCACAACATATGTCCAGGTGACAACGGCGCCCGGTTGCAACTGCGGCACATCGCGATTATTAGGATTATCAGCGTCAAAGCCATTGGTATACTTCTTGATCACAATACCGGGGGTCGGCACATTGCAATAGTGGCTTGGGTCGTCATCTTGCGCGCCGGGGACAGTGACAACGCCAATGTTGCGATAAGTCTCGCGCATACCAGGCGCCGCCGATCCTCCAGGGTTACAGCCATCGATAATGGTGACGGGAACGGTTGGCGCTTCCAGATCTTGCACCACGCCGGTTGCCACAAAGATCCAGACTTCACTGGGGGAAAGTTGATTGTCGCCGCCGACATCGCTGTTCGTGTTAAGCGTCGGCGTGACACCCGGTTGACTATCGGTGACGAGGACACTGGCGCGGGGAATGGTAATTGTCCCCGTATTGGTGACGCGATAGGTCCAGGTGACAGTGGCGCCCGGTTGCAATTGAGGGACATCGGGGTCGTTGGGATTGTCAGCATCAAAGCCATTGGTGTACTTCTTGATTTCAATGGTTGGGATGGCATAGATATAGCGCACCTGTAAGTTTGCGTCGGCAAAATGGTTTAGTTCTAAAATCATGTTACCTGCCCCACCACCAGTCCATGCCACCCGTGTATCAACTGGTAAGGCGACATTGCCAAAACCAACAAAAGGCGTCAACGTGGCAGGCGTACTCCAACTGTTGCTATTCGCAATACCGGCGTTTACGGCCAGCGTCACCCCGGATGGTCCACCAAAGTCGATTGTTCCATCACTGGTTGCAAGTGCGACTGATTGTGAAATGACGATACCACCAGCCGACAAAGCCGTGCTGTCCGGCAATGTAATCTCTTGGGTTGCTTGTTCTTGGACAAGCACCAGCACTGCGTTACCCTGTCGATTTTCAACACCGACTGTACCACTCACCTGACCGGTTAAGGTCATCTCAACACTGGTCAAAATGCCAAGTGTTGGATTGAATTGGGGCACATCCATAGTTTGTACCCAATCGGTGCGGGTAAAAGGGACGGTATCGGTAAAGACGATACTTTCTGCCCGGGCCGACCCGTACGACCAGAGGGTAAAGAAAAGAGCCAGATAACAGGCATTGCGCACCCAAGCGTGCGTGAGGGTGATGTGCATTGAAATCTCCTTTGTCAGTGAGGTGTTTATGGGTTTGGGACATGGTTGACCGCCCAGTGTGCTGTCGCACCCGGTTCGGTTACTACGACAAATGATGGAAAATTACCAAAGCATTGTTCGTATCAACAATGACGAAAAAGGAGAGAAGAGGTTACGGTTGGTTTAAGGAAAAGTAATTTCAATGGATGGTAGGTATTGGGTATTAGATATTCGATATTGAAGATTGCGATGCTGCTCAATGTCTCACCCACTACCCAATATCACACTACCCAATATCACACTACCCAATATCACACTACCCAATATCACACTACCCAATATCTACAACGCCGGACACGCTTCACGAATCACGGCTGTGATATACTCAATTTCAGCCAAGGTCAAAGAGGTGGCCGAGGGGAGGTAGAAGCCATTGCGACAGAGTTGTTCAGCGACGGGATAGCGTTCACCCTTGTAGCTTTGCCAGTAGATCGGCTGGCAGTGCATCGGGATGAAGAAGGTGCGCGTCTCAATGCCATTGTCGGCCAGCACTTTGCGTAGTTGATCACGGTTCATGCCGTAGGCGGCTTCGTCGACCAAAATGCCGTACATCCAGTAAACATTTTTGGCCCAACTCGCCTCGGCGGGCGTGCGAATGCCGGGAATGTCTTGGAGACGAGCGTTATAGGCCAGCGCATTTTGGCGCCGTTTCTCGATAAAGCTGTCCAATTGCTCGACCTGGGCCAGGCCCACGGCGGCTTGCAGGTTGGTCATGCGGTAGTTGAAACCGACAAACTTGTGCCAGAAATGGCGCTCGCTGCTAAAGGCGTGGTCGCGCAGATTCCAGGCCAGTTTGGCGATCTCGCGATTGTTGGTCGTCACCATGCCACCCTCACCGGTGGTGATGATCTTGTTACCATAGAAGCTAAAACCGGCGGCATCCCCCAACCCGCCGGTGCGCCGTCCTTTGTATTCCGCACCATGCGCCTCGGCGGCATCTTCGATCACCATGATGCCGTGGCGTTGGGCCAGTGCCATCAAGCCATCCATGTCGGTCGGGTGGCCGTAGATGTGAACCGGCACAATCGCTTTGGTGCGTGGGGTGATCTTGGCCGCAATCTGATCGAGATCCATCTGCCAGTAGGTCGGCTCCATATCGACCAACACCGGCTTTGCGCCACAATAGGTGACGGCATTGGCCGTGGCGATCATGGTAAAGGTGGGGATGATTACCTCGTCGCCTGCTTCCAGCCCCAGCGTCGCCATCGCCAGGTGCATGGCCACAGTGCCATTGGCGCAAGCAATGCCATAGCGCACGCCACAGGCCGCGGCAAATTTTGCTTCAAATTCGCGAATAAAACTGCCAGCGGAGGAGATCCAATTAGTCTCTACTGCCTGTTGTACATATTTGAGTTCGTTCCCCGTCAACGTCGGTTCACAGACCGGGATGATCGCACGACGGGTTGATTGATCGGTGTGTTCATCAAAATCAGGAATGGGCCGATAGCGGACTTTGACCTCCGGGTCTGCCGCGGGAATGACGGCGGCCAGATCGCCCATTTCTGCGAGTGTAAGTTCTGCCGGTTGCAGCATGTCGAATCCTTTCATTTAGACAGCGCGATAGTGACGCCAGGTGGTTCCGACGTACTTGCGCCCCTTAATCAAATAGTCCCAAAGGTTGATGCCCGTTTTACTCTCACCGGTTGTACGAGGGACACAAATGTACGGGACTTCGTGTAGCTTATAACCTGCCTTGTTTACACGCGCCAGCAGGTCAATACAATACTCGCCATAATCCCCTTGGAGACGGATCGTTTGCAACACTTCCGCCCGGACGGCGATAAATCCGCTGGTGTAATCATGCACCTGATTGCCCAGCAACAGAATCGCAAAATGGTTGATGATCCAACTGAGTGTGCGCGCCATTGCGCCATGTGCCACATCAGCCCCACCGGCAATCCAGCGCGAGCCAACCGCTAGATCGGCGCCATCCAGCACAGCCCGCACCAACTTGGGTACATCAGCGGGCGGCATGGAGAGATCACAGTCCATCCAGGTGACAATGGCGGCTTTGTGGGTCTGGATCGCCTCGTCGATGCCGCGCTGGATGGCCGAAGTCAACCCCTTTTCCCCCACTCGCCGCAGGAGAACAACCCGGCGCGCCGGGTCGGCTGGCCGTTGGGCAATGAACTTTTCCACTACTGCGCTGGTGCCATCGGGCGAATTGTCATCGACCACCAACACCAGATGGGGTGTGATGGCGCTGGCGAGAATGCCCTCAATCAAGGGGCAGATATTGTCAGCTTCATTGTAGGTTGGCAGCACGGTGCAGACGAGCGTTGACTGCGCCGGTAGCGTTCGCTGGGTTTGTGTGGTTGGCGACGGTGTCATAGAGGCTTTCTCGCTAGGACATAGAGGCTAATGCCAAAGGGTAAATTAGTGAAATGAAGCAGGTTGGCTTCCCAGCGCAACAGGCGGGCGACCTGCTGATTCATCAAGGGGGAAATTTCATGGTTGCTATCAAACGGTAATAACTGCCAGCGCTGTAACAGGCGCTGGGCAATCACCGGCAGCGCCAGCAAGGTGTTGGCGTAGGTGACGCGCTCTACGCCAAAGCCGCCGGCCATGAGCGCATTCATCAACTCTCGCTGCGTGTAGCGCCGACCGGTGTTAAAGGCCACATCGTGTTCGCTCTCCAACCAGGGGTGGGCGCTGACGCGCAGCAGGAGCAGCCCGTCCGGTTGTAACAGCCGCCAGCTTTCGCGCACAGCCTGTTGCAAGTTGACCGCCCGTTGGTCAAATGAATCGAGGGCGACGATCAGACTGAAATGGTTGGCGACAAAGGGCAACTGTTGCAGATCACCTTGCGTCAACTGCAACGTGACCGGTTGGTTGCCAGCATAACCCAAGGCAATGCTGCTGTAATCCAGCCCAAAACAACGCGCCCCACGGTGATACTCCTGGAGTTCGCGTAAAAAGACGCCGGCGCCGCAGCCCACTTCCAGCAATGGCCCCGCCGGCAAACGCGTTGCCCCCAAAAGCGCATGGGTGATGGCGCGCATTCCCTGACTCCAACCATGGTTTTGATCCATGGCATAGAGCAGCGGCAGCAGATTGTCGCTCTTCAAGGTGGCTATTGGTTGGTTGGCTGGGGGGCTATCATGGTGGTGATTCCTACTCAATCTCAACTTCTCCTAATCGTAAACCGCCGGGGGGGGCTGGTAGCTGTTCCCCGGTTGGCTGGTATAGGCCAACTGCCAACCGGTAATTACCCGGCGCTAGATCAGCCGGCAAGGCAAGTTGGTACTCATCCAAGATCTGCCAGCCGGCCTGCCAGCGGAGCGTCGGCAAGGAACCTTCGCCGGGGCGACTGTCATGACCTGCAATGAGGGTCAGCGCGCCATCCGCTTCTTGCGCCAGCAGATGGGTGAAGACTGTCCAGTCGGCGGTGGGGGGAGCGCTCACTTGCCAATAGAGTTGCAGGTAGAGAATCTCCCCAGCCTTTAACGGCGTTGGCTGGACATCATAGCCGGTCAAGGCAATCCCGTCCCCCAGTGTGGCTGACAATCGGTGTTGCGGTTGACGTTGGTTTTCCGTCCCCGCCGGGCGCTGATAGAAACGAGCATAGATTGATCCCTGACTATCCGCAATTTCGCTGACGAGGTTGGCTGTGGGAAAGAGACCGGGCAGGAGCAGCCGGGTACGAAAATCCTCATGTTCGATGACTGCATAGTATTCGTCGCTGGTTGTGCTGCCGGCGGTGAGAGGAAACGCATGGCGCCCATCAAAGGTGACGGGCGCTTGGCGCGCGCCGTTCCGGGTCGCCCAGGCAAAGGCCAGCGTCGGATGGTCGGCAGTGCGCGGCGTGAGATAGACCGGGTTGTCAGCCGGTTGGGCTGCAATCGCTTGTCCCACCTGCCATAGCCCGACATCAAAGGCGTGAAAGAGATCGGGCAGCCGCGCCCAGCGGACAAAATAGTTGGTACTCTCGATGACGCCGCCCAGGAGCAGGAACGCAAGCGCTGCCCAGCGGACAACGGTCGCGCCACGTGGGCGCCACTGCCAGACCCAATCCAACCCAATGGCGCAGAGGAGCGCGGTTGGGGCTGCGGCGCCGAGAATACGATGGAAATGGGGGGCATATTCGCTGAAAACGCCGGGCAGTAGTAACCCCACCAACCCGATCAACGGAATGGCATAGGCTGGTTGCGCCACCCAGCGGAGGGCGATCAACAGCCCCAGGTAAAACGGCAGCGCTAACCAAAGGGAGAGCGCCGGCAGCCCCGGCACATTGCGGCGCGGATCACTGTCCCCTGGTGAGCCTAACGGGCCAAACATCTTGGCCGTTGCCCAAACCGCGCCCTCCACTGAGTTGTCAGCCGGACTAGTTGTTTCGCCCACAATGCTCAACTGGGCCGGACGTAGGAGAACAAGCTCTACGTTTTGGAGAATAAACCAACCTAGCGGCGCGACCACGAGCAGGGCAACGCCGGTCGTTACTGCACTGCCCAGCCAGAGGCGACGGCGTTCACCGTTGGCCTGTGCGCGCCAGTGTGACCAGCCGAGCCAGCCGACGGTGGGAATCATCAGAAAAGGGATGATCCACGCTCCTTGGTAGGCATACATCGCCCCGGCCACCATCACCCCGCTGCCGGCAAAACTGAACCAGCCGCCGGTGCGCATGCCACGCAAAAAGAGCCAGGTGGCCGCACTCCAGAGCAGCGGCACGAGGATCGGCTCGATGCCCATGCGGCTGAAGTGCAGATGCCAGCGCATGAGCGCCAACGTTGCCGCCGCAAAGAGGGGAAAGGCGACCGAGCGTTGCCAGCGTCCGCTGGTCAATCGGCGTAACTCGTCAGCCACGCCATAGAGTGCTGCCACGCCCAAAACGCCAAAACCGGCCGCTGTCAGGCGCATGGCCGTGGGGCCGACAGCACCGCCCAAGGCTGTGACCAGCCCAAACATCAACGCATTTGCATAGGAATTAAGCGGTAGCACGCCAAAGTTACCGAGCAGGAAGATTGGACGATAAGTGGGATCTGTGAAGATGCGCCAGGCTTCCATGCCTTCAAAAGCTTCATCAAAGTGAAAGCCCGGCGGAAGCTGGTCGATCTGCCAAAGGCGCAGCCCAACGGCCAGCCCCATGATCAAAAGAAAGAGATAGTGGTTTCTACGCAGTGCCATAGGCTGAAAATTATACCACAGCCTATGGCCTGAATGCCTAAGAGAAGAGCGGATGGAAAGTCTGGTCCCTGATACATCGGAATGACTATACTGTAAAATTGGCTGTTTGCGTACCAGTATGACTTAGGGTAGAATCTACACTTACTCCCGCTTGCTCAGTAAGGCAGTCAATCAGTAAGTCAGTTCGCATGTCCACAACCGGCTACTGTCTCACTGTCTCACTGACCAACTGTCTCACTGTTTTTGTTTGACAAGAAAGCGTAGCCTATGACCACTGTGAACCGTGCCGGTATGGAAGGGATTCTCTTTACCGACCAGTACCAACTAACGATGGCCCAACTTTATTTCCGGGCCGGCTTGCATGAACGAACTGTGCAATTTGAGCATTTTTTCCGGCGTTACCCTGCGTATGACAGCCACCAAGCCGGTTACTGTGTCAATGCCGGGTTGGCCTGGTTATTGGATTGGATGAGCGAGGCCCGTTTCCGCCCCGAAGATATTGACTACTTGCGGAGCCAACGGGACAACGCCGGCAACCCGCTCTTTGCCGATGATTTTTTTGGCTGGTTGGCCAATGAAGGTAACTTTGGCGGCATCACCATGCACGCCATTCCCGAAGGGCGCGTCGTCCACCCCCACACGCCGTTGACGGTGGTCGAAGGGCCGCTGGCCATGGCGCAAATTTTGGAGACGGCGTTGCTGGCCCATCTCAACTATCAGACCTTGATTGCGACCAAAGCGTCGCGCATGTGGGAAAGTGGTCGCGGCCGACCAATTTTGGAGTTTGGGTTGCGGCGCGCGCAGGAACGGGGCGCCAACGCCGGTGCACGCGCTGCTTTGATCGGCGGGGCGAGTTTTACTTCGAATGTCGGTGTTTCGCGCGCCATGGGGCTATCACCCAAAGGCACGCACGCCCATAGCCTGGTGCAGCTCTTTATGGCTATGGGCGAAGGCGAGTTGGCCGCCTTTCAAGCCTATGCCGATCTCTATCCTGATGATTGTCTCTTTTTGGTTGATACGGTGGATACGTTGAACAGCGGGGTGCCACACGCCATTAAGGTCTTTGAAGAATTGCGCCGCAAGGGGCATCGCCCGGTGGGCATCCGGCTCGATTCCGGCGACCTGGCCTATCTGAGCATTCAAGCCGCCAAATTGCTCAATGATGCCGGCTTTGCTGATACGTCGATTGTTCTCTCTGGTGATTTGGATGAGTTGGTGATCTGGCAGATCATCACCCAAATTGCCCAAGAAGCGCCCCGCTATGGGTTGGATGCTGATCACCTGATCAACCGGTTAGTCTATGGCGTGGGGACGCGGTTGATTACCTCTTGGGGTGAACCGGCCTTGGGGGGCGTCTACAAATTGGTGGCGGTGCGCCAGGGCGATCAGTGGAACTCGGCCATCAAAATTTCTGAATCGCCGGCCAAGACGCCCAACCCCGGTCGGAAAAAACTGCTCCGTCTCTACGACGACCGCGGCAAAGCCACCGCCGACCTCCTGACGCTTGATGATGAAACCATTGACCTGATGGCGCCACTCGCCCTGCGTCACCCGGCCGATCACACCAAATCGCGCATCCTCCGTGCCGGCTCGATTCAACGAACAGAACCATTATTGCAAGAAATTATCCGCGCCGGTCAGGTCGTCTACCCATCGCCCACCCTAGACGCCATGCGCGCCCAGCGGATCGCCGATGTCGAAGCGCTCGACCCCGGCATCCGCCGTCTGGTCAACCCGCACATCTACCACGTCTCGCTCACCCAGCGGCTGTGGGATCTTAAGCAGGATCTGATTGCCGCGGCGATGCAACAGAATCAGTAAGATAAGTTACGAATTAAGAATTACGAATTACGAGCGTTGGCCGCGGCGTAATTCGTAATTCTTAATTCGTAATTCCTGAAGTCAATGCCCGCCCAATCGCCACCCCTGACAACGCTGCTCCTTCCACGCGTGGGCCACCAAAGGCGTCGCCGCCGAAGTAGAGTGGGGGGATGTCTGCGGCTTGGAGATAGCGCGCCGGGTGGGTGACAATGGGGAGAGCATAGCGCCAGCGTTTGATCTGGGCGGCGTGGACCGTCACCTTGTTGGGCAGAAAGGGTTGGAGGCTGGCCTGGAAGGTCGCCAGCAACTCTTCGTCTGGCGTGTCGTCATGGTCAGCGCTGTAGGTAGGGCCGGCATGAATGGTGATCAGGGTGGCGGCTGGCGAGATGCCCTTGCGCTGGTTGTCCGCCACCCAGGCGAGGTCGGCGCCGGGGCGTTGGATGGCGCCAGGGTCGGGCAGAACAATTTCTCCTTCCAGCCAAAAGAGGCCGCAAAGGCAGGGCGCATAGGTAATTCGTTCCAGCGCCGTGCGATCATGGTTGGTCAGCGCCACGTTACCCGCCGCCAACAGCGCCAAGCTTTGTGGCACTGGCGGCGTCAGCACAAGCGCATCTGAGCCATAAACATGGCCTGCTTCATCGGTGGCTGCCCAACCATCCGCTTGTTGCCTGATTGCGGTTACACGGTGTCCGGTGTGGATGGTGGCGCCTTGGTCGATCAACTGTTGGGTCAGATAACTTGCCAACGCATTCATGCCACCATGCACTGCGTACCGTGGATAGCCATCGTGGGTAGTGCCCCCCAATAAACTGCCGTCACTCCAACCGGTTGACCAGACATAGACCAAACCGGCGTGCTGCCATTGCTCGACATAGTGCTGAAAGGTCGGTTCGCGTACCGTGAAAAATTGCGCCCCGGTGTCAGCCAGACCGGGGCCAATCGCCCGTGTTGCTAATCGGCCGCCGGTGGTTTGCCCTTTGTCGATCAGTGTCACCTGTTTTCCGCTGCCCTGAAGTTGTAACGCGGCCATCAAACCACTGAGGCCGGCGCCGATGATCAGAATGTTCAAGTTATTCCTCTTTGCAAAACTATGAAATAATATCGTATTTCATCGCGCTATCACCCCTAGCGGAAAGGCTATTGGCAGCCATCCACGGATTTTGTGCTACTCGGTTTGTTGGCTTGTGGCGTAGCTGTTGGGATCGCCGTCGGCGTTGGTTGTGGGGGTAGCAACGGTTGCCAATAGTTGCTCATCTTGCTACGAAAGGCCGGATCGCCGCCAAAGATCTCCCGGTCACCGACGGCAAGAGTGTAGCGTCCTGTCTCCCCGCTATCACTCCACACAGCGACGACATAACGCCCATCCATCGGCAGGGTGATGCGTTCATCCTGGCGTTGATAATAGCGGGTGCGGCTAAAAGGCTCAAAAAAGATGGGCGCTTCGCCAATCACGGGCGTCAACAGGTACGCCCCACTCGCCGCCGGGATGGTGACTTGGGCAGGAAGTTGCCCACCGGTCAGCCCTGGCCCCAGAATGGCCACTTGCGGCGTAAACGCTTCCTGTCCGGCGATCTGTGGAATGACCATGCTCACCAGAATCGACTGCCCGACGCGCCCGTCAAAGGTGACATAATCCACGTCTGTTGCACTTTCTAAGGTAAAATAAAGCGCCACCGAAACGGTCGGATCGGCGAGCGGCCAGGGCATTTCCGCCGTTGTGTCAACATCCTCAAAATAGGGTTGATGGGCCAACGCCGGCGTCACATCGGCCAGCGTTAGGACAAGAAGAGCGACCAAAAGCGTGAGTAGGGCCGGACGACGCATGGTATTCTCCTTTGGGTAAAGTAGGCTATTCAAGTGCCGCCAAGGCGCCCAAGGTGGCAGTGATGGTTTGCGCTTCTTGTTTGTCATGGGGAATAGCGGCTGGGTTGTCACCATCCTGGGCGCCATACCAGCCAAACTGGGCATGATTGCCCCCTTCAATAGCGACAAAGGTACTATCAGGCGGCAGCAGCGCGCGTGATTCCTCAATCTTGTCAATCGTCGCAAGACCATCATTTGTCCCATAGACCGAAGTGACCTGGAGATCCGCGCGGCGTGCCAACGAGTTGTTGCTGGCCGGGTAAGAGGCCCACAGGATTAAGGCGTTGACTGCCTCGTCCTGACCCGCTGCAAAGTTCGCCGCCATCGCCCCGCCCAGCGAATGGCCGCCCACCGCCCAGCGTTTAATCGTGGGATAGGCGGCCATCACATCCAGCCCGCGATTGGGTGCAAAGACGGCCAGGTTAAAGGGCATTGGTACAATGGCAACCAAATACCCTTCTGCTGCAATGGCGCGTGCCGCCGGTGCATAGGCCCGTGGATCAACCAACCCACCAGGATAGAAGATAAAGCCGGTTGTGGCAGTCGGCGTCACTGGCGTAAAGACTAGCCAGGGCGTTGTCGTCACGACTATGTTTTCATCAGTAGTCAACGCGTCCAATGCCTCTGTTGTCGCCATTGCCGGTCGTCCGGCCCAAACCAGAAAACCGATAAAGAGCAGCGCCACTGCCAAAATCACCAGCGCGACAATTCGGGCAATCCGTAGTGGTCGTCTTGTTTGGTTACTTGTCATCTATCATCCCCAAATCACGCTATCACGCATCACGCTATCACGCATCAGCCAACACCATCTCCGCCGCCACCTTCCCCGATAGCGTCACCATCGGGACGCCGCCACCGGGGTGGGTCGTGCCGCCCGCAAAGTAAAGCCCCCGAATAAATGGGCAGCGATTGTGCGGACGGCGAAAGGCATTCAGCGCCTGATTGGACGAAAGCCCATAGAGCGCCCCCCGCCACGCGCCTGTGCGTTGGGCCAGATCGACCGGCGTCAACACCGAGAGATGGCGCACCCGCTCTTCAATTGGATAGCCGAACGCGGCTAAGGTGGCAAAAACCTGTTTGCGATAGGCGGCTTCCTCCTGCGCCCAGTCGAACCCACTGCCTAGCGGCGGCGCGTTGACCAGCACAAACCAATTTTCACACCCTGGCGGCGCATGGGTCGGATCACTCTTGCTGGTAATGGCGACATAGATCGTCGGGGCGCGCGGCGGAATGCCGCGTTGAAAAATGTCGTCAAACTCCTGGCGATAGTCCGGCGCAAAAAAGATGTTGTGATGGGCCAGCGTCGGATGTTCGCCCTCTATGCCCAGCAGCAAGACATAACCGGAGCAGGACGGTTCAATCGCCGCCATTTGCTGTTGCGCCTTACGTACTGCACCAGTCGCCGGCAAAAGCTGCTCGTAGACCGTGGCCACATCGACATTCGCAATCACCGCCTGCGCCGCCAGATGGGCGCCATCCGCCAGGGTGACGCCAGTGACTTGCTGGTCAACTACCGTGAGCGCTTGCACTGGTTGACCGGTGCGGATCTCGACGCCTAATTCGGTTGCCAGACGGTGCAACGCCTGGGCAATGGCATAGATGCCACCACGTGGATACCAGACGCCGCCGGTCAACTCGACATGGGCAATGACTCCCAGTGTAGCCGGCGCCAGATAAGGACTGGCCCCCACGTAGGTGGCAAAACGGCCCAACAGTTGGCGCAAGTGCGGCGACCGCACAAAGCGCCGAATCACCTGATCCAAGGTAAACCAGGGATCGATCTTCAGCGTCGCCAGCGGCGAGACCTGTAGAAAACTACGCCAACTGGGGGGCTGATCATAGATAAAGACTGGCCCGGTAATGTCATGCAGTCGCGCCGCATAGGCCAGAAAGCGCAAATAGCCATCGACATCGGCCGGTTCCAACGCCGCAATCTGGGCTGCCAACGCCGGCCAGTCGCGTGTGACATCCAGTTGGGTGCCGTCTGGGTAGAAATAGCGGGTGAGCGGCTCCACCGCTTGCAGCGTCAGATAATCCTCCAGCGACCGCCCCGCACAAGCAAAGAGATCGGCAAAAACATGACGCATGGTAATGACCGAAGGCCCCGTGTCCCAGCGAAAACCATCCGCCGTCACCTGGCTCATCTTGCCACCGACCTGCGCGTTCTGCTCCAGCACGACCACTCGCTTGCCCGCCGCCGCCAACCGAATCGCTGCACTCAACCCCCCAATGCCGGCGCCAATCACCACAACAGGATTTTCGATTTTGGATACATTCGCTTTGCTCAGTACAAGTTTTGGATTTTGGATTGCCGGGGTCATTGCATGTTTCTGTCTTCTGGTCTTCTGATTTCTCAGCCTTCCACCCGCCGCCCCTTCCACTGTGGGCCGCCATAACGGAACTGCCACCAGAGGGCATGGATGGCAATGCGCGTCATGAGGAGGACGGAAAGCGGCAGCCAGAGCGTATCATAGAGCCGCTGGTTGGTGCTGTAGGCTGTCATCCCGCGCGCGAGATAGCCGAGTAGAATCAGCGCCACCGGCCACCACGGCCAAGCCGTTTGCCCCCAACCTAAGCTGCCGCCGATCAACCAAAGCCAGGGCGCAACAAAGAGCAAGAGATGAAAAACGGTTGACCCAAGCAAGAAGAGCCTCGATGCCCCATGTCCTGCCAAAATATTCTTCGCATAGCCATGAAGAGTTTCTGGCCAGGAATGATACATCCGACAGGCGACCAGTCCCGCCCCATCCGCCATGCGCAGCCGTAACCCAGTCGCTTTGATCCGTTGCGCCAGGAGAACATCTTCCAATACTCGGTTGCGCACGGCTTCATGACCGCCACATGCTTGATATGCCTCCCGCCGAAAAAACAGACACTGTCCATTGGCGGCAGCGGCTTGGGGATAGGGGCTGTTGTGGGCAAAGGTCACCGGCAGATAGGCGAGAACGGCAAAACTCATGAGCGGGACAACCAATCGCTCTCCCCAACTCTGGGTAAGCTGCGTCGGCCAGACCGTGAGGAGATCGGCCTGTGTCGTGGTCTGCATGGCAGCGAGAGCGACCAATGCCCCCGGTCGCCACTGAACATCGGCATCAGTGAAGAGCAGCCGGTCATAACGCGCCATCTGCGCCAGTTGCTGACAGGCCCAGTTTTTGCCGTTCCATCCCGCCGGCAAAGTCGCCCCGCTGATTAGCCGAAAACGTGGATCACCGGCTGCTGCCCTAGCCGCAACCTGCGCTGTTGCATCCGTAGAGTGGTCATCCAGCACAATGACTTCAAAAGTGGGGTACTGTTGCGCTAACAAGGCTTCCACCGTTTGGCCGATCACCGCCGCTTCATTACGCGCCGGAATTAATATGGAAATCGGTGGGCATACTTCTTGTTGAACCGTAGGTGCGGTTTGTAACCGCACGTCTCCACTGGCGCCCGTGCGGTTACAAACCGCACCTACGGCTAGACGCGGAAAGTGACGGAAATTGTGGAACGCAATCCCGTTGATGATGAGCAACGCAACTGTAGCAAAACCAGCACTGAGGAAAAGCAAGAACAGTGGAAAAGCCATGATAAGTAGTGATTAGCGCGCTGGTGAACGGCGACGTAATCGGGGCGCTTGGCGTAGATCGGTCCGATGTTTCCAAGCCAGCAACAGGAGGTTCAAAACGCCGACCGCCCAAATTGTCGCCGCCTCTGGGCGAGCCATCAGCCCATTCCAGGCGGCAGGCGTCAACGCCAGGTAGAGAACCATGACACTGAGCGCCGTCATCACCGCCCACCCGTTGGCGCCAAAGAGATAGGTCCCTAGACCCAGCAGCAGCCCACCAATGGTCGGCCCTTCCCAAACTGTCAAGCCACACCAGATGCCGCCGGTCGTCGCCACCGCTTTCCCGCCCCGTCCCCCCAAAAAGGGCGAAAAGGCATGACCCAAGACTGGCAACAGCGCCACCACCACCAACGCCCACCCGCTAAAGTCCAGTTGAAAATGGGCAATCCCCACCGGTAACGCGCCCTTGAGAAAATCTAACAACAACGCCACCGCCGCTGCCTTCTTCCCCCCAGCGCGCAATACATTCGTCGCCCCCGGATTAGCGTCGCCATAGCGTCGAATATCTTCCCCCAACGCCAATCGCCCCACCCAAACAGAGAAGGGGAGGGCGCCGGCGGTGAAGGCGAGCAGGAAGGTGAGAATCGTAGTCATAATGACAGGGCGAGGGGGTGACAAGGTGACAAGGTGAAATATTCCTGTCACCCTGTCACCTTGTCATCTTCTAAGGCGTAGCCGCGGCGACCGCATTCTGGGCGCGGGTCAGGCGATTGGAGCCGGCGGTGATTTCGGCAAAGGCTTGATCGAGCAGGTCGGTATTCAACTGATCGACCCCTTCGGCCAGGAGATCCGCCGCACGGGTGAAGGAGGTAGCGGCTTCAAGCAAAATGGCATGGGCGCCATTGAAGATCGGTGGCGCGGTCAACGTTCTGACTTCTTCACTGGTGGTGCGGAGCAAGGTGATCGCTGTCGTCATTTCGACGATCCAGGCGCGATCTTGCAGCAGCGCCACATTATCGCCTGCTTGATTGACCAGCTCATCAATTTTGTTCAGGGTAAAATCATAGCCATCCACAATGCCATCGACGCGGATGGTATAAAGATTTTCACGCACCCCTAAAATCGGCGTAGTGTTGGTTGCTGTGGCTGTCGTCGTGAGCGTGCTGGTCGTTGCCGGGGCTGCTGTGACTGCCGGTGTGTTCCCCGTCTGGGCGTCTTCTTCCACAAAGAGCGGCACGGTGGTGGTAATGGGCGGATTGGCCAGAAGGAACGTGGCAACCCAGCCACCATTATCGAGCCGGAGCCAACTACCATCACCATTGCGTGCCACAACGTTGACTTCCTGGCCGGTGATCGTACCGCCAATAATCGGATAGGTGATGCTGGGGCCAGCACGCAAGTTGGCGTCCACCGTAACGCGAGGCGGTTGCACGGCTTGCGCGGCCGGTTGCACCGCAACTGGCGTTGGTACCAGGATCGGCCCTGTGTTCGTCGGCGCCGTTGTCGTAACGGCGGTGGTTGCCGTCACAGGCGTACTTGGTGTAACGGTGTCAGTGGTAGTTACAGTGGCAGTGGCGGTTACAGGTGTAGTATTGGTGATGACATTTTCAGCGCGCAAGGCTGTCACCAATTCTTCGGTTGCCAGCGGCGGTTGGCCTTCTACATTGTCAACCAGGATTGCCGCCAACCATAGCCCGTTATTCAGCAGATACCAGGCGTCATCGACATTGCGCGCCACAATGGTCACAGTTTGACCGGCGGTCGTCGTCCCCACCACATCAAAGGTCGTGTCAGGACCGGAACGCAGGTTGGCTGTGATGGCTATGGTACCGGTAATGACAGCGGGCGGGCCGGCAACCGGTGTCGTGACGGTGGCAGTTTCTGTCACTTCGGCGCCGACTGTAATCTCAGTGCTGCTTGTCACTGCCGTCGTATCGGTGAGCGCTGGCGTCTCTGCCACAGACGCCAGCGGCGTGATCACAACCTCCGCTAACGGCAATTGTCCCAACGTGATCGTCACAGGCGCCTCGCCGTCGCCCTGATCGGGTAACGTAAGGCTGACCGTGGCCGGCACAGTGCTAGTCAAGGTGTCGGTCACAGTGAGTTGGAGATCGAGCGTGAGCGTCACCACCACGGTTTGCATGGTTGCGGTGGGGGTGAGATTGGATGAGCGCGCAATGGAGCTAAAAATGGCGCCCAGCAGGTTGCCGGTGCCGGTGTTGTTCACCGTGCCGGTCAGGACGGGCGGGGCGGTGATGGTAAAGGAAACGGGGATTTGTTGACGAATGACGATCTGCTGGGGGGCGCTGGCGCCGTCATCGGCTGTTGGCGCTGTTTGTGCTGCCGGCGCACCAAAGGCCGGCAGTTGTAGCAGCAGGACAGCCAAAAGCAAGGGCAGAGTCATGATAAACAGACTGACCACTTTTCGCTTCATAGAGCGCTCCTTCAAAGCTTAATGCGTGGATGATGATCGTGTTTTAGATGATTGATAGTCAGTAGTCCGCAGTCCAGAGTCCTAAGTCCAGAGTCAGGCTTGATAACAGTGCTGTCTACTGATCGTGAGCAATCGGAAAAGACAAAGGCGCTGTGCGGCGATTGCTCACTATGCACTACGCTCGTAGCCGGTCCGTGACCGGCGACCCCATCGCCGGTCACGGACCGGCTACGAGCGTAGTGGTTACATAATGTGTTTATGATTGCATTGTACCTGACCTATAGTGTAACGCAACTTGGCAAAGTACACAACGTCTATAGCAGCCCAAACGTGTCACAATTGTAATGTGTTGTACGCAACGGGACGGCAACTGCACGCAAACCCTGTGCATATTTTTGATTCATCATACTTCCGTTTATACTCGCGAGATGTAAGATTTTCAGTAGGGCTGAAGCAGGAGCAAAAAACAAAGTTTGTATGAGTACAAAAATTATTTATTCGATGGCGAAGGTCAGTAAAACCTACCCGCCGAACAAACAAGTGATTCGTGATATTAGTCTTTCCTATTTTTATGGCGCCAAAATTGGCGTCCTGGGCTTGAATGGCGCCGGTAAAAGCACCTTGCTGCGCATTATGGCGGGTGTTGACAAGGAATTTAACGGCGAAACCATGCTCTCCCCCGGCTACACCATCGGCTATCTGGAGCAGGAACCTCGGCTCGACGACAGCAAGACCGTGCGTCAGGTGGTCGAGGAGGGGGTGCAAGAGGTAGTGGACGCCCTGCGCGAGTTTGATGAGATCAATATGAAGTTTGGCGAGGATCTGAGCGCCGACGAAATGGACGCTCTCATGGCGCGTCAAGTTGAGGTGCAGGACAAGCTCGATGCACTCAATGCTTGGGATCTGGATAGCCGGCTGGAACTGGCGATGGACGCGTTGCGTTGCCCGCCCGGTGATGCACAGGTGGCAGTGCTCTCCGGTGGCGAGCGGCGGCGGGTGGCGCTTTGCCGTTTGCTATTGAAAAAGCCTGACATTTTGCTGCTTGACGAGCCGACCAACCACCTGGACGCCGAATCGGTGGCCTGGCTGGAAAAGCATTTGCAAGACTACGAAGGCACCGTCATTGCCGTCACCCATGATCGCTATTTCCTCGACAATGTGGCCGGCTGGATTCTGGAACTGGATCGGGGCTATGGCATTCCGTGGAAGGGGAACTACTCCTCCTGGCTCCAGCAGAAACAACAACGGCTGGCTCAGGAAGAGAAGAGCGAGGCGTTGCGCCAGAAGACGCTGGAACGGGAATTGGAGTGGCTCAATATGTCGCCCAAAGCACGCCAGACCAAACGCAAGTCGCGCATCAATGCCTACAACGACCTCCTGGCCCAAAACAAGGAGCGGGCCAACGAAGAGCGCGAAATCTACATTCCGCCGGGGCCGCGCTTGGGGGATATTGTCATCCGCGCTGAAGGGATCAGCAAAGCCTTTGGCGACCGCTTGCTCTACGAAAACCTGAGCTTTGACATCCCGCCCGGCGCCATTGTCGGGATTATCGGCCCCAATGGCGCCGGTAAGACCACTCTCTTCCGCATGATTGTGGGGCAGGATCAGCCGGATAGTGGGGCATTGACAGTCGGTAGCACCGTACAGTTGGGCTATGTCGATCAAAGTCGCGACACGCTTGACGCGAACAAAACGGTCTGGGAAGAGATTACCGGCGGCAATGAGCAGATGCAACTGGGGGACCGTCTGGTCAATTCACGCGCCTTTGTCTCCCGCTTTAACTTCGGCGGCGCCGATCAACAGAAAAAAGTGGGGATGCTCTCCGGCGGTGAACGCAATCGCGTCCATACGGCGAAGATGCTCAAGGGGGGCGGCAACGTGTTGCTCCTCGACGAACCAAGCAATGACTTGGATGTGAACACCCTGCGGGCGTTGGAAGATGCGCTGGAAGGCTTTGCCGGCTGTGTGCTGGTCATCTCCCATGATCGCTGGTTCCTCGACCGCATTGCCACTCACATTCTCGCCTTTGAAGGGGACAGCCAGGTCTACTGGTATCCCGGCAACTACAGCGAGTATGAAGAGGATCGCCACCGCCGTCTCGGCCCCGCCGCCGACCGGCCCCATCGCATTACCTACCGGCGGTTGACACGGGCATAGGGAAAGCAATTGTTTCTGGCCGTATCTGTCTCAGCAAGGATTCCTCGCCTTGTCTGTAAGGCAGTTCAAAAAATGACGATGCCAAAAGCGTGATTCGTGCTACGTGAGATCACCGACTACGCAGCACGAATCACGTCGCGTCCGACTGAGTTCACGCCGAAGTCATGACCGGGACAATTAATTCTTCGGAATAGTTACGTTGGACAGTGCATCAACGCCTGTTCTGGGAGGCGATGCCGGGCCACCGGGAGATTCGTGAGATGGTCAGAGCATCACTATAGCCCATTATCACAGTACCACAAATCGCATTACCCCTACTCTGGCTAGAGCATGAGCGCCGGCCTATTTGTTGGTCATCACTTACCGCCTCGCCCGTTCCATAGCGAGAAACGCTACAAGCAACGCCAATTCCACAAAAAGAAACGCTCCGTAACGCTACATGCAACGCTTACACAACGCTCCGCCTGCTATCCTGTCAATATCAGTGAATCGTCTACGCTCTGGGCAATGTAGAAAGCAATTCCAAACGACGGGAAAAGGCTGGCGCCGACACGAAGCAAACGATGAGAGACGGCAGACCCACACCGGCGCAAGTAGCCATTCGGCAAGCCAACGCGCACTTTGTCCACGCCTTTCATATGCGCGATGCACAGGAGTTCGCCAGTCACTATACAGCCAGCGGCTAGCTATTGCCCGCCTACAGCGACATCATTGTGGGATGCCCGGCCATTTGCGCCTTTTGGCAGGGGTGCTGGATATGGATCTCTGCTGCACAGAACGCACGATCATTGAACTCCAAAACGCCGCCGCTATCGGCCATGAAATTGGCGCCTATGTACTGCGTCTGGCGGACGGACAACCAGTCGATGCCGATCTCTACAGCGCCCTCTAGCAATGGACCAAAGGGCGCTGGCAGATCGACTATGATGTGTGGCGCAGCAATCGGCTTGGCTCACAGATGTGAGATAGACGACAGCTCCCGACAGCATTGACTGGCTGTTCAAGCTGCTGCTCGCCATCTGGGCCTTGGCGCTGGGCAGTCGCCTGGTAGCTTGGCTCTACAAAAACATCGTCCGCCATCGGCAAGGCGTCACCTGGCCGGATCTCTGCACCTATGAGGATGGGGTGCTTACCTTTTGCGAGCCAACCTTTCACCAAGAGTTTTTGCAGTTGAATAATTAATATGTATACCGAGTTGTCAGCAAACACTGCTCAAATCTGCCGGCAAGCTTGCCGGCAGACCCGTATTTGTTTTGTCTATGCGATTGCTTCTTCCTCCTGCCACGGTTGATAATCCAACGACTGGTGGCGGAAATAGGTGGTATATAACTCCGCATAGTGACCACCCTGCGCCAGTAACCCATCATGGTCGCCTTCTTCAATAATCTCGCCGCTGCGTAGCACAATAATGCGATCAGCAGAGCGGATCGTAGAGAGGCGATGGGCAATGACCACGCTGGTGCGTCCGCTCAGCACCGTCGCCAGCGCAGCTTGCACCTGGGCCTCGGTGATGGGGTCGATACTGGCCGTTGCTTCATCGAGCAGGAGGATGGCCGGGTCTTGCAACAGGACGCGCGCCAGCGCGACCAGTTGCCGCTGCCCAAGAGAAAGTCGTGCGCCCCGTTCGCCCACATCGGTGTTGATCCCTTGCGGCAGATCATCCAGCCAACTGCCGTCGCCCAGTTGACGGGCGACAGCGGCCACCTCCTCATCACTGGCGTCGGGGCGACCGTAGCGGATGTTCTCAGCGACGGTGCCGGAGAAGAGGAAGGGTGCTTGCGGCACCAGCCCCAGTTGCCGGCGGTAGTCGCTTAGGTTGAAGGTACGGATGTCGCGGCCATCGATCAGCAGTTGCCCGCCCTGAAATTCATAGAAGCGCATGATCAACTTGACCAAGCTCGATTTGCCCGCCCCCGTGTGACCGACAATGGCCAACGTTTCGCCCGCCGGGATGGTGAGCGAGAAATCCTGGAGGACGGCATTACGACCGGTGCTGTAGTTGAAGTTGACATGCGCAAAGCCAATCTCGCCGCGCAGGCGACCGACCGGCTCCTGCGCGATCTGGCGCACCAGCGGCTCGTCGTCGATCAAGGCAAAGACCCGTTCGCTGGCCGCCAAGCCCTGTTGAAACTGGCTCCAGAAGGAGGCGATGTTGGTGACGGGATAGAAGAAGATGGTCAACCCCTGGACGAAGAGATACCACTCACCCACCGAAATCGTGCCGTTGATCGCCATCAGCCCGCCGACATAGACGATGATCGAGACGCCGATGCCGGAGACGGTGTTAAGCAGCGGAAAGATGCTGCCAAAGACGGTCACGCGGCGGATCTGCACGCCATAGGCCATTTCGTTGGTCGCCTGGAAATCGTGATAGATGGTCGCTTCCTGGCGGAAATTCTTAGCGACCGCAATGCCACTAATCGTCTCTTGGATGGTGGCATTGACGGTCGCCTGGGCGCGCTGCGCCTGTTGCATCACCCGCCGCGCCAGCCGCCGAAAGGTCAGTGCGATCAGGATGACAACCGGCCCTAGCGCCAGGGTAATCAAAGCCAACTGCACATTGCGTGACAACATGACACCGCTGATCACCACCACCAGCACCAGTTGACTGAGCAGATCGATAGTCAGCGTCACCACGGTGGCAAAGTCCTGCGTATCCGAGGTCACGCGGCTGACAATGCGCCCGGAGGCGTGCTGGTCAAAAAAGGAGAGGTCGCGGCGCATAACAGCGCGAAAGGCGTCTTCCCGCAACGCCAACACCACGTTAGAGACCGCGCGTGCCGAAAAGCGTTGTTGAACAAAGCTAAACGCCCAGTTGAGCGCCCCTAGTACTGTCACCACAGCAGCAAAGGCCAGCAACCATTGGAGTTGCGGCGCATTGTCCAACTGATCAATGCCCTGTGAAATCACAATTGGCGTCACCGTACCCAGCAGCGAGATGAGCAACACCATCGCTGTCACCAACGCCATCCCCTTCTGTTGCGGTCGGAAATAGGCGACAATGCGTCGCACCAATTCCCGGTCGCTATAACTGCGATCATATTCTTCGGCGTTCAACCCGCCCATGATACCCATTGGTTGTTTGCTCCTAGTTTTGAACACGACAAGGTGACAAGGTGAGGGGGTGACAAGGTGACAAGCTGCGTCGTCTCAAATTCACCCTGTCACCTTGTCACCTTGTCATGGCTCGTTCGCGAATTTCATCTGGAATAAAGATTTGTCGGTAGGCCGCACTCGTCGCCAGCAGATCATCATGCGTTCCCTGTGCGATCAGGCGACCGTTCTTCATGAGAAGGATATGATCGGCGCTGCGGATCTGCGAGAGGCGATGGGTGATCAGCAGCGTGGTGCGGCCCTGGAGGATGCGACGCATGGCGCGCTGGATCTGGTCTTCGGTGTTGCTGTCAATGGCGCTGGTCGAGTCGTCAAGCACCAGGATGCGCGGGTCGCTGAGAAAGGCGCGGGCAATGGCAATGCGCTGGCGTTGACCACCTGAGAGCATCACGCCCCGCTCACCGATGACCGTTTCATAGCCTTTGGGAAAGCTCATGATAAAGTCATGGGCTTGCGCTTCCTTGGCAGCGGCTTCGATCTGTTCCTGCGAAACGGCTTCGCGGGCGCCAAAGGCAATGTTTTCGGCAATGGTGCGGGAGAAGAGGAAGATGTCCTGCTCAATGGCGCCGATTTGGGCGCGCAAACTGTCCAGGCTCCACTCGCGTACATCGACGCCGTCGATGAAAACATGACCACTGGTGGTGTCAAAGGTGCGATTGAGTAGTTTGGTCAGCGTACTTTTCCCCGCCCCGGTCTGACCGACAATGGCGATGGTCTGCCCTGGCTTGGCATGGAACGAAATATCTTGGAGGACGCCGCTTTGGGGCTGACCGATGAGGCCATGAACGCCATTTGCGCTGCCGTTACTGCTGGGAGTAGGCGCGGGTTGGTCGTCAGTGGTGGCATAGCTGAAATTCACATGGTCAAAAACAATTTCCCCCTGCATTGCTTTCGCTACCCCGCCGCTATTTTCGTCCAGTTCAGTCTCGGTGAGGATCGTCTCCAGGACACGGCGAGCGCTGGCTAAGCTCTGTTGCAGCGTGGATGAAGTCATGAGCAGGAAGCGAATGGGGGAACGCAGGGTGCCAAGCAGCGCCATGTAGGTAATCACGTTGCCGACGGTGATGGCGCCCCGATAGGCGAGAAAGAGTGCATGACCAAAGGCCAGCCCGATGGTGATACCATAGAGCAGCAATGGCAGGTAACGGGCGTTAATATCGCCCTCGCGCACAAAGGCGTCGCGATAGCCGCCGGCGCTGGTGCGAAAACGCTCTTCCTCCGCCGGCTCCTGGGCAAAGCCTTTGACCACTTCGATGCCGGTAATTGCTTCGGCCAGCCCGGCGTTCATCTTGCCAAAACGTTCGCGCAACTGGCCGGCCACCGGTCGCAGCCGTTTGTTATGTTGCCAAAGCGCCAATGTCAATCCGGTCAAGAAGAGAATCGGCATGAGCAGCAGGTTGCGATCCAGGGTGAAGATCGTAAACAACGGGATGACCAGCGTGAGGGTCGATTCGGTCAACATGCCCAGGCCAGGGCTAACCGATTGGTTAAGTTGCTGGACATCATTGGTGACGCGCGCCATCAAGTCGCCCACACGCTGGCGGCCATGATAGGTCTGACTTTTGCTGAGCAGGCTCAGGTAGAGTTCATCACGGGCATCCCGTTCGACACGTTGGGCCAATACGCGAATTGCCATGCTGTTGACAATGTCAAAGAGGCCATAGCCGACATAGGCGCTCAAGGCCAACAGCGCCGCCATGGTCAACGCCGAGACGCCGGCATTTTCGCGCACCGTATCAAAGGCGCGCCCAACCATCACCGCCGACATGCTCTGCGAAGCCGCCATGCCGACGGTAGTGAGCAAAAAGAAGATCAGCAGGAGCGGGTAGCGCCAAATATGGGACGCCAACCAGCGCACCGGCGACCGGTAGTTGTATTGATAGGCGTTGGCGACGGTAAATTCGCTACTAAATTTACGGTGGGTCATGCGTAGTCTCCTTCCGTAACCGGACTACGCTGTGGCAAAAATAGGGAAAACCAAGAACGAAGGTCATCCATTTTACTTGCAGTGCTTTCTAGCATGGCGCATTTGTTTTACAGAAGCCAGTGGGGTAGCTTGCATTCTATCATGATTCAGCAAAGTTGCCTAGTGGCTGTTAACGGGTGGGTATGGTAGAATGGCTCATCATTGAATGCTTGAAAATAGTCGCTTCTATTTCAATTGGCAACCTTGAGGGCAAGATGCAATACCAAGATATTATCACCATCGAACCAGGTAAGCGCGGCGGCAAACCGTGTATCCGTGGGATGCGCATTACCGTATATGATGTTTTGGAATATTTGGCGTCCGGCATGACCAAAGAGGAAATTTTAGATGATTTCCCCTATTTAACCATGGATGATATTCTTGCCTGTTTAAGCTTTGCGGCTAATCGAGAACGCCTCATGGTCGCTGCCCACTCATGAAACCCTTATTATTTGACCACAATCTTTCGCCCAAATTAATTCAACGTCTAGCCGATCTTTATCCAGACGCAAAACATGTTTATTTGCTTGGACTTAACACGGTAACTGATCGGATGGTATGGGAATATGCGCGGAACCATGACTATATCATTGTGACGAAGGATGTTGACTTCAGCGAATTGCTCCTCCTTTACAACTTTCCACCAAAAATTATTTGGATACGGCGCGGTAATTGTTCGACACATACTATTGAAGAATTATTACGTACCCACTTTGAAGCAATTGAAACTATGAGCGACGATCCACACACAGGCATCATCACACTGTTTTGAAAGGTTGTTTATGGATCTCACCTTCTTATTTCGCGGCATCCTCATCGGCTTTTCCATTGCCGCACCCGTAGGCCCTATCGGCGTCTTGTGCATCCGGCGCACGCTGGCCGATGGACGAGCGGCGGGGCTGGTTTCCGGCTTGGGCGCAGCGACAGCGGACGCGCTCTATGGCTGTGTGGCCGGCTTCGGGTTGACCTTGATTTCTAATTTTTTGGTGCGCCAACAGTGGTGGCTAGGGCTAATTGGTGGCCTTTTTCTCTGTTACCTGGGTGGGAAGACGCTGCTCTCCAAACCAGCAGAACAAGCGGCCAGCGCCAAAGCGACGGGATTGCTGGGCGCCTATGCCTCCACCTTCTTCCTGACGGTGACTAACCCGGTGACGATCCTGGCCTTTGCCGCCATCTTTGCCGGACTCGGCCTCGCCAACACGCGCGGCAACTATGGCGCGGCGGCGGTTTTGGTCTTGGGCGTCTTTCTGGGGTCGGCAGCGTGGTGGTTACTGCTGAGCGGTGGCGTCAGCCTCTTGCGCGAACGCTTTACGGCGACGGGTCTACAGTGGGTGAACCGGATCTCTGGGGTGATTATTCTTGGCTTTGGCCTGTTTGCGCTCACAACCCTCTTTGTGTAAGTGGTAATCATGACCAGTAGAAGAAACAGATTATTCGCAGCAGCCGTGTTGGTGATGGTTGGGGTCTATTTCTTTTGGCCGCAACAGGTTATCACTTGTGCAGCGTTCGCCGGGTTTGGCGCAGAAGTCCAGGGGGAGCGCTGTATCGTGTTGGGGGATCTCACGCTGGAAGGGGAGGTTGATGGCCTGCCGGCTTCTCTGATAGTCAAGGGCGATTTGACCATCAACGGCACCTATATTGATCACTTGCCGACTGGGTTGATCGTGGAAGGCGACCTAAATCTCTATAAGACGAGCATTGGCGCGCTGCCGGAAAATTTAGTCGTTGCAGGGGATTTCACCAACTACCTGGGCTTTGGCTCGCCCGATCTTTGGTGTGCCGAAATTCCCGCTTCGGTTGTCATTCATGGACAAAACCTTGGCTGTAGTCCATAAAGGAGAAACCAGTGACACAAATGCTGAGTGTAAGACGCCTGGTGGCTGCCGATGCAATGGCAGCCGGCATGGTGTTGGCTCGCGCCTTTGCCGACGATCCGCTCTGGTGCTACTTGCTGCCTGATCCAGCCAAACGGGGGCGCGCACTGCGGCAAACCTTTTGTGCTACGGCGCCGTGGTTTGTACGGCAAGAACAAGGCTATGGCATCGGACAGCCACTCGAAGGGGTGGCCGTTTGGCAAGCGCCACAGGGGCTGACGCCACCCGTGCGTCGAGCCTGGTTGGCGCTGCTCAATCGTCATACACTGAGTATTCTTGGCAGTTCGACCTTCTGGCTCTTCCGGCGCGCCATCCCGATTTTTCTCCAGTTTGATCGGATGCACCAGCAATATTCACCCAAGCCCCATTACTACCTGAGTACGATTGGCGTTATTCCCGAAGCCCAAGGGCAGGGGCGCGCATCGCGCTTGATCCAACCGATCCTCGCACAGGCTGATGCGGGGAATTATCCAGTCTACACCGAGACGATGACGCCGTCGAATGTTCCCCTATATGAACATTATGGCTTTGTTTGTCAGGAAGCGTTTCAGGTGCCACAAACGGACCTGCGCATCTGGTCGCTCTATCGATCGGCACGATCTGAACGTAACCAACAAAGGGAAGGTAACTAAAGCTTACCGATGAATACAGACCACCTCCAACGCGTCCGGCACATTTGTTTGGCATTACCAGAGGCCACGGAAAAACTGTCCCACGGCGAGCCAACCTTTTTTGTGCGCAAAAAGGTCTTTGCCATGTTTGCCAACAATCATCACAATGATGGGCGGATTGCCGTCTGGTTGCCCGTGCCGCCGGGGATGCAACCGATGATGATTGCGGCGTCACCCGAAAAATTCTTCAAGCCACCCTATGTCGGCGTGCGCGGCTGGGTTGGGATTGCGTTGGCCCAGATTGACGATGACGAGTTGATCTTCCACCTGCACACGGCGTACCGACAAGTGGCGCCGAAAAGCGTTCGTGCTTTACTCGCCCCTCCCAATGAGCCTACTGTTTTGTAAAATAAGTCATGATGAATTAGATTGGGTTCGCATACGGATACGGCTTCGTCCCGTAGGGACGATTGAATTTAGGGAGGAGAAAATCAATATCCCCGTTCCTAAACTCAGGCGTCCCTACGGGACGAGTGTACCGATCATAACTTCTCCAACAAAACATTGCATATAAAACTGGAAATTGACGCACCTGGCAGAACATGATAGAGTGTGGGCAACGCAAGCCGGTGGATCATGACCAGCGTTGGGAATGCTCCGCCAGCAAGGCAATTGTGGTGGCGCCGTGGGCGATGCTGCCCAGGTTGTCTTGCCTGTGTTCACAGCAGCGCGAGCGCAGCGGTTTGCCGAGGGTTCGCCCCGTTTGGTTGTTCCTTGTGCCCTGTTGATTCTTCAGCGGGGGATGAGCGTGTTGTACGACAAAAGGAAACAAACAAATGAGCAACGGCAATAAACATAGCAAGCGGCAAAACAACGGTGAGAAGAGCGCCAAAAGCAAGGCTGACGCCCAAGCTACCGGGAGGAGAGCCTCCGGCGCTGGTAACGGAACCGATGCCCAGATGAACCAGGGGGAAGAAAGCCAAATCCTCACCACCCGCCAGGGTCACCCCGTTCATGACAACCAGAATCTGTGCACCGTCGGCAACCGCGGGCCGACCACCTTGGAGAACTACCACTTTCTTGAAAAGATCACCCATTTTGACCGGGAACGGATTCCCGAACGGGTGGTCCATGCCCGTGGCGCTGGCGCGCACGGCTACTTCGAGGCGTATGGTATGGTGGGCGATGAACCCATAGCCAACTACACACGGGCCAAACTCTTTCAGGAAAAGGGCAAACGCACGCCCGTCTTTGTCCGCTTCTCAACGGTAATCCACGGCGGTCATTCGCCGGAAACCTTGCGCGATCCCCGTGGCTTTGCCACCAAGTTTTACACCGAAGAGGGCAACTGGGATCTGGTCGGCAATAACCTCAAGGTCTTCTTCATTCGCGATGCCATGAAGTTCCCTGATCTGGTTCATGCCTTCAAGCCCGACCCCATCACCAACCGGCAAGATGGTGAACGCATCTTTGACTTTATCAGCAACACGCCCGAGGCGATGCACATGATCACCTTCCTTTTCTCGCCGTGGGGCATTCCCGCCACCTACCGGCAGATGCAGGGATCCGGAGTCAACACCTACAAGTGGGTCAATGCCCAGGGGCAGGCGGTGCTGGTCAAGTATCACTGGGAGCCGAAGCAAGGGATTAAAAACTTGACCCAAGCCGAGGCCGAGGCTATTCAGGGCCAGAATTTCAACCACGCCACCCAAGATCTGTACGATGCCATTGAACGGGGCGACTACCCGGAATGGGAGTTGCTCGTCCAGATCATGAGTGATGACGAACACCCCGAACTGGACTTTGACCCGCTGGATGACACCAAGCTCTGGCCGGAAGATCAATTCCCCTGGCGACCGGTGGGGCGCATGGTGCTTGACCGCAATCCCAAAGATTTCTTCAACGAGGTGGAGCAGGTCGCCTTTGGCACGGGTGTCCTGGTGGATGGCCTGGACTTTTCCGATGATAAGATGTTGCAAGGGCGCACCTTCTCCTACTCGGACACGCAACGCTATCGCGTCGGGCCAAATTATCTGCAATTGCCCATCAATGCGCCCAAGACCCACGTTGCCACCAACCAGCGTGGGGGCCAGATGTCTTATCATGTGGATCTGGCGCCGGGCCAGAATCCCCATGTCAACTATGAACCGTCGTCGTTGGGTGGGCTGAACGAGGCGCCGCCAGCCGGTGAACCCTATACCCCCTACATCGCCGGTAATCTGGTGCGCCAGCCAATCGACTGCACCAATGATTACCAACAGGCTGGGGAACGCTATCGTGTCTTTGAAGATTGGGAGCGCGATGACCTGATCCTCAATCTGGTCAACACGCTCAAGCCGGCCCAGCGCCACATCCAGGAGCGCATGGTCTGGCACTTTACCCAATGTGACCCCGACTATGGCCGTCGCGTAGCCGAGGGTCTGGGGCTGAATGCCCATACGAACGGCCAGGTAAGTCAAAACGGTGCGTCCAGTCTGGGCCACGGCAGCCCCATCGGCGCCGACCCCGTGGCAACAGATGAAGCAGCCCGCCGCACCGAACAGGTCGGCCATCCGGCCAAACCCTACTAAGGTCAGGCGTCCCTATGGGACCTTACCGTACCCCATAAGTTTGCCGAAGCGAACTCGTACCCTGGCATCTTTCGGGAAGCGACTAGCTTCCCGAAAGATTTTACCGGAGACCTTCTCTGGTAACGAAAGATGTGGGCAAGGGTAAGCTGATACAGGAGAAGGGTTACTTGGCCCTAGAAAACATGGCCGCTTATCTCAGGTATATCAATGATGTATGCCGGGTTGGTGACGGTGATGATCCTGGGCGTCCTGTTCATCATGCCCTGGCAGGAGTGAGGCGCGATCTGTTCACTTCAGAACAGTATCTGATTGGGCGGTATCAGGGCGTGGGAAGAAGAGGAACATACATACCGCAGCTATCGCTAAGCCAATGCTCCACAGGAATACAATGGGTAGACTGAACTCTTCGGAAAACAAAAACAAAGCAGTCAGGATTGGCGTAGCAAAATCACTTACGGCGCGTAGCATCGTCACAAACCCCAAGGCAGCGCCGGCATATACTCTACCAATGGTCGGCATTTCAAGTACCATCGCCTGGTAAATTACCCCAAAGCTATAGGTAAAAGCGCCGGCGACCGGCAATGCCACCCACAGCCAGATATCTTGGTGCAGGGCTGCTAGTCCCATGAGGAGAAACAGCAGTAACGGTGCAACCAGGAGAAGACCCCGCCGTATCTGCAACCAATCAGATAAAAGGGCAAGCGGCAGGATCGCAATTAGCCCCATCCCACTCAAAATAGCAGTACGCGCCTCATTGATGCGAACTACATCGATGAAGGTAAGGGAACTGTTGGCGCTTTGTAGATAAGTAGACAAATTGATGACAAAACTGTCAACGATGGCCCAATAGAAGAAAATACCAAGCCCCATCAGCCACATGGCGCGCAATTGGAGTACATGCCGTAACGCCCGGCGGAATGAGACACGGGCGCGTTTGTTCTCACCCGGTGAGCCATCGACCACAACAACCTCACGCGGGTGAAGCAAGAACCAGATCCCACCCATAACAACAAACGTCAATCCATAAAGGAGGAGGCGATCTTGCCAACCAACCAAGAAAAGTTGCAACAACGCTCTGGTAAGACCGGATGCGCCAACTATAGAACCAGCAGCAACGCTGGTGGCAATCAAGCCCATTGCCAACCCCCACTGTCTAGATGGGAAGTGATGAACGGCAATCTTGTATAAATTGACCGTTAGCATGGGGGAAACGATCCCCAAAAGAAAAAAGGTCAGCACGAGGCTGCCGGGGGAAAGCGGGAGCAGGCTCAAGACACCCATCAAGCCACCGATGCAACAGACCGTAAGTAGCATACGACGTGTCCCCCAACGGTCGCCGGCCGCGCCGCCAATGAGTGCAGCCGCTATCCCTGTAACTGTGCTAATCATAAGAAGGGTTGCCAGAAAAGAGATAGATAGCGCCGCATCCATAATTTCAGGGTTGGAAAAAGGTTGCAAGAGGGCCGACAGAGCAGCGTTTAGAAAAGCAGAAAATAGCGCCACGCCTAAGATCAGCCAACGATTGGGTTCGTTGACCGCAGCATGATCCAGCAATGTAGTCGTCATTGTTATTCCCTTGTGTCAAAGGTGCGGAACATTGGGAAATCCTTTACCCGATGTTCCGCAGAGGAGAGGCAAGATGTTACAACATATTCTTATGTAATTAACGGCACAACTGTATACTTACGAGCAGCACAAGAAAGGTACATAGTGAGCGTTCGTCAGTCAAGTTAGCCTATCATTGGATGGTTAACAGAATATTAATATAACTCATTTTGATTCATGCAAATTTACTTTTTTGTGAACTACTTTGGGTAGGGCTAGATAGTAGGATAAGGTAAAGCTGTACATCCCACTGAATCATGCAAGTAGCTACACATGATTGATTGATATATAATCAGGCCAGGATACAGATTTCACTTTCGCCAATTAAGGAAGCAAGAAAAGATGCAACCGGAAAAACTAACATTGACCGTTAACGGTCAGACCGTACAACTGGACATCGATCCAGGGACCCCGTTGCTTTATGTCCTCCGTAACGATTTGGGTCTCAAAGGCCCCAAGTTTGGTTGTGGCCTAGAGCAATGTTACGCCTGCAAAGTGTTGATCGACGGCGCTGATGTGCCGTCTTGCAAATTACCGGTACAACAGGCACAGGGGACACAGATCACCACCATTGAAGGGCTGGGTACGCCGGACGCCCTCCACCCCTTGCAAGAAGCCTTTATCGAAGAGCAGGCGATCCAGTGCGGCTACTGCGTCTCCGGCATGATCATCGCCGCGCAGGGGCTGTTGAACCGCACCCGCTACCCCAGCGATGAGGAGATTCGCACGGCGCTGGAGGGCAACCTCTGTCGCTGTGGCGTCTATGACCGGGTACGTCGCGCCATCAAGTTGCGCATTGGTCGCCCGATTTGGGAGCCAATCTATGAAGTAGTAGAAGCGCCGCCACTCACAACGCCGACGCCATCCCAGGCAACCCTCCCCGCGCCCCTGCAACAGACCCCTGATCTCGATGCCTGGATTCGTATTGATGCGACCGACATCATTACTGTCTTCACCGGCAAGGTCGAGATCGGCCAGGGTCTCAAGACGGCCATTGCCCAACTCGCCGCCGAGGAATTGGACGTAAGGCTGGATCGCATCCGCGTCATCATGGCCGACACGGCATTGACCCCCAACGAAGGGGTGACAGCCGGCAGCATGTCGCTGGAAACGAGTGGCAATGCCGTTCGTCAAGCCGCCGCCGAAGCGCGCCACATTCTGCTCCAACTGGCGCACGAAGAGTTGGAGGCAGGGGGCGCGCCAGAAGCGTTAGTCGTGCAAGATGGCACTGTCACCGATCCCGCCACCGGTCGCCAGACCGATTATTGGGCGCTCTTTGGGGGGCAGCGCTTTGGTCGGCAGGCGACGGGGCTGGTCAAGCCTAAAGCGTTCGCAACCCATTCCGTGGTCGGGCAAGCCGCCACCCGTCTCGATCTACCGGCCAAAGTGACCGGGTTGCCCAGCTTTGTCCATGATTTGGCATTGCCGGGGATGGTTCACGGTCGCGTTGTGCGGCCACCGACCTATACCGCCCGCCTCGTGTCGGTTGATGAAGCCGCCATCCGGCAGATGCCCGGCGTACTGGCTATTGTACGGGATGGTTCGTTTTTGGGCGTCATTGCCGAGCGCGAAGAACAAGCCGTTGCGGCCAGAGAAGCCTTACAAACAGCGACGGTATGGGAGAACAGTACGCCACTGCCGACTCCTGACAAGCTCTATGACCATCTACTCAGTCAACCAGCACAATCGCAGTTGCTGATTGATGGCGCACTCACCAATGACCCAATCCCTCCAATCACTACGCCCATGAACGCTGCTACCACTTTGAACGCCACCTACCATCGTCCCTACCAGATGCACGCCTCGATTGGGCCATCGGCGGCGGTAGCGCAGTGGGAGGACGGCAAACTGACCGTTTGGAGTCACACGCAGGGCGCATACCCGTTGCGGGCGTCGTTGGCCCAAGTTCTCAAGCTGGATGCTGCAAACATTCGGGTAATTCATGTCGAGGGGGCTGGGTGCTACGGTCACAACGGGGCGGACGATGTTGGCCTGGATGCCGCCTTGTTGGCCCGTGCCTTGCCGGGACGCCCCATTTCGCTCAAGTGGATGCGTGAGGATGAACACGCCTGGGAACCCTACGGCCCGGCAATGGCCGTGCAACTGCAAGCCAGCTTGGACGAAACCGGCGCCATCAGCGACTGGAACGAAGATATTTGGAGCTATCCCCACAGCGGTCGCCCCCGTCCCGGCACCGATACCTCCGGTCTGCTGGCCGCCTGGCATCTGGCCGAACCTTTCCCACCGCCGACGAATCGGATCATGCCGGGTCGTCACTCTGGCAGTTTTCGCAATAGCGACCCGCTCTATGCGTTCCCCCAGCGCCGTGTGGTCAACCACCATGTTGATAACACGCCCCTGCGTACTTCGTCCATGCGCGGCCTGGGCGCCTATGCCAACATCTTTGCCATTGAATCGTTTATGGATGAACTGGCGTTGGCGGCAGGGGTCGATCCGGTCGCCTTCCGGTTGCAACATCTCACCAATGAACGGGCCAAAGCCGTGATCGAAGCGGCGGCGCAAAAGATTGGCTGGCAGCCCAGATCGGGACCAACTGGCAGCGGGCGCGGTCAGGGCATTGCCTTTGCCCAGTACAAGAACCTCCAATGTTACGCCGCCATTGCCGTCGAGGTGACAGTTGACCAGGCGAGTGGGCAGATCGCCGTGCCACGCGCCGTCATCGCCGCCGATGCCGGCCAGGTGGTCAACCCGGATGGCCTCAGCAACCAGTTGGAAGGCGGCTTTGTCCAGGCGTTGAGTTGGACCTTGTTGGAAGAAGTCTGCTTTGACCAGACGGGTGTCACGAGCCGCGATTGGGAGAGTTACCCCATTCTGCGCTTTACGGCGGCGCCGGTCATCGAAACCGTTCTCTTGAACCGGCCTGATCTCCCCTTCCTGGGCAGTGGGGAGGCCAGTCAAAACCCGACACCGGCAGCGGTTGCGAACGCGATCTTTGCTGCTGTTGGGGTGCGCCTACGGCAGATTCCCTTTACGCCGGAGCGGGTGCGGGCGGCACTGGCAGGTCGATAGAGATTAGAGAGATTGAGAGATTGAGTCAACGTAATCGCTCAATCTCTCAATCTCTCAATCTCTTTATCTCAACCAGAATAGTCGTGCCGCCGCCTTTGCGCTATAATGAAAGGAGCAAAGGTTTTCGGGGAGGTGACAAGATGCGCTTTTTCAACACAGCCGGGCCATGTGACCCACGCTTTCATTATATGCTTGCGGCCGATGAACGCTTACAAGATGAGGACGTTGCGCGCTTGATTGCGCAAAATTCCTACTTTATTGTTCATGCACCGCGCCAGACCGGCAAGACGACAGCCATGTTGGAATTGGCGCACCGGTTGACGGCATCAGGGCGCTACATCGCTGTTGTTGTATCGATGGAAGTAGGCGCAGCTTTCCCTGGCAATATTGAAGCTGCCGAAAACGCGATCCTCAGTGATTGGAAACAGGCGATCCGCTTTACGTTGCCACTGGAACTCCAGCCACCGGATTGGCAACCAGGCGATCAAGCTGGACAACAACTTGGCGCCTTTTTAAGCGAGTGGGCCATTGCCGCCGACCGACCTTTGGTCATGTTTTTGGATGAGATTGACGCATTGCAGAATGATGTGTTAATTTCTGTGCTACGCCAACTGCGCTCCGGCTATTACCGACGCCCCGACGGTTTTCCGGCAGCATTGGCGTTAATTGGTCTGCGCGACGTGCGCGACTACAAGGTCGCTTCCGGCGGCAGCACCCGTCTAAACTCACCCAGCCCCTTTAACATTGCCGTGCGTTCCATCATGTTACGGAATTTTACCTCAACGGAGGTACGTGCGTTGCTGCAACAGCACACGGACGAAACCGGACAAGCTTTCACTGCGGAAGCGCTCGACCATGTTTTCTACTTAACGCAAGGCCAGCCGTGGCTGGTCAATGCGCTGGCGAAAGTGGCCGTCGAAGAGCTTGTACCAGATGTGACGCAAGCGGTGACAGTGGCGCACATTGAACGGGCCAAAGAAATCCTCATTCAACGGCGCCAAACTCACCTGGACCAACTCACCGATAAATTGCGCGAACCGCGGGTGCGCCATGTAATCGAACCGATCCTGGCCGGCGCCTTGCTCAGTGATATTCCACAGGATGACCGCGATTATGTAGTCGATCTCGGCCTGGTGCGCAGAGAAAATGGGCGGGGGTTGGTCATCGCCAATCCCATCTACCGCGAGGTGATTCCGCGGTCGCTGGCTAGCGGCGCGCAAGATTCGCTGCCACGTATTCAACCCATCTGGCTGCGACCGGATGGACGCCTGGACAAAGAAAAGTTGTTACAAGCGTTTCTGGCCTTCTGGCGGAAGCATGGGCAGCCATTACTCCGGGCCGTCCATTACCATGAGATTGCGCCCCATCTGGTGATGATGGCCTTTTTGGATCGCGTGGCCAATGGCGGCGGCATTTTGGATCGCGAATATGCGTTGGGCGAAGGGAAGATGGATCTCTACCTACGCCACGGTGAGGAACAGCTTGGCATTGAATTGAAAGTCTGGCGCGACGGCAAAACGGACCCGCTTGACGAAGGACTGGAACAGTTAGATGATTCCCTGAGCAGGCTGGGGCTGGCGAGCGGTTGGTTAGTGCTCTTTGACCAACGCAGTGGTCTGCCCGATATTAGTGAGCGCACAACCGTTGAGACAACCACTTCGCCGGTCGGACGGCAAGTAACAGTGATTCGGGGATAAGCTGAAGCAGAACCCGGTCGAAGTTGTTTGCGTTTTTGACACGCTTTATGCTACGATCAATATCCTCTATTAAACCATTACAGAAACAAATCTTATGAAACCAACCAAAATCGAAAAAGTGGAACCGATCCTCTGGGATCGCTGGCTGCTCCTGAAAATTTATTGTGAAGATGGCACCATCGGCATTGGCGAGGGGGGCGTCCACGGCTGGCAACGCCCGACCAAGACGATGCTGGAGGTGATGACGCCCTATCTGCTGGGCCAAGATCCGTCACGCATTGAGCATCACTACCAGTGGCTCTACCGCTCGTCCCACTTTATGGGGTCGGTGGTGCAGGGTGCGCTCTCGGCCATTGACATCGCGCTTTGGGACATCAAGGGCAAGCGGCTCGATGTACCGATCTATGACCTCATGGGCGGCATGACGCGCGAACGGGTGCGCTGCTATATGCACGTCAACGGCAAAACCATCGATGAATTGGTGGCCGATGCCGTCGCCAAAGCCAAAGAGGGCTTTACCGCCGTGCGCTTCTCCCCCTTCCCGCCCGATTTTCATCTGCACAAATCATACAGCGAATGGGCCGATGAAGCGGTGCGACGGGTAGGCGCCGTGCGCGAAGCGGTGGGCAACGCCGTGGACATTTGCGTCGAAATTCACCGTCAGATGACCCCCGCCGAGTCGATCTGGTTGGGCCGCCGGTTGGAGCAATTCCACCCCTATTTCTACGAAGACCCCATGCTCCCCGACAGCCCGGCGCGCATGGCTGATGTCCAGCAACAGTGCAACATTCCCATTGCCACCGGCGAACGCTTCACCACTATCTTTGAATACCAACAACTGTTGGAAGCCAAAGGGGCCGCGTATGTGCGCCCCGATGTCTGTCTCTGCGGCGGCTTGACTGGCAGCAAGAAAGTGGCAGCCATGGCCGAAGCCCAACATGTCAAGGTGATCCCGCACAACCCCCTCAGCCCGATCAGCACGGCGGCTTGTATTCAACTTGACGCCGCCATTCCCAACTTTGCGTTGCAAGAATACACCGGTGAGTCGCACCCGCCCAAGAGTGATCTGTTGGTCACACCCTTGGAATTGAAAGATGGCTATCTCACCGTGCCGACCGGCCCCGGCTTGGGCATCCAACTGAACGAAGCGGCGCTCAGTTATCCGATTAAAGATAAAATTCTGGACACGCCCATCGGTTATGATGGGTCGGTGCAGGATCGATAGGAATAGGGGCGCGGATTAGCCTACATGTTAATCCGCGCTACCTAAATCCGCGCCCCTACTGGCTTAGATCACAAATTAAAAACAGGACGACCTTATGCAAAAAGCAATGGATCTGAAATTACAGGACATTCGCACCAATCCGAGCAGCAAAGAATTTATCATCTGCTATGCGGCTGACCCGGATATGGGTGCGGGCATGGCGCCCATTGTCGGCGGCTATCCGTCGCTGCGGGCGTATCATGAAAGCTTGGCCGCGCTGATCGAGCAGGCCAAGTTGGACATTATGCTCACCTCGGTCTCGGCGATGGATGTGTTGGCGCGCGAATGGCGTCTCTTTGATAACTCGCCGGTAACGCCGTCGATCCGCGCCAATGACGCCACTGATATTTGGAGCGGGCGCGGCTTTACCTATGCCAAAACCCCTTCCCGCCCCTTTGCCACCACAACGATTGAAGAGGCGCAATTTGGCACGCTGCTGCCCAAGCCGGGTCAACAGCCCGATGTCAACCTGGGCCTCTACTCGCTCACCTTTAACAATGACTTTGAATCGGATTGGTTTGCGCTAGAGCGCTTGAAGGAATTTCGTATTGAGGCCGTGCGCAAAGGCTTCCGCTACTTTATTGAAGTCTTCAACCCTAACGCTCCCGTGAATCTGCCGGCGGAAAAGGTGCCGGCCTTTGTCAATGACAGCATTGCCCGCATGTTGGCCGGCATTCCCAATGCTTCGCGCCCGGAATTTTTGAAGATTCCCTATAACGGGCCACAGGCGCTGGAAGAATTGGTCGCCTACACTTCGGTCATTGTCGGCATTCTGGGCGGACCAGCCAGCACAACCTACGACTCCTATAAACTCATTGCCGAAGTCAAAAAATATGGCGCCCACGTTGCCCTCTTTGGCCGCCGCATTAAGGACGCCGCCGATCCCCTGGCCTTCACCGAATATCTACGCGCTGTCGTCGATGGCGACCTAAGCGCTGAAGAAGGGGTAAAAGCTTACCACGGTGCGCTGCAACGGGCTGGGATCAAATCTAGACGCTCGCTGGAAGAAGATATGGTGATTGAAACGCCGGCGCTGCGCAATAGCTAGGCAAAGAGATAAAGAGATTGAGAGAGTAAGCCTCAATCTCTTTATCTGCTCAGGACAACGCTATGCAGACTATGATAGCGATTGATATTGGCACAAGCGGCGCGTCTCCCCTCTACTTACTGCTAGTCGTTGTCTTTTGCCTGCTGCTCTTCTGTCTTCTGGCCTTCAGACGACGGGTCGCTTACCCCATAGCGGGCTTGCAGCTCAGGGTCAGGGGTATACTCCGGGGCGGGCAGGCCAAGTTTACGGAGGGACATGGCGGCGGCTTGTTGGGTGGCGTCTTGTTTGCTCCGCCCCTGGGCAACGCCATGAATTTCGCCGCCAATGGTCACCTGCATGACAAAGGTTTTGGCGTGGTCGGGGCCGAATTTCTCGATCTCTTTGTAGCGAGGCGTCAGGTTTTTGTTACTCTGCACCCACTCCTGCAAGCGGCTCTTGGGATCTTTGTCCAGGGCGAGCGCTTCGACGCGCACCAACTCCTGCTCAGCCAGTGGTAGGACAAAGGCGCGAACAGCATCTAGTCCTTGATCGACATAGATGGCGCCGACCAACGCTTCAAAAGTATCACAGAGGGTCGCCATGCGCGTGCGCCCACCGCTCTCTTCTTCGCCATGCCCCAACCAGAGATATTGGCCCAGCTTCAACTGTTCGGCCAGCCGCGAGAGTGTTTCCCGGCGCACCAACGCTGCACGCAGATTGGTCAACGGTCCTTCCGAGTAGTCCGGATACTTCATATAAAGTTCCTGGCTGATGATAAAATTCATAATGGCGTCGCCCAGAAACTCCAATCGCTCGTTGTCCTGTAAATCGTGTGCCGTCGTCGTAATCTCGTTGAGATAGCTGCGGTGAATAAAGGCGCGCTGCAACAAGCGCTGGTCGTGAAAGGTGACCTGTAGCGTTTGGGCCAGCTTTTCAATTTTGTCTCCGATCATTTCATCCTCCATCGTTGGCTATATGATTTTTACGCCACGATGACAGGATGACAACATGACAAGATGGTCGCTCTGTGGAGAGGAGTAAGTTGGTAACACAACGCCATCTTGTCATCTTGTCATCTTGTCATAACCAGCGTTACACACCTTTCTGGGTAGGTAGATAGGTAGATAGGAAAACCGGTTGTCAGCCCTGACTTACACCTTGTGTCCTTGTCTTAACTCGGTGTGAGATTCAACTGATAACCGGAGCCGCGTACAGTAGTCAGATACTCCGGTTTCGAGGGGTTGCGTTCGATCTTGTGGCGGAGGCGCCAAATGGCAACTTCGATAAAATTGACTTCGTGTGCTTCACAATAGCCCCAAACGTCAGTGAGGAGTTGCTCTTTGGTGACAGGTGCGTTGGCATTATAAAACAAGAAATGTAAAATGCGATATTCAATTTGCGTCAGAGAAATTTCTCTTTCCCCGATATAGATTTTGCGATGACGACCATCTAGGTTGAGCAATGGGCGTTTGCTGCCCCGGTGATAGACCGCATTAGCATAGCCTGCACGACGCAAGATTGCTTGTAAGCGCGCATTTAATTCAGCAAAGGTAATGGGTAACGCCACGTAAACATCAGCGCCCATCCCCAAACTCTCAATCAACTCTAACTCATTCTTCTGTTCGGTCAGCACCATCAATGGCACACGGCTATACCGGCGTATATGCTGGCAGAGTTGACTAGCACTTACATCCGGTAGCTCAGTGTGTAATAGAACAACATCAACTGTCAACCGATCGAGCAGTGCAATTGTTTCGTGCGCATTGTTCGCAAGATGAACATAATAACCTGCTTGACTCAATTCCTTGTACAAAACCGTACAGCCGGCTTTCTCTGTCATGGTCAGCAACAAAGAAAGGCGTGGCGCCGGCAGCCGCAAGTGAGCAGGTGAACGGATTGGTGAAGAATCCGACGGCGAACGATAGGTATTCATAAAATCTTAGTTCTCATACAGTGTCAATAGCTGTATCAACCCTGTTTCTGCGGGGGTTGTTCAACCACAGTCACTTCGTCGGGCTGCGCTTTTTGGGCAGATCGTCGTTTTGGGATATTCATAACGCCATCTGCACGCGCAGCAGCCAGACAAGCGCCATAAATAATGATCATAGCAAGTAAGGAAAGGGCGATATAAAGAAAAATAGCCGTTGTCATTGGTGTCGTCATCGGTGTCGTCATTGGTGTCGTCATTGGTGTCATCATTGGTGTCATCATTGGTGTCATCATTGGTGTCACGCGTACCGTTTTCTCGCCTTCTTAATATTTATTCTATACCACTTTCTCCTTAAGACGCTAAAATCAACTTACGAATTCTTACAATTAAACCACTGAGCTTACATTTTTCAACTATAATATACGACAAATTATGTAGAACTGGAAAATAAATCTACCATAAAGAGGTAAAAACACGAAAGATGTGCACTGCTTCTTGCACACATCTTTCGTGTTTTATCAATTATGGTAGGGGTTACGCAGTTGGGGTTGTGGCAGGAGATCCGCAGGGTTTCCAAAACACTACAGATTTGTACCACTGCGTAACTTCTATCTGTTACCGACTACCTGCCCAGCTTACCGCGCAACGAATGGTGTGTACGCACGGAAAGGCAATGTATCTGCGTTGCTAATCAAAATCGGACCGTCGGCGGCGGGGTTTGATTCGGTGTCGGTAATCTCCTGGACGCTCTCTTCAGCGTTCAGATCCGTGGCCTCCTCGCCTTGGCGACCACCACTTGTACGCGGGGCGACGGTCATGGGGAAGGTGATAAACTCATTGTCTGCCGGCCAGCTATCGTCGGCGCCTTGTAGACGAGCAAAGGCTTTGAAGGTGACTTTGCCCATAGCCGCATCAGCGTCGGTGGGCGTGTAGAAGAAGATGAAATCGGTTGTAGCCGGACTGCTTTGCACTGTCACTTCTTGCGTCCACGAGCCAACATAGCCATAGCCGCCGGGGACGCTCTTATAAATTTCAACCGTCACCGTTTCCGGGCGCAGATAGTTGGCGATCCCTACAGTCAGGCGTACACGTCTACCGGCGGTGCTGCTCTTGGGGCGGGCAAACTTGACAATCGCGACATCATGGTTGCTCACCCGCACAAGACGGGTGGTCGAAGCCCGTCGCCCGTCGTTGGTAACAACGGTCAGGCGCACATTGTAGTCACCTTCGGCAGCATACTGATGTTGCACCGCAAGGCCCTTGCCGGTGTTGCCGTCACCAAAATTCCAGTTCCAGGCGCGCAGGCCGTAGCCCAGCGGGTCATAAGAGGGATAAGCAAAGAAGCTGACAGGGGCAAGAGTGGAAGGCGACCAGGGGTCGGTAAAGAAGTCGGCCACGGGCGTCGGCAAGGGCGAATCGAAGGGGGCCGAAACGCTATCGACCAATGAATCCGGCGTATCGTCGGGTGATTGGGCGTGCGCTTGTTCTAGCGCGCCCAGTAAACAGAGAAAGCCGGCCAACAAGACCAGAATGAGGGTCGAAATTTTATTGGTGCGCGCCATACCGACAGCGACGCTTTGGCCCTCGACAATCGGTTTGCGCCCCCAACGACGGGTGCGCCACTGCTGTAATCTTGCATTGTACCAAGACATGTGATTCTCCTTCATCATGAATCAATAGGGATGACAAAAGGCGCCAAAGTCTATAAAAGAACCTTGACAACGATAGGTGGCTTACAGCCTTCCTGTAAAGAATAATCGGTAGTGCGTAACGGTTTTCCGATACAAACAATTGCCATCGACAGGCAACCATGCTATAATCGAACAAATGTTTTTCGGCTGTTGGCTTTTACCTTCAGAAAGGCAAGCCCCATGAGCGAATCAGCATTCATACTCGATCCTTCGGCGGTCAACGCAGCCGAGGAGGCGATCATTTACCCTGAAAGTGATGGCGAACCAATGGCGAACAATACAGAGCAGTTCGATTGGATTGTCACGACTAAAGAGAATTTGGAGATCCTCTATCAACACCATGTCAATGTCTTCATTGCAGGTGATCTCCTCTGGTATCCGGTGGAGGGGAACAATCAGATTTGCCAGGCGCCCGATGTGATGGTGGCGCTAGGGCGTCCCAAAGGGCGGCGCGGCTCCTATTTGCAATGGAAGGAAGGCAATCTGCCGCCGCAAGTGGTCTTTGAGATGATCTCACCGGGCAACCGCGCCGGTGAAATGGCCGCCAAATTTGCTTTCTATGAGCGGCATGGCGTGGAAGAGTATTATGTCTACGACCCGGAGCAGGGATTGGTGCAAGGCTGGCTACGCAATACACGGGGCCAATTTCGCCCCATCCCCGACATGCAACAGTGGCGCAGTCCGTGGTTAAATATTCGCTTTGCGATTAGCCCAGAAGGACAGCTTCAGTTGCTCTATCCAGACGGCACACCGTTCATCACCTTCGTCGAGTTGAACGAACGCCGCGCCCAAGCCGAAGCAGAACTTTTACGTCAGATCGCCTTAGCCGAAACCGAGGTTAAACGCGCCGAGGCGGAGACCATTGCCCGTCTGGAAGCCCAGGCGCTGGCTGAAGCAGAAGCCGCTCGTGCAAATGCAGAAGCCGCACGGGCTGATGCCGAGCAACAAGCGCGCCTACAAGCGGAAGCGGAATTGCATAAGCTACAAGAAAAACTACGCCAAGCTGGCCTGCTATAAGTCACCAAACGCCTCCCCTCTCCTGAGCAAGTCAGGAGAGGGGGCCAGGGGTGAGGTTTACTGCAACATCTGCCTCACATCCATCATCCCAGCGCCAAAGACGGGATCACCCGCTTCCGCCGTGCCATAGAGTTTGCTGCTTACATCATCCGGCGTCAGCGCCGGATCTTTTTCCAAAAGCAGCGCCGCTGCCCCACTCACCAACGGCGTCGCAAAGGAAGTTCCCTGCCAGCAGAGATGACCGGTGGGCGAACTATCGGCCGGCGTGATCACAAAGCGCTCCGGTTGATCCGCGCAAACCGCCTTCGCCAGTTCATCAGCATTCAAGTTACCACCGGCCGGCGCCGCAATTTCACCCAAGTTTGTAAAATTCGACGGTTGCCGATCAACGGTGTGGCCGGCCACGCCGATCACCGTGTGGTAGGCCGCCGGAATGTTCATGGCAGTGGGATCGCCTTGGTTGCCAGCAGCAGCGACGACCACAAAACCTAGGGCGTGGGCTTGATCCAAGATTGTTTCGAGTTGGGCAGATACGCCATGCACACCTAAGCTCAAATTGATGACCGCACGCCCGGCTTCCGGCGGATGCTGGTTGATAAAGTGTGCAAGCCCGGCGATGAGATCCGCCAACGTGCCGTAACCATCCGTGGGCAGGACACAGTAGAGTACAATGTTCGCCGAAGGCGCCACATAGTCAATCAGGGCCGCTGCGCTGGCACCATGTTCCAGGTAGATGGGATTGGCGCCGGATGCAGTGGAGATCCATTCGACCTGATCCACCCAGGCCGGTTGCGTGGTCGGGCAGGTGTCAAAGACGCCGACGGTCATCTCTTTGCCCGTCCACGCCCGCTCACCGGGCAGTCGAATACCTGGCTCACCCCAGATCCATTGGTTGTCAAAACCCGCGTCTGGCCCCGATAATGGCGGGTAGCTGGGGCTGCCAAAGACGCTGCCGCCATGTTTGCTGACACTCAGCAACAGATTAGGCTCAGCAGAGACCTCCACCCCCTCGCTACGCGCCTGTGCGTTGATCTGCTCGGCCAATTGGTCAGCCGGTAATTCGCCCGTTGTTTGATACAGTTGCATCACCCAGCCAGCACCGAGAAAAACGAGATCGACTCGCTCACCAGTGGCGGTTAAGGCAAACTTTGCCGCCAATTGATCCAGTTGTGCTCCATCGCCATAGAGCATGAGTTCATCGGCAAGCATGCTGGCGCCAGCCCAAGAAGCGCTTTCCGCTGTAATCACTTTTCCCGCTAACGCAAAGGGTAGATCGCTCGCCGCTGCATCCGCTGGTTCGGCTTTTGTTTCCGCCGGTTCAGCCGGCGGCGCTGCTTCTTGTGCCGACGGCGCCGCCTCTGCTGCCGGCGCTTCCGACCGCGCATCAGCAGAGTGACCTTCATCGGATGCAGCCTGTGGCGCTGCCGCCGGGGCGCCGCAGCCACTGAGCATCAACAGTAGAATAATGAGGAAGCACATGCCCCAAAGTTCAATTTGTCGGGGTTTCATAATGATTCTCCTTATAAACCTTATAAATTTGGGTTGATTAATAGAAATCCTGTAAGAGTTGGTTACTTTGACGATGTCAAAGTAGTGGGTTGGTTAGTTTGTTTCTGACCTGACCAACTAACCATCTATCTATCACCCACCCAAATTTCCCGGATCGCCTACCAGGAAGAAGGCGGCCCAGGTGTATGGATGGGTCAGGGAACCGGCGTTGTGCAGACATTGGCGTTGGGCGGCTTGTAGGGCAGCGGCTTTGCTCTCGCCAGCGGACAAGTAATGATAGAATGCAACCATTAAATGATGAGTAGCGGCATCATCGATCCGCCAGTGGCTGACCACCACCGAAGCGGCACCTGCGTAGAGAAAAGCGCGTAACAAACCCAACAACTCATCGCCGCCGCCGATCAAGCTTTGCCCGGTGTCACAGGCGCTCAACGTCACCAGCGTCGCCTGCAAGCGCAAGTTAAAGATGTCCAAGGTGGTCAAACGCCCCTCGGCCAGCAACAGGTACGAATAGAGCGGATCATCAGCGCGGAACTCACCGTGTGTCGCCAGGTGCAAGAGATCAGCCGTGGCCGCCACTGCTTGAAAGGTTGCCACCGTGGCCGCTGCCCCTGTGTAGGCGGCGCCGCCTAGCAATGCGGCAATGGTCTGCGCTTCGCTTTCGGCAGCCGGCAGTTGTCCTTGCCAGCCATAGCCAAAGGCAATCGTTGCGTTGCGTTTGACCGCAAGCGGCGCCACTTGCCGGGTGGGGGGCCGTTGACAGTAGCGCAACAGGCTGGCGCTGGGCAGATAACTGATGGTATGGCGCTCGATCAGATAGGCGGCGCCGTCATAGAGCGCATGAAAGGGCAATTTATGTAAAAAGCCATGCGGCACAATCACCAAATGGTCGTAGGTAGTCAGTTGGGTGCGCACCGGTGCTAACAACTGACTGTAGAGTTCGTGCAAGAGATCCTGTGCTTCACCAATCAGATCAGCATCATTGGCGTCCCTCAGCGCTAGATTGAAGTTCATCTGCAAAAAGCGCAAGGGTGACTCAACTTGGGAAATGGTGCAAGGCAAGGTTACCGTGCTGATGCTTTGGGCAGTGACAACAAAGAGTGCAATCTTGTCATGCACAAAGAAATATTCAAGCAAGAGTGTGTCAGCCGCCAGATCGGGTTGAATATTTTCTGTGCGCACTTGCCAGAGTGCAGCCGCATGAGCATAATCGGCGTTGCGAACCAACAGCCGATTCCACAAAGCGGCAATCTGTTGTTCCAACGCCCGAATTTCCTGCCAGAGGGGCTGCCAATCCGCCTGCTCGGCGGCGGACAGAGTTTGTGGGCGCACTTTGGCCTGTTCAGCCTGTCGCCCTTCCCAGCGGCGGTAGAGGCGATTCTGTTCGATGCGCAGATGGGTCAGCGCCTCCACTAGATGCTGATCAGCGGGATCTTTTGCCGTGATGCGTAGATCCAGCCCCCTAGCAACCAGATCGAGCAGCGCTCGTGATTTAGCCCGTTCGGTATATTCAAATGCCTGCGCTGCTTGCCCTTGCTGAAGATATAAATCAACAATCTCGGCATAGACCACCTGTTTGTCGGCGGCAAAGTCAGCGCGATATTCCACCATCAGATGACCTTGCAACTGTTCCAAAGCCTGCACCGATTGGCTATAGGCGGCCAACGCCTGGTCATTGGCGCCGGTGGCTTGCGCCAGCTTGCCCTGAACATAATGCCCTTCGTACAAAAGTTGCGTTGCGTCCTTGCGATAGGCAATGGCTAGAACTGCCTGCACTAGTTCATGCGCCAAGAGATATTGCCGACTGGCCAGGGCCGCCTGCGCTGCAATCAGTTGGGCCTGCGCTTCGGCAAAAGGCAGCTGATGCCGTTCCAACACGCGCAGCGCCTGTTGCGCCAGGGTCAGACTGCGCGCATATTCATGTTGGCGATAGAGTAACAAGGCTTCGTTGAGGTCAACCCGCGCCCCCCAGACTTCCTGGCCCAAGGTCAAACAGAGTTGACGAGCAATTTGCAACGCTTGGATAGCTTGCGGGTAGTGACCCAAGCCCATATAAGCGCCGGCTTCATGCAGGGCCACTTCGGCCAAGTGCAAACGGCCATCAAGCGTTGCCACCAGAGTCCGTGTTTGCGTACAGAGATTAATCACCTCTTGAAAGCGGCGCAACCGCAGCAACCAATCGCTCATGACGATCTCAGCTTCAACTACATCACCCAGCCGGTGATCCTGGCGAAAATGCTGGCGCGCCCTGTCAATATGCTGGATGGCCTCAGTGTAGCGGCCAGACAACGCCAGCGCCTCACCGATGTTCTGATCAGCCCGTGCAGCTTCAATGGTGTAGCCAAGCGTAGTAAAGGTCGTTTTGGCCGTGCGATTGGCCTGCAAGGCTTCATCAAAGCGCCCCAAGTCACGCAAGAGAAGCCCACGGTTTTGTTCGATAACCGCCAACGTATAATTGTCAACAACTGCCGAACGCTCATAAAATGCCAGCGCTTGGTTAAAGCGGGTCAGCGCCGCCTGGTTCTCGTCACGCCGGGCATGGACACAAATCGCCAGATTGGAGGCGACATAGGTCGCCAGCAGCCATTCTTGATGGTTGACCAAGAGTTGTTGCGCCTCTTCGCCAACGGCCAGGGCTTCGTCACAGAGACCCAGATTTGCCAACGCTTCAATTTTGCCAATCTGCGTCTGCGCCCATTCGACCGGTCGTTCATGATGCCGATAAAGCTGACTGGCTTCATCATAAGCCGTGATTGCTTCGCGGAATTTGCCTTGTCCCAGCCCCAGCAGGTTGCCTTTGGCGCGCAGCGCCAGCGCCCGGTGGAACGGATTGGCGGTGATTGCGGCCCAGATAAAGAGCAGATCAACCACCTTGCCGGCCCGCGCCAGATCGGACTGGCGCACCTGGTCAGCCATGCTTTTCAGGTGCGCCGCGACTGCATCGCGCTGCGCTGGCGTCAATGGTGGCAACAGCGCAGCCCACTCGGCGCCGGTCGCCTGACGCTCACCACCGGCCATAATCCAATCCACCAGATGTTGGGCCAGGTCGGCGGGTGACCAGGCGCCATTTTGCTCGATGAGCGGGCTTAGGGACAGTGCAGGTTGGGAATTTGAATTTCCCATTGCGCACTCCTCACCACAAGGGCGTAGTCGCCCGGCGGCAGCGATGGCAGTTGGAAGCGCCCCCGTTTGCCGGCCAGCGTTGTCCCAGCAATGATCGCTTCCGCTTGCTGCAACTGAATTTCAGCGCCATCCAGATCCAGATTGGGCGCCTTCACCTGACCGACCAGCACTTTGCGGTCGGTGCCCAATTCCGGCTGGAGATCGATCCGTACTTCAATATCGTCGCGGCGGTAGATCAAAGGCAACGCATGGCTGTCACCGCGCAAGGCCAGGGTGGGCGCTGGCATGGTTACCAGATCGAGAACAAAGGTGACCCGATCGACAATCTGCTGTCCCAAGGTGGCAGCCTGCGTCTTGAGCCTGGCCCAGAAAGCGGGAAAGGCTTGCGGAGTGGTGCGGCTCTCTTCCGCTGGGGTGATGGCCATTGCCGCTGCCCCTAAGTCAGCAAAATCGTGCATCAGGGCGGCGACGGTCGCTTGACAATGGGGACAGGCGCTGCGCAAATGGATGGCAACGGTCTCCTCCTGTGTCGGGGTCAATTCGCCCAGGTAGTATTGTTCCAACATTGTGTTGGTCGGACAGGCCGCCTTGGGCAAGGATGGCGGCGGTGATTGTGCATCCCCAGGTTCACTACTCCTATTGTGGCATATTCGTAGTTCGTTTACGGCTGTTATATACGTCCAACGCATCGCTCTACTCCTTCCATTACTTTTCGCTTCTACTAGAGATAATCGGTCATGGCGGCTAAAATTCCGACAGGCAATGCAATTGTTGGCGAAATTGCTCATTACGCCGCAGGCGCGCCATGATCCGTTCACGAATGGTGTTCACTTCATTAACCGAGGTAAAGAGATGGGGATAGGCATCATAGAGTTCGCGCGGCTTCTGTTCCTCTAGAAAGAGGGCTGTGGCAACCAGCCATTCTTTTTCGTCACGCAGCCAACTTTGTAAAAGAGCAAGCGTTTTTTCATCATCAACGCGGCGATTATGCAGGATATTCAAGTGATCAAGCTCCTGGTTAGTTAGCATACGTTTGGCGCCGGGTAGCCTGTCACCCCCATCGTCAGCGTCGGTTGCATCGAAAAGAACGGTGGTGGTTTCGTGTTGCCGTTTGCGCACAAAATCCTGCACAATACGCTCGGCGCAACGGCGTAACAATCCCAGCAAGGCGGCCAGGTTTGGGTAATCGGCAAACTTTTGCGGGTTGCGGCGAAAGGTGCCATGCCATTTCAAAAAAGTATCATCAACCAATGTTTGTAATTCACTTTTACTAATAGCAAAGGCTAGAGACGTTTGCACCCATTTACAAACCTGGTGTTGGTAGTGGCGATAGATCGCGTACCAGGCTTGTTCGTCATTAATAGTCAGAGCGCGCCGCAACAGTTCCAGACAGAAACGGGGGTCGTGAGCTTGTTGATTGAGATAGCGCCGGGTCTCTTGAGCACAGGCCTGTTGTAATCCATCAATGGTCAATTCAGCCACAGGGGAGGTGTCGCAATCTCTGATGAGGGTGGACGTCACGAACATCACACAGTTCCTTTCCGTATGGCTTTTCTGACAGGCAATGGGTTGTATCAATGGTCGCGCCGATGATCGGGCTGGCGCTGGATCAACCATGACCATACATTCTCCTTCTTTAATTGCTTGCATTATAAATTCAGTAGCCTTAAGATGAAAAGTGTAAAAATGGCTTGACGCCAATAGCGGCATCGGCGGTTTGTACCATCCCTCCTAGTTCTTATAATCAGGCAGACGGCTACTTTTTCCGACAAACAGTGGCGTATTTGGGGGCGCCGCTATTTTCCCGCCAAAGGGGGTGCAAAACAAGGGCCACTTTTGTACCATTCGCACGGCACTTTGAATGGTACAGGCCTACTGATAAGAGTGGTTTGGATCAGGTTACGTAGGATAGAAGCGGGTTCGGTAGAGGAGCCTGGTCAACAGATCTTCTGATTGACCAACAATTTCGGCCAATTCCGGCACGGTGACGCCACAGACATAGCGCAAGAGGAGCAGTTGTTGTACTTCGGGTGAAAAGCGTTGCAGGTGTTGAAAAAAGTAATTGGGTAATGGTTCACCTGTTGCCGCCGCTTGTTTGCGTTGCCAAAGCGAGCTGGCAAAAGGGTCGGGCGCCTGACGCCGATAGCGTAGAAGCTGGCGATAGGCAATGCGAAAGATGACAACGGTCAGATTTTCAATCGGTTGCTCACCCACCAGGGTTTGAATCAGTTCCGTAAGAATGAGGCGCATGAGCCGGCGCACATCAGCTTCTTGAACGACATTGAAGCTGACATAGCTATAGAGATGGGGACTCCACTGATCGAGTAATTGTACCCAGGCATCGCCGTCGCCGTTGCATAATTGTCTGGCAAAATTGGTATCCCTTCTTTTCTGCAAGGGCAGGTAGCTGCGCAAACGGACAGAAACGTGGGTAAAATATCGGTGCATGGGTTGCTAATTTCAATGGTCGTGCTATGAATAAACAGGTAAGGTATTGTCGGCTCAAGGCGCATAGCCAGAGCTATCAGATGGGAATAGCACTGGCAGGTCTGGCCGTGCGCAAATCCGATTGACCTATTGCTTGCTACAGGCAGAAAACGATTAACACCAGAGCAAACTGAACCAGAAGAGGAGACAAACCGCCAAGGCAAAAAAGCCCAGGGTGCGTAGGGCAATCCGAATTGCGCGTTCGATGTGCGGTTCCAGCGGACGGTGGTGGATGTTTTGTTGTTGTGCCATGTTGACCTTCCCTCTGCTTGTCAAAAGTAATAATGGCCGACACCGCCTTTGGTTTGGGGGATAGTCTAATTGACTTACACTCTATACTGTTCAGCCGATGTCGGATAAGGCAAGCATAGCACAAAGTCGTCGGTGGCGATGTCTCAAAAAGTGCTGCCAATGTCTCAAATTTACTTAAGGATGCGTAAATTGAGCGCGTGGATATGTTCCGCTCACTTAACGGAAAACGGCAAAGTAGCCACTGCCTGAGCCATATATGCTGCTATGATAGGGCGATGAAGATGCGATGTCGATATTGGTTGCATCATAGTCGGTAGGCGCCTACCAACTACGAAGTATTAGTACAACACCAACAAATTGTCGATCCGGGCAATCTGTTGTAAACTCTCTGTTAAGAATAATAGAGCAGAAGGGTAGCACTAGGTGCAAAATCGTGCGTGTTCTCTATCACCTTTTCTCTGGCAATTCGCCAGTTGTTGCCGGCAACAACGGTTGCCAACGGGAAGTTGCATGGTTCTACTACCCATTTAGTCACCGGTTGTGCCCATATTGCCGGGGGCGCGCCGACCTGCTGAAGAAGTCGATGTAATGTAACGCATGTCATAACCTTTCTAAAAATAGGGTAACGATGACAGAGCCAGATTTGATCAGCCAGATTCGATCATGGTGTGTTCAGTAAGGGAGTACGCAATTAATCACCGGTTGTACTCATGTTACCGGGGGCGCGCTTCCGTGACGTGGTGAGAAATAGCATGTAACGCATGGGATTGCCTTTCTACGAATAAGGTAACGCTACGTACTGTTCGTATGTACTATAATAATCGTCGCCGCCTGTCGATTCCCGCGGCCCAATGCTTACTGAACGCTTACAGCTTCTAAATACATCTACGCTGGGTTGGCGGCCTCAGTGCGTTGGCTGATTTCTCTACAAACGAAGCAACCAGTTATGTTAGTACTGTTGATCTTCACGACCAATCCATACTGCTTATGTCGCACTCTACACGAAACACCAGCAGTCAACAGCGCCTTGACACAACGGCCGCTTTTTTTGACCAGTTGAAGTTCGCGCTGGAAAATTACCGCACGCCCGCCCGCCTTGGCGCCGAATCGCCCCTCGCCCAACCCTATTTTTTGGGCCAGGCGCTTCATGGCGCAGCCGAGGCGACAACCACGGCGGGAAGGGGCAGCGTCTTATGCCGCGAATTGGATCGCGCCGTAACGGCGCTCTGGCATGGCGCACTGCCGACCGATGGCGCGCAGTTGCTACAAACCGCCCTCCAGGCCAAAGAAGAGTCCGGCTTGTGCGATCGCTATTATTACCTTCTTCTCGATCTGACCTATTTTCATCGCTTCTTTCCGGCGCCGCGCAATCAGTCGGAAATTTATGCCGATCTCTTGCATGTCTCCCGCGCAACGTATGACCGCCACCTGCGCGAGGCGCTGCAACAATTGGGGAAAATGTTGCTTTTGCGCCTACAACCGACCCTGCGCCTGGAACAGCCGGTCTTGGGCCTGAATCTGATCGGGCGCAGCGCTCTCTGTCAAGAGGCGCTTGGCGCGCTGCAGGCCGGTAAATCGGTCTATCTCTGTGGGGTTAGCGGGATTGGCAAAACAACGGTTGGCCTTGCCTTAACCGAACAATGGCCGACACCGGCGCTCTTTTGGTTTACGGTGCGCTACAGCCTCAATGACCAACTCACCAGTCTGGTCTTTGCCCTGGGTAATTTTCTCCACCAGCAGGGCGCTTCGCGGCTCTGGCTACAGTTGATTGCCGATGGCGGTTTGATGAAAGATGCCAATCTAGCACTAGAATTGACGCGCACCGACTTGGCCGAGCTGACAACGCAGCCGCTCCTCTGTTTTGATGAGGTCGATCTTTTGCGCCCCTTGGACAGCGAGACCGAGGCGGTGCAACATACCCAGTTTCTCGCTTTTCTTGAAGGCTTGCAGGGTCATGCACCGCTCTTGCTCATCGGTCAGCGCAATGTCGTAAGCAGCGATGTCGTGCATACCCTGCCCTCCTTCACGCTGGCCGAAACCGCGGCCTGGCTGACCGAGGCCGGAATTCCCTTTAACCAAGCCCAGTTGATGCGTCTCAATAGCTATACTGGTGGCAACCCGCGCCTGTTGGCGCTCTGTCTGGCTTTGTGCCGGACGATCGAGCCGGTGGATGGGCCGCAATTATCAACCGTGCTGGATCAGTTGCCCCATACTGCCGCGCTCCTGCCCATCTGGCAACGGTTACAACAACGGCTCGATAAAGCTGAACGTCATTTTCTCCAGGCGCTCTCCGTTTTTCGTGGTCCGGCCCCCTACGATGCTTGGCTCACGTCCACCGATCCTGGGGAAGCAGAGCCGCCGGCCACAAATTACGCGCAACTGATCCGGCGGTTGATCGACTATCAATTGATTCGTGAAGATGGCAACGGCGCCATTGCCCTGCTGCCGGCGCTGCGCGAGGTCATTTATACCCAACTTACCGTGGAAAAACGGGAAGATCTCCACCGGGAAGCCGGCCAAATTCGCGCTGTGCGCGGTGAATACACCGCCGCTGCGTATCATTTTCAACGCGCCGGCCAACCGGAGGCCGCCATTGCCATCTGGCAGCCCAACGCCGATCAGGAGATCCGGCGCGGCCAGGCCGCTGCCGCACTGGCAATCTTTCAGCAGATTTCCAGCCATCGCTTAGCGGAAAATTTGGCGCCGACGCTGCACCTGTTGCGCAGTCAGCTCTACCAACTCTGTGGACAATCGCGGCAGGCATTGGAAGAGGTCGAACAGGTCAAAAGCAAGCCCGATGCGTGGCTGGTGGAAGCCGCCGTGGTAGGTGGTGATGCTTTGCGCACCCTGGGGGATGCCGACGCCGCCCTCAGCCGCTACAGCGAAGGGCTAGCCGCCGCTGCCCGTCTGATCCAGCAAAATACCTGGCTGCACGCCAAACGGGGAACGGTCTATATTCAGCGCCGCGAACTCCATCAAGCACGGCGAGAGGCGCTACTGGCGCGCTATCGGCTGGAAAATGTTGAAGGGGCGATTCAAAATGCCGCCGGCAACTATAGTGCAGCGCGCCAACACTATTTAAATGCCCTCTCTACGGCGGAAATGTTGGATGACAAAGCGGGCATTGCCCTGGTGCAGCGCAATTTGGGCGTGCTGGCCGGCCATCAAGATGACGCCGAAGGGGCGGTCTACTACCATCAGCAAGCGTTGACCTTCTACGAACAGATCGGGGATCGTGTGCGCGCCGAAGAAGTGCGTAGCAATTTGGCTGGGGCGTATGTCCAGTTCAAACAATTCACTGCTGCGCTCCAACCGGCGCAACGGGCGCTCACCTTTTTTGAAGCGCGCCAGAATTCCTACTGGATCGCCCAGAACACCTCCAACCTGGCAACCATCTACTTTGAACTGGGCGATTTTGCCCAGGCGCAACAGTACGCCGAACGCACCTTGACTCAAGAAGAGCCACAGAGCTACCCCTACGCCCTCTTCACCCTCGGCCAGGTCTACCAGGCCCAACGTCGCCGCGACGAAGCTGCCGCCTACTTTGAACGGGTGCGCCAGATTGCCCAACAGACCGAAGATAACTTTCTCCTGGCCCAGTTGGAGCAGGTGGTCAGCCAGGAGTTGGCGCCGACCGCCGCCAAGGTTTAGATCAATACAAAAGAAGATGACGAAACAGAATTTGAGTAAAGCACATGGGTTGGAAGCGGTTGTGGCAAGAGGTGCAGCGGTTCGTGTTATTGGTGGTGGGGACGTTGGTGACGGCGCTCGCCTTTAGCGTCTTTCAAGAACCCTATAACCTGGCGGCGGGCGGCGTCTCCGGCATTGGGCTGATTGTCAACACCTTTACGGGTTGGTCGGTCGCCAGCTTTTACTTTATTACCAACATCCCGTTGCTGGTCTTGGGCTTCTTTTATTTAGGCCGCTGGCGTTTTCTGGTCAACACCGTAATTGCCGTCTTTATCTTCTCCGGTGCAATTGAGTTCTTCACCCGCTATCTCCCCGGCTATCTTGACCAGTGGCCGCTCACCAACAATCTACTCTTGAGCGCGATCTACGCCGGTCTCGTTGGCGGCATCGGCGAAGGGTTGATCTACGCGGCCGGCGCCACCACCGGCGGCACGGCGATCATCGGGCGCATCATCCAACAGCGCACCGGCACCCCGCTCAGCCAGGTCTATCTCTTTGTCGATGGCGCTATTATTCTGGTGGCGGCCTTTGTCTTCGGCTGGGAAATTGCGCTCTATGCCCTCCTAACGCTCATGCTCAGTGGCATGGCCGCCGACTATGTCCTTGAAGGACCCAGCCGCGCCCGCACTGCGTTGATTGTCACCAACAAACCGGTCGAATTGATTCGCGCCATCGACGAACAACTGGGGCGCGGCGCCAGCCAGTGGGACGCCACCGGTGGTTACCAGGGCGAAAAACGCACCATCGTCATGTGCGCTATCTACCGTCCCCAGGTCAACGACCTCAAAGCGATCATCGCCCAGGTCGATCCCAGCGCCTTTGTCACCATCGGCATGACCCAGCAGGTGTTAGGTCATGGGTTTACACGGGTGGAGCCTTAGGGTGAGGGGGTGACACCTTGTCACCCCGCCCCAAACCGCCGCCGAATTTCCTCCATGCGGTTGCGATTGACGCCCAGATCGCCACGACCGAGGCGGGAGGCAGAGCGGAAGTGGATGAGTTTGGCATGGTCGTCCAGGTAAAACTCCACATCATCGACAAAGCGCAGGAGGCGGGAGCGAAATTCGGCGTAAATGTACTCCGGCTCAGCGGTAATGATGGTGGCGTGCGGCATGGCTTGGATCACAGCCAGCAGCCGTTGGTGGGCGGCGTCATGGGCGCCGGTGTAGGCAATCGGGGCGATGGCATGGGTTTTGTCGGTCGTCGGCGCTTGGGTAGAGACGCAGTTGGGGGAGTCGGGGCAAGGGGCGAAGCGTTTCTGTTGGCGGTCAAAGGTGCTGCCGTGGGCGCCGGGGGAGGCCGGGAAAATAGCGGTCATCAAGCTTTCCAGACGATTGGTGGTCATGGTTGGGTTTCTCCTCTTATTGGTTGGTGTAATCTTTGCATAATCTTTGCTCACTATAACAAGGGATTGAAGCGGCGTCCGTGTCCCGTCTCTCTATGTTTGGCTATCGCTGGGTTCCTTCCCACCTCTGTCGCTATCCTACTTTTGTTACTGTGAGGAAGCGGCTGATTTCGGTAATTGTCGTTCGCAACGGTATACTGCTTGGGGTGTAAGATAAAAACCTCTGTCCGCTCGTCGCCGCGGCGACGAGCGGACTTGGTAGTTACGCTAAAATTTGCCCCCCACTCGATGCTGCTTAGGCAGAAGGAGATCTACTATTATGCAGCCAGCCATTCAAGAAGCGTTGAATCAACAGATCAACATGGAGATGAGCGCCCACACCATCTACCTCTCGATGTCCGCCTATTTTGAAGATGCAGGGTTGAAAGGCTTTGCCGCCTGGATGTACCAACATGCCCAGGAAGAGATGATGCACGCCATGAAACTCTATCACTTCATCCATAACCGCCGTGGTCGGGTCAAGTTGATGGCGCTGGCGGCGCCACCCCACAGTTGGGATTCGCCCTTGGCGGCAATGGAAGATGCCTTTGCCCATGAACAGATGGTGACGGCGTCGATCAACCAGATTGTCCAGATGGCGCGCAAAGAAGCCGACTACGCCACCGACAGCTACCTCAAATGGTTTGTTGATGAACAGGTGGAAGAGGAAGAGGCGGTCGATGATGTGATTCAAAAATTGAAACTTGTCGGTGACTTCCGCCCCGGTCTCTATCTCCTCGACCGGGAACTGGCCGGCGCCCGTCCCAGCGCCCCCGAAAGTGAAGCGTCCGCCGCCGCTTAACCGTTTCGTAACTAGTAATCAACCAACCGCTCTGGGCGAGTCCGTGACTCGCCAGCGACTTGGGCGAGTCACGGACTCGCCCAGAGCAGTGTAACTTAGTAACTGATATAAGGGGCTGAAGCGTCGAAGAAAGAAGGCGATGATGTTAGCTGGTGTGGCGCAGATCGAGATTACACCGCCGGTGGGAATCGCCCTGAGCGGCTACATTGCCCGGCGCGGCCCGGCGCTGGGTGTTCATGATCCTTTGTATGCCAAAGCGTTGGTGTTGGACAATGGCGCGACCCAAGTGGCGCTGGTGACGGTGGATGTTTTGGGTTTGCCGCGCACTTTTGTGGCGACCACCCGCACCGTCATTGCTGCCCAGAGTGACATCCCGGCGGCGAATGTGCTGATCGCCTGTTCGCATACCCACGCCGGCCCAGCAACCCTGTATTTACAGGGTTGCGGCGAGGTCGATCCGGTCTATCTGCGGGCGTTACAGGAGCGCATCGTCAACGTCACCGTGCAGGCATGGGCCAACCGCCAACCGGCGCGCTTTGGCATTGGTCACGGGCAGGTGACGGACGGCGTCCACAACCGGCGCAACCCCGGTGCGGTGATCGACCCCGACCTGGGGATTGTTCGGGTGGACACCGGGGACGGGCGACCGCTGGCGGTGCTGCTCAACTATGCCTGTCACCCCACCTGTGTCACCGGCGAAAATCAGTTGCTCTCCGCCGAGTATTGCGGCTACGCCACCGCCCGCATCCAACAGACCACCGACGCTATCACCCTCTTCTTCACCGGCGCCATTGGTGATGTCGGGCCGAGCCGGCGTGGGTGGGATGTGCTGGAGCAGATCGGCAACGCCGTGGCCGAGGAAGCGTTGCGTGTTCTGCCCACCATCGCCATGACCCAGTGGCAGACCTTGACCAGCACAAGTTGTGACCTGGCGCTTCCGTTGCAGCCACTGCCCACCATAGCCGACCTGGCCGCTTTTGTAGCCGAACAGCAGCGCCTCCTCGCCGACCCGGCACGGATGCAACAACCCTACCAACCACAAATTATCGGCGCCATGCTCAACTGGACCGCGGCGACGCTTACCACCGTCACCGCCCCAGCGGCGCCGACGACCGTCACCACGGAACTCCAGGTCATCCACGCCGGCGAGTTGACCCTGGTTAGCGCACCGGGGGAACTCTTTGTCGAGTTGGGGCTGGCTGTCAAAGCGGGCGCGCCAACCGGCCATTGCTTCCTCTGTGGCTTTGGCAATGACAACATCGGCTACATCCCCACCCCCCACGCCTACCCGCAGGGTGGTTACGAGATTGCTGACGCCTACAAATATTACGGCTACCCCGCTGCGTTGGCGCCGGAAGCTGGTCAACACTATGTGGCGACGGCGTTACAATTGTTATAAATCGGCGCTAATTTGACAGCCGCTACCATTAATGATACCCTAATGGCGTCTGGTTTTCTGGTCAGACCAATTTCCCGCCTTCCCAACAAGCTTTCCAAAGCGCAACTAAACCGGACGATCATTTCGCTATTCAGCCAATCGTCATTTAATTCAATCGCAGCGCAACCGTGGATCGTATGTTTGAAGCTGTTGAAAAAGATCTCTTACCGAATAAGATCGTCAATAGTCTGCTCGCGCTGATCAAAAAGAAGCAACTGTTGCCGGGGGACAAGTTGCCGCCGGAGCGGGAATTGGCGCAGAGTATGAATGTCAGCCGGCCTTCGTTGCGTTCAGCCTTGCGCATGTTGGCGACGATGAATGTGATCGAAATTCACCCCGGCGCCGGCGCCTATGTCAGCCGCCTGGAGCCGGATCGCCTGCTGCAACATCTCGACTTTGCCTTTGTGCTGGATGGCGCCTCGATTTTACAGCTTTTTGACGCCCGGCGCACACTCGAACTGCGCACCGCCTATCTGGCGGCCCAGTTGATTACGGCGGAAGAGCTGATTGCCTTGACCGAAGACCTGACGGCCTGGGAGGCTGCCGTCAATGATGAACAGCGCGAAGAAGCGGATCGCGAGTTCCATAAACACATTGCCGCGGCCGCCCATAATCCGATTTTGTACCGTTTTGTCACCATTGTCACCCAGTTGGCCAAAGAGAGTCGTTCCCGCGCCTACCGGCTGCCACAGGCGATTGACAAAACCCGCCAAGAACATGCGGCCATTGTCCAGGCGCTTCGCCGACATGACGCCGAAGGCGCGCGTCATGCAATGTTGGCCCACCTGCAAGGGGCCGAACTCTATTTACAACAGATGATCGCAGCGGAACAACCAGTTGCGTCCAGTAATGGCCACCTTGAAGAGTGACATTACGTCTATAGAACAAGTGAAGGGTTTCAAAAAACGCTAGCAACTCGCCTGTCACCCCTTACGCGGGCAGGCGCTGAAAGGGTCTCTAGGTCACATGACCCTAGAGACCCTTTCAGGGTGATAGGCGAGTTTCATCGAGTTTTCATACAACTTTCTTCACTTGACCGCTGGTGTGTCCTACCGCACCTATCGTTGTTGGACAGTAAGCGCATAAGAGAAAGTGAGGGAGCAATGACGACAGCCAAAGCCACCGTTGGGCGCCGCGCCGAAGGACGGGTCTGGAAACAGATGAAACGCAGTGCGCCGCTCTACCTTTTTTTGGTGTTGCCGCTGCTCTGGCTGCTGGTCTTTATGTACTACCCCATGTATGGCGCGCAGATTGCCTTTCGCGACTTTCTGCCCGGCCAGTCGATCATGGGCAGCGAGTGGATCGGCTTTGCCAACTTTATCCGCTTCTTTGAATCACCCCTCTTTGAGCGGCTGATTCGCAACACGTTGGTGCTATCGGCCTATTCCTTGTTGGTGGGCTTCCCCATTCCGATCATCCTCGCCCTGAGCCTGAACCAGTTGCGGACGGGACTCTTTAAGCGCAGCGTCCAGATGATCAGCTATGCGCCCTACTTTATCTCGACGGTGGTCATGGCAGGTCTCATTTTGCAATTTCTCGACATGCGCCGCGGTCCGCTCAATCTCCTGTTGGCGGCGATGGGCATTGAACCGATCCATTTTATGGGGACGGCGGATTATTTCCCGTCGATCTATGTCTGGTCGGGCGTCTGGCAGAATACCGGCTTTGGCACCATCATCTACTTGGCCGCCTTGACGACTATCGACCCGGCCTTACACGAAGCCGCCGTGGTCGATGGCGCCAACCGCTTACAACGCATCTGGCACATTGACCTGCCCGGCATCATGCCCGTCATCATTACCTTGCTGATCCTCAACATGGGACAATTGACCAACATCGGCTTTGAAAAAGCCTTTCTGCTGCAAAACTCGCTCAATCTGGAGACTTCCGAGGTGATCAGCACCTATGTCTATAAAGTCGGTCTGGCCGGCGGGGTGGCGAACTTTTCCTACGCCGCGGCCATTGGTCTCTTCAACTCGATTATCGGCTTGATCTTGCTTGTGGCCGCCAATCAGCTTTCCAAGAAATTTTCGCAGACCAGTTTGTTTTAAGTTGGTTCGTTGTTTGGTTGGTTCGTTGCGTTGAGCCTGTCGAAACCAACGAACCAACCAAACAACAGTTTTCGTAAAGGGAAGGAGCGCGAAACGCACCCATGACCACCCAAGCCACTGCTCAACCGACGGCGCCCATGCGCGGGCCGGCGACGATGCGGAAAACCCGGCGTTCGATCCAGGAGAGTCGGGTTGATCGGATCTTTAATCTGATCAACTATACGATCTTGACCTTCTTCTTGGTGATCGTTCTCTACCCGTTGATCTATGTGGTGAGCGCCTCCTTTAGCGACGGCGCCGCCGTGATCGCCGGGAAGGTGGTCTTCTTGCCGGTCGATTTTTCGCTGGCCGCCTACGAGAAGATCTTTGCCTACGAGCGCATCTGGACCGGCTACGCCAACTCGCTCTTTTACGCCGTGGTCGGCACGGTGCTCAATGTCGGCATGACCTTGATTGCCGCCTACCCCCTCTCCCGGCGCGATCTCTATGGGCGCGGCCTCTTTCTCGGCCTCTTTGTCTTTACCATGTTCTTTAACGGCGGCTTGATCCCCTCCTATTTGCTGGTCAAAGACCTGGATATGCTCAACACCCGGTCGGCCCTGTTGATCCCGCAGGCGCTCTCGGTTTGGAACTTGCTCATTGCCATCACCTTCTTCCGTAGCTCGATCCCCAGTGAGTTGTTGGAAGCGGCGCAGTTGGATGGTTGCAATGATTTCAACTACTTTACCCGTATTCTACTGCCGCTCTCGACGCCGCTGATCGCTGTCCTGGGCCTCTTTTACGCCATCGGCCACTGGAATCAATTCTTTGCCGCCCTGATCTACCTGAGCAAAGAGGAACTCTACCCGCTCCAGATCATCCTGCGCGATATCTTGATCCAGAGCCAGGTTGATATGAATATGATGGACGACATGAAAACCATGGCGGCCAAACAGGCCATGCGCGAGTTGATGAAGTACGCGCTCATTGTCGTGGCGTCCGTGCCGGTTTTGATGATCTATCCCTTTGTCCAGAAATACTTTGTGCGCGGCATTATGCTCGGCGCCATTAAAGGTTAACAATTATTAATTGTCAATTGGGAATTGAAAATTGTTAATGAGTAAGCTACCCCAGTTCGTGCCAAGTTTTTTGTGCTGTATCCTGCTCTCTTAGAATCTGTCTGAAAAGGTCAAGAACGAGCGAGACGGCGGAGCATGAGGCGAATCATGGCAATCTGGATCATGGCCT
>JAPKMW010000086.1 GCA_026645575.1 Caldilineaceae bacterium
GTTAGCCGCAGCTTCGTGTACCCACCTCCCGGAGGTCTTTGGCGGGTATACCCACGAAACGTCGAATTCACGTTTGTAGGTTAACAAATTAGTACTGGTATAGCTGTAGATGTAGGTTGCACCCCATCCACAAGACCCTAGCGCGTTCAGGGAAAACCTGAGATTCGTCTATCGTTCTGCAAGAATCTCTCGGCTACAATACCCTGGAGATTCTTGCAGAATGACAGAGCAGCCGCTAGCGTTTCCCAAAACCTAGCGCTATGCGGATAGGGTGCAAACTGCACATACGATACCGCCATTATTTCGGAAATGTGCAATAGTCTTTAGGGCGTCTTGGAAGACTAAAGTCTTTACGACCTGTAGGTCGAGTAAAACCCTACTTACTCACCTCCGTCGTCGTATCGGGCGGGGCGAAGCCGCGAGGCCATTGGGTGGCGTTATCATATTTGGCGCCGAGCAGGTTGGCGCTCAGTACGGTGTCCCCCTTTTTTTCCAGTAGGCGGCTTTTGCTGAGATCGCTCCGTTGCAGTTGGGCGCCTTTGAGCGAGGCGCCCAGCAAGTTGACGTTAACCAACAGCGCAGCTTGCAAATTGGCGCCGTCGAGCAGGGCCTCGCTCAGATCGGCATCGCTCAGGTTGGCATTGGGGAAGGCGCTGCCCAGAAGGTTCACTTTTCGCAACGAGACGCCGGTGAGATTGGCCCGATCCAGCACTGCGCCACGCAGATCGACGCCAGCGAGGTTGCTACCGGTGAGAATCGCGCCAGTGAGGATGGCGCCGCGCAAATCACTGCCGGGATCACGGGGATTGGCGGCGGCCAGATTGGCCCCTTTCATATAGGCCCAACTCAAATCGGCCCCCCGCAGATCGGCGCCCCCCAGGTTGATGCCGCGCAGGTCGGCGCCTTGTAAGTTACAGCCGATCATCACGGCCTCGACCAAGGTCGCTGCCGTCAGTTTTACCCGCGTCAGATTGACCCGCGTCAAAACCGCCCCGGTCAAATCGGCGCCGCTTAGATCTGCATCATCCAACAACACGCGACTCAAGTTGGCCCCAGTCAATTTGGCGCCAATCAGCCGCGCGCCGCGAAAATCGACCCCGGTCAAGGTCGCGCTGGAAAGATTCGCCCCACTCAAATCGGCATCGCGCAGATCGGCTCCATTCAACTGCGCCTCGATCAGGGATGCATTGCGCAAATTGGCGCCCTGAAAGTCGACCCCCGCCAGATTGCGCTTATACAGCGACACCCCCAAACAATCCGGCGGACACCCCCCCGGCAACCCACTTTGACAGCTCCCCAACCCCACCGGCAGAATCAACCAGAAAGCAATCCATACGCCCCAACGCTTCAGCATTCTTGTCATCCTGTCATCCCCTTACTTGCCTTCAATCTCTTCCGTCAACCCCGCTGCCCACGGGAAGCGGGTCAGGAAGGGATCAGGACGCAGCGGACGGGGCGAGGCAAAGACTTCATCAATCAAGCCGTCGGCGCGCACCACGCCAACACGCGCCGTTTTATAGAGATGTTGGGTGCGACCATCAATCCGCACCAACCCTTCCGGAGCGGCAAATTCAATCCGGCCCGTCGCTGCGGCATCCCGGATGGCAACGGTGGTGGTTGATTGGGCCGTCTCTACTAGCGTCTTCCACAAATGAACAGCAGCATAGCCGGCCTGCACACCATCGTTTGTCACCCGTTCTTCGCCATAGAGTGACTTAAAGGCCGTGACAAAGGCAAAATTTTCCGGTGTTTTTGTTGTTTGGAAATAGTTGCCGCCGACTAGATAACCGACCATCATCGCCGGCCCAATCACCTGGATCTCTTCTTCGGCAACGCTCGTGCTGAGGATTGGCAAGGTTTGGGGAGTAAAGTCGGCGTCGTTCAACTGTTGAAAAAAATGGACATTGCTGTCACCGATCATGGTGTTAAAAATCGCTTGCGGTGGTGCAGATTGTAACTGGTTAATGAGTTGACTAAAGTCAGTGGCATCGAGTGGGAAATAGACTTCCCCTACGGGTTGAAGATTGTCGGCCGCCAGGCGCGCTTTGACAATCTGGTTGACCGTGCGCGGAAAGACCGCATCAGAGCCGATCAACAGAATATTGGTATAGCCCTGATCGAGAAGATATTCAAAGGCCGGAACAATGTGTTGAGAAGGTTCGGCGCCAATGTAGAAGATGTTGGGCGAACTTTCAAAGCCTTCGTAGATGTCCGGGTAGAAGAGCAGACTATTGAACTCTTCCACCACCGGCAAGACTGCTTTGCGGCAGGTGCTGGAGAGACAACCAAAGAGCGCTGCCACCCCCTCTTCTTCGATCAAGTCACGCGCTTTTGCGGCAGAGACGGTCGGGTCGCTGGCGGCGTCGGCTAAAATGGGAACGATGGTTTTGCCCAGCACGCGGCTCGACGCGTTGATTTCATCGATGGCCAGCAACACCGCGTCGCGAACCGGCAGCTCACTGATCGCCAACGGCCCGCTGAGGGAGTGGAGCAAGCCCACCTTAATCGTTTCAGTGACGACTTGTGGCGCTTCTACGCTGGTCTCCTGGGCGCCGGCAAATTGTTCGGCAATCGTGTTGTTAGGCCAGACCGTCTGGCGATCAAAACCGGCGCCATCCAGCCGTGCCGCGACCAAAATCTGCGTGCGCATGAGCGTGTTCAACTCGACCAATTTGGGATCGTGTGTCAGGGCGACCGCCGGCAGCGATGCCATGTCGAGGACAACAGCGCGCAGGTCGGCGGCATTGAGGTTGCTCCCCTTGAGATCGGCGCCTACCAAAATACTGCCCACCAGGCTGCTTTCACTGAGATCTGCCGAGGCTAGATTGGCGCCCACCAGACTGCTGCCGGCCAAGTCGCTATTGGTCAGATCGGCGCCCACCAAGCTGGTGCGGTTGAGCCAAGCGCCGCTGAGGTTGCTGTTGGTCAAATGGGCGCCGCTCAGGTCGGCGCCGCTGAGAACCGCCCCGCTCAGGTTGGCATTGTTCAAGCGGGCGCCATTCATATTGGCATCGGTGAGTTGGATGGCGCTCAGGTCGGTATTACTCAAGTTAACGCCGACTAGCTGGGTGTTGGCAAGCTGCGCGCCTTTTAGCACGGTCTGCGTTAGATCGACCGCCGTCAGGTTAGCGCCGGTCAGGTTGGCGCCCGCTAGATTGGCCCCGATCAAATTAGCACCGGCCAGATTGACGCCGGTGAGATCGGCGCCCAACAGGAACGCGTCTTGTAAATCAGCCCCTTCCATTGTGGCCGCCGTCAGCGTTGCCCCGCTGAGATCGGCGCCCACAAGTTGCGCGCCGGCCAGGTTCGCCCCGCTCAGGTTGGCCTCGACAAAGTTGGCGCCATTGAGATCCTGTTCGGCCAAGTTGCGCCCCACCAGATTAGCCCCGGTGCAGTTCGGTACACAACCGGTCGAAAAAGTAAACCAATAGCGTAGCCCAAGCAACGTCCCTGCAATGACAAGCACCGTCACCATGCTTACGATGATAAAGCGCCCTCGCACCTGATCCCACATCTCGGCTAGGCTAAAGGCCATAGCAAAGACGAGAATCAGGAGTAGTAGGGCGAAGAGAATGACCATTTGTTCCGTTCCTTGTTAGCCACGTTCAAGAAGCGATGACAAGATGACAAGGTGACAAGGTGAAGGGGTGACTAAGGTGCAAGGAAGACAGAGGTGCAAGAAGGAAACCAGCTTGCGTACTCTTCTACGTACCGTGTTGTTATTTCCCTTTGTTACTGTCACCTTGTCATCTTGTCATCTTGTCACCTTGTCATCTTTTCATCTTGTCACCCCATCCCCCGCCTCCGGTGTCACACTCGTCGTCATGGGCAGTGTTGTCGTCAGGGTAGCCGTGGGGGGAGCGAATTGATCGAGATCGGGCAAGGGCAGGATGAGGGGGGCGTTGTTTGGCACCAGCATGGCGCGAATGTTGGGCGAAAGTTTGTTGATATATTCATAGGTCAACAAGTTGGGATTCTTCTCCAATGCTTCCCCAATCAATTGCAAGGCTTGGGCTTGGGCCTGCGCTTCGGTTAGAATGGCCTTCGCTTTCCCCTCCGCTTCGAGCGCTAACCGATCACGTTGCCCTTCGGCGCGATTGCGCACCTGTTGGGCTTCATGTCGCGCCCGCTGTTCATCTTCTAATGCGACCTGTTTTAATTCAACCGCCGTGGCATATTCCGGGGTGAAGGTAATGTCGCGCAACACAAATTGATCAACCAGCAGCCCTTTGGCAGCAAATTCTTCACGCAGCAGCCGTTCCAGTGTGGCTTCCAGATCGCGCCGGGCCGAGCTATTGACCTCGCTGGCATCAAATTGGGAAACTTGGGTGCGCACAAGCCCACGCACCACCGGGCGCACAAAGTCTTCTATATAGCGTTGTTGCCAATCGATATGGAGGGTAACGACCTGCTCTTGATTTACCCGGAAGATGATCGAGCTGGCGAGGCGCACCTCTTGCCCGTCATTGGTGCGGGCGCGAATGGAGTCGTCGCCCTTGCCTTCGGTGACATTGGCTGCCATGGTATAAGTTTGCCAGGCGATGGAGTATTTCACTTCATTTTCCAGCACCGGCACAATAAAATGCAACCCGGCGTAGATCGGCTGGGGCCGCACGCCCCCCGGCGAGATGATCGAGATGATGACGGCGACTTCGGTGGGCTGTACAAAGACCAGCGCAGCGCTGAGTAAGCTCAAACAGATCGCCAGGAAGAGGGGAATTAAAACGCGACCAGAGAGCAGTTCAATGACAGCACGCCCAAAGCCGGAACGCAACAAGGTGCGAGTAAAGAGGACAACGGCAAAGAGCGTAAAAAAGAGCCAGCCTAAGAGGGCAATGAGGTTGAGTAGTTGATCAAGATTCATTGGACATAACTGCTCTTGTCTTAGGCGGCGGCGCCCACCGGCAGCGCGACCCCAGTAAGTTGTTCGACATCGGCCTGCGCTGCTGTAACCAACAACAGTTTCAAGACCGCCATTGCCAGCACCGGTTCACGCTCAAAGGCGTCGATCACGGCGTTGATCTGCTGCCGACGCGTGGGCCGGCGGCGGAACCAACGCTTTGCGTTGGGATCGATGGTGATCGCACCGCGTTGGGTAAGCTCTTGATAGAGTTTTTGGATCAAGGCAAATTGCTTGCGTTGGGTCGGCTTCTGCACCAGCGCGCTATAGGCCTTGTACAGTTGCACTTCTTCGCCTAGTTGCAGGGCAGTCAGGATCGAACCGGCATAGGTTTTCACCCCTTCTTCCAGCGCCTGTTGCAAGGCCGGCACCTTTTGTAATTGCGGGGTGAAGAGCCAGGTCAGTTCCCAATTCAGGCTGGTGCAATAGCCGGTCAGCAGATCCAGCAACACTTCGGCTTCACTCGTGGAAAGGCCATTGATCCAGCGTTGTAGATAGGGGTTATCATTATGCTGGGCGCCCAGCCACTGGCGCAATTGACGTAGCCGCCGATGGCGTTGTTGTTGGGTTCGCCTGCGGATAAATAGCGTCACACCGGCAGCCAACACGATCAGTAACAGAAGCAGGACTATCATCTTCGTCTTCTTTCCAGTGCATGTAACAGATGGTAGACGGGTGGTAACTGTGCAAGCATCATTGCAACGGATTTACGCGCGCATCAGTCCTTTGATGGAGATGGCGCCCAATCCTGGTCGCTTATGCAGCGGCGGAATTTTCCTTAGTGACAAAGGTTGCGATTCTGTGATTGATGGCTTTCCCGCCGCATGAAGGGCAACCGGCGCCGCCATCCCCACCGTTGTAACGGTTGAATCGGTGAGCGGCGCCGGCGCAACGATTGGCGCTTCCATCGACGCTGGGGCTGTCGGTGTGACAACTTGACCATACCCAGCCGCCGGCGTCATAGTGACGGTCGTGGCATCAATTGCCGGCAGTATCTTGTTATGAACAACCAGCGTCCGGCGCAGGATCACACTGTTGGGCAGGCGCACGCGGTCGGCGGTCGCCGTAATGAACTCGGTATAGAGTGGACGCAATGCCACCACCTGTCCTTGTTGCTGCCCCACCGTGATCCGATCGCCCACCTGATAGCGCCTGTTTTGATATAGACGCCAATACGCAATGGCATCACTCAAGGGGTTGGCCGGCAGGAAGGCCGCAATCACCAACGTCACCAGCAGGAAGAGTGGCCAGAGATAGGGTAGATCCGGCCAGAGCCAACGCAACAGGATTGTCCCCTGGCCCAGCAACAGCAGCACCAGTAACAAGGTGGTTGCGCCATCGATCCAGTCAGGGGTGAGCCGCCGGAAGAGCAATGCCGTCAGGCGCGGCGCCAAGCTCATCAAAATCAACACGACGGCGGTCAGAGCCAACGTGGCAACAATCGTATACAGTGACGACGAAAAGAAAGGCGCCAATTCCTGTGCGCCTAGATCAGTGGCTGCTTGCATCGTTCCTATCCGAGCTTACTTATTCAACAAGTCAATTAACTAATTGGTAGTTGTTCTAAATAATCTTACACTACTTGCCTGGGTAATTCAAATCCTGCAAGTGCGTTGCACTGGTCGCTGCGCGGCAGCCGTTTGACAACCTGCGCTCTTCTAAGTATGATTGACCCTATTGCCATCAACAGCTATCGGGCAATAGGATATATTGGCTCCTACTCTTTTCGCCAAACCCACTGAGAGGGCTTCTTTCCGATGAAGATCACGCGCATTGGCTCTGTTCTCCTACAACCCTTCCCCTGGGTATTAGTCAAAGTTGAAACCGACGAAGGCATTACCGGCATTGGCGAAGCGTATCATGGCGCCGGCGTTCACCAAATTGTGGTGGATCCCCGGCTCCAGCGCCCCTTGCTTGGACAAGATCCCCGGCATGTGGACAAACTCTTCCGCGATATGATGCACAGCATGTCCGCTTCGGGCTTCTATCAGGGCGCAGTCATGAGCGCAATTAGCGGCATTGAAACGGCGCTTTGGGACATTACCGGGCAAGCGCTGGGCGTTCCCATTTGGCAACTGTTGGGCGGCAAGTTTCGCGACAAAATCCGCCTCTACAACGATTGCCATGCCGGCGCTAGTGAAACGCCGGAGGCGTATGTTGCGAAGGCGAAAGAAGTGGAAGCGTTGGGCTTTAGCGCGCTCAAATTTGACATCGACCCGCTGCCCAGTCAGCGCGACCCCTATAACCGCTGCATCAGCAACGATGACATTGCCTACTACACCGAAGTCGTCACGGCGGTGCGCCAGGGGTTGCAACGCAACACCGACCTGGCAATCGATGCCCACTGGTTTTACGCGCCGGTCGATATTCTCAAGCTCGCCTATGCCTTTGAGGCGCTCAACTTGCTCTGGCTCGAAGATCCGATCCCGCCGGAGAATGTGGCCGCCATGACGCGCGTCGCCGGCGCCACGCGCACACCCATTTGCACCGGGGAAAATTTCTACAGCCGCCACGGCTTTCGCGAATTGATCGAAAAGCAGGGCGCTGACATCATTTCGCCCGATCTCGCCAAGGCCGGTGGGCTGCTCGAAGGGCGGCGCATTGCCGATCTGGCGGATCTCTACTACATCCCCGTCGCCCCCCACAACATCGGCAGCCCAATTGAGACCATCGCCACCTGTCATGTGATGGCCGCCGTTCCTAACTTCCTGGCGCTGGAATTTCATCACCTGCACAACCCGATTTGGGAGAATCTGCTGGATGGCCCGCCCTTGATCACGGAAGGTCATATCACTGTCCCTGATCGACCCGGCCTTGGCGTCACGCTTAATGAGGATACCGTGCGGGCGAATGCCAAAGAAAATTTGGGGTTTTTCTAGGACGCTCTTGACAAATACTAAGCGGCTCAATTGAAACTCAGGGGCTTGCCAACCATCTTCCAGGAAGGTATGACCGGACGATCCTGTTAACAAGGATGACCTTCCCGGAAGATTGGCCGGTCACCCCTCTGAATTCTGAATGACCTATTTTGACATCAACAAGCGTCCCTACTCCCCCTACAAACAGATAGGCAGGTTGCGGAAAGGCCAATTCGCACCTAACAAACAAACCGACAAACAAACCACCGGAGGAACTTATGCGCGTTATTGTCATTGGCTGTGAATACAGCGGCGTCACCACGTTGATTGATAGTTTGATGGCCTGGGGCGACGAGCGGGGCATTCATCATCATCTCGATGATCACTTTACCATCCCCGACAGCCAACATCTGGCGCCGGAAGATGCGGCGCTGATGCTCAACCTGACGCCGCTGCTCAAAGAACGTTTTCAGCGCTTTCAGATCGTCTATCATGTCCGTCTGCTCCATCGTTTTGAACATATTTTGCTGGGTGGGTTTCATATCGAGGAAGAGATCTATGGCCCGCGCTACTACTACCCCGGCGTGCCGACCATCGGCGTGCGTGAGTACGAAGTCGAAATGCCGCCCGATACCATTCTGGTCCATCTGACGGCACAGCCAGAGGTCATTGCGGCGCGGATGCAGAACAGCCCGCACCAACATACGCTGATCAAACAAGAAGATATTCCAGCGCTGCTGGCTGAATTTCGGCAGAAATATCACGAGTCGTGGATCAAAGAGAAGCTGGAAATTGACACCTCGGATCTCACACCGGCGCAGTTGTTGCAAGCGTTTCTGGACAAGTCGATCCCCCATTTGAACACACGCGATCTGTTGACGCGGCTGGCGGGGAAAGTGCTGGGGTAAGCGGCGTGGAGCATTACGTTCAATACCGTAACCCGGCCCTGGTCGGCGGCGACTGTATGGAGAGCATCGGCGGCGACTTTGTCATTGGCACCAACAAGGGGCTGGTCTATCGCTTGCCGGGCAATACTGTCTGGCTCATCTGTGGACAGGGGCGACCCCGCCGCTACTTTCTGCGCAGCCGTTTTGTCGTGGACGCGGTGGGTGCGGACGATGATGGTTCGATCTTTCGCTATTATGCCCAAGGGCGCGTCGGCCAATGGCTGCAACCACCCCTGCCGCTCGATCACCTGCCCTGGTTTGCCGAATTCCGTCATCACCAGAGCAATTTCAGCTTTGGCTTGAACCCGATTCCAGTGCGCTTTGTGCCATTATGGGAAGAGTTGGTTCGTTAGCTTCTGTTCCAAAACGCATGTTCTACCGCCAAGGACGCCAAGCGCGCAAAGGTTCACAAAGGTTTTTCTCCAGTTTTTCTTTGCGCGCTTGGCGTCCTTGGCGGTGGTAAAGCGCTTTCACAACGAAATTTAGTTAGCGCAATGGGCTAGGATTAGAACAGTGGGGTGTAGGATGAGAATTGTTGACCTGACGAGAGCAGATGAAGCGTTGATCCGACAGTGTGCTGAACTGCTGGTCGAGGGCTTTCGGGTCATGGCGCCCGACGGGTGGACGACGATGGACGAAGCGCTAGAGGAAATGGACGAGTGTCTGGACGCCGAGTTTATCTGCCGGGTGGCGGTGGATGAGACGGGCGTGGCGCTGGGGTGGATCGGCGGGCGACCGGAATATGACGGGCGCGTCTGGGAGTTGCACCCAATCGTGGTGCGACCGGCGCAGCAGCGGCGGGGGATTGGCCGCGCTTTGGTGCTGGACTTGGAAGCGCAGGTGAAGGCGCGCGGCGGGATTACGATCTCGCTAGGCACCGATGATGTGAATAACCTAACCACTCTCGGCGGCGTTGATCTTTATCCCGACCCGTTGGCGCACCTCCGCCAAATTCGCAACCTGCATGGACATCCCTTCGAGTTTTATCAGAAGCTTGGCTATGTTTTCATCGGCTTGCTACCGGATGCCAACGGTTTTGGCAAGCCCGATCTTTTTATGGCAAAGCGGGTAGGATGACAACGCCGGCCCCTTCCAAGGAGGCCCGCGCCCCGTTCGCCATTGCCACGGCCAGGCGCGCTTGCTGCGGTGTACCAATGGTTGGCGTGCGTTGGTTTTGCACACAATCGACAAAATAGGCCACCTCGGCGGCCCAAGCGTCGCTCCCGCGATCCGGCACGGGTAGAAAATAATTCTTGCCCGGTTCATAGACGGTCAACGAATCGATGCCGCCCCCCATCTCCACGCTGACGCCGCCGGCCTTGAAGAGATATTCCACCCGCCCCCCTTCACAGTGAACGATCAGGCTCATGCTAAAGGGATAGTCAGCGGGCAACAACTCAGAGGCTTCGATCATGGCGGCGCCGCTGCGGTAATCAACCGTCGCCAACAGGTGATCCCACATCCCCGGCGCGCTCTGGCGACCCCGGCAGTAGATGCTCTGCGGCTCTCCAAAGAGCCAGTTGAGCGCATCAATATCATGAATCATCAGGTCGATGACGGCGCCGCCGCTCTGGGCTGGGTCGGTAAACCAGGAAGACCAGGCCGGTTGCTGCGAGAGGCGGGTAGCAATGGCCGAAAAGGGTTTGCCAATCGCTCCGCTCTGCACAAAGCCGACCAACGCCTTGTACTCCGGCCAGAAGCGCAAGGTCTGACCGATCATCAAGAAGTTGCCGCTCGCCTGCCAGGCTGCGATCATGGCGTCACAATCGGCCACGGTGAGGGCAAAGGGCTTTTCCAGCAGGACATGTTTGCCCGCCGCCAGCGCCGCCAGCGTCATCGGCTTGTGCAGCGAGGTGGGCAAGGTAATGCTAACGGCGTCGATGGCCGGATCGTTGATGATCGCCATCCCATCGGTCGTGGGAACGCCGCCCACTTCATCGGTCAGGGCTTTTGCCTTTGCCAGCGTGCGCGACGCAATCGCCGCCACCGTTACACCAGGGATTTTTGCATAGCCGCGGGCGTGGGTGCTGCCCATAAAGCCCGCGCCAAGAATGCCAACGTTCATCGTTCTACTCCTCTGTGAGTTACGAATTACGAGTTACGAGTTACGAGTTACGAGTTACGTACATTACGTAACTCGTAACTCGTAATTCGTAACTCCAATTATCCTAGCCCCAGCCCCTCTAAGGTCTGATAACTCTGCTTCATCGCCGCGTTGACATCGGCCAGCGGCGGCCAGGGTTCGCCGTAGAATTCGATTTCGACAGTGAAGGGACCTCGATAGTTGCTCTGCTTGAAAATGTTGATAATGCCGGCAAAGTCAACATGGCCCTGGCCGACGGCGGGGAAGTTCCAGACTTTGCCTTCGGCGCCCTTGTCTTTGAGGTGGCAATGCACCAGCAGATCAAGACAGCCGGGCAGATCATCGACCGCTTTGACGTTGCCATAAAACTCGCAGTTGGCGGTGTCATAGTTGACGCGCACGTTGGGTCGGTTGATCCGCTCGATCACGGGGCGGGCCGTTGCGCCGCTACTGGTGATTTCGCCGTGGATCTCCAGGCCAATCATAATGTCGCGAGCGGCGGCGTAGTCGGCTAGGTCGAAGATGGTACGCATAAAGCCGGCCTCATCTTCGTGTTCGCTGTAGTGGCCGCCGACCGCCGTGTTCATCAGGTCGATGCCCAGCCGTTGACAGAGATCAATGGCCTGCTTCCCGGCTTCTAAACCGGCCTGCGTCGTCAGATCCGAATGGCCGCTCAGGCTGACGGGGATCAGGCCCAGTTTGTTCAACATACGCTGAATTTTGCCCAATGTAACGCCATCAGCGTCCAGCGGGACATGCTCGGTCCAGCCGCCGACGGCGCTCAATTCCACAAAGCGAAAGCCGGCGGCGGCGATGCCCTCCAACGCTTCTTCCAGGCTGTAGGTGTGGTAGCTGTTGGTGTGACCACCCAGGCGATTTTGTAAGGTCATGCGCTCTCCTCCTTCGGGATCTGCTGGTACAGTTCCGCGGTCGAGTGTGGGGTTGGATGACAAGGGAACCGAATGGTATGATGAGTGTGGGAGTGATTCTGTTACAAGCGTAAAGGAATCGTAGCAGAAAGTTAATCAGGCGTCAATCCACATTTTGAAACGTGATAGAACTTGAAGACCATGAAGAAGCAACTTGAAGCACAACCTTTGTCAATTGGGGAGCTGCTCAGTTTCGGCTGGCGGCTCTATAATGAACATTTCGGTGATATTCTCCGAATCATTCTTTGCGTCTACATTCCGATCAACCTAATGATCGCCCTCGTGCCTCTAGAGTGGACCCTGCCGGACGATGGCACTGGTGTCGGGCCGCTCACCCTCAGTTATGCGCCCTTTCTTGAACTCTTTATCGGCATCATTGCCGCCATCGCCATTGCCGCCTTGGTGGAGCAAGCCGTGCAGGGCGAACAGATGGCGTGGTCGGCGGCGCTGCGTCACGGTCTTGCCCGTTGGCTACCAGCGCTGGGTACGGAGTTACTGGGGGCGCTCATCATCCTGGGACTGACCTTTTTGTTGATTATCCCCGGCATTATCTGGGCCATCTATTATGCCTTTTTGCTCTATGGCGTGGCGTTGCGCAACGTGAGCGGCAGAAGGGCGCTGGCCTATAGCAAAGGGCTGGTGCAAGGGCAGTGGTGGCGCGTCTTTGGTATCCTGCTGATGACCAGCCTCCTGGGGCAGGTGATCCTGCTGGTGATTGTCGCCCTGCTCACGCTCATCGCCGACAACCCCGTGGCCGAGTTTATTATCAACAGTACGATTGATGTGGTCGCCGGCTTCTTTATGGTGGTGACAGCGCTTTTCTTCCTGAATACCGATTATGTGAAGCAGAAGGAATAATGAATGGAGAATGGAAAATTAATAATTGTTAATTCTCCATTCTCCATTCATTATTATGTCGGCGTCCACGCTCGTGGCGCAATGCCGTCGATATGGGTTTTGACATCGACCACCGCCGGTTTGCCGGCTGCAAAGGCTTGATCAAGTGCGCTTTCCAATTCGCCGGGTTTGTTGACCGTGATGCCAAAACAGCCTAGCGCCGCTGCTTGTTTGGCAAAATCACTCTCCGGGAAGAGCCAGAGTTCATCGGAGCCGGGCGTTTGGCCACCATAGATCGCCTCGACGCCATGTTTCTCCTGGTTGAGCGAATGGTTGTTGTTGACCACGATGACCGGGTTGATGCCATATTTGCGCGCCGTATCCAACTCGGTGATGTGATACCAGATGCCGCCGTCGCCGGTGAAGCAGAGGACAGGGCGATCCGGCGCGGCGCACTTGGCGCCGATGGCCGCCGGCACACCCCAGCCCAGTGAACCGGCGCAGCGGATATAGCTTTGGTCAGGATGTTTCAGATCGAGCATGGTGCCGGTCCAGATGCCGGAATGGCCGGTGTCCGAAACCAGAATGGCATCAGACGGCAGATAATTGCTCAGGTCGCGACAGAGCCGTTCCGGCCGCATTGGCTCGATTTCTGAATTGAATACATCGCTGACACTGCTTTTCCATGCTTGCACCAACGTCTGCACGCGATTGACCCAGGCAGTGCGCGGCGCCTCCGTTTCTGCTTGTTGCAGCATTCGACGCAATGTGTTTCGGACATCACCCTGTAGACCCACTTTCACCGGGTAATTGCGCCCGATCTCCGCCGGGTTGATGTCGAGCTGAATGATGGGGGTTCCGTAAGGCGGAATCGTATAGTTATTGGTGACTTGCCCACCGGTATGGCTGCCGATAAAGAAGACGAGATCCGCTTCACAGAGCGTCTGGTTGGCGCACGCCCGCGAGTAGGAACCGGGGACGCCCACCGCCAGCGGATGATCCGCTGGGAACATCGCTTTGGCATTCAATGCCGTCGCCACGGGAATCGACAGTTTCTCCGCCAGGGCAATCAGTTCATCTCTCGCCCCTGACGCCGTCACGCCGCCGCCCGCCACAATGACCGGACGTTGAGCCTGGGCGAGCAGGTGTAGCGCTGCCATCACCTGTTCCAACTCGGCTTCGGGGCGGAAGGGGGGCAGGTAAGCAAATTGCGCTTCGATGATCACCTCCAGCGCGGCTTCGTGATCGACCACCACTTGGCCGGCAAGCCCTTCTAGCTCGATATGCGCCGGCCCCGGTGTGCCGGTGGTCGCAGCCCGGAATGCTTGGCGTAGGTAGACGGGCAGTTGCTCCGGTTTGGCGACAAAGGCGCTATATTTGGTCACAGCGGCAAAGGGGTTGACGTGATCGACTTCCTGGTAGGCGTGACGCTGTTGGTGGATCTGCAACTCGCGCCCGGTGAGGGCAATGACCGGTGCGCAAGCGAGATAAGCGTCTTGCAACCCGGCGGCCAAGTTGAGCGCCCCCACCGATTGGGCCATACAGAGGCTGGGGCCACGGCGGACACGGGCGTAAGCATCAGCCATATAGGCGGCGGCCTTTTCGCCGTGGGTCTGGATGCGGCGGATGCCCAACTTTTCCATCTCCATCAACGCTCTGGGCGCAATATAGGGCATAAAAAAAACGTGCGTCAGGCCATAGCCGTGGACAGTTTCGGCCAGAAAGCGCGCGCCGGTCATGGTTGGCATGTGGGTTCTCCTGCTGTTGTTGAAGTTGGCTGATAGCAATAGAGCAATTTAAAGACAATTCTAAACATTTTTGCCAAATTGTCTAGCGCAAATTATCCAGAACTGATAAGGGTGTTGCCGCTAGTAAACCGGCATCAATCGGCAAGACAACACCAGAGATCCAGCGCGCTTCATCGCTGGCAAGGAAGACCGCGGCCCAGGCCACATCCCAGGCGTCGCCTTCGGTGCCGAGGGGGCCGGCTTTGCGGCGCAGTTCGCGCGTTTCGGGAGTAACAGTGGCGGCAAAGGGTGCGTGGAGATGACCCGGCGCGATACAGTTGACCCGAATGCCCTCCCGCCCATGATGAACCGCCATCGCTTTGGTCAGCGTCACCAACCCGCCTTTGGCGACAGCGTAGGGAATGTTGGGCGTCATACCGGCGCGCAACCCGTCAATCGACGAGACATGAATAACCGACCCGCCGCCGGACGCCACCATCGGCGGCACAGCATATTTGCTCACTAGCACCGCGCTTTTCAGGTTGGCGTCCAGCGCCCGCTGCCAGACTGCCTCTTCCACTTCTGTCACCTTGCCGGCCCCGGCCACGCCCACATTGTTAAACAGAATATGGAGCGCGCCATAGCGTTCGACACAGGCCGCGACCAGGGCGCGACAACTGGCTTCCTGCGTGACATCGGCCTGGAAGATTGAAGCTTCTCCCCCTTCAGCAACAATGGTGGCCTGGGTTTCCTGCGCCCGTGCCGCATCCCAATCGACCAATAACACATTGGCCCCGTGACGGGCAAAGAGCAGCGCGGTGGCCTGCCCCGTCCCCACCATCGGCCCGCGGGTGCCGGCGCCGGTGACAATGGCGGTTTTGCCGGCTAATCGTTTGTCGCTCATGATGACTCCTTGCCGTGGGAATGCACCCCACGAAAAGTGAGTTGCAATCTAGGGAAGATGTGATAGTATGGTGATTATAACATCCCAATCCCTAAAGAAAAAGAGGTTCACATGGCCCGTTATCCACAAGCAATTTTAGTCTCCTGCGAAGTGCCGTGGGATGAAAATGAGCAGTTGATCGAGGAGGTCTTCCGGCAAGAGGTGCGCATGGTGCTGGAACAGTTCAACCATCTCTACATCTTTGGCACGGCGGGTGAGGGGTACGCCGTCGATGCGCCCCGCTTTCAGCAGATTGTGCGCATCTTTCACGAAGAGACACGGGGGCAGGATGTCCACCCAATGGTCGGCGTGATCGCGCTCTCCACCGCCAATTTTATTGAGCGGATTGGTTTTGCCTATGATGTTGGCTTTCGTGTTTTTCAGATTTCGTTGCCGGCCTGGGGTGCGCTCAATGACCAGGAGATGATGACCTTTTTCCGTGATGTCTGTGGCGCTTTCCCGAATGCTCAGTTTTTACACTACAACCTGCCGCGCACCAAGCGGGTGTTGACCGGCGCCGACTATCGTCGCTTGATCGACGCGATCCCCAATCTGGTTGCCACCAAGAATACCGGCGGTGGACTGGAGCGGGCCGCCGATCTCGTGACCAACGCCGGCGAGTTGCAACATTTCTTGGGTGAGCAGAACTTTCCGCATGGCTGCCTGTACGGCGAATGTTCGCTGCTCTCCTCCTTTGGGCCGATGTCGCCGCATAAGGCGAAGGCGTTGTTTGAAGCGGGGCAGACCGGCGATCTGGTCAACCTCTTCAAGCTGCAAAAAGAGTTTCACGACATGTTGCATGGGGTGCTGGGGGTGGCACTGGCCGCCGGCCGAATCGACGGCGCCTACGACAAGATGTTGGTGCGGCTCGGCGGGTTGGAGGAGATGCCGCTACGGCTGCTTTCCCCCTATCAGGGCTTTAGCGAAGAAGAATATCGGGCGTGTAAACGCGCCTTGCATGAGCGCTTTCCAGAGTTTTTACCCTGAGCGCCTTACCTTTTCATCCACATGTGCCTGTCTTTGACGCCAGTACTTGGATGGGCGACTAACGTAGGGATCAGTTCTGTTTTCTATGATAAAGGCACCACAACTACCAATTACCGCCCTCCTCTTCGACATGGACGGCCTCATGATCGACACGGAACGCATGGCCCAACGGGCGTGGCAACAGGCCGGCGCCGAATTTGGCTTTACCCTGCCCGATGAGCTATATCTACAAGCCGTAGGTCGCACGGCCAAGGCGACGGAAACGCTCTTCCGCGCCGGGCTGGGCGCGGACTTTCCCTTTGAAGCAGTCTATGCGCGTAAGCAGCATCATCTCTACACGGCGATAGAAGAGGAAGGCATCCCGACCAAACCTGGTTTGCTGGAATTGCTCGATCTGGTGGACTGCCAGGGGATGCCCAAAGCGGTCGCGACCTCAACCGCCCGTGTGCTTGCCCTCAAGAAGCTCACCGCCGCCAAGTTGTTACACCACTTTGACACAATGGTTTGCGGTGACGAAGTGGCGCATGGTAAACCAGCCCCCGACATCTTTCTCGCTGCCGCCGCCAAGCTGAAGGTGGCCCCGGCGCACTGTCTGGTTTTGGAAGATTCGAGCGCCGGCATCCAGGCTGCTCACGCTGCTGGAATGCGCGCCATTTGGGTGCCTGATCTGATCCAGCCGTCGCCGGAAATTATGCCGTTGGCGCATTGCGTAATGCGTGATTTACATGCGGTTTGTGCATTACTTACGACAACATCAAAGCACAGGGAACACACTCAACCTATCAAAGGAGACAGACCATGACAGACAGCCGCTGGTTTACTCACGACCGCTTTGGTCTCTTTATCCATTGGGGCATCTATGCGCTGCCGGCGCGTCACGAGTGGATCAAGAACCGGGAAAAGATTTCGGATGAGGATTATCAAAAGTATTTCGACCACTTTGACCCTGATCTCTATAACCCTTCCACCTGGGCGCAGGAAGCAAAAAATGCCGGCATGAAGTATTTTGTTGTCACCACCAAGCACCACGATGGCTTCTGCCTCTGGGACTCGGCGCTGACCGACTACAAGGCGACCAACACGCCGGCCAAACGGGATCTGCTGAAGCCGATGGTGCAAGCGTTTCGCAACGAGGGTTTGAGAGTCGGCTTCTACCACTCGGTCATCGACTGGCATCACCCTCAATTCACCATCGACGGCCTCCACCCCATGCGCGACAACCTGGCCTTCCGGGAAGCCGCCAAAAACCGGGACATGGCCCAATATCGCCAATATCTCCACGGCCAAACCCGTGAACTAGTGACCCAATTCGGCAAGATCGACATTATGTGGTTTGACTTCTCCTACCCGCAAATGGCGTGGGACTGGGCCAAGGGCAAAGGGCAAGAAGATTGGGATTCGCACCGCTTGATGGCGATGGTGCGCGAGTTGCAACCGGGGGTGCTGGTCAATGATCGCTTGGGCATCGGCGGCGATCTCAAGACGCCGGAGCAATATCAACCCGCCGGCAAAATGATGATCGACGGCAAGCCCGTCCTCTGGGAAGCGTGCCAGACGCTCAACGGCAGTTGGGGCTATCACCGTGACAATCTGGACTGGAAGTCGAGCGATATGCTGATCCGCATGTTGGTCGATGGCGTGTCGAAAGACGGCAATCTGCTGCTCAATGTCGGCCCCAACGCCCGCGGCGAATTTGAACCCAAGGCTCTCGACCGCCTGCGCGACATCGGCGCCTGGATGCGGCTGCATGGCCGGTCGATCTACGGCTGTGGGGCCAGTGAATTTACGCCGCCGCCCGATTGCAGATATACACAGACTAGCCCTGAGCGGAGTCGAAGGGATGGCAACCGCCTCTATCTGCACATCTTTGATTGGCCCTTCCGCCATGTCCATTTGCAAGGGTTAGGCGACCGCGTCGAATATGCCCAGTTGCTCAACGACGCCAGCGAAGTCCGCATGACTGTCATCGATCCACACCAGGGTGCGCAAAACACGACGATGGGCGGTCTGTCGCCCAATACCCTCACCCTGGAACTGCCGGTGCAGAAACCATCGGTCAGCGTGCCGGTAATTGAGTTGTTTTTGAAGGGGTAGTCGTGCTTAAAGAATAACGTGTCCATTTGTCACGCTGGAGGGTCTTCCCTCTGCCCGACAAAAAGACCCTTCCAGCGTGACAGATCGTGAACTTATGTGTGGATGATGACTTAGGTCTTTGCCATTTGCTGAAGGCTTTGGGTAGCTCCTTCAAGATCAAGATAATCGCTACTGTATGCTTCCTTCAAAAGGTTATCAGGTATGTACCGGTCGTATTTATAAAGTTCGAGTCCCGATCTAGGATGACTTTGTGCCAAAGCGAGTGGATCAAGGGTCGTGGTTGCGATTTGGGTGAATTTTGCTTTAATATCTGCCCTCCCACTACCGTCACAAAGTTCGTAATAAAAGGAGCAACCACCACGTACGATTCGCAGCCCACTTTGTTCGAGTAACTCGGTCTGAGTAAGAAGAATACGGCTGCCTACCCAGGGTAAAATCATATAACGGTCTGGAGCCAACGGTAGGATCTGTTTATGGGTAAGGTTGCTCTTCTTAGCCAACTGCCGCGCCCATTGCAACTGCATCAGTGCTTGCTTTTGTAAAAAACCATACGTGTTGTCTTCCTGTAAAACTTGGCGCATACGCTGCACGATACGGGTATGAATGTCCCTACAGCCGCCACTCCAATTCGGCTTGGCTTTACCTCTGGCCGGTTCGACATAAATAATCCGTTTATCCGGGTTGACTTCGAGAATACGCCAGGTGTAGCCGGCCAACCCGATCATTTCTCCAACTGGCGGTGGGTCAGGGATTGTACCGATCTCACGGGATTGGGCTAAGACTTGGAATTCCGGTTGGTCTTGAAAGGTGGCATAAAAATGATAGTCATTGACGACTTTTTCACCTTTGAGGCCGATAATCAAGGTGCCAGTTTCCATCATGGCGAGTTGTTCGGTTGCAACGAGATGGCGGAGGAGATCTCGGTACTGTTCCTGTGTAACGTGGGTAAAGGGGGAGAGGGTTAGCACACGTTCGGCCAACTGCGGTGGTGACAACTCAGTATTGGCCGCCAGGATGCTCATGGTTTGATGATAGAGCAAACTAAACGGATAGCGCGGCAATTGCGGTGGTTCAACCCAACGTTCCTCGATATAAAGCTGGATAATGGCAATTGTTTGCAATAACCCCCACGGCACTAACTCCCCAAGGGTTGCTTTCCCATCAGGCTCTTGTCCACAACTATAAAAGAACATGCGCGACGGGCCGCCACGCCGACCAGAACGCCCTAACCGTTGGACAAAGCTGGAAACGGAACTGGTGGCGTCAACCTGTAACACCTGATCTAGGCTGCCGATGTCGATGCCCAATTCGAGCGTAAGTGTGGCTGCGGTGCAGGCTTTGCGTTCAGGATCACGCATTGTGTTTTCGGCGGTTTCGCGTAATGCTGTAGAAATATTACCATGATGGACGTGATAGAAATCAGGGGTACGATTGTCCTCTGCAATCTTTCTGAGATTGGTAATAATTGATTCGGTTTCTGCTCGGCGATTAGCAAAGATTAGTGTTTTGCGGACGCGTTTGGTTAACGCGTAGAGGTGTTGATGGAAATCAAGCGTATACAGGTCGGCGTCATCAAACGCAGCGGCGGATAGTTCAGCGTCAAATTCTTGATCTGTCGCCGGGACAGGGTCTTCCGGTTGCGCCACGCCCTCTTCCTCTTCTGTGTTAGGTAAGAGAAAATATTCGAGACCCAGTTCGAGTTCACGGCTTTTCTGTGGATCTTGAATGGGCGTGACTGGCAGATCAGTGCCGCCGGCCAGCCAGTGCATGGCAAGTTCGGGTTCGCCTAGCGTAGCGGAGAGGCCAATGCGCCGCGCTGGTTTGGCCTGGTAGCGGGCAAGGCGTTGCAACTGACAGAGAACTTGGCGGCCGCGATCACTATTGATGAAGGCATGAACTTCATCGATCACAACAAAACGCAAATCGCCAAAGAGCCGCCCCAGTTCGTTATGGCGGTTGATGAGCATCGCTTCGAGTGACTCCGGGGTAATCTGTAACAACCCCTGGGCTTGTTTGAGAAAACGACTCTTTTTTGACTGTGCAACATCGCCATGCCAGCTTTGCACCGGAATACCGGTTTCATCCAGTATCCCTTGCAGCCGTTCAAATTGATCGTTGATCAATGCCTTTAACGGGCCGATGTACATGACACCAATCGTCGCTGATGGGTGCTGGTCCAATTCGGTTAAGATGGGTAACAGGGCCGCTTCCGTCTTGCCACTGGCGGTTCCACTGGTGATCAGGACATGATTAGGGGTATCAAGGATGGCGCTAATCGCCTGTATTTGAACCGGGCGGAGTTCCTCCCATCGTTTCCGATAGATGTACTCTTGAATAAAGGGGGCCAGACGATAGAACGGGTTGGCAGACATAGGGTTTCCTTAATCAACCAAGCCTACATAAAAGTTACGCAAGACGGGCGATGTTCAGAGAAGTTCGACTTTTGCTAAAAGTCGAACTTCTGTATATTGTTACAAACGGAAGCTGGCAAAAGACGAGCTTGCTTCCTCTGCTAGGTCATGAATTTCGCTTTCCGGTGTCAAGGCTTCCGGATCATCCGGCGCTGTCGTCACCTTGAAATCATCACTATTGACCAAATCAGCAAAGCTCAAGGTTGGATTCTGATAAAGGAGATTCAACATGGTCACAAAATCGCGCACGACTTCGCGTGGCGTTAGCATCTGGTCCGTGCCGAGACGAGTCAGTACCTCCGTCATAAACGTCTGAATCTGTTGATCCGTAACCGCCGGCTCATATTTGTGATGGAGGCCGTGTAGTTCGCGCAGCCGTTGCAGTAGAACAAAAATTTCGGTAGAGTCAAGCACATCTAGCCGAATCATCGGGCCGGATAGATCGCGTAAACCACCGCGCGCATAGCGACTTTCCTCTAACCGTGTGCGCAAAGCATCGTAACTGAACAGTCCCCGTTTCTCATGTTCCACCATTTCCGGTGTCGTTCCCATGATAACAGCGAGGTGGGCAGCCTTCCCTTGTAGCGTGTCATTGAAGATCGTCAGCAAACGTTCATAGTTGTTGGTGCGCGAGGCAGTGTGGGAAATTTTGTAAAGACTAACGGCCTCATCCAGAAAGATGACAAGCCCTTGATAGCCGATACCGCGCACAAAACTTGCCAGCAACTTGATATAATCATACCAGGCCGCGTCGTCAATGATCACTCGCACACCCAGTGCCTCACGGGCTTCGGTTTTTAGCGTATACTCGCCGCGCAGCCAGCGCAGCGCCGCCCCTTGCAACTGGTCATTAGCCGTAAGATGGCCGCGCCAATAGGCATTGATGACTGTGGCAAAGTCGAAACCATGCACCAATCCTTCCATCTGATCAATTGTGGCGTGAATGCGCTTTTCGACGGCTGGCGCAAAACCCTGATCAGAGGGGCTAAGTCCGCCCTGCTGTATCACTTCGCTCTGCACATCGCTAATCCAGCGTTCCAGTACGGCAGCAAACGCATTGCCATCGGGCCGTGTGCGCGTGGACATGTTGTTGAGCAACTCGCGATATAAGTTTAGACCCTCCCCTTTGGAGCCGGTTAAGCGGCGATCCGGGCTGAGGTCAGCGTCGGCTACGACAAAGTTGCGCTGCAAGGCGTAGTTGCGCACCAACTGACCCAAAAAGCTTTTGCCGGAGCCATAACGCCCCAGAATGAGACGGAAGGTGGCGCCGCCATCGGCGACAACATCATCGAGATCACTCAACAGCGCACTAATCTCCTCTTTCCGCCCAACGGCAATGTGTTCCAAACCATTGCGGGGTACAACACCGGCGGCAAGTGATTGAAAGATTGCGGTGGTTATACGTTTGGGAATCTTGATGTCCATACGTTATTCTCCTTCAAGGTGCTACAGGGATAGACCGACTGTGAAGATCACAGGTCTGCTGTAGCAACGCCAAATGTTCATCCTCAAGCAGCGGCGTTCTGTCCTGTACATGGATCAGAATGTCGCCGATGCTCTCAAGCGCAAATTCGTTAATTTGATCGATCAGTTGGTTGGCTGTGGTATGCACCTGCCGTGCAATGGCGTCAATCTGTTGATTGATCTGCTTGCCTTGCAAGAGAACGGTTAACACAGCCCAGTGTGGTGATTGCAACTGATTGCTCAATTCTAGCCATTCCGTTGGTAATTCCGCTCTTCTCTCCGGCGCGGTCTGTTCAACAAACGCATTGCCATTCGATGTTGCTGCGCTTGGCGGTGCGACATCAAAGGTAGCCGACTCAATTTTTTCAGGTGCGGCAGTAGTGGCATAGGCGGGGTGATCCAGAATATAGGCAATCTCATCGCGGTAATCCTCGGCCACCACCCACAAGCCGCCTTCATCAAAGACCAACGCATCGCCCAGGTGTGTCACCGCCCGTTCATTGATCTGATCCAACAGTACATTGAGAAAACCGCCTTGCTTCTCGCCATTCAAAGTGGCGGGTGTTGCTTGCCACTCCTGTTTGCGCAAGCGAGCCAGCAGTTGCGCGGCGGCGCTTGCATACGCACCCATCACCGCCGCAACTTCGGTTAGCTCCGTTAATAGATCGGCTGGCGTATCGGCTGGTCGCTCTGTATAGGAACCGGGCTTGTCATCCGTAGGTTGTTCAGAAATCGTTTGGGGTGCTTGCATCGCGACAGATGGTACTTGTTCAGGGGTAGCCACCTCAGCCGCATCTTCAACGAGAAGCCGTTGACGAATTTCCGCAGAATCCCTTTGGAGCGAAGCGACACTAGCAAAATCAATGGCAACCATGCGTTTGGGAGTCGGCGCGCGCAAGGCTTGTTCAATAGCCTTGATCCAGTCCGGCGGCAGGTCAATGCCACGCAATTTGGTCTTGAACTGCAACTGCTCACGCAAAACATTTTCCGTCTGCTTGAGAATGGCCTTGAGACGGGTGGTTAAGGGTTCTTGCGCCTGCCAGGGGCGCACCTGAGCAATCAAGATTGGGGTTTGACCATACTCATGTAGCGCGCCGGCAAAGGGTGGCCGCTGGAGCGAGCGTTTGGTTGATGGCGCATGATGGATGAACAAGGGGGTGCCGGCGCTCTGTCGCAGATAGGCATCAATGGCCTGTAGCCCTTTGGGATAAGCGGCATCCAGGTCGTGTTGGCGATGGTATGCCGCATAAAACTTGCTGGTTTCCGGTGCATACCCGGCAAGCTGATAGAGCAACGGGCTTGGTAACAAGGTACAATCGCCGCCACTGTGAAGCCAGCCTTCGATCAACAGATCAAGGTCGCCGCAGATGATTTTGTTTGTTACGGCCTGCCCATACCAGGCAAGAGGCGGTGTGGACAACCGATGGACGATCAAGAAATCCGCCAACCAGTCGATCAGGTATTGATCCAACTTTGGCTGTAACACACGATAGTGTTGCCAGAAGGGGACGAGCCGGTCAAAAGCGGCTTGTGGTGTATCAAAACCAACCAAATTGATACATTCATAGACATAGATAAAGAGGTAGCTGAGATCAGTTGGCAAAAAATGCCCTGACCGCACGGCAGCACGCCAATAGAAGTACCACTGTTGTTGCTCTGGTGACATATCCGCATAAGTGGGCCAATAACGCGCAAAGGGAACCGGCTCCGCTGGCGCTTCTGTCCGCGTCACGAGCCGTCGCGCCTGTGCTACAAAGCTTTCCTGGTTGCCATCAAGCGTGACTGTAATTGCAACAGGTGGTGGCCCTGCATCCCCCGCGCGTTTGGTTGTGTGTGCCGGTGGCGCCGGTGGTTGGACTTCTTGCACAGGCGGTGACGGCTTACGGGGTGGAATGGGGATGGCATCCATCGTTGGGGGTGGCGCCGCAGTTGGCACAGGCACGCGACGGAAAAGAGGGTTAGGTGTCGGTTTAACACTCGTTCCAGTCGTTCTTTTTGCCTCTTCGGCAGCTACCGTATCGGAAGCGTGCGGTATAGGGTTTTGTTGCCATACACGCCAAAGCCAGGCGTTTGACTGGAGTGAGCGCCAAAAGATGCTGTTGTATTGCTTGTGACGCCATTCACGCAAGCGCCGCCAGATACTGGTCAGCAGCCATCCTATCCCTACTGCACAGCAAAGCAAGAAGGCAAGCGTCGCAAGCGTATTATGCAGTGGCGCTACAGCAAAGCCAATGGCCCCACCAACACCCACCGGCAGTAAACCCAGGATGAGATTGCTCAGAAGATAGGCAATGGTTTCCCAGACTCCCTTGCTGCGCAGCCAGCGTGCGAAGGCAATGACCCACCATGTCAGAAGTAGGGTCAAGAACAGCAGCGCGTAACTAACGGCCAGCCCGCTCACTTGCTGCGGGAGAAAAACCGCTAACAACACAGTGGAGATGAACCAGAAGATGATTGGTGCGATCACACCACGGAAAAAGGGATTGCGCATGTAAACAACCTATGCCTTGTTATCAATGATCACAGAATTTCCGTTTAGTTCACTGGCTCTTTCGCGAACTGACATCCGTGCCTGCATTGTAATTGTCTCCGGCAGCGCCAATTCCCCATTGCCTAACCCCATTCCCTCCAATTTGCGCACAGCTGGCATAACGCGGTTATCAAAAGAGCCAATCGCCTTGTTATAGCCTAGAATACTTTTGTCCAGGGCTGTACGTAGATCCCCAAGATGGCTGACAAAATCGCCTAGCCGTTTATGAAGCACTTTGGCTTGTTCGGCGATTTGTTGGGCATTTTCGGTGATTTGGTGCTGTTGCCAGCTATAAGCTACGGTACGTAACAACGCCAGCAATGTTACCGGCGTTGTAATTAACACACGTTGATTCATGGCATGTTCGAGTAAATCGGGATCATGTTCATAGGCCGCATTGAGGCAAGCTTCATTGGGGACAAACATGACGACAAAATCGGGCGCGGTGGGGAATTGCTCCCAGTATTGCTTCTTGCTCAATTCCGCGACGTGGGTGCGAATCGCCCTGACATGATCGGTCATTTTGCGATGACGCACGCTTTCATCTTGCGCTTCGGCGGCTTCCAAGTAGGCGTTGAGCGGTGTTTTGGCATCAACGGGGAGGATGCCTTTATTGGGCAAATAGGAGATCAGGTCAGGCCGGCCGCCATCAATAGCGGCTTGTTCGGCAAAATGCACATGTTTTACCATCCCCGCCATCTCGACCACACGGCGCAACTGTAATTCACCCCAGCGCCCACGCACATTGGGTGATTTCAAGGCTTGCGCCAGGGAAGAGGTCGTCGCTTGCAACGTGGTGTGGCTCTGTGCCAACTGGCGTAATTGCTCTTGTACACCTTGGTAAGCCCCTTCGCGCTTTTGTTCCAGTTCACGAACATAGTTGTCAAGAAGGGAGAGGTTTTCTTTCAAGGGTGTGACAACGCTGGTGAACTCAGCCCGTTGCGTACCCCAATCACTACGCACCTGCCCCACAAAGGCATCGACCCGATCCCCGGCGCGCTTCAAAAATTCATCCGCATTGGTTTGCAACGTTTTGCTTGCCAATGTTTCAAAGGTGCTTTGTAATTGGGTTCTGGCAACATCGAGCCATTGCGCCTTGTCGTCTTCCAACAGGCGCGCTTCTTGCAACTGCACCAACTCAATGCGTAGCGCTTCCAGACGTATCTGGCTACGGAGTTGACAAAGCAGCCAACCGATACCCATCCCGGTCAACAGCCCGATAAGAACAAAAGCGAGGTTCCATAAAATCGGCGGAGAGATCATGTTTGCCCCTGTACATTTTCTGATTAAAACGGTTGTGTAATGGATGCGAGAACAGGTTGCAGCAGTGGGAAAGTGATGATGGGTAGCAACGTAAGTGTAAGTAAGTTTTTGCTATTATATTAATCGTCGAAAAATTAGCAAATCCTTCGCAGGAACTTACACAAGTAAAATCTTCCTAAAAATCATCAGCAGCCTTTGAAAGGTTCATCAATGGTGCTACATTTAATTCATCTATCCTTGAAAATTTGACATCCCCTTAACTTTCGCCGTATGATTGCGCCACTATGGCGTGTGGATGGCCTCACTTCCATTGGTGATGGTCGTTTGTTTGCCTGGTTCCAGCTTATTTCATCCTACCCCGCTCAATCCAATATTTTCAATGTTAACGGTAATGATCCCATACAACGCCGGCAATGGTACTCACGGTTGGAGCGATAGATTTACCCCTATGATTGAGGAGAACCCATGACTACTTTCGCCTATCTCAACGGTGTCTATAACATCACCCCCACCCCTTTCCACCCGAACGGTTCGCTCGACGAAGCCAGCCTCGCCACGCTGACCCGCTTTAACATCGCCAAAGGCGTCGATGGCATGACCATCCTCGGCGTCATGGGGGAGACGAGCAAAGTGACCGACGCCGAGCGCGACCGCATCATTGCCGGCGTCCTGGCGGTGGCGGACGGCAAGTTGCCCATCTGTGTCGGCACAACCCACACCAGCACTTGGGGTTGCATCGAATACAGCAAACGGGCGCAAGAATTGGGCGCGCAGGCGGTCATGGTGGCGCCGCCCAAATTGAGCCGCACCAATGATGACGCGCTCCGTCGTCACTATCTGGCGGTGGCCGAAGCGATTGACATTCCAATTGTCGTGCAGGATCACCCGACCAGTTCGGGCGTTCACATGAGCGTTGAGGTGATTGTGCGCATTGCCGAGGAAGCGCCACTCTGTCGCTATCTCAAGCTGGAAGATGTGCCGTCGCCGCCCAAAGCGGCTAAAGTGCGCAAAGCCTACCCCGGCATGATCATCTTTGGCGGGCTGGGGGGCATGATGTTTCTGGAAGAGCTAAAAAATGGCGCCGACGGCACGATGACCGGCTTTGGCTTTCCCGAAATCCTAGTCAAAATCCACCGCCAGTTCCACAGTGGCGATATCGATGGCGCTACGGAAACCTTCTACCGCTATTGTCCCTTGATCCGCTTTGAAGCGCAAGAGGGCATCAGCCTGACCCTGCGTAAACAACTCTATTACCAGCGCGGCGCCATCGCCTCACCCCAAGCGCGTCAACCCTATGCGCCTCTGGATGATGGAACATTGCGCGACCTGAATGATTTGCTGACGCGGTTGCAGCTTGTGTAACAAGTAGCAGGTGGCATGGTGTACCTGCCACCTGCTACCTGCCACTTGCAACTTGCACAACAAGCGCAACAAAACTTTTGTAAAGAAATTGGACAAACTCCGGTTGACAAGAATTTGCGCTTCGGCTACAATAGATGCACTTTACTGCCCAATTGCGACGATTATTTTCAAATATTTCCAGCCCCAACTTTTGCAAGCAATGGTTGTTGGTTAACCCGCCGGTTAACTCATCGTTGACATAGTCCATTTTATCAACGAGCTTTGTTCTTGGCGCCAGCACGGCCTGTTCTGTTGCTGACGCCTTGTCGAACCCTATCCGCTTGATAAAGACAAAGGAGAAGGTGCGTGCTACGTTATGCAATCGAACGTTTGATCTGGCTTGTGCCAACCCTATTGGCGATGGCGTTAGTCACCTTTCTGGTGATGCACGCGACTCCAGGTAGTCCCCTTGATCCGCAAGCGCCCAATGCGAACCCGTTGCCACCTGAACTCCAGAAAAATTTAGCGGAGAAGTATGGCTTAGATAAGCCGCTGCATATCCAATTTATCACCTTTGTTTCCAACGCGGTACGGCTTGATTTTGGGTTCTCCTATCAATATAAGAGCCGCACGGTAGCCGAGATTATTGGCAACACGTTTCCGGTATCGCTGCAATTGGGCACACTGGCCTTTCTTTTTGCCGTCGTCATTGGTATTACCTTGGGCGCGGTGGCAGCCATGCGGCAGAATAGTTGGATCGACTACCTTTGCGTACTGATTACCACCCTCGGTGTCAGCTTGCCGAACTTTGTCATTGGCATTTTATTCATCCTGCTCTTTTGTATTACGTTGCAGTGGTTTCCGATGGTGGGGTGGGATACGCCAATGCATTGGGTCTTACCCACCATTACCCTCAGTCTCGGCCCTTTAGCCATTATTGCTCGTTACACACGATCCAGTGTTTTAGATGTGATTCGCTCCGATTATGTCCGCACGGCGCAGGCTAAAGGCTTGGGCGATCGGATGATTATTACACGTCATATTTTGAAAAATGCCTTGATTCCTGTCGTCACCATCCTTGGCCCCATCTTTGCCGCCATTGGCACTGGCTCCTTTTTTGTCGAAGCGCTCTACTCTGTACCGGGTATGGGCAAATTTTTTGTCAGCAGCATGAGCAGTCGCGACTACAACATGATTATGGCTGTCATTTTGCTATATGGCGTTTTTCTCGGCATTATGAATTTATTTGTCGATCTGATCTATGGGTGGCTTGATCCACGCATTCGATTTGACTAAAGATTGGGGAGGGCTGGACAATGGCAGCAACAGCGCCGGTGGCAGGTCAACGTAAATCAACAACAAGCAGCGCCAACGACAGCAAACTGCAAATGCGCAAAGAGACCAATCTCTGGCGTGATGCGTGGCGCCGTTTACTACGCAACAAGTTAGCCGTGGCCGGTATGGTTGTTGTGCTTTTCTTCTTGTTTTTAGCCGTTTTTGCTGATCTCATTGCACCCTACCGTTATGATGATGCTGATTTCGCCAAAACCTATCAATTTCCCAATATGGAACATCCGCTCGGCACAAGTCCATTGGGCCAAGATATGTTGAGCCGGTTGATCTATGGGGCGCGTGTCTCCATGTTGGTGGGACTGGGCGCCCAGATTATAGTGCTGTTGATTGGGGTGCCGCTTGGCGCCATTGCCGGCTACTATGGCGGGAGAGTGGATCTCTATCTAATGCGTTTTGTTGATGTTATGTATGCCTTCCCCACCCTTCTTTTTGTCATTTTAATCATGTCGGCCTTGGGACCGGGCATGGTCAATATCTTTATTGCGCTCGGCCTCACCGGGTGGGTCACGCTCTGCCGCTTGACCCGTGGCCAGTTGTTATCGCTGCGCGAGAAAGAATTTGTCTTGGCGGCACGCTCTGTTGGTGCCAGATCAGGGCGGATCATCACCAAACATCTGCTGCCGAATGCCCTCACCCCGATTATCATTGCCCTCACCTTTGGCATTCCCCAGGCCATCTTTACCGAAGCAGCGCTGAGTTTCATCGGCGTCGGCATCAGCCCGCCCACGCCAAGCTGGGGCCAGATGGTGGGTGAATACCAGAAATATCTACGCAGCTACTGGTATCTCGCGACCTTCCCCAGCATCGCCATCGGCCTCACTATGCTTGCCTTCTCTTTCTTGGGTGATGGGTTGCGCGATGCCCTTGATCCAAGGATGAAGCGTTAATTACAAAATTTATTGATTTGGAGGAAATGCACATGCAACATTGGACACAAGATACAGAACAGGTCAAACTCTTTATGCAGCGTTCGGCGGCAGCCGGGGTTAGTCGTCGTGCCTTTATGAAGATTTTGGCCGCTACAGCCGGCACAGCCGCCTTGGCCGCCTGCGCCCCTGCTGCCGCGCCGGCGCCAGCCGAATCGGGGAGTGGTGAAGCGGCTGCTCCTGCCGCCGGCGAGATGCTGCCGGATGACCAACAGATTATGCGGATGCCCTCAACCAATGAGCCGGCCAGCCACGACTTCAATTTCGACCTCTACAATAATGGCTTCACCGAACTCTTCGCCGGTCTGACCCGCTTCAATACTGACTACGAGCCGGAACCCTATGTGGCAGAAAGCTTCAGCATCAGTGACGACGGCACAGTCTACACCTTCAAGATCACCCCTGGCTTAACGTGGACCAATGGGGATCCGGTGACGGCGGGGGATTTTGAATGGTCATTCAAACGCCAACTTGACCCAGCCTCCGGCGCGCCTTATGCCGCCTTCCTCTTTGATATTAAGAATGGCGAAGCGCTGAACACAAGCGCCGAAGGAATTACAGTTGATGATGTCGGGGTCAAAGCCATTGATGACACAACCCTGGAGATCACCCTGGAAGGACCGCGCGGCTACTTCCCGACGGTCATGGCCTACGCGGCTGCGCTGCCGGCCCATCGGCCATCGGTTGAAAAATTTGGGGAGAAATGGACCGAAGCGGCCAATATTGTCACCAACGGCCCCTGGAAGTTGACCAGTTGGGAACACGATTCACAATATACGGCCGAGCGTAATGACGACTTCAAACTTGAGCCAAAGGCCAAACTGCGCAAGCTGATCAGACAGATTATTGCCCCGGACGCGCAACTGGCGGCTTATGAAGCCAATGAAGTTGATCGTACCCAACAAGTCCCTGTGGCCGAAATCAAGCGCTTGGAAGCCGATCCGGCGCTCGCGCAAGAGTTGCACACCTTCTCATTGACTGGCACTTTCTACCTGGCCCCTTCCTATTCGATGGCGCCCTTTGATGTGAAAGAAGTACGCCAGGCGCTGAACCATGCCGTCGACCGCGAGACGATTGTCAATTCAGTGCTGCAAGGGGTAGGCCAGGTCGCCTATACCTTTGTGCCGCCCGATTCGCCAGGCTATGTCGATCCGGCCCAGTCCAGTTGGGTGGGTGAGTTGACCGACTACAACCCGCAGAAGGCTATGGATCTGTTGAAGGGTACACCGTATGAGGGTGGGCAGAATTGGCCGGAAGTTAAGATTACCTATCGTTCCGATGAATTGGGGGGGATTTCCGGCCTCGTCGTGCAGGCGATTCAAGCCATGCTCAAAGAGAACCTGAATATGGATGTGCAGTTGGAAGGGTTAGAAAATGCCGTCTTCCGCAGCAGCATGTGGGAACACAAGAATCAACTGACCTATGTGCGCTGGTACATGGACTATCCCGATCCCAACAACAACCACTTCCTGGTCTGGTATTCCAGCCGCGCCAGCGGTTCGCGCCATGAATATAAGGATGCCGAGTATGATGCCATGCTCGAAGAGGCTGCCGGCGCCCCCAGCATGGAAGAGCGCATGGCGATCTACACCGAAGCCGAAAAGCGCATGATCGAAGATGGGGCAGCGACCTATGTGTACTACCCCTTTGGCGTCAGTCTTTACAAGCCGTGGGTGCAAGGGCTGCCGGTAAGCTCGACCGGACTTGCCGTCCAAGATTGGAACATCTACTTTGGCCTGCCGCAGGAAGTTTATATTGTCGATCACCCGGATCGGCCGCAGTTGAGCTGATGAGATGACAAGGTGATGGGGTGACAAGGAAAACTCGACGACTATGTCACCTTGTCACCCCATCACCTTGTCACCCCATCACCTTGTCACCTTGTCATAAACTCTTCGCGCAGCGAAAGCCCGTTGTTACAAAACCAAAGTTCGGGTTGGCGGCGTAGCGGTTGGCGCAACGGGTGTGGTCGGTGAAGCGGCTTTGCCAGGAGCCGCCCCGCAGGACGCGACGACCAGCGTCTTCCCGTAGATCCTCCCGACCATCATTAGAGCGATATGGATAAAGCTCATAGAGGGTGCTGGTCCATTCCCAAATGTTACCGGCCATATCGGTGACGCCGTAGGGACTATCACCCAGCGGCGAGAAATGACCGACCGGCGAGGTGCCCTTGATACCGCTTTTGGCAACATTGCAACACTTGTAGTCAAAGGTATCGCCCCACGGATATTGGCGGCCATCTTCGCCACGGGCGGCTTTTTCCCATTCAGCTTCAGTGGGTAGCCGTTTGCCGGCCCACCGTGCATAAGCCAAGGCTTCATACCAGGTGACACCAACAATCGGCTGCTGTGGCGCATTCCACTGGGCGTCATACCAATAGCGGGGGACGCGGCGCATCTCCTCTTTGTGAATCCAGCGGTAGCCTTCTTGTAAACCCTGCCAGCAAGGCGCATCCGGGTTGTCATACATGCCCGATTCCCAGAAAGCGCGGAATTGGGCGTTGGTGACGGGTGTGCGGTCAATGGCAAACGCATCGACCCAGACCTCGGTGATAGGGCTTTCATCGTCGCGCACATTACTGCCCATGAGAAACGCGCCGGCTGGAATTAATACCATATCAGCGATCCATGTGGTTGTTTGAATGATCGGTTGAGCAATCACAGCATTTTCTCCATAGCCTTCAGTCATGCCAAGCATGAACGATGCTTTGCATGATGCGTGCTACGTGCATCGTGGCCTTCGACAGGCTCAAGCCACGATGCACGTAGCACGCATCATGAATCACAGGAATTTCATCAAATAGCCTTTTGATCTACAGTTGATCGACGTTCGATATACTATAATCTAGAGGTTTGACAAGCGCAAAAGTTAAGGCGCGCTGGTGTTACGGTAAGTGAGAATCAGGAGCTTTACTGAATGTTTATTCGTCCGGCAACGGAAGCGGATCGCACCGCCATCCTCAGCTTGATGCGATCGGGAGACTTCAATCGTATCAACTTGCGTCCGGCCTGCTTTCTCGTGGCGGAGGAGGCGGGGCGGGTGATTGGCATTGGGCAGGTCAAACGCCACCGCGACGGTACGCCCGAACTGGCGTCGCTGGTGGTGGCGGCGGATCGGCGCGGTGAAGGGATTGGGCAAGCCTTGGTGCGGGCGCTAGTGATCAGTCATCAAGGTCCGCTCTATCTCTTTTGTTTGGCGGAATTGGAAAGCTTCTATGCGCAGCTTGGCTTTCAACGGGTCGCGCGTCGCCAGTTACCGCGATTGCTGGCGCTGATTCATGGGTTGGGCAACGGTATGGGGCGATTGCCGTCGCTGGCTGGCAAGCCGCGTTTGCAGGTTATTGCCATGCGCAACGAAGGAGGCCAGGGCATGGGATGAGACCCTGCCCGCAGAATTTTCGTAAAAACCTACTCATGTTTGAGTTGCGACGCAATAACATGGTATAATCCTTTCAAAATTGCAATTGTCCATCCGTTGTAACTTCTTATCGATCAAAGATTGCGCAGACTACGCAGATTGAAATTGAACCGCAAAAAATCTGCGTAATCTGCGCAATCTTTGATCTACCTGACTCAGTGTACTAAATCTTTGCTGAATAAGCGCCACTTGGATTGGAGTGTGAGAGTTGGCCGACTATGCCGTTGAGCTACGGAATGTCTCCAAACGGTTTCCGGGACCGTCCGGTGAAATCGTGACGGCGGTTAAAAATGTGAATATGCAGATTGGCGATGGCGAATTTTTCTCCATGCTGGGGCCATCGGGCTGTGGCAAGACCACCTCGTTGCGGATGATCGCCGGCTTTGAACACCCCACTGAAGGCGAAGTCTATATCCACGGGCGGGCAATGGGGCGCACACCGGCCTTTCAGCGGCCCGTCAACACCGTCTTTCAGAGCTATGCCCTCTTTCCTCATATGACCATTGGCGAAAATGTCGCCTTTGGTCTCCAGATGGATGGCGTCGCCAAAGCAGAGATTGCCCCACGGGTGAAAGAAGCGTTGACCATGGTGCGGCTGCCGGGCTATGAGAACCGCAAGCCGAAGCAACTCTCTGGTGGGCAACAACAGCGCGTGGCGTTGGCGCGCGCGCTGGTCAAACGACCGGAGGTGCTGCTCCTCGATGAACCGCTGGGTGCGCTTGACCTGAAATTACGCAAGGAAATGCAGTTAGAATTAAAGCGGCTGCAACGGGAAGTGGGCATTACCTTTGTCTATGTCACCCATGATCAGGAAGAAGCGCTGACCATGAGTGACCGCATTGCCGTCATGTCGCAGGGCATCACCCTCCAAATCGGCAATGCCAATGAAATCTATGAGCGCCCGAACTGCAAATTTGTCGCCGACTTTATTGGCGAGACCAACTTCCTCACGGGCAAGATCCAGAGCCAGCAAGGGCAAGTGGCAACGGTTGCGCTCCCCGGCGGGCTGACGGTGCTGGCCGAAGCCGAAAAAATTGTGCCGGTGGGAACCGAAGTCTTTGTCGCGGTGCGCCCCGAAAAGATGCATTTGCACGCCCAGAATGGGTATGAAAATCACTTTACGGGTCGCGTGAATCAGGTTGTCTATATCGGCACGGATACCCAATACGGCATCCAGTTGCCCGGCAACCAGAACATGCGCGTGCGCGAGCAGAACAGTACACCAGGGTCGCGTCCAGTAGCGAGTGAAGGCGCCGAAGTGACCGTGTCGTTTTCGACGCAGGCGGCGCGTGTTCTAACGGAGTAGACAATGACTATACTAACGGCAACACGTCCTCTCCCAAAAACAAAGACGAAGAGTGTTGTTGATGTCCCCATTTGGCGGATAAGCGTTGCGCAATATCATCAAATGCATACAACAGACCTGATTCCTGTGATTCTCGATGGCATTGAAATAGGCAGAATTCCTGTAAATGATGTTTTGCCGCCACAACTTGTCAGCCAAAGTAAAGGGTAACACAATGGTAGAAAAATTACGACAAAACCCACGGCTACAAGGGCTGCTGCTCATTTCGCCGACGCTGCTGTGGATGCTGGTGCTGTTGATCATTCCGCTCTTGCTGACCGTTATCACCAGCTTCGGCCAGCGTGACACCGACGGCAATGTCATTTATACCTTTACCCTGGAAAATTATCGCCGCCTCATGGGCTTTACCGAGGAAGGCTTTGACACGCTCTACCTCAACATTCTGGGGCGGTCGCTGACGTTGGCATTGCAGACCACCGTTTTTGTGATTCTGCTGGCCTACCCCTTGGCCTTTTTCATTGCCCGCTCGCCGGCCCAACGGCGCAATACGCTACTCTTTCTCGTCCTGGTTCCACTATGGACGAACTTTGTGATCCGCATCTATGCCTGGATTATGATTTTGCGTACCCAAGGCGTCCTCAACAGCGTGTTGGGGTGGCTGGCCGGGTTGGTTGGGCTTTCGTATGCCCCCTTTGACTTCTACCCGTCACAAGGCGCGGTGTTGGTAGGGATGGTTTACGAGTTTCTGCCCTTTATGATCCTGCCCATCTACACCTCACTGGAAAAGATCGATGGTTCGCTCTTCGAGGCCGCCGCCGATTTGGGCGCCAATACCTTCTGGACCTTTCTGCGCGTGACGTTGCCACTCTCTATGCCGGGGGTGGTGGCCGGCACAATTTTGACCTTTATTCCGGTTATCGGCACCTTTGTCGTCTCCGACATTTTGGGCGGGCGTCAGGTCATTCTGGTGGGCAATTTGATTCAGCGCCAATTTCTTGAGGCGCGCAACCCACCCTTTGGCGCGGCGGCGTCGATTGTCCTCATGGTGATGACGCTGATCTTTACGCTCTACTACACCCGCCGCTTTGGCTTTGGCGAGGAGATTACCGCAGGATGAACCGTCGCTCACCCTGGCTAACCCTCTCGGCGTTGGCCGTCTACTTTTTTCTCTATGCCCCGATCGTGGTGCTGATCGTCTATTCCTTCAATGCTTCGCGCACGAATGTGGTCTTTGAAGGGGTGGTCAATCGCGGCCCATGCGGTCCCTTCTATTGGTTCTGTCAATTGGCCGACAATAATGATGTGTTGGAAGCGGCGCGCAATACGCTGATTATTGCCGTGACCACCTCGGTGGTGGCGACAACCATCGGCACCATGGCGGCGCTGGCGTTGCAACGGTATTCATTCCCCTTCAAGACCTTTTCCGAAGCGACGCTCTATGTTCCCATTGTCATTCCCGAAATTGTCATGGGTATTGGCATTTTGGTCTTTTTTAGCGCCGTCTTTGGCTGGGTGAATAGCACGCTGGGCTTAAGCGGCAATAACCGCTTATCCCTGGGGTTGCTCACGGTGATTGTCTCGCATATTGCTTTTAGCGTCCCCTTTGTCATTATGGTGGTGCGGGCGCGCTTGCATGGCTTTGATAAATCGTTGGAAGAAGCCGCCGCAGATCTGGGCGCCAATGAGTGGATCACCTTTCGACGGGTGACGCTACCGTTGATTGCCCCCGGCGTCATGTCAGGTGCGCTGCTGGCCTTTACCCTGTCGCTTGATGACTTTATCATTACCTTTTTCACCACCGGTCCCGGCGCCACAACGTTGCCGATCTATGTTTATGGTCTGCTCCGGCGCGTCATTACCCCGGAAGTGAACGCCCTCTCCACGATTTGGATTCTGGGCGTGCTGGTGCTAGTCTTTATCTCGCGTCAGTTGGAACGGCGCAGCGCTTGATGATACCCCTTACCCTACACAAGCTTTCAACAGCTTGCGTCAATAGAGAAAAAGGAGAAATTGAATGAAAAACCAACTTTCCAAGCGGCGTTACTTTTCTCTTGCCGCCTTGCTCATTGTCAGCCTCTTGGTGGCCGCTTGCGGCGGTGGCGGCAATGCGCCAACCGAAGGGGAGAGTGGCGCCGGTGACACAGCCGCAGCCGTGGAAGGCTTCACCTGTCCCGAACCGGCGCCACGCATGGAGGTTACATCGACGGAAGTGAATCTCTTTGTCTGGACCGAGTACATTCCCCAGGAAGCGATTGATTGTTTCGAGGAAGTCTACAATATCCAGGTCAACAAAGATGAATATTCGACCAACGAAGAGATGTACGCCAAACTCTCGGCTGGCGGCGCCAACTATGATCTGGTGCAGCCAACCGATTATATTGTCTCGTTGATGATTCGCCAGGGGCTATTGCAGAAGCTGGATAAGAGCAAACTGCCCGTGTTGGAGGGCTTTGACCCCAATTATCTCGACCAACCGTTTGATCCTGGCAATGAATATACCATTCCCTACCAAGCCGGCACGGATGCAATTGTAGTGAACACTGATGTGGTTACGGAAGTGCCGGACTCTTGGGCCGATCTCTGGAACCCCGCCTATGAAGGGCGCATGGTCTCGATTGACGACTCACGCGCAATTATCGGGATAACTTTGCTGACGCTTGGCTATGAGTTAAACACTACCGACCCGGCGCAACTGGCGGAGGCCAAAGCAAAGCTGGCAGAATTGATGCCGAATATCAAGCTCTTTGACAGCGACAGCCCAAAAACAGCGCTCATTGCTGGCGACGCTGATCTGGGCATTGTTTGGACCGGTGAAGCCTTTTTGGCGCAACAAGAGAATCCGGCCATTCAATACATCTACCCCAGCGAGGGTGCTGTCGTCTGGCAGGACACCTATGCGATTCCCGCCGATGCGCCCCACCTCGATGCCGCTTACGCCTGGCTGAATTATTCCTTGCAACCGGATGTCTTCTGGCTGATGTTGCGTGATTTTCCCTTTACCAACCCCAGCACGGCAACATTGGACTATGCCAAAGGCAACGATATGGCGGTAGAAGACATCAACGGCGAAGCCACCACCTTAGGCGCTCTCTACGACACTTATATCAATTCCAACATCACCAACACCCCAGCAGAAGCGCTAAACGCCGCCCACCGCATTGAAGATGTGGGCGAGGCGCTGCCGCTTTATGACCAGATTTGGACCGAAGTGAAGGGCGAATAGAAGGGATTGAGCGATTGAGAGACTACATTGCTGAATCTCTCAATCGCTCAATCCCTTGTCAGTTAATCCCATCTGCTTCCCTATCGCCCCATCCCAATCACCCACCAAAGCCCACCAGTTGGTTAGCGACCGCCCCCGGTAGAATAAGCCGTGGTTGGCACCGGGAATGTTCTGCATCCAGTAGATAAACCATTGCAGACTGTCACCTTGCCAGCGGTCGCAGTTGATGCGAATCTTTTCACCGCCGCCTTCCGGTCGCCAATCTTCAATGTCAGTCCAGACGTAGGTGGGGTTGCGCCAGTCGTAGTCGCGCACGCCGTTGGGGGGATAGTGCGCCCAGCCACAGCGGCCCTCGCCCGGCTTGCCGACAAACTTTTCCCAAAAGAGATAGGGATCGATGTGGCGGAAGAGCGCTTCAAACTGGTGGATATGATCTTCCACTGCTTCGGATGGACCACGCTGGTAGTTGTAGTGGTAGACGGTGTAGCTTTTGTCCAACACTGGCAGATCATGCGGGTCGCGGTCGCTGTTGCTGATGTCGCCGTAGCGACTCGCCATGTTGGATTCCCACAGGTCGATCACGCCACCGTGGTAGCCCCAGATCCAGACTTCTTTGATACCCCGTTCCATCACCCATTCCCGAACATTGATGCGCGTCATGATAGCATTGTAATCGGTCATCGGCACGCGGTGGCCGGGCTTGCGCCAGGTGGGCAGGGGTTCCAGAAATTCCAAGCTATCGACAATCCTATAACGCAGGGAAGGTTGGGCGGCGGAGTCTTTGTAGCCGTGATAGGTGCTGCCGGCTTCGAGCGCTGCGATGACCTGTTGGGTCGTTTGTGAACAGTGGCGGCGGATCTGCTCGACCGGTGCGTCAACATCACCGGTGATCGTGCGGTCGATACGGTTATGCTTTAACGGGAAGTAGTGGAGCAACAGCACAGGAATTTCCCATTGCGCCGTCGAATGGGGGTGTTGATGGGGGCGGCCAGGCGGCGCTGCTTCTTGGACAGTTGCGTTGCCGTCTGACCATAAACCACGTAACCAGGAGAATAGTGCTTTCACAGTAAGGTTTTTCTTCTCCCAAAATAGAGCAAGGGGGTACAGACGCAGATTTAGGTGGCGTAGATTTTTGTTTTCGACTTCATGACCGTGTCTGAATTTGCGTTGCCTGAATCCGCGTCTGTATCCCTACAATCCCATCATAAACTGGAAGATCGCGTCATTGTTCCCCGGCAAACTTTCGTGGGCAAAGTCCGGGTAGATAAGATAGGATTTCTTCGATGGGATCTTGTTATAGGCGGCAAATTGCGTCGAAGGCGGACAGATAGTATCCATCAACCCTACTGCCATCAACACTTCGCCCCGAACACGCTTGGCGAGATGTTGGACATCGATATAGCCCAACTTCGTAAAAATTTCCGTTTTGCGCAGGTGGCGGGGGTCAAAGCGGCGGAAATATTCGCGCAATTCGGCGTAGGCATCTTTGTCCTGGTCAATGTCCCAAACCCGCTGGTAGTCGCACAGGAAGGGGAAGACCGGCGCCACCAACTTGATGCGCGGCTCCAGGGCTGCCGCCGCCAAGGTCAACCCACCGCCCTGGCTGCCACCAGTCGCACCGACGCGTGTAGCATCGACATCCGGCATGTCCATCACAATTTTTGCTAACTGCGCAGTGTCGAGGAACATCTGGCGATAGTAGAGCTTTTCCGGCACATCGTCCAAGCCGCGGATAATATGCCCACGCAATGTCCACCCCTTGACGCCACCGACATCTTCGGACAAGCCACCCTGGCCGCGACAGTCGAGCGCGGCGACTGTATAACCCATGGCGACATAACCGAGTTTATCCATCCAATCACCGGCATTGCCGGAATAGCCGTGATACATCAACACGGCGGGATGCGGCCCCTTGGCATTCTTCGGCTGCAACAGCTTGGCATGAATGCGCGCCCCGCCAACACCGGTGAAATACATGTGGCTGCATTGGGCATAGGGCGTCTGAAAGTCCGCCGGCACGAGTTCGACCTTGGGATCGACCGCATTCATCTCCGCCAGCGCCCGATCCCAGTAGTCATCAAAATCTGCGGGACGCGGGTTGGTGCCCTCGTAGGTGTGGAGCTTTTCAAAGGGCATATCAAATAATAATGGCATACGTTCCTCCTCGATTGAGATTGGTTGGTAGTTGGGGAAAACGTGCTGACAGCGCGCTCAAACGGTACGTGTTTTCGGCTGCCCGCCATAGATCATCAGCAGGCCAAAGATCGCTAACGCCGCAATGTCGGTGACGAAGATGGTCAGCATGGTGACGCGCGGGCCATACGCCTCAAAGAGTTGACCGATAAACCAGGGGAAAAACATGGCGCCGGTGCTGGTGCCGATGAAAAAGCAACTGGTGATAAAGCCGGTGATATGGACGCGTCGTTCGGCCCAGGAAAGGGCGACGGCAAAGACCGACGCCATCGCCAACCCGGCCCCCGCCACGCCGATCCAGAGAACCGTGGCCGAGGTGGGCCAGATCAACACAATGGCGACACTGGCGAGACAGCCCAGCAGATCGACCAGGAGAATGTTGCGCGGGCGAAAACGGGCAGCAATCGGAATCCCAATCAGCCGACCAATGGTGAAGGTGAGCCAGAAGGTGGAATTGAGATAAGCCGCCATTGTCGCATCGGCCAGACCCGTTTCCACGGCATAGGTGTAGATCCAGCCGCTATAGCTCACCTCAACGCCGACGAAGAGGAAGAAGAAGAGCATCATCAGGCCGACAAAGAGATAGTTCACCGGTTCGACCACTTCGCTATCGCTGTGGCGGCGCAGGGGCGGGCTGGGGAGACGCACGAACCAGAGCAACACCGGAACAAGCAGCAACCCTAACAACCAGTAGGCCCAGGTAATGTCGCCGCTCCGATAGATCGCCTGCGCCACAATCAGCGGCGAAAAGAAGGCGCCCAGCCCAAAGAAGAAGTGGAGCGCATTCATATAAGGCCCGACGTTCGGTTGATGCACCCAAACCAGCAGCGTATTCCCCCCCACATCCAACAACCCCTCCGCCAGTCCCAGGATCAGCAGGATGAGGATGAGAACGCTCAACAACGAAAGGGTCGGCACCACGAAAACCATTGCCACCATCACCGCCAGCGCCGCCGCCATCAGTGGGTGACCCGCCGTCCGATCATAGACGCGACCGGCCAACACCGAACCGAGCAGATAGCCAGAGGAACGGGCCAGAAAGAGGTAGCTGATTTGCCCCAAGGTGCTGCCGGTGTTCGCGGCTAGCCCGTTCAAGGTCGGCCCTAGCGACGCAGAGACCAGGCCAAGCGCCACAAACGCAATATAATAGCCAACCGTTTTCGCCCATTTGCCGTCGCGTTGTAACCACGCCGGCCCCACAACTGTAGAAGTATTCACGCCCAATCCTTATTCTATTGTATCCAACGGTTGGACATAAGCGCCGTTGCTGGCGCGTGTGGTGTAGACCTCCGGCCAGATGTTGGTCGCCTTGGGATATTTGTCATAGATCATGTCGGCAATGCCCTGTTCAGCCCCCGGCTCGACCAATGCCACCGTACAGCCGCCAAAGCCGGCGCCGGTTAACCGGGCGCCATAGCACCCCGGAGCGCTGCGCATGGCATCCACCATCACATCAAGCGCTTCGCTGCTCACCTCATAGTCATAGCGCAGGCTTTCGTGGCTGGCATTCATCAGCCGGCCAACCTCGGCGAGATCCCCTTGTTGGAGTGCGGCGACTGTCTGCAAAACCCGTTCATTCTCGCCCACCACATGCCGACAGCGACGATAGACGACCGGATCGAGGAGATCCTTGTGGGCTTCCAGTTGTTCGCTGGTTACATCGCGTAACGCTTTGATGCCGGGTAGCACTTGTTGGAGATGCGCCACGCCGGTTTCGCACTCTTTCCGCCGTTGGTTGTAGGCGCTGCTCGCCAGCGAACGACTCGCTTTGGTATTACCAATAACCAACGAACCGGTTTCGGGGAAAGGCACCAACTGATACTCCAAGCTGCGACAATCAATCAGCAGGGCATGATTTTCGGCGCCCAACATGCTGATAAATTGATCCATAATGCCGCAGTTAACGCCAACAAAGGCGTTTTCGGCGCGCTGCGCCGCTTTTGCCACCTGCGGCCCCGTTAATTTGCCTTCCTGACCGCTGGCATACATAAAGGCGTGCGCCGTGGCAATCTCCAAGGCTGCCGAACTGCTCAAACCGCTGCCCTTGGGGACATTACCACTGACCACCGCATCCATGCCGACCAGTTGCAAGCCGGCTTCCTGTAACGACCAGGCCACCCCTTGCATGTAGTTGCTCCATAAGATGTCATCGTTGTAGGCCATTTGATCCAGGCTGAATTCAAACCAACCATCATATTCAACCGAGTAGAGCCGCACCTGGCGATCAGCGCGCGGGTGAAAGACAATCCGCACATCGCGCTTTAAGGCCACCGGTAGGACAAAGCCATCATTGTAATCGGTATGTTCGCCAATCAAATTGACCCGCCCCGGTCCTACCGCCACCGCCGTCGGCTCCCCTTGGAAACGTGATTGAAAAGCCTCAATCAGGGTTTGTGTACGACTATCACTTTTACTCACGATTCTTCCTCTTTTTTCACCACAGCGTGCTACGTGCGGCGTGATTCGTGATCTTCGACAGGCTCAGTCCACGAATCACGCCGCACGTTCGTCAACACGACATACAAATTTAGATTGCCCTCTTTCCCATCGGCGTAAAAGTTAGTTAGCACCTGTAAACCGGCGGTTTGGGCTAAAGCAGCCATCTCCGCTTCATCGATCTGGTGGACATAGCGCACGGCATAGCCCCCCTGTTGCCAGGGCAGGAGCGCATCCCCCGCTTCCACCGCAGCGCTAGTCAACCCGATAGTTTGCCATGCAATCTGCTTGCGGACAAACCGTTCACTGCGTAAAAATTGCCAGTGTGAAAAGATCAGGACACCGGTGGGCGCCAGCAGGCTCGCCAAACTCTGCACCACCTGCGCCCGCAGATCATACCCCGGCGCATGATGAAGCGCCGCCAGACAGACGATCAGGTCAAATGAGCCTGGTGGCAACCCCAACGCCGTAAACCACAGTGGCGTCGTAAAATCCGTTTCGTGAAAGGCAGCCTGCACCCCTGTTAAGTGACGCGTATTCTCCGCCGCGAATCGCAGCAATTTTTCATCACCATCGACGCCTGTGTAGGCACAGCGAATGCCCCACTCCTCCAGCGCCCACGCCCAGCGCCCATTGCCACACCCCACATCCAACACCCGCAACGGGTGATCCGCAGATGGCATCGGCAACCAGGCCCGCAACCCCTGCCACCCAATCGGTAAGCCTGCCCGCGTCGCGTCAAAAGGTTCCGCCACTGTAGCATAAAACTCCCGATTCAAGGCCAGTAGTCGTTGTTGTGTTGCCTTGCTCATGCTGTTCATAGGCGGATCTGTGGTATAATGGATAGCATGTGTGTGTTGCGTATTGCGTGTACTGACCAATTGCTATCAGCGTAATAGCAAACGATAGCTGCGCTTTGGCGCTTGGTTCTCATAAAACTGAAATACCTTTCTACCGGTACACGCAACACGCAACACGGTTAGGTTCTGTAAGAACGATAGTCATAACGAACAATCCATGAAACGTATCATCCCGTTGGAAGAAATTCCACAAGACATTCTCGACAAGACCGAAGCCTGGCAACGCAAACGGAGCGGTTACGAGCCGGCTGCGCACAGTGCGCAACTGCACGCCATCTTCCAACGCATCCTCAAGACGCCGGAAGCTGACTGGGATCTGCGAACGAGTTTAAAAGCTATTTTATCCCGCTTTCCCAAGGACGGCAAAGGGTTCTACTCCAAAGCGGAGTTAATCGCCGGCTACCGCCATTTGGTGGCCGAGGGGGATCTGGAAGCCGACCCGCTGTTAATGACGCGCATCCAGATGAAGCCCATGCGCACGCAGAGCGGTGTGGCGCCGGTGACGGTGCTGACGGCGCCGGCCGGCTGTCCCGGCAAGTGTATCTTCTGTCCTGACGATTGGCGGATGCCCAAGAGCTATATTTACGACGAGCCAGGCTGTCAACGCGCCGAGCGCGATGGCTTTGACCCCTATCGCCAAACCTTGGGGCGCATTCAATCCTTTGAAAGCATCGGCCATGATGCCGAAAAGGTAGAATTGCTGATCCTGGGCGGCACCTGGAGCGCCTATAGCAAAGATTACCGCGAGTGGTTTATCCAACGTTGTTTTGATGCCATGAATGCCGTCGGCAACCCGACCTATCCGGGGTCGGTCTCGTTGCTGGATGCCCAGCAGCAAAATGTTACCGCTCAGCACCGCAATGTCGGTTTGGTGATCGAAACGCGCCCCGACTGGGTGACGCCGGAAGAGATTCGCCACCTACGCAAACTAGGCGTGACCAAAGTGCAGATCGGTGTACAAAGTTTGGATGATGAGATTTTGACCCTGAACAAGCGCGGCCATGATGTCCAGTCGGTACGCGCTGCGTTAGGATTGTTGCGCACAGCAGGTTTCAAATTGCATCTACACTGGATGCCCAATCTTTACGGCGCCACGCCGAATAAAGATCGCGCCGACTTCGCCCGCTTCTTTAGCGATCCGGCCATCTGCCCGGATGAATTGAAAATTTATCCCTGTTCACTGATCAAGGAGACTGAGCTATACGACCGCTGGTTGGCCGGTGACTATCAACCTTATAGTGAAGCCGAACTGGTGAATTTGCTGGCTGATGTCAAGCCGACGATTCCGCCCTATACACGGGTCAACCGGCTTTTCCGGGACATTCCGGCCCATCATATTCAAGCCGGGGTCAAATTGAGCAACCTACGTCAGGTGGTGCATGAAGAGTTAGCGCGCCGTGGGCAACAGTGCGGCTGTATTCGCTGCCATGAGATCAAACGCCGCACCGTCACCGCCGACGAACTGGAATTGCGCACCTACACCTACAACACTGACCTGACGCGCGAACACTTTCTCCACTTTGTCACCCATGAGCAGAGTCGCCAACCGGGGCTGATCGCCGCCTTTTTGCGTCTGAGTCTACCGTTGGCGCCAGGGTTGGGCAGTCGCGCCTTTCTGGACGAAATCGCCGAGAGCGCCATGATCCGCGAAGTGCATGTTTACGGTCCGGCGCTGTCAATTGATGGCGAAAGCGAAGGGCAGGCCCAACATGTTGGTCTGGGTACTCGCCTCCTTGACGAAGCGCGCCGACTCAGTCGCGCGGCTGGTTTCCGCCAAATTAGTGTAATTGCCGCCACCGGCACCCGTGGCTACTACGCCGCCCGCGGTTTCGAGCAGGGTGAGCTATACATGACAGGGAATCTCTAATGTTTACCCAATGCAAAGCCGAAATTTGCGAGTTACATGACTTTTTTCAGGCATGGTTTTCGGGTACGCTGGCGAACACCGATGAACATTTTGCCCGCTTTGCCGGTGTGATGGCGGATGGCTTTGCCATTATCAGCCCCAACGGTGCGCTCGCCGAACGACCAGCCTTACTTACCGGCTTGCGTGCTGCCCACGGTCGTCAACCCGGCATCCGCATCTGGACGCAAAATCATCAACTGCGTCATCAGGTGGGTGACCTGGCGCTGTTGACCTATGAAGAGTGGCAAGTAAACGAAGCCAAGACAACAGCGCGCCTGAGTACGGGACTCTTTCAGACGCAGGCCGGGGCGCCCAATGGCGTTGTTTGGTTACATGTCCAGGAGACGTGGTTACAGCGATAGTAACGAAACGGTGTGATGATGATTCAATTGCCATCAATTGAAAGAATCTGCGAAACGATGTTTTGATGGATGACACCTAGCGGCTGCTGAACCGACCACACTTCTCCCATCCCCGTCTCCACCGCACTCAACGCGGCGTTGAACCTGTCGCCCTGGCCGGTCAAGCGCCAGTTGGCGTTGATGCCGGTGCGCCTTTTACTGTCCTCACAGCACGCGCTCAATTTTACCATGAAGTGCATCTACATCAATGAGCAAGTCGCCGCCACGCCTGTTGATATACTCCTTGGGACCCTAGTTGACGCGCCAGAACATCGCCCCGTCTTGCAAATATTGGGTCATCGTAATGAGGCTATTCAAACTATCAACACCTAATTCATTCGCCCGCTTATTGGCAACCGCCATTACATTGGCGGTCGATACAGCAACCGCATCTTGGTAGACATCGGCGATTAGTGTTATTGCCATGCTTATTCCCCCTTTAGCACCGTCAAGCCGCCAAAGGGTTCACAGTAGTGGGTGGTCTGCGGGAGGAGGGGGAGCAGCCAATCTAGGTGAGTATATTTACCGCCGTACCAACCGAATGCAATCATCTTGGAGGTCATGCGCTTCGCCTTTGCCAGGGTTGAATGGGATCATTGGGTGTAGTGTAGCACCAGAACGCATGTTCGGTAAAAATCAAGGGGGCTATATAAGTAACCCTGTGGCTGTGACAACTCATTGCAGCACAGCCCAGTCCTCTTGTGCAACGGGTTCCGTTGGTTCGGTAAAGAGCAGCACGGTATCTTTCAGGGGAAAATCGCTATCGACTTCACACTCATTTTCTTCATGTAACAGAAAGGGTTGGCGAACCTGTTTTTGCTTTTGTGGAACAGTCGTAGCCGGATCAAGGCTGCAATAGACATTGTTGAGCGCATAAGCGGCAGCAGGAAGGTGCAGGTAGTTCAAAACTTCTTTGATTTCACCGCCATCATACCTTTCGAGAAAGCGGAAGACGGAAGTGACCAGATAGTCACGATTGAGTTCAAAGGTCAGCCATTGGCGGTTGAGTGCTTCGGCAGCGAAACCGGTAGTGTTGGAGCCGCCAAAAATATCAAGTACGACATCGTTTTCCTCGGTCAACATTTTGATAAAGAAGGCCGGCAGTTCGGCAGGGAAACGCGCTGGGTGACGTTCCAAGCCAAATTCTTTACAAAGGCGAAGATAGCTTGAATTGCTGTCCGTGTTGGGAATCGACAACAGGTTGGATGGGATTGCGCCGCCGTTATCCTTGCCGAAACTGGCGCTAATGTCATGGCCCGATGGCCGTTTTTGAGGCTTGTAGAACGCCTCCGGATCTTCAATCAATTTTTTCATGCGCTCGGAATATGGCGCCAGCACTTTGCGCACATCCGCTTTGGGAAACTCACTCTTGCTAAACCACCAGACTGTATTGACGGCATCTTTAGCGCGAATTTTCCGTTTGTTAACCCATTCAATCGGTGACGGCAACTTGGCGGGGTTGAACCAGTAGAAATCTTCGGCCAGGTGAAAGCCAATGTCGTCACAAAAAGCCAGAAGGACGCGGAAGTTGTAAAGTGAACGGGATGGCATCCCCGAACGGTAAGCGCCGCCGAGGTCAAGGACAAAGCTGCCACTCTCTTTTAACACCCGGAAGACTTCTTGTCCAAAAGGCTTAATCCAGGTAACATAGGCGGTCTCCTCGACATTGCCATAGCTCTTTTGCCGTTGCAGGGCGAAGGGGGGCGAGGTTAGCACCAGATCTATGCTGTTGTCAGGCAATTCGGCTAATAGCTGGAGTGCATCGCCAACGTAGGCTTGGCCTTTGGGGGTGTGGTACAAGGGTTTGCTTTGCATGTTAATATTCTCTCAACTCATTGACCCAACTTGCCAGGATCTGCCACAAGACGCTGGCCGCAAAATAAACTTCAGGATCAGCTTGACAAATGGCTTCAACATCAGCCTGCGTGAAGCGTTCTTTGCCATAACCGACAATGTAACTGATCCAGCTTCTAAGGTTATCATCAGCGCCTTTTAGCAAAGCAGCCGGATTAAACTTACCGGTTCTGGCTAACGCCCAGGCAATACCATCGCGCTTTGTCGGATCGTGGGTGATTTCGACCCTAATCTAGAAAATTTCTCGCACCGCAAGATCAGTTAGAATGGGATAACAAAGTTGGGCTGGCGCGGCCAATGAAGTGGCGTAGTAGCGGTATAGCAAGTTGAGGTGTTTCAAAAGCTTAAAATCGAATGCCCAGTAACCCGCCACTATTCGTTTCATCGGTAAGCCGCAGGCGTACAAACGCGTTTAAATCGAAGTCAGGATCAAATTCGGCCCAGGGAATTGTATCGGAGTTTAAGGTACAGATGTATTGAAACCCATATTCTGTTGACATGCGGGCAGCAAGTTGCAAGGCCAGCGCAATCTGTCTTTCGTCGACGCCATCAAAAATGGTGCTATCATGAATGAGAAAACTCGGTGACGGCTCCTCACTTGACCAAAGCTGCGCCAGCATTAGATCGTAGCAAAACACTTTCATGCTGCTAATCCCCTGGCTACCAGAGCGTTCAATTTCCACCCCAAATTGAAAGCCGTTAGGGCCAATATCGATGATTAAACGGCCAGGAGCGTCATATAGCGCTTCCGAATTGGCATTAAACAGAGCAATAGCGCGTTCGCGCTGTGCTTTTCGTTCATCATAATCATGGCGCGCCCGTCTTTGCAAATGTTCTTGTGCAAGCCGTAACTCACTTTGCCCTTCTTCAAGCCGCCGGAGACTCTCAATTCGGTGGTCAATATCGCGAATTTGTGCCTCTGTGTTTAGGTGCAGATGTTGCAATTCCATATATTCTTCCAATGCACCGTGAGTTTGTAATGTTTGCATGTAACTTGCGCGTTGCACTGTCTTTTGGGCAATGGCTTCTGTACGTTCAGCGATGACTCTACTCAGGCGATCAATCTCGGCAGCAAGGAATTGACGACGGTTGACGACAATTTGGGTATGAAACGCTTGCACTTCCTCCAGGCGCCGCTGCACTAGGCCAGGCAACGCAATGCCGGCTTCTTCATACAAACGGGTGACTTCCCCTTGCGCCGGTTCCCGTTCCTGTTCAATGCTGGCGCGATACATGGTAAGCAACTGTGTATCAGCAATATTGCTGTTGGTGTCGTGGTGAATGGCTTGGGTCAGTTGATTGGCTTGTTCTTCGATTTCACGATATTGAGGATGAACGCGAAAGGATTGCAAATTTTCGCGTTCTTGGCGCGCTTTGGCTTCCAACTGAACTTTCGTGGCTTCCAGTTGTCCGCGTGAGCCAACCACTTCGCCGATCATGCCTTGGGAAGTTGCTTTTTGCAATTCGCTGATTGTTTTTCGTTTATCCTTGAGCGTTTGCCAAGCGCAGGCATCTTCCCAAGCCAGTTCCAACAGGAACGCATTGTGAACTTGTTTGTCCCATTCATGTTGCTTGCGGTGGTGTTCAAAGGGTGTTGAAAAGGCGTCGCGCCCCCGACGAATAAAGTAGGAAAGCAAGCTCCGAAAGGTGGGACGGTATTCTCCTTCGATAGCGGTAGGAAGACCAAAAAGCAGATGACCTAATACTTTGTTCCACTCTTTAACCTCAAGCGTAAAACGGTCATTTTTGTTGTCATACCAGGGCTGGATCGGCCAGGTCGCGGTATTCCCGGCAATATATACTTTTGCCGGGGTGGCGGTGCTTCTGGTAACCGAAATTTGTTCACCTTGGAGGGTGAGATCGAGGGTAAATTCCCAACCGGCTAAGGTGTCAACAAGCAGCCCTTGTTTGGCGGTTGCTCCAGCGCCCAGACAGAAGTGAATAATCTCCAAGAGCGTCGATTTGCCTAAACCATTACGCGTTTCTTTTTTCGTTGACTCCTTGGTGCGGTCGGCCATGACCACATTGCAGCCAGAGGTGAATTCCACCGTCTTAAAGGAAGCTTGGTTGGCGCGTACGGCATGGATCATGATTGCCGCCTCCGTACTAAGCCATCAACTAGTTCAATGGCACCGATGGTATAGAGCAGGTCAAGCCCTAAAACAAAACGTTCAAAGGAGACAACCTCTGGAATAACCCGCGCCCGTTCCCACAACCCGCTGATGGTGCGCGGTTGCTCCAAGCGCGTCAACAGGACGGCGCCAATGCCAAGCAGAGATCGTTCGGTTGAGATATGCTTTGTCGGTAGAATCATTTTTCGAACAACTCGCACTTCTCAAAAAGATAGGCGACCACAGCAATACCGGCGGCTTTGCGATCAAACTCCCTGCTGCCGCCACTGGCAAAATCGGTCATCGCTTCAAAGAGTGCATCACCCATCAGCCCATTCCCCAGCAACTTCTGGTATTCGTTCAAAAAGCCGGCGGTGAGTTGTTCCGGAAAGGTTGGGCGCAGCGCGGCGATATGTTCAACGAACTGGCTCACCTCTTTGGCTTTGCTCAACCCAATTGACAAGCGGAAATTGCTCTTCTCGGTGAGTCTATTCCGCTGCATTTTCTCTTGTGGAGGCGTTATTGCAAAGTCAATGGTTACGGCTATCGGCCAGGCTGTAATGGTGCTCGTAACCATTTCCAGTTCCCGAAATGTCACATTGGGCATTTCTTGGGCCAGTGTACTTTGCACCCACTGTTCGTGGTCGGCCTTCCACTGGCGCAACTGTTGAATGGTATAGGTATGGGCCTGCCCATCCACTTGGGCATGATGGGTGGCGCACAACAGGATCAGGTTGTCATAGTGATCCCGCTCCCGTTCGGGGAGTGCCGTGTCGGCCCGTGGGCCTTGGCTGCTATGGGCGACGATATGAGCGATCTGGCCGACCATAGCAGCCGGATCATATACAGTCGGTTCGATAATGCATAACTGCCGACAGTGGGGGAAAGCACAACGCGCCGCCGATAAGCCGAATAAAAGTTTGAGATCACGGTCCGCATAACTACGAGCCACTGGGTCTAGCTCCCATGTTCTAATTGTAGATCATATTTTGGAAAGTGCCAAGTTGAAAGAAAAGGTATCAAATATTGGAGTGTGGGAAATAAGCATGAAGTAGTCGAGACTGACTTGTAAGGTTTATTACTATAATACAGCGAGTTACGGCTGTTAGTTATCTAAATAAATCTGGATAGGGTACCTCAAAAAATTTATTGAGACAGTAAAATATTAACACGTTCAAAAGAAGAGATAAAAATCTTTTGAGTTATCCCCATGTTGATTTGATCCATTCAATTAATTCTTTTTCACGATCGATAATTGTTGATTCATTCCAATCATCTTTATTCATAATCGATTCCATAAGCCTAGTACGATGTTTGTTGTAAATCATCTTTTTCTCAGGGAATGATTTTATTCCTGATTGTGAATTTATACCGGGAGGGAGAAGAATGAGATTTCCTAGACAGTGAATATATCTGTCACGAGGAAGAGCAAGTTTGAGCTTTCCAATCCACCATTTATCAGGGGCAGAGGTTTTGGGATGAATATGTTCAATCGTCGTAGTTGGTGTTTCAGACCATATTAATCTCCAAATGTCATCATTAACCTTAATACCATCATTTTTAGCGAGATGCTCTTCATACTTATAAAGTAAGTATCTTAGCTCGTACTCCCAACCATTGTAACAGTCCTGTCCTTCAATAGAACGAAGCCCTTCTTCAATAGAATGATCACTAGCCAATCCCTCTATTTTATCTCTAATTATAGTTGACCCCAATGTCAAGACCAGAAAAGGCTGAAAATAAGAACCAAAATCGTCAAAGCGGTCCTTCAGCATTG